>DATDJP010000195.1:0-20784 GCA_036520475.1 Polyangiaceae bacterium | reverse complement strand
CCGTCTCGTTCAGGAATCGAACCACTTGGCCCGCCTGGATGGTGGCGGTGTTCGGCGAGAAGGCAAAGCTGCCCGGACCGTTTCCTACAGTCTCGATCGTCGCTGCCACGCTTTCAGGACACGGGATGACCTGTGCTCGCGGCCCTGCATCGGATCCGGCGTCCGAACCCGCTGAACCGCCGCTGCCTGAAGCTCCTGCTGAGCCAGCGCTGCCCGCTGCACCGCCGCTGCCCGAGGTTCCTGCTGCGCCGCCCGTCCCCGCAGTGCCTGCTGCTCCGCCCGTGCCGGCGCCACCACCGCGACCTCCGGTGCCGGCGCTACCGCCGCGCCCCGCGCCCCCAGCGTCGTCTTCGTCGTCCCCACACGCAGCAAGGTTCAGAGCGGCAAGGCAGCCGAGCGCGAGCGCGCGCGTAAAGAGTTTTCGCATTTCAGATCTCCTGTGCGTGGCTTCGGTGAAGCAGAATTGGTGAACGCGCAGAGTAGCGTCGACCCTGGGTTACGTAGTCACTTAAAAAGTGTCACACAAACGCTGGAAATGCGCAGTACTACGAGATTGATCTCACGCGCGTGGCGGGTGCTCTGCGCCGCCGCGCGCGGCCCTCCCCTGAACGCTCAGCCCCACCAGAGTGAGCTGCGACACTCCGCACGAATCGGACGCACCGCCTTCGTACCGGTGGCGTCGCTGATCGTCACCTCTCCGGTGTACGTACCGGGCACCACGCCGTTCAAATCGCGCAGCGTGAGGACGACGCGGTCGCCGATGCAGCGCACGACGACTTTGTTGCCTGGAATCGTGCCCGCCGGCCCGGTCAAATCCGACGCGGACACGAACGTGAGTGGCGGGTTGGCCTGCACGACTTCGACGGGGCCGGCCATTTCGCTGCGCACGTCGAACAGAAACCGGGGCTCGCCATTCGGCCGGTCGACGACTGTCGTCGAGGAGCCGGGGGTGCCGGGGGCATGGCCACAGACATGTGAGAGTGCGCGGTACGCGGCCGCCGAAAGCGCAGTGATGTCCGCGATCCAGTCGGATGCGTTGTAGTCGCCGCCGTCGATCACGTCGCAGACCACGTCGCGCGTGTCGCCGGCCAGCGTGGCGACGTCATCGACGCAGCGTTTGATGCGCTCGGCTTCGGCGTCGATCAGATTGGCCGCGCGCTGGTAGCGGTCGGAGTCGCCGTTGTCGTTCGGCATGGTCGACTCCCTAGGTGCGCGGTTTGGGCGGCGCGGGCTGCTGTCCGGGCCCGGGCGGACCCGGTTGGCCGGGCCCACCGGGTTGCCGGTCGTCGTCCGCCCCTTCGCTGAGGAAGGGGAGGCCAAAGACGGCTGACGCCACGAGCGAGGCGCCGTTGATCCAGAGCGCCGTCACGTCGGCCACGAATTCGCTCGGGCTGTGGTTGCCAGCGAGCACACTCTTGCTGACGGTCTTGACGTCCTCGATGTGTTGCTTGACGCCAGTGGTCAGCGCGTCGTGGCGTTGAAAGAACACGGCCACGTTGCGTTTTGCGCGGATACGATGCGGTAGCGGCGGATTCGGGGGCATTGTTCCTCCTCGTGGGCGAGCGTCACGGGTTGAAGTCTTCGCAGACTCCCAAAAGCACCAGGCAGTAAAACCAGAATGGCAACGTGGCGGCCATGTTGACGTTCAGGATATCGCGGCGATTGGCGGGCTGCCCGACGCGCACGCTCTTCGACGCAAACACGTGGCACGAAGTGTCCGTGAGCTTGCGGACTCGGACGATACCAGAGTCGCGATCGAGGCCGCCTGCGACGAAGCCGGAGCCGAGGATCTCCATACTGATGCCTTCGGAGAGGCTGTACTCGGAGTCGATGGCCTCGTCGGACGCGACGAAGCGGATCTGTAGGAAATTCCGGAAGTCCGTCAGGTGGAAGGGGCCGACCGCGAGGACCGCGTTCTCGTAGAACAAGCCCTCCCAGCTCTGGCCGGCGACGGCGATTTCTTCTGATTTGGGCGGGAGCACCGGCGGCGGCGGTGTGCCGGAGAAGCCGGGTGCGATGCTCGAGCGCTCGGCGTCGGAGATCTGATCGGCGTATTCGAAGCATTGTTTGCCGCTGACGTCCCACATGCGCGGATCGAAGAGCTTGCGCAAGGCGGAGACGGGGCGATTCACGTCGAACTCCACGGACAGGTTCGTGACCTCGAAGAGGTCGAACGAAAAGGTCTCTTTTTCGTTCGACGTGACGCAAGCGGCGCTGGTACCGAGCATCATGTACGCACGAATCGGCGAGAGCAGACGGAAGTCCCCGAGCCTACCGACGTGCTCCTGCGTCATCATACCCATGTCCTGGGCCATCGCGAGCCAGCGGTCTGCCTCGTCCGCCCCACCTGAGCGAGCGGCCGTCGCCATGGCCATGGCCACTCTGCCGCGCGCGTGCCGTTTATGGCGGTCGTGGACGTTCGCGTTCGCGCCGTAGAATTGCGCGAGGCGCTGCATGGTCTGCTCGATCGACTCTGGACGAAAATCGTCGGGAGCATCCTTGATGCTTTGGGCCCGCTTGCCCCAGTACTCGTACCCCTCGTGACCCGCCCGTGCCCGGAGTTCCGCGACGTGGTAGTCCAGACTGAACAACGCCATCAGCGGCGTGCGGTCGATGGGCGGCGCAATCTCAGCCAATTTTTACCTCCCCGCGTCCGCGGACACTGTGGGCCGCGGTCTGCTCGAACCCACAGTATCTCAGCTGGCTGCCTGAAGCCACGTGCTCTTTGTGCGCGAAACTGTGCGGCGCACGCTACCCTGGTCGTGGCATTTGGTAGTGTGACGGCTGCACGATGATCTGTGAACGGTGTGGCTCGGCGGTGAGCGAGAGCGGCGAGTGTCCGCGCTGCGCGGAGCTCCACCCGAAAGAGGCCCCTGTGCGAGCGGGGGCGCCCGCCGTGGACGACGCCGAGTACCGACAGATCACGGTGCTCTTCTGCGACCTGGTCGGCTCCACGGCGCTCTCCGAGGCCATGGACGCCGAGGACCTGCGCGTCATCCTGCGCGAGTACCAGCGCCGCGCCGCGGGTGTGATTCGGGAGTACCGCGGCCACGTCGCGCAGTTTCTCGGCGATGGCATCATGGCTTACTTCGGCTACCCGACGGCGGATGAGCGCACGCCGGTAGCCGCAGTGGAGGCGGGCCTCGCGCTCATTGCCTCTATGGCCGAGATGCAGCGGGAGTTTCCGACCGCGACGCCGCAGGTCCGCGTGGGCATCCACTCCGGCTCGGTGCTGCTCGGCGAGATGGGGGACGCATTGCTCCCGCAGCGCTTGGCGGTGGGTACCACGCCGAACCTGGCGGCTCGGGCTCAGGCGGAGGCGGAGGCGGGCTCGGTCGTGGTGACGGCCACCACGCACCGCCTCGTGGAGGGCTACTTCGACAGCAAGCTGGTGGGCGCGCGGCAGCTGCGCGGCGTGGCGCAGCCCATCATGCTGTATCGGATCTCCGGGCGGGGCCCCGCTTCGACGCGCCTGCAGGCGGCCGAGCACCGGGGGCTCTCACCTTTCGTCGGGCGCGAACGGGAGCTCGGGCTACTGCTCGAGCGATCGCGGACCATCGAGGACGGGCCGCCCGGCGTCGTGCTGGTGGGCGAGCCCGGTATCGGCAAATCGCGGTTGGTGCGCGAGTTCACGCGGGTCGCGGGCGATCGCGACGTGATCGAGTGCTCGGGCGTCGAACACCACGAGTCCGACGCCCTGTATCCGATCCTGACCTACCTCACGCGCTGGGCGAATGCGCTCGGCCATACGCGCGAGTCATTGCCCGAGCGGCTGAACGCGCTCGGACTCTCGCAGTCCGCTGGCGAGCTTTTGGCATTGTTGCCGAGCACATCGGGCACGCGTCTCGCCCCGGGCGCGCTGCCCACGGCAAAACAGTACCAGCGCACCATCGACGTGCTGTGCGATTTCGTGGCGGCGCTGGCGCGGACGCGCCCGGCGATTCTGGTGGTGGAAGATGCGCAGTGGCTCGATCCTTCGACGCGCAACTTCTTGCAAGCGTTCTGCGAGCGGCGCCCGCACCCGGCGTTCGTGCTGACCACGGCCCGCACTGGCGCCGACCTCGACTGGGCGAATTCGGGGGGGTTCGAGCTCGTGCCGCTCGCACGCCTCGATGAGCAGTCGGCCCGCACGATCGCGACGCGCATCACGGAGGGCCTCGCCACGGCGCTGCCGCCCCACGCCGTCGAGCGCCTGCTCGAACGCGCGGAAGGCGTACCGCTGTTCATCGAGGAGAGCGCGCGCGCCCACGCCGAAATCCTGGCCGTTCCGCCACGCGTCACGACGATTCTGCATGCGGATCTGCCTCAGATTCCCGAGACGCTCCGGGATTCGCTGGCGGCGCGCCTCGATCGCCTGGGCCCTGCGCGCCGGCTCGCGCAGCTGGCTTCCGTGATTGGTCGGACGTTTTCGTCGCAGTGGCTCCAGAAGCTCGCGTTCGCCATCGACGGCACGACGGCCCGCTTGCGCGACCTGGACGCGCTCTTGCACGCGGGACTCGTGCACGCGCGTCCCGACCACGACGGCACGTACGAGTTTTCTCACGCGCTCGTGCGCGACGCCGCGTACCAATCCCTGATGCGCGGAGCGCGCGCCGAATATCACCGCACGCTCGCGGCGATCATCACGGGCGACTATCCCCAGGTGGCGGCAGAGCAGCCGCTGATGCTCGCGCATCACTACGAGCTCGCCAACGAGGTCGTGTCGGCGGCCACACACCTGCTGAGCGGTGCCCGCCGCTCCCTTTCGCACGGCGCCTTCACCGAGGCCATGGATATCGCACGCCGCGCGCTCGATCTCGTGCAGCGCGCGCGCGAGCGGAGCAGCGCCGAACCCGTGGAGGTGGAGCTCCTCACCACGCTCGGCCTCGCGCTGATCTCGACGCGCGGCTACTCCTCGCCCGACGTCGAGGAGGTGTACGGCCACGCCGCGCAGATCTGCGAACGGCGCGGCGATACGCCGCTGCACGTGCTCTACGGGATCTGGAGCCTGTGTCTCGTCCGCTCCGACGCGACGCGCATCGAACGGCTGCGTGAGCTGTTCCAGCGGCAGCTGGGCACCGCGCTCGGCCGCGACGACGCGCTCGTGGTGCGATCTTGCCTGGGAGTGCACGCCTGTTTCGCGGCGCAGCTCGGAGCCGCGCGCGACCATCTGTACTCGGCGCTCGAGCTCCTCGAGCGGGATGCTCCCGCCGCTCAACACGAACGACTGCTGAGCCAGTACGGCTTCGAGGGCATCCTGACTTCGGCGATATACGCGGCGTACATCGAAGCCATCGAGGGCCGAGTGATGCTCGCGCGCACGCGCATCGACGAGGTCTGGCAGCTCGCTGAACGCATCGGGCATCCTTACACTTCGTGTTCGACGGCGGTGAGCCTGTCGATGCTCGCGCGAGACATCGACGACCCCGAATTGGTGCGCGTATTCGTGGAGCGCGCGCTCACCCTGAGCGCCGAGCATGGGCTTTGGTTCTGGCAAGCGATCGCGCTCTGCGGTCAGGGCTGGCTCCTGGCGCTGCAGAGCGCGCCCGCCGAAGCATTGAACGCAATCCAAAGCGGAATCAGTTTGATCGACGCCGTGGGAGCCAAGGTAAACCGCGGCTACTTTCAGGGCTACCTGGTGGACGTACTCTTGAACAGCGGTCAACCCGGGCCGGCGCTCGAAGCCGTGGATCACGGCCTCGTGATCTGTCGTTCGGGTCTGCAACCGATGCTGGAACCAGACCTGCTCCGGCGTAAGGGACGAGTGCTCGCAGCGCTGCAGCAAGACGCCGCCGCGGAAGCGGAGTTTCGTGCGGCGCTGGGTCTGACCGAGTCGCTCGGGATGCGTTCGCTGGGGCTGCGGACTGCGCAAGATTTGGCGTTGCTGCTGCACCGCCAGGGGCGTGACCGAGAGGCGTGCCACTTGTTCGATCAGGCGTGCCGCGATTGGCCGGAGGGTAGCTCTGCGCCGGTCGTGGCATCGGCGCGGCGTACGCTCGAGAGCGCCGGCTTGGCCATTGGGTGAACCGAGCTCGCCCCGTCAGACTGCCGGCTTGGGGTAGCTGACGACGGCGCGCATATTCGAAAAAGCTAGCGCGTCGTAGGGTTTACGCGAACGCGAACGCGACGGCGCGGGGCGTCTACGGACCCCGGGAACCAAGCCAGGCGCGAGCTCCACAGCCCCCCTGAGCGGCGCCAGCGATTCGGCCGTCGCGAACGATCGCTTCAGTGTCGAGCGGGCGAGCGCTCCGGAAGGAGTCAGACCGAGCAACGGATACTGCACCGCGCGTTCAACCCCAGCGAGCGCCCCCGTTTCGAGTGACGCGTCGAGCAGCTCGCCGGTGAAGGTTATCAGCGGAGCGCCGTTCGTGGCGCGCACGGCGAACGCCTCCGGCGAGCGCACGTCGAAGCGCGCCGGCTGCTTTCTGTAGCCGTATCCAAACGCGACATCTGCCCAGCGAGCGACCGCGCTGTCCGTGAACATCCCGACCACGAACGAATACGGCTCCTGGCTACCGCGCAACGTCACACCCGGTATCCAGGTCATGGTTTCGAAGTAAGTGCTGAGCGGCGCGACCAGCGCGCGACTGAAGCTCCGGAACAAACCCGGGAGCCGCTCTGCGCCGGCCTGTGCGTTTCCAAGCAGCATGTCGCGCAGCGGACCTTGGCGTGGAGCGCACATCTGAGCCATGGCCCGCATGGCAATGCCACTCGCCCGGCCACCGGCCTCCCAGAGATCGTGTTGGCTGACATTCCCGACGCACAGCCCACCATCCCGCACGCTCCAGAGCTCGCAATACACGGGGTGTTTGGCGGCCTTCGACGCGAGGCCCAGTGGCCCTCGTTCGGCGAGCCACTGCGTGAGCACAGTGCGCGGGCACGGGATCTCGATCAGCACGCCGGAGAGCGCGGCACTGCTCAGCGGCGCGGCGACCTGAAGCCGAGTCATGAGAGCTCGTGCCGCTCGGCGCCGAGAGCTAGCGGAAAGTCCGGCCCGAACAGCGCTCCTGGTGTCTGGAATCCCGGCGCCATCGCGCCCTGCAGCACTTCGCGAATGACCGCCGCGGCGGCGATGCCCGTAAACGAATACGCCTCGCGCGTAACGAGCATGCTGCGCACACGGCGCTTGCCCTTGCGCGCTTCGCCCACGATACGCGCGCTATGACGGGCGCGCACGTCGGGGCTCGGGCCTTCCGGCATCATGCCGGCCAAGAACTTGAACCACGGCCGGAGCCAGGGACGCATGCTCGTGCCGAACATCTGATTGCCGCCGATGGTCAAGATGCGCGGCGGCGTGGCCTCGAAGTACACCTCGATGTTCGGGATACGCGTGCTGTGATAGGCCGTCACGAGATCCCCCCAGCTCGTGGCGATGGTCGGGCGCGCGCCGTCACCGAAATTCGTCCAGCGCATCTGGGCGCGGTAGCGCATGGGCTCGAGCTTGCCGGCTCTGCGCGCGAGCACGGGTATGCCGGCGTGTTCGGCGAACGTCAGCGCGGAGCCGCGCGACATCAGGTTCGAGCCTTCGATGCTCAGGGTCAGCTCGTCAGCGTCGGGCAAGCGGCGCGCGAGATGCACGGCGAGGCAGTCGGACGGGACGACGTCGAAGCCGACCGCAGGCAGGACCATGATGCCGCGCGCCTTCGCCGCAGCGTCGAGGCGCGACGCCAGATCGAGCGGAGCCACTTCGCCGCTGACGTCGAGGTAATGCACGCCTGCGCTGAGGCAGCCGCGGATCAGCGGCGCGGTGGTCGCGCCGAACGGGCCGGCCGAGTTGAGCAGAATGGTCACACCCGAGAGGCCTTGTTCGACTCCGCCTGGGTCCTCGAGACCGAACACGCGCACCGGCGCTCGAAACACCTCGCCCACGGCGCGCAGGCGCGCTTCATTTCGGCCCGCCACGACGAACGGGACGCGCAGCGCTCGCAGCTGCTCGAGGATGAGCTGGCCCGTAAAACCCGTGGCGCCGTACACCAGGACTTTCGGCTCACCGTTCAGCGTCTTGCGAGTACCCACTCTGGCAGACTCCTGATGAACTGCTTGTCACGCCCTTCCGGCGCGTCTCCGTAGGCGGCGTGAAATTCGTGTGTGGCAGCTCCGGCCAGCGCTTGCGCGATGCGGCGCCCGTGCTCGATGCTCCCGTGACTCCGCATTCGTTCGCGTACCCAGGCCACGTCCCTGGCCGAGCGTCGCGTGCGCGAACGCGCCAGAAAGGTGCGCAGGCGCTGTGCGTCTCGGCCGCGCAGCTGGTGGAGCAGGTGAATTAGCATCAGGGTGCGCTTACCTTCGTAGATGTCGCCGTTCAGCTCCTTGCCGTACTGCGCGTGGTCACCAATCAAGTTGAGGAGGTCGTCTTGCACCTGGAACGCCGCGCCCAGAAAGAAACCGAAGCGCACGAAGCGATCGAGATCCGTGCGCGAGCGCGCCCCGATGATCGCCCCGACGCGGCTGGGGTAGATGGTGGTGTACCAACACGTCTTCTTGAGGACCATCTTGAGGTAGTCCTCGTCGCGCAGCGCAAGCTCGTTGTTGCAGCGCCAGCGCAGCTCCATCGCCTGCCCTTCCACGGATTCCCGCACCATGCGCGCCGTCTCTTCCAGGATTTGCAGCGCGAGCGCGTCGCCCAGCATGAAGCGATTTTTGAGCAAAGGATGCAAGCCCAGCACGGTCAGCGCGTCCCCGGCGTTCACTGCCGTCGCGACGCCGTGGAGCATGTGCAGCGCGGGGCGTCCGCGGCGCTCGTGGCTCTCGTCTTCCACGTCGTCGCGCACGAGGAACGCGCTGTGCAGGAGCTCGAGCGACACGGCCGACAGCGACGCCTCGTCCACCGACGCGCCGAACACGCGCGCGGCGGCGATGCAGTAGCTGGCGCGGAGCGCGCGACCGCCTCTCAGCGGGTAATCGGCCGCGAGCTGGTAAACGGGATCGCGCGACGCGGCAGAGGAGAGCCCAGCGCGGAGCGCGCGCTGCGCCACCGTACCGTAGTCCTCGAGAACCTCGCGTACGAGCCCGGCCCCCTGCATGACGACGACTACTGAACCCGCAAGGTGATCGTGCCGCCGGGTCGCTGCGTCCGTCGATCCAAGAGCACGCCGTGATACGTGCCAGGCGGTTGATCATCGGCCACGGCGACGCGCAGCAACGCGCGCCCTGTCTCCGCCTCGACCTCGACGCATGGAGTCGTGATCGGCGGCAGCGAGCGATCGGTGCTAACGAGCGGCGACGCTTCGATGTCTTCGAGACGGCCGTGCGTCTCCACGGAGACGCGCACCGGGCGCGACGATTCGACGGCGATCGACAACGCCGCCGGGTGCGGCGCGCCGTTGTGCGTCTCCTCGGCCGTGGCATGGCCGTTCGTGCGACCAGCAGTGAACGGTCCCGCCGTCCCTCGCGGGCTCATGTCCGCGCCAGCTGGGCGCGTCCACTGCGTCATCATCTCCAGCCACGCGCTCCCCATGTCGCCGGCCGAGCGCAGAAAGCGCTCCATCATGCGTACGTGCTCGGGCGGCTTGCTCGTCGCGTCCGTGGCGGGCAGCCAGAAGTCCTCCGCGATGCGCTGACCCTGCCGCATGTATTCGTCGATGATGCGATAGCCGCTGTTGATGGCTTCGTACGACGCATCCCGCACGCTCGTCACTGGCTCCTCGAGATCCGGCGCGGCCGTTTCCGGCGCGGGCTCCTGCGCTCTGGATTTTCGAAAGGCGGCCGTGAAGTTTCTGTCGGGTTCGGTGCGGTCGATTTTCGGTCGTTTGGCTCGCTTGCGCCCGGCCATCATTCGCCTCTTTCAGGGGTGGTCGTAGCCGACGATATCTGAAAGCGCCGGCCGTTGTACAATCGCGTGCGCCGCGAGCAGGCCCGACATGACGGCGGCCTCCACGCAACCCGTGTTCAGACCCGAGCTCGTCCAGTCGCCAGCAATGGTGAGGTTATCGTACGCGGGATCCAGCGGCGAGATCCGGAAACGAGACGTGCCCGGCAGCGCTTGTGAGTAGCGATCGCTGGGCCTCACGTTCGCCGTCCAGAACTGCGAGTCGAACCTGGACTCGTCGGCGGCGTCGCTCGGCGCGAGCAGCCGCTGCCAGTCGAACACGCCGGAGGCTCGCTGTGACTTCGGCCACAGGTGGCGCAAATCACCGTTCAGGAAGGCAATCGCGCTCCGCCGCACCTCCTCGTATTGCGCGGCGACGAAGCGCGCGTCCCGTGCCGGGGCGGCAACGTCGCCGAGCACGTTACAAAAGTAGGCGATGGCGCGCGGGGATTCCGGCCAGGCTTCGCGCGGCGCGACATGCGTCATGTCCGCCCACGTGTCGAACGGCTCGACGAAACCGGACAGGTTCAGCGGCTGCTCCCAGCCCTGCTCCGTCATCGGCGTCTTCAGCCACAGCTGGAAGGCCTGAGTCGGCACCGTCTTCACGTGCCGGACCATGTCGCGCCAGCGTTCGTCGCGCTCCAGGATCTCTTTGCACGTGTAAGGAATGACGCCCAGCGCCACGCCGAGCACGACCACGTCGAAGTCCTCCCCCACGTTGAGAGAACACACGGTGGCGCGCCGTTCGTCCCATTGGGATTCGAGATCCCAGCCTTCGCTTCGAATGCGATCGCCGTTTTCGAGTTGACGAAAGTCCGGCTCGGACGGCCAGCACGGCAAGCCGCACACGTCCACGAGCGGACGGTATTCCCCTCCGCCGGTGACCTGCGCCTGAACATCGAAGTCGAGGCCGGTGACGTGCTGCTCGGCGCCGCTCGCGAGCCGCACGTTGGTGAGCTTGTGAAAGAACTCGAAGCGCACACCGCGCCGCTTCAAGACCTCGTAGAGCGGCGAGAACACGACGTCCCCCATGCCGGCGTTCATCTTCCAGAAAAATGCACCACGGTACGTGAAGAACGCACGCATCGATCCGCGCAGCGCGGCGCCCGCCGCGATCATGGGACGATTCGGGTCCCCTTCCTGGTACGCGAACGCGAGATCGTACAGGCCGCGAATGAAGGCGCTGTTGACGGAGGCGCGCGACGCGCCGTTCAGCATCAGCCACTCGCGCGAGTCGTAGTCGTCGATCGCGTCGAAGCCACGCGGATCGAACGCCAGACGAAAACGGATCGAGCCGCGAATGGCAGCGAGCACCAGATCCAGCACTTCCCAGAGCCGCCGCACCTCGTCATCCCCCACGATCAGCGCTTCGAAGCGCTGTCGAAGCGTGTGCGCCAGCGCTTCGACCACGCTCGAGAGCGGGCTTTGCGGCATCAGCGGCGCGCGCCCGAGCGCGAGCTCGAGCAACCCCGTCGCTTCCATGAGCAAGCGAAAACCTGCCGCCGCGCCGTGTTTGAGCAGACGGCTCGCCGTGGAGAGCAGGACGTCTGCCGTGATGCGATCTGGCGTCAGCTCTGGAAAGAGCTCCGCGCCGGCGTGCGAGCCCCGATCCCGCTTTACCTCGAGGGTGCGGATCAACGCACCCGCGAGCGCCGCTAACCGTGAGAGGTAGTCCGCCACGCTGAAACGAAGCGGCGCACCGTCGCCGGGCAAGCCGGGGCTCGGCGGAAAGTCCACGATCCAAGGCAGCCAGCGACCCGACGGCGACCAGTCCGCCACAGCGTTCAGGTTGGCCGGCGCAAACGCGTCCGACCAGCGCGCGAGCGGGCACTCTGCCGGATCACGGTCGAGCTCGGCGTACACCTCGCGCACGAGCCGGAACGCATTCTCGTAGTACCCCATCCACAGGTGGAGTCCGTGCTCCTCGATGCGGCCGCACGCGCCGCGCCCCGACGCGCCCTTGCCGCCCAAGCGGTGGCCCATCTGGTACACGGTGACTTCGCAACGCCGGCCGTCCGCGCTGGGTTTGCTCAGCTCGAACGCCGCCGTCAGTGCAGCGCAACCGCCACCCACTACGGCAACTCGAAGCGGTCGTCCCATTCTCGCGCAGCGTTCTATCAGCTTGCTGGCGCGAAATCATACCGCGCGCGTGTCCTGCTCCGAGGCAGGCCCCCTTAGCTGCTTACGCGTACGGTATCCCTGGCCCGCGCCTTGCTCACGGACCGCCGTCCGGCACGGTCCAGGTGCCGGCGCACCGCGCGCTGCAAATTGTCCACCGCCAAGTCGTAGGTGTCCAGGAAGTGATCGCCGCGTTCATCGACGACGACCGGCGCAAGGCCGTTCAGAGCCACCTGGATTCGGCAGACCTTGTCGCGGCCGCCCTTCGGGCCGTTCACGTCCTCGTAGCGCACGCTGATGCGCTCGATGTGCTGGGCGAACTTGCCGAGCTTTCGCGCCAGAGAGCGTTGCACGTACCCTTTCGTCTCGTCGTCCAAGCGGGTGTGCATGGTGCGGATCTCGACGGGTGTGTTCAGAGTCGCGGTGCTTCCCAGACTCTTCTTCGCAGCTCGCAGACGGGCAGCCGGAAACGCCACCCTGCGTTCGGTTTTGGGCATATTTCCACGATAACCACGCCCAGCACGCCCGCCATGGGGGCTTCTCGGGCCGCGGACCACCCCCACACGCTCCTACAAAATGCTCTAATTGGACGTCTCAGCCGTGAGCGATCCCCAAAACAGATGCCGCTTCCTACGCACGGGCTCGACCTCGCCTGGATAGCCGGCGTGACCGGCGCCCGGAGCGCTCGCCAGGGCGCGCGCATCCAGTCACTGTGGGGCGGCTATGGCGATCTCTTTCGCGTGCACCTGAGCGGTGCCTCGCTCGGCAGCGTCGTCGTCAAATGGGTGCGACCGCCGGCTCGGTCACGCAAGAGCGACGTCTCGCACGCACGCAAGCAACGCTCCTACGAGGTCGAGGCGAAGTTCTATCACTCGTATGCCACGCGCTGCGGCGGCGCATGTCGCGTTGCAACGCTCATCGACCACCGGCGCCGCGATGGCGAATGGCTGCTCGTGCTCGAAGACCTGGACGACGCTGGCTTTGCTGGGCGGCGTGGGACCGCGCGGCACTCGGATGTCGAGCGCTGTCTCGGCTGGCTAGCCGCATTCCATGCGCGCTTTCTGGGTGTAGCTCCCGACGGACTCTGGAAAACCGGAACGTACTGGCACCTGGCGACGCGCCCCGAGGAGCTCGCCGCCATGACCTGTGAACCGCTGCGCAAAGCGGCACCGGTCCTGGATCAGAAGCTGCGCGCTGCGTCATTTCAGACTTTCGTTCACGGCGACGCCAAGCTCGCGAACTTCTGCTTCGCCGCTGATCATGAAGGGATAGCGATGGTGGACTTTCAGTACGTCGGCGGCGGCTGCGGCATGAAAGACGTCGCGTACTTTCTCGGCAGCTGCTCGTACAGCGGCGCAGAGGTCACCGACCCCCGCCATCTGGCGACTTATTTCCAACGACTGCGCCAGGCGCTCCCGAGCAGCGTCGCTGCAGACGACCTCGAACGCGAATGGCGCGACCTCTATCCGATCGCGTGTGCCGACTTCTACCGATTCCTGGCGGGCTGGGCGCCGGAGGAGTGGCGACGGGATCGGGTCGGGCAGGAGCTGGTACGCGACGTATTGCGCTCTCTCGCGTAGACGCGACGCCAGAGCACGGCGCACGCCGCTGCCAGGAGCGTCGCTGCAGGCGCGAACGGCACTCCGGGCGTTGGCACGCGGCAGGAACAGCCTTCGTCGTCCGCAGACTTGCGCGCCGCGCCCGCGTCAGCCCCGGGCTCTTGCGTGCCGGCGTCGGGCTCGAGCCACTGCACTGCACACTCTACTTCGGTTGCGCGGATCGCGGGGCCAATGGTGCGCCAGGGAGCGAGACAGAGTCTCGTGATCTCGGATGCGTCCACGCACTCTTGGGGACAAGTTTGCGCGATGCGATACACGCTCTCGAAGCTCGCGCCGCGATCCCGGGATAGCCCGATGCTGAAAGCGTCGTTCGGCTCCGTGCCGAGCGGTGGCAGGCAGAGTCGAGACAGGGCGTTCATGGCTCTGCACGAAGGAGGCGTGGTCCAAAAACTGCATTTCGCCCGCCTTCGTAGGTCAGGAATTTTCTGCCCTTGACGGCCGCCCTTCCGGGCCGTACAGATGTCGGCACAGTTGTACGCGCAATTGTTTCGTGACTGTCTTGAATTCACCTCTTGGAGGTCCGTAGATGTTCGCCGAGAATCCCGGTAACCCGCGGGATCTGTCCGGAAAAAGCCAGCGAATTCGCCAGAGTCTGGTGCGCCGCAGCGCGCGGCTGGCGAGGCCTTGGCTCGATCGAGCCAGCTCCCGCGTCAGCGCCAGGGTGCCCCTCCTGGAGGGCGTGCTCGCCAAAGTCGATCCGACCTTGTCACTGCACCGCGTGCTCGCGCGCGTCGTCGCCGTGCGCGACGAGACGCACGACGTCAGGACGTTCGTGCTCAGGCCGAACGCGCGCTTCGGCGCCTACCGACCTGGCGCCCACGTGCGCGTGCACCTCGTCGTCGACGGACAACCCGTTCAGCGCACTTACAGCCTGTCCTCCGCGCCAGGGACGAACGGTCTGCCCAGCATCACCGTGAAGCGCGTTCCTGGCGGCCTGGTCTCCAATCACCTGGCGAACGAGATCGCGCCGGGGCACGTGCTCGAGCTCAGCGCGCCGGAGGGGCAGTTCACTCTACCGAACCCCGTTCCGGCCAAGGTCCTGATGATCTCCGCGGGTTCGGGGATCACGCCGGTGATGTCGATGCTGAGGCATCTCGTCGCGACGCGCTCGGCCACAGAGGTGACATTTTTGCACTTCGCGCGCACGCCGGACGACATCATCTTCAAACAGGAGCTGGCGCAGATCGCAGCCACCGCGACGAACGTGCGCGTCGTTTCGTGCGTCGAGCAAGCCGATGCAACGTGGTCTGGACCGACCGGACGCTTCACGCGCGAGTTGCTCGAGGAACTGGCACCGGATTTTCGCGATCTGGACACGTACCTGTGTGGCCCGGGCGGATTCATGCGCGCCGTGGTGCAGACGTACGAAGCAGCCGAGGCCGATCTCTCGAAGCTGCGCTACGAACTGTTCAACGCGGATTTCGACGTTTCCGCAATTCTCGGGCAGTCGCACCTCGTGCGCTTCGCGCGCTCCGGGGTGGAATCCCTCGCGAACCGGCCGCTGACGATTCTGCAGCAGGCAGAGGCGCAGGGGCTACGCGTCGAGACCGGTTGCCGAGCGGGCACCTGCGGCACGTGCCGCTGCAAAAAGAAGCGCGGCGTCGTGTTCAACGTCGCCACGCAGCAGGAGTCCGGTGCCGGCGAAGAAATGATTTTTCCCTGTGTGTCCGTGGCGCGCACCACCGTCGAAGTCGACTTGTGAGCGCTCGGGACGCAAGAAAGAGGCTGTCATGACCCGACCCATACCCATCGATCTCGAATCACTGCGGCGCGATCTCGACGATCTGCGCGCGCGCGTCCTCGCCGAGGTCGGCGAGGAAGACGCCGTTTATATCAAGAAGGTTCGGCGCGTCGCGCGCTCGCTGGAAGTAGCGGGCCGCGTGCTCATTCACGTGAGTCTCGAGCCCGTCACCTTCGGCCTCGGTGTGCTGAGCCTCGGTTGCTACAAGATCCTCGAAAACATGGAGCTCGGGCACAACGTGATGCACGGGCAATACGACTTCATGCAGGATCCGGCCTTCGACTCGAAGACGTACGAGTGGGATCTGGTCGGCACGGCGCGCACGTGGAAACACGGGCACAACGTCACGCACCACACGTACACGAACGTGCTCGGCAAGGACGACGACTTCGGCTACGGCGTGTTTCGGCTATCCAGTGACGTCCCCTGGAAACCCATCCATCTGCTGCAGCCCGTGCTGAACCCGCTGGCCGGATTGGTCTTCGATCACGCGGTCTCTTACTATCACGCGCGGACTTCCGAGTACCTGACCGCGGAGAAGGGCACGCCGGAGCGGCGTGAGCAGATGAGCAGGATGCTCGCAGACTGGCGCGGCATCGCGCTCAAGACGGCGAAGCACTACGCGAAGGAGTACGTGCTCTACCCGGCGCTCGCGGGGCCCTTCGCTCCCAAGGTCCTGTTCGGCAATCTACTCGCGTCGGGCGTGCGCAACCTGTGGACCTACGTCGTCATCCAGTGCGGACATCTGCCCGAGGCGACGAGTACGTTCACTGAAGCGGACCTGGCACGCGAAACGCGCGGCGGCTACTATCTGCGGCAAATTTTGGGTTCCAGCAACATCGAAGCGGGACCGCTGCTGGCGGTCTTCACGGGGCATCTCAGCCATCAGATCGAGCACCACTTGTTTCCCGAAATGCCAGGCCGTCGCTACCGACAGATCGAGCCGGAGGTCCGCCGCATCTGCGAAAAGCACGGCATCCCGTACAGCACCGGCAGCCTCGTCAAGCAGTACAAGAGCGTGTTCAAGGCGCTCCTCCGCTACGCGCTTCCGAATGCTCCGTCCGACGAAAACCGGAGGGCCTCAGTGAGGTTCGTTCCGAAGGGCCAGGACGCGCCAACGCAGGCCTTTGCAGCCTAACGGCAGCCGAGCTACGCACGCTGGCTTGCGCGTCAATCCGGAAAAAAAAGAGGAACGGGACCGCATCACTCGCGCGCTCTTGCGCGTGACGTTGCGCCTGGCGGCCGAGCACGGTTTCACGAGCCTCGGCTTGCGTGAAGTCGCGCGCGCAGCGGACATTGCGCCCACCTCCTTCTATCGCCACTTTGCGGACATGGAGCAGCTCGGGCTCGCGCTGATCGAAGACCTGGTCGGCCCCTTCGCGACCGAGTGCGCCGCAGCCGCCCGAGAACCTGGCGCCGACGCGCACCTGCGCGTGGAGGCGCTGGTGAGCAGTACGCTGCGGAGTGCCGGCGAGGATCCGGACTTGATCCGCTTCGTGCTCGCCGAGCGTCTGGGGCCGATTCCCAGTTTTCGCGCCGCGCTCGGCGCCAAGCTGTCCGTATTGACCAGCGCCGTGCAAGAGGCGCTCAGCGACAACGCCGCTACCAAGGGCAAGCTACCGGCCCATCTGGCGGACGCGGCGCTCGTGCTGCTCCTGGAAGGGTGCGGCGGCCTGCTCGAGCAAGGGCAAGAGCACACGCCAGCGCTGCGCAAACGCGTCGCCGCGCAAATTCGTGCGCTCTCCTCCGGTGCCATCCGCAACGACGGTGCGTCATGATCCTGTCTGGAGCCAGCGATGAACCGACGCCCGCGAGCGTGCTCGAGGCGCTCTTCGACGCGCACGTCCAGCATGACCTCGCTGCGCTGCGCGGAGATGCGCTCTGCGCGCATATCGAGACGCGCGTCGCCGCGATCTTCCGCTGGCTTCAGGGCGTCACCTGGAACGAGCTGTTCACCCCGCAGCAGATCGCCGGCATCGTGGAGCGCAACGTGATCGAGCTCAAGGTGAGCGGTGGCATCACCGAGCTCGCCGGAGAGATGTCGCGCGCCGTCTTCTCGTCCACCGTGAGCAGGAAAACGCCGGTGGAGGAGATTTTCCCGTCCGCGAGCTACGACGACTTCGCCGACAAGATCATGGCGCTGGACGCTCTGCGCCGCGAGCTGATCCACAAGGTGACGCAAAGCCCCGCAGTCGGGAAGCTCGCGGGACGCGCCCTGGCACGGGTGCTCCTGGACGCACTGTCCGGAAGCAAAGTGGCAGAGCTCTTGCGCGCGTCCGGCATCACTTCGGAGCTGGAGGCGAAATTCTTCCCGCACGTCGGCCAAGAGCTCGAGGAGCGCCTCTCGCGACTCGCCGAGAAGCACGCGCCGCGGCTGCTCAAGGACAGCGCGCAGCACCTGGTCGAGGCGCTCGACCCGGATCTGTTGCGCGACATCGCGGACGAGGTTTGGGACAGCACCGCGACGCTACCCCTCGACGAGGTCACGTCCGGTTTCAGCGCGCAGGACCTGGAGGACTTCGTGGTGCTCGGCTACGAGCACTGGCTCAAGTTCCGCAAGTCGGCGTACTTTCGCGGCGTATCGGGCGAAGTCATCGAGCGCTTGTTCGCGAAGTACGGGCAGGAGTCGCTGGCCTCCGTGATCGCCGACATGGGCGTCAGCGAGAGCATGGTCAGCCGCGAGCTCAGAGCCGTGCTCGTACCGTTCGTGGAGCAGGCCGAGCGCACGGGCTTCCTCGAGCAGCAAATCCGCGCTCGGCTCGAGCCGTTCTACCGCTCCTCGACGGCCGCAGCGCTACTACTGAAACGCAGCTAGGCGCAGGCGGGCTATTTCTTCGCAGGCGTGGTCGAGTCGCGCAAACTCGACTGCTGCGACTCACGCGTCATGCGCAGCCAATCACGCTTGGCTTGCTCGTATGCAGAGCGCGTCGCGAGCGCGAGCTCGGCCGGATCGAGCTCCGACAGATGGCGCCGCGCACATTCGATCCGGAAGTACTCGGCGACGCGCATCCTTGCTTCAGGCAGCGTGCCGGGCCATCCCCCTTCGACAGCGCGGCCCGTGCGGCTCATCTCCTCGCACCAGCCACGCGCCCAGCGCGAACCGACGAGCAGCGCCGCTTCCGAAAGCAGCGCGGAGCGATTCGGGCGCGGCTTCACATCGGGCTTCAGATCAGGCGGGCTCGTCATCAGCGCTATCCAGGTGCGGAAAATAAGGCTGCGCCCGTCAGCTCACGGGTTCGTGGAGCATGCCACGAACCGGACCCGACGGGCGCAATCGCGACGCTTACCAGCGGTTGTTGGAGCGATCGTTGCGACGGCCACCGCCGCCACCACCACCACCACCACCGCCGCCGAAACCGCCGCCACCACCGCCGCCGCCTTTGCGCTCTTCCGCCTCGTTGACGCGAAGGGCACGACCGTCGATCGTGGTTCCGTCCAGCCGCGAAATTGCCTCAGCAGCCAGCTGCGACGTTCCCATGGTGACGAACGCGAACCCGCGCGACTGTCCCGTGGAACGATCCGTGACGAGATGCACGTCCGTCACCTCGCCGACCTCGGCGAAGGCGGCACGAACGGTCTCAGAATCAGCGCTGAAAGCAAGATTTCCGACGTAAAGACGATTTCCCATGATTTTCACACTCTGCTTGCGGCTCCAGTAACGCCAATTAAGGCACTGAACCTGCCATCCAATTGAGCCGTCGAGATCGGAGGTAGGGCCGTGAATTCGAACTTCACGGCCACTCTGCGTCGCCAAAGGTTTTCGTGACGCGTCGCGATCTCAAAAACGAGTGCTTCGGGTCGCCCGGGGTAACGTTTCGTGGCGAGCAGAATATAGGCTCTGAAGCCCACACTGGCAAGCGCGTTCACGATTTCGGGTTACAGGGTAGGCTCCCGCGACGACCGGCTGGACGCACGAGGGGGCGGCATTTATGCACGAAATGTGGCCTACAGCTGACCGGATCCTGCTCATCGGACACCTGACGCGCGATCTCATCCGCGTGTCCGATCGGACGATGGAAGCGCCCGGCGGCACCGTGCACTATGCGGGCGTCGCCTACGCGCAGCTCGGGCAGCAGGTCCAGGTGCTCACGAAGCTCGCTGACCGAGACGCGGGCGAGCTAGCCAGGCCGCTCCGAGGTTCGGGCTGTCAGGTGCAGGTGATCGCGTCGGACGCGACGACCCAGTTCGAGAACGTGCTCACGGCGGACCTGCGCGGACGCTCTCAAACCGTGCGCAGCGTCGCCGACCCATTTCAGCCGAGCGACGTCGTCCCGGGCGCGCGCGACGTCGTTCACCTCGGCGCGCTCACGAATCACGAGATGAGCGTGCAGTTCGTGGAGCACGCGGCTCGCCATGCTGCGTTACTCGTGCTCGATATTCAGGGCTTCGTGCGCCAGCTCGAGGGAGAACGCATCGCGCCGGCGGCGTGGCCCGACGCGACGCGTGTTCTGCCGCTCTGTCAGGTCGTCAAGGCAGACGACGCGGAGGCCGAGCGAGTGACGGGGGAACGCGACCCGGCGCATGCGGCGCTCTCGTTGCATGCGCGCGGTGCCCGCGAAGTCCTGGTCACCATGGCGCAAGCGGGCTCGTACCTCGCCGTCGACGGCGCCGTCCACGCGGTGCCCGCGCTGCCGGCGCCGTTCGCTGTCGACTCGACCGGCGCGGGGGACACCTACACGGCCGGCTATGTCGTTGCGCGCCTGCTTGGACGACCGCCCGTCGACGCCGCGCGGTTTGCTGCCGCGGTCGCGAGTCTCTCGCTCGCGCACACGGGTCCGTTCCGCGGCACGTTCGCCGACGTGGAGCACTGCTTGCGAAGTCACTGATCGCGTCGCCGGCGCGTTCACGGCACGCCGCCCCCTCCGGGCCTCACCTGCCCGGCGCAGCGCAAGAGCACACTGGACCAGTTCGCCGGAGCGGCATCGTCCGACGCATCCGCCGATCCATCCAGCGCGTCACCATGCGCCGCCGCACGACACGCGTCCGCCCGCTCGATGGCGCACGTGATCAGAGCAGAAGCGACGTCCCTGAAGACGCCGCCATCGTTCGCATCGCTCGCGCCCGCGTCGCGGATGATGGCGGTGATCTCCCGCGTGACATACCAGCACAACGAGTCGCACGGGACGTCCCGTGACGGACAGCGCACACGGCTGGAACCGGCACTCGCGTCTTGCTGGTGAGCGTCCTCGAGTGTCCGGCACACGTCCAGGCACGCGCGTACGTTCGGATACGCGCACTCGATCAAGGTGTCGCGTTCGGTGCGACAGATGTGCTCGTTCGGGCGCGCCACCTCGTTGAAGCCTTCGTCAGAACAGCTGAACTCGCTGGCCGGCGTCCCCGCGTAGCAGCCCAGGAGCACGCGATAGGCCTGCTGACACTGCGCGGGCCCGCGGGAGCGCTCACAGGTACGCACGCAATTTTCGGGCTCCTCATCGCACGGGACGCGCCGGATCACGCGACACCAGTCATCGCAGAAGGTGGGCGGGAGGGGGTAGTCGTCCGCGTCGCAGCGTATCGCA
>DATDJP010000194.1:0-12424 GCA_036520475.1 Polyangiaceae bacterium | reverse complement strand
TGTTGCCGCCCGGGCCGACCCGACTGAAATCTCAGATACCGTCCAAGCGAACGGAACGAGCCTGCAGGAAGGGTGCGCGTGAGCCGGGCGCGGTTAGACGTCGAGCACGCAGTCGCGGCGGAAGGCGGGGTTTTCTTCGCGGCCGGCGTAGCCGAATGGATTGCACAGCGTGCGGGTGCGTCCGATGGTGTAGTCGGACGAGGTGTGCGCGTGACCGTGGATCCAGAGCGGCGGCTGCCGACTCTCGATGAGCTCGGCGAGGTCGCTGAACAGGAACCGATTCAGCGGCGAGTGCGCGAGCGACGGCGGGAGCGAGCGCCGGTGTGGCAGGTGGTGCGTGACGACGATCGCGTCGTCGCTCAGGTTTTCCTGCAAATAGCGGCGTGCCGCGGCGTGCTCGGCGTAGATGCCCGGCCTGGCATCGCCGATCAGGCGAAAGTCCGCCGCGAAAGCCTGTAATAGGCGATCGCCGAGCTTGGGCGGGAACCACAGCGTGGCGCCGATGAATCGCCGGCCCTCGATGCGGCACTCCGAGCGCTCGAGGTAATGAAAGCTCTCGATGCGTTCGTTCAGAGCGGAGAGCGCGCGCCGCACGGCGTTCAGGCTCGAACGATAGAACTCGTGATTGCCGGCCACGAACACCACGTGCGCGTAGCGCTCCAAGAGCAGCGCGAGAGCGTCGCCCAGAAGCGGCGCGACCGCGACGTCCCCGGGGCACACCAAAACGTCGGCGGGCGCGAGGGTACGGGCCAGCGCCGCGCCGCGGTCCGCGTGAAACTCGAAATGAAGATCGCTCGCGACCAGGATACGCACGGGTTCGCCGGGCCTTTAGCGCGCTCGAGAAAGGGACATTCTCATAGTTGGGTCGCGCATTGCTGGTGCGCTCGAGTTCGTGATCCACCTGAAAGCCTGGCGACTCTTTTCCGCTTCAAGGCAGCCGGCGCCGGCCCCGCCGGTTTGTTCCTGTGGGTTGTCGTCTCCTCCGCGGATCGTGATCTGGTCTTCCAAGACTTACACGTCTTGGTGGGCGTGGCTTCGCCCCGCCGCGTCTCTAACGCCGACGGTCGAACATGGCGCGGCGGATGCGCTGCCGCTCCGCGCCGCGCGCTGCGCTTTCGTCGAGCGTCTCGTGTTTCACTTCTTGTGAGCCGAGGAAGGTCGCGAGCGTGCGGATCGTGGGGTAACGGAACAGGTCGACCAAGGTGACCGGCCTCTCCACCTGAGGCTTGAGGCGGCCCAGCACCTGAATCGTCAAGAGCGAGTGGCCGCCCAGATCGAAGAAGTTGTCGTTCACGGACACCTCGGGCAAGCCGAGCACGTCCTTCCACACGCTGCCGATGATCTCTTCGATGGCGTTCGCCGGGTTCTCTTTGGCCGCAGCGCTCTTCTTGGGAGCGGCGGCGTCGGGCTTCGGCAGCGCCTTGCGATCGATCTTCTTGTTCGGCGTGTGGGGCAGCGCGGGCAGCACCACGAACGCCTGCGGCACCATGTAATCGGGCAGCCGTGACGACAGGTGATTGCGCAGCTCCTCGGCGCTGGGCGCGCTCTTGTCCGCGGTCATGTAGGCCACGATGCGTTTGTCGCCCGGCACGTCCTCGCGCACGATCACGGCGCATTCCCGCACCCGCGAGTGCTCGCCGAGGCGTGCCTCGATTTCACCGAGCTCGATGCGATAGCCGCGCACCTTGACCTGGTGATCGAGGCGGCCCTTGAAGCGCACCACGCCCTCGTCGGTCAAAACCGCGAGATCACCGGTGCGGTAGATGCGCTCGCTGGCCCGGGTGGGGTGCGGAATGAAGCGCTCGCGCGTCAGCTCTTCACGGCCGAGGTAACCGCGCGCCACGCCCATGCCGCCGATGCCGAGCTCGCCGGCCTCCCCGGGCGGCAGGAGCCCGCCGTTGCGGTCGAGCATGAGGATGTCGGTGTTGGCGATCGGACGACCGATGGGGATGTCGTCCTCGGCGCGCTCCACGCGCTGATACGAGGACCAGATCGTGGTCTCCGTCGGTCCGTACATGTTGAACAGCTGCCCGGCGAGGAGCTCTTTCAATTGCTTCGCCAGCGGCGGCGGGAACGCCTCGCCACCCACCAGCATGCACGTAAGGCCGCTGAGACCGCGCCGCGTCTGCTCTTCCGAGACGAGCATGCTGGCCATGGACGGCGTGCACTGGAAATGGCTGGGCGTGTGGCGCTCGAACAGCTCACCGAGGCTCTCGCGCGGAGCGCTATCACGCGGCACATGCGACTTCCGGAGTAGCGCCGCCAGATACGGCAAATGCGACAGCACGAGCTCGTTCGGCACGCCAAAGTCGATCAAGCACGCGATCTCGTCCACGCCGATGGCGCGGACCTTTTCGACCATCGCGAGCGCGTTCTCCTCGCTGCCGAACAGGCCGCTGGTGTCGTAGTAGCGCTGGAACGCGTGATCGAGCACAGCGTCCATCTCCTCGGGTGTGAGACCATCCGTGGAGAAGCTGCCATCCGTCTTGGTGGACTTCTGCTTGAACGTCGGGAACGACCAGGCCGCCTCCTTGATCAGGCCGACCGCGGTCTGCAGGTATTCCTTCATGGGCTCGCGCACGAGCTTCTTGACCGTGTCTTCGTCTTGTCCGACGAAGGAGTGGAGCATCAAGGTGACCGTGCCATCGCCGGCGTGCCCGGCTTCGCGCCGCGCGGCGCGGTACAGCGCGATCTTCTCTTTCGTTTCGGCGAGTGTTTGCCCGAGCAGATGCGTGAGCAGGTTCGCGCCGATGCGACCCGCCGCTTTGAACGTCTCGGGATTGCCGGCCGCCGTGACCCAGACGGGCAGCTCTTTTTGCACGGGCCGCGGCAGCACGGAGATCTGCGTGGGCTTGCCGACGCCGTTCGGAAACTCGACGCTCTCACCGCGCCACAGCTTGCGCACGGTCTCGATGTCCTCGTACATGATCTCCGAGCGACGCTGGAAATTCTGCGGCCGGAGGGCGAAGTCGTTCGGTTGCCACCCGGCAGCGAACGAAATGCCGACGCGTCCTCCCGATAGATTGTCCACGAACGCCCACTCTTCGGCGATGCGCAGCGGCGAGTGCAGCGGCGAGACGCAGCTGCCCGCGCGGATCGCCACGCGCTTCGTGACTTGCGAGAGGGCCGCGCTCGCGACCGCAGGGTTCGGGTACAGGCCGCCGAAGGAGTGGAAATGCCGCTCCGGCGTCCACACCGCGACGAAGCCGTGCTCATCGGCGAAGCGCGCGCCGTCGAGCAGTAGCTTGTAATGCTCGGGACCGCCGCCCTTCGAGTTGGCGGAGAAGTAGAACAGTGAAAAGTCGATGGGCCGCTTTTGCTCCGCGTTGTCGCCCGAGGCGATCACGACGTGGAACCCGCGCGTGAGGGGCGCGAGCAGCTCGAGCACGGAAATGTCGAACGACAGGCTCGTGACGGCCAGCCACGTGCCCGTATCCGGCACGGCGGCGAAGATCTCATCCATGCCCGCGAAGAAATTCACGGCATTGCGGTGCTCGATCATCACGCCCTTCGGCTTGCCCGTCGAGCCAGAGGTGTAGATGACGTAAGCGAGGTTCGAAGGTGTCACCGCGCTCTCTGGCGCCTCTGCAGCGCTCGCGAACTCGGCGCTGTCGACCGCGACGCTCGAGAAATTCCCGGACGGCAGCTGGGCCTGGCGCGCGCTGTCCGTGAGCAGGACCGACAGACCCGCGTCTTCGATCATGAACTGCAGGCGCTCCGCGGGATATTCCGGATCGAGCGGGACGTAAGCGCCGCCCGCCTTGAGCACTCCCAGAACCGCCACGAGCAGATGCACCGATCGATCGAGGAACACGCCGACGAGCTTGTCCGGGCCAACGCCCTGCAGGGCGAGGCGGCGTGCGAGCGCGTTGGCTCGTCCGTCGAGCTCGCGGTACGTCAGGCTTTCACCGCGTGACGTGACGGCGGGGCTATCCGGGCGCCGCTGTACTTGCGCCTGGATCAGCGCGTGGATGCACGCCTCTTCGAGCGGACGGGTAGTCGCGTTGAACGCGTCGAGCCGCTTTCGATCGGCGTCCGCGATCAGCGGCAGCTTCAGCGCGGCGGCCTCGGGATTGGCAGCGGCCTGTGCGAAAAACAACCCGGCGCGCGCCGCCAGTTTATCGAGGAAACTCTGAGAAACCTTGCCCGAGGGGGCCTCGATTCGCAGCCGCTGCGGCTCGCTCACCACACGAAAAACGAGGTCCGTTTGCGGCGCGTCGAGCGCGTCATCTTCCGGCTCCACGTCGACCAGCACGGCGATGCCGAGCGTGGTCGCCCGCGCCTGCGGTTGCCGCAGCGACAGATCGCGCATGAACGGGAAGCGTCCCGAAAGTTTGCGGCACTGCGCGTCGATGCCCTGAACCGCATCGCTGACCTTGGCGTCTGCGTCCACATGCACGCAGAGTGGCACTACACTCGCGAAGATCTGCCATGCGCCGGCGGAGCGCTCGCGCAAGCTCGGATCGGCATACGCGACGTCGAAGTCCGTCGCCCCGGAATAGCGCGCGAGAAACGCCAGGAGCCACGGCAACAGCGGCTGTTTGCGCAGCGCGTCCGGCACCGCGACTTCGCTGTGCGCGCCTGCACGCGCCCCCTCGTCGGGAGCCGGGAGCGAGAGATCGAGCGGGCTCGCGACCGAAAGGCGCCGCAAAAAGAAGCCCTCGCTCTTCGCCGCTTGCTCGGCCGCCTGCGTGAGGCGGGTGCGTGCGGCCTCGTCGAGCCCCGGTAACGTGGCGCCGGCCTTGATGCCGAGGCGTTCCCAGAGCGCAGCGGTGAGCGCCGTGCCCGCGGCCGTGCGGGCACCCGTCAGACGAATGTCGTCCGTTGCAGTCGCGACGGTGATGCCGTCGTCATCGACGGCCAGCACGCTGCCCGGCGTGGCTCCGCTGCGCTGCTCCAGAATGGTCGCACCGGCGACGGACACCGCGCCTCTGGAAGTGACGATTTTCGGCGTGCCGACCGGATTCGGGTAGGTCCCGAAGTCGAGCGCGCGCGCTAGTCGCTCGAGGTCCTCGGCAGGCGCCTCGAAGCCGAGGACCTGAGCCCCGGGAGGCCGCTCGTAGAACCCGAAGTAGCTGCGCAGCGAAAGGTCCTGCGCGACGGGCTCGAGCGTGCCGTCCGTGATGCGCTGCGTGAGCTCGCGAAACGACTCCATGCCCGCGGTGAAACACTTGGCGTTCAAGCTGAACGAGGTTTCGTCGGGCGCGATCTCGAAGCGGCGCTGCACGAGGATGTCGCCCGTATCCGCCTCGAGCGTCATCTCGTGCCAGGTAATGCCGTAGTCGGTCTCGCCGTTCACGAGCGCCCAGACGGGCGTGTTCACGCCCGCGTAACGCGGCAGCGGGCCATCGTGAAAGTTGATGGCGAGCTTCCGCGGCGTCTTGATCAGGTCGTCCTCGAGCATCGTCAAGTTGACGACGGAGAACAGAAAATCGTAGCCCGCGCTCGTCAACGGCTCGCGCAGCGCGCCGGGGTCGATCAAGCGGAGGCCGCGCTCCTTGCCCCAGGCCATCACGTTGGGCTCGCGCGTCGCGATGCCGAGCACTTCGTGACCGCTCCCGAGCCACGTCTCCGCGGCCTGGATCAACAGCGAGCCTTCACCTACGAACCATGCACTATACGAGGCCATACTCTTCCTTTTCCCCCGTCGCTCACGGTTGAACGCTGTTCGAGCGCATCACGACGGCGCGCCGGCTTTGTGAAGCTCGGTCTTTAGATGCGAAGTCAGAATCTGCACGTTCGGCTGCTGCACCAGGCTGTCGTGATCGCCCGGCACTTCCACGATGCTCAGGTTCGGAGTCAGGTCGTCCCAACCGAGCTTGACGCCGACGTGCTTGTAAACGTCTGCGATGCGGCGCGCGCGGAACAGCGTGACCGGACCCAGGTACACTTCGGGTTGGTAACGCTCCGAAGCCTCGAGGAACGAGCGTGTCAGGTGGAAGTCGCGCAGCTCGAGCGGGAGCGGCAAGCCTTGTTTCGAGAAGAACCTGAGCTTGAGCTCGCGCGACAGCTCGTCGAGGTGGCGGGTCACCTTGTACTTCGCCTGCATCGGGATGTAGCGCGGGCCTTCTTGAATCAGCCGCTCGAAGCGATCGCTCATGGTCAGCCGGCGCGGCTTCGTGCCGGGACGGAATGTGTCGAGGAACGCGAGCAAGCCGACGTTCTCGCCGTCACGCCGCAGGCGCTGCGCCATTTCGTACGCCACGACCCCGCCGCCCGAGTAGCCGCCGAGCAGGTACGGCCCGCGCGGGTGCACCCGCCGCACTTCGCCGAGGTAGAGCTCGGCCATGGCCTCGATGGTCTCGAGCGGCGGCTCCCCGTTCACGCCCTGAGCTTGCAGCCCGTAAAACGTCTGCTTTGGGCCCAAACCGCGCGCCAGATCCCGGAAGTTGAGCACGTTGCCGCCCGCGCCATGCACGCAGAAAAACGGCACACTTCCCTGACCGTTCTGGATCAACACGAGCGGGGAGAAGCGCGCCCCGGCGCTGACCACCGGCGCGCGCGGCGCATCCGCCGGAGCGGGCGGAGTGCTCGCTTCCGGACTCGCGTCCGGCTTGAACGTGAGTCCGAGCGCGTCGCGAATGATGCGCGCGGTGGCTTCGATGGTGGGCGCTTCGAACAGCACCGCCAGCGAAAGGTCGACGCCGTACGTCTTCTTGATGCGCGAAAACAAGCGCACCGCGATCAGCGAGTGGCCGCCCACGTCGAAGAAGTTCTGATCGATGCCGACGCTCTCCACGCCGAGCAGCGTTTGCCACATGCCGGCGAGCTGCCGCTCGACGTCGTCGCGCGGTGAGTTGCTCGCTGTGCTGGCCGCGTGCCGGATGGAAGCGGGCGATGCCTCTTGCTGCGCCGATTTCGGCTTCGCCTTCAAATCCTCCGCGAGCGCGTAAGGCGACACCGGCGTGGCGTAGAGCTCGCCGCTCACGCTCGATGCGAGCACGCGCTCGAACACGCCCGCCCCTTCCTCGGGCGTGATGCCGTTCTTGATCCAGCGCTCGAGCAACGTCGGCGCCGCCGCCGACTTGCCCGGACGACGAAAGTCGCTCGGCGCAATGCTGCGCGTGGTGTAGCCGTCGGCCTCGAGGAGCACGCGTCCCGACGGATCGGCGATGCGCACCTCGAAGACGGCCACGCCCGTGGCCGGATCGTGGTTCCTGACGCGCACGTAGCTGACCAGCTCCTGGGTGAACGGCGCGATCACCCGCACCCGTTCGTACGCCAGCGGCACACGCACGCGATCGTTCTCGCCCGTGGCGTCCGCCAGTGAGAACGCGAAACCCGAGGCCATGTCGAGCATCCCGGGATGGACCTTGAAGTCTGCCAGATCGCTCGCGAAGCGCTGCGGAAGCTCGAGCCGCGCGATGGCTTCGCCCTGCCCGAAGCGCATGTCGCGAATGACCTTCCAGCGCGGCCCGAACGAGAGCTCGCGATCCTGCGGGAGCACCTGCCGGCCCTCCTCGAACTCGACGTGCCGGACGTGACAACGCTCACGGATGTCCTGCGCGGGCAACGGCGCCGGCGCGGGGCGGGGCGAGCGCGCGACGTTCGCCTGGGCGTGCTCCACGTAGTTCGGGTCACCGGCGCCACGCGTCGCCACGACGATCTCGAAGACGCCTGCCTCGCCGTCTTCGTCGCGTGAGGCGCGGATCAAGACTTCGCGCTCCGCGTCGTCGGCGACCTCCAGCGCGGTCAGCAGCGTCAGATCGCGCAACTCGAGCGCGTCGTTCGCGGTCGAGCCGAGTACGCGCGCGCCCGCGGCCCGGATCAGCTCCACGAAGGCGGTGCCGGGCAAGAGCGCAGACCCGGCGCGCACGCGGTGCTCATCCAGCGCCCAGAGCTCGCTGGTGCGATAGATCGCGCGAAACTCGCTAGTGCCGTCCGGCAAGCGTTGCTCGCGGCCGAGCAGCGGGTGCCCCGTCGGTTCGCCGTGCAGGTTCGACGGGACTTGCGCGTGCATGCGGGCGGCCATGCCCGTATCGCGCCACACGCCGAAGCCCAGACCGAGCACGCGCGTGCCAGGAAGCTCCGCGTCCAGGCTGCGGCAGCGCGCGTTGAGGTAGGCGTTGGCGGCGACGTAGTCGATCTGCCCGGGCGGGCCCAGGATGGCGCTGGTCGACGAGATCAGCACTAGCACGGCCGGCGGCTGCTCTTTGAGCCCTGCGATCAGCGCGTCCGCACCGTCGAGCTTCGGCGCCAGCACCGCACGCGCAGCCGCGCGCGACTTCATGGCCAGGAGTCCATCGTCGACCACGCCCGCCGTGTGCACGACGACGTCGATGCGACCGAAGCGCTCGCGAGCGCGGCGTAGCATCGCCGTGACTTCTTCCGGCGAGCTGATGTCGGCCTTCTCGACGGCTACTTCGACCCCGAGCTCGCGCAGCGCAGCGAGCGCCGCCACGCGTTCAGCGGCCACACCACCGGCCGCGCGCTCGCTCTCCTCGGGAGAACCACTGCGCGAAACCAGCACCAGGCGCGCCTTGTGTTTCGCGGCCACGTCACGCGCCAGAGTCAGAGAGATGCCACCGAGTCCGCCCGTGAACAGGAACACCGGCGCATCGGGCAGCGCCCCGCTGCTCTCGGCCAGGGCCACGCGCTCGATGACCTCGCTGTAGCGCGAGCGCCCGCGCTCCGCGACGATGGCCTGCGCGCTCGGCGCAGAGAGCTCGTTCACCAAGCTGCGCGCCGTCGCCTCGGGATCGCGCACGTCCGCGAGATCGAAGAGGCGCGCGCGGATCTCGGGAATTTCCTTGGGAATGACCAGCACGGGACCCTGGGCCAGCGCCTGGATCGGCTGTTCGCTGCGTGTGTCGGCCACGGCGTAGGCGCGGCACGTCGCGACCAGCAGCTCGAGCTCGTGCTCGTAGTCTTCCTGGCTGAGGGCCTGCGCCAGGTGCATGAGCGAGAAGAACGCGCGGTCGATGCGCTCCTCGCGCGCCAGCGCCTTGCCGTCACTCAGACACAGCGCGTGCAGAATGCGCGTGGGCGCGCCGTGGCTCGCGATGATCTGCTGCAGCAAATCGTCGTACGCCTTCGGCTCGGCCAGCGGGAGCACGTAGTGTCCCGCTGCCGACGGCGCAGCGCTCCCGCCGGGCGAAATCATCACGGCGCTGATCCCACGTGCCGCGAGCTCGAGCTTGATGGCGTCGCTGAGCGGCCCGGCGTCCACCAGCACGTACCAGCGCTCGCCCGCCTGGATGTTCGAGGGCTCGCGCTTGCTCTCACGAAACGCCGGCGCAAAAAACCAGCGCGACAAGTCGCCTTCGCGCTCGACGTGATCGCGCTTCTTCTGCGCCATGAAGAAGCCTTGACCCGGCTCCACCCAGTGGCGCTCGTGCTCGAACGGTGTGGCAGGTAGCGGGATGATGCGCCGCTCACCGCCCAGGCATGCCTTCCAATCGACGCTGCCGCCGTGCGCCCAGATCCGTCCGACGCTGCTCAAGAGGTGCAGCTCTTCCGACGTCTTTTCCTTGGCGTGTGGCGACACGGACAACACCGGTTGCGCCGCGGCGCGCGCCGGGTGCTGGCGCAGCAGCGACGAGAGCGCCTGACCCGGACCGACCTCGAGCAAGATCGCCTTCGGGTGCGCGGCGGTCAGCGCGGCGATGCAGTCCGAGAAGCGCACGGTGCGCCGGAACTGCTCGACGTAGTACTTCGCGTCGAGCGGCGTCTGCGCATCCAGGAAGGTCCCCTTCAGATTCGAAAGATACGGCAGGGTCGGCTCGCCGTAGCGCACGCTCCGCAAACCCGCCTCGAACTCTGCGAGCACGGGGTCCAAGAGTGGAGAGTGCGCCGCGACGTTCAAGTGAAGCCGGTGCGCTTCGATGTCGCGCTGGGCGAGCACCGCCGCGAGCTGGTCGAGCTCGTGGTTCTCGCCAGACACGACGCACAGCTCGGGCCCGTTGATCACGCCGATCACGAGCGATCCGACGAGCAGCTCGGACAGCGCGTCGGGGGCCATCGGCACGCTCATCATGCCGCTCTTTTTGACCTTGGCGAACAGCCGCCCGCGCAGCGCGACGAGCTTGAGCACGTCCTCGAGCGAGATGACGCCGGCGACGTGCGCAGCCGCATATTCACCGAGCGAGTGACCGAGCGCCGCCACCGGTTTGATGCCCCAAGACGAAAGCAGCGCGACGTACGAAAGCTCTATCGAAATCAACGCCGGCAGCGCGAGCTCGGGCCGGAGCAGCTCCTGATTGGCCGCCTCCTCGCCGCCGGGCGCGGGGAACAAAAGCTCCCGGAGCTTCAGGTTCTCGCGCTGCTCGAGCACGCTGAAGCACTCGTCCAAGCGCTTCTTGAAGACCGGCTCCGACTCGTACACCGAACGCGACATGTTCGCGTACTGCGCGCCGCCACCCGGGAACAGGAACGCGACTTCGAGCGGCGCCGCAGTCGCCGCCACGTCGAACACGCGCTTGCCGTCGGCTTTCGGCAGGAGCTGTCGCGCCTCTTCGGCGCTCTTGGCCGCGACCACGCGGCAGAAGGGGAACTTCTTTCTACCGTGGATCAGCGTCGAGGCGATCTCGCCGAGATCCGTGTCGGGCTCGGCCTCGAGATGCGACGCGAGCCGCTCGGCAGCGCGATCGAGCGACGCCGGACTACGCGCCGACAGCACCAGCACTTGCTCGCGACGGGAAGTGGCCGGCGCGAGCCGGCGCGGCGCCTCTTCGACGATCACGTGCGCGTTGGTGCCTCCGACGCCAAGTGAGCTGATCCCGGCGCGGCGCGGCGTGTCCGTGCGCGGCCAGGGGCGGCTGTCACCCACGACGAAAAACGGCGTCGACTCGAACGGGATCTCCGGATTCGGCTGCGCGAAATGCAAGGTCGGCACTTGCTGCTCGTGCTTGAGCATTTCGACGACCTTCACGAAGCTCGCGACGCCCGCCGCAGTATCCAGATGACCGATGTTCGACTTCACCGAGCCGATGCCGCAAAAGGCGCGTTCCTGTGTGGTGCGGCTGAAAGCCTGCGTGAGCGCCGTGACCTCGATCGGATCGCCGACCGGCGTGCCGGTGCCGTGACACTCGATGTACGAGATTTGTCGCGCCTCGAGGCCGGCCACCCCGAGCGCCTCGACGATGCAGTCCGCCTGGCCGTCAACGGACGGGGCCAGATAGCCGACTTTCCGCGAGCCGTCGTTGTTGACCGCCGTCCCCTTGATGATGGCGTGGATGAAATCGCCCTCTTCAATCGCGTCGCGCAGGCGACGCAGGACGACCGCGCCCGCCCCCGAGCCGAACACCGTGCCACGCGAGTTGGCCTCGAAGGGCCGGCAATGGCCGTCAGGCGACAGGATTTCGCCTTCCTCGTAGTGGTAGCCGCGATAGTGCGGCAGCTCGATCGTGACGCCGCCGGCCAGCGCGGCGTCGCATTCACCCGAAAGCAGGCTCTGGCACGCGAGGTGGATGGCCACGAGCGACGTGGAGCACGCCGTCTGCACGTTTACCGACGGGCCACGCAGATTCAAACAGTACGAGACGCGTGTCGTGAGAAAGTCTTTGTCGTTACCGGTGTGTCGCACCAGAAACAGCCCCATCTGACGCATCAGATCGGGGTTCGTGAACAGGTTGTATGGCATGTAGGCGTTCATGCCCGAGCCGCCGAACACGCCGATTGGCCCCTTGAACTGGTCGGGGACGATGCCCGCGTCTTCCAGCGCTTCCCAGCAGACCTCGAGAAAATGCCGGTGCTGGGGATCGAGCACGCTGGCTTCCCGGGGTGAGAAACCGAAAAACTGCGCGTCGAACAGCTCGAGGCCGCTCAGGACGGCAGCAGCCTTCACGTACGCCGGGTCACCGAGGTCCGCCTCGTCGACACCGGCGCGGCGTAGCTCCTCGTCCGAGAGGCGCCGGACGCTCTCGCGCGCCGCCGCCAAGTTCCGCCAGTACTCCGGGACGTTCCATGCTTCGGGCAAGCGCGCCGCGACGCCGACCACCGCGATGTCGGGGCCGGCACCTTCCTCGTCAATCAACTCATAAGGGCGCATCTAGTACTCCCCGCCTTGAGCCGGTATCCCCCCCAGCTTCAGGCGAATAAACGTTTCGCATTCTAGTTTCTTCCACCACCTTCCGTAAAGGTGCAACGCTCGCGGGAGCCCCCCCCAAATCGGCCGAAGAACCTGGCCGCGCCACAGCCGCGAAGTTGAAACGCGAGCGTGGGCAAGCGTCCTGTCGACGCCTCGGTCGACGTCACTCGGGCCAGCGCTACGTGGCGTGCGGCTTGGCGCACGGGTGAGTGAGCGCGAACACGCGAGCACTTGAGCGCGAGAGCGCTCCGCCCTGCTAGACGGGCCTTCTGGGCGATGGTACCAGGGTGGCATCGCGCGTCTGCACGCGCTGGTTGGGAAAGGAACCCATACATGGGACTCGGTTCGATTCGTCGCACAGCGCTCGTGACCGGCGCTGCCGGCTTTCTCGGCTCT
>DATDJP010000193.1:0-36272 GCA_036520475.1 Polyangiaceae bacterium | reverse complement strand
ATGCCGGCCGCGCAATTGAGCCGGAAGCTGTCGCAGCCGTCGGCGATGAGACGCGCGCTCTGCAAGAAGTTGTGCACCATGAGCGGCTTGAACACGTTCAGCTCGAAGTTGCCGCTCATTCCGCCGATGTTGATGGCCACGTCGTTGCCCATGACTTGCGCACACGCCATCGTCAGGGCCTCTGACTGAGTGGGATTCACCTTACCCGGCATGATGGAGCTGCCGGGCTCGTTCTCCGGAATCGTGAGCTCGCCGATTCCGCAGCGCGGGCCCGACGCCAGCCAGCGCACGTCGTTGGCGATCTTGTTCAGCGCCGTCGCGCTCGTCTTCAACGCGCCGTGAGCGAAGACGATCGCGTCGTGCGCCGCGAGCGCTTCGAACTTGCTCGGCGCCGTCACGATCGGCTGCTCGGAGAGCTCTGCGATCTTGCTGGCCACGCGTACGGCATATTCGGGGTGCGCGTTCAAGCCGGTGCCCACCGCCGTGCCGCCGAGCGCGAGCTCCGCCAGGTGCGGCACGGCGCTCTCGACGTGCTGGTGAGCGTGCTGGAGCTGCGCGACCCACCCGCTCACCTCTTGCCCGAGCGTGAGCGGTGTCGCGTCCATCAAATGGGTCCGACCGATCTTGACGATCTCGCTGAACTGCCGGGACTTGTTGGCCAGCACGTCGCGCAAGGCGGCGAGCGACGGCAGCACGCGACCGCGCACCGCCGTCACACAAGCGAGACTCATCGCAGCGGGGAACACGTCGTTCGAGGACTGCCCGCGGTTCACGTGGTCGTTCGGGTGTACGAGACGCTTCTCGCCGCGCTCACCACCCAGGATCTCGCTGGCGCGATTGGCGAGCACCTCGTTCATGTTCATGTTCGTCTGAGTCCCGCTGCCCGTCTGCCACACGACGAGCGGGAACTCCTGGTCGTGAACGGCACGGGCCACTTCGTCGGCGGCCTGGACGATCGCTCCCGCCGTGCGCTCGTCGAGCATGCCGAGGTCGAGGTTCACGAGCGCAGCGGCTTTCTTCACGAGCGCGAGCGCGTGAATCAGCGAAAGCGGCATGCGCTCGCCGGAAATCGCGAAATTCTGCAGGCTGCGCTGGGTCTGTGCGCCCCACAGCCGATCCGCGGGGACCTCGATGGGGCCGAAGGTGTCGTATTCCGTCCGGATGCCGCTGGCCATGCTCGGGCCTGGCACGATTTGGCGGGTCAAATCAAGGTGCTAGGCAGGATTCACCCGCGTATTTGCCCGCGCCACCCGGGTCTGTGGGAACATAAAGCTGATGCGTAGGCTCAAAAGCGCAGCCCGCGTGGCTGCCATCGCCGTCGTCGCGCTGGCCGGCATGGCTCTGGCCGCGCCGGTCGCGGCCCAAGCGAACCGCTCCAAAGAGACGGAGGCGAAGCCCAAGTCCAAGAAATCCACGTCGGAAGACTCCGCTTCGGAAAAATCCGCAGATCCCAGAAAGCCGAGTGCTTCCACCAAGAGCAGCGACCGCAGCGCGAAGAAGGAAGCTGAAACGGACGATGCAGAACGCGAATCGTCACGCGCCGAGGCCGCAAACGACGACCTACCGACCCTGGAAGACGCGCCCGTCGGGCCGCGCCAAGGTTCCGGCCAGCGCAAGGTTTCACGAGGCGACAGCGACGGTGAGGGCGATAAAGCCGCGGCCTCATCGGACAAGAAGGAAGGCGACGAGTCGCTGAAGAGTGCGCCGAAGCGCAGCCATCAACGCGGCCCCGCTCCGCGCCGGCCTCAGCCGGTGTTGCCGTCCGGCTCTCCGTTACCCGTGCCCGACGCCGTGGCAAGGCGGGAGATTGCAGGCGGACCGACCCGCGACGAGCTGAAGCAAGGCACTGACGACCCGGAGCTCCGCGCTCTGCGCGAAGCCGAACGCGTGCTCTTTCCGAAGCCGCTCGAAGGTCTCGAGACGGGGTGGTCCTGGACGGACTTGCCGCGAGCGGTCGGCGGTGACGGCGAGCGCGTGGTCGCCTCGGGTCTGCCGCCGGACACGCGAGTTCAGTCGCTCGAACCGCCCGCGCCGAGCGCGGCAGAGTCTGCATGGTTGAAGACACTGGCCATGCCGAATCTGCCGGTGCGGCTCGACGCGCACGTCGTCAAGTATTTGCTCTTTTATCGAGACAATCCGCGCGGCAAGGCCATCGCACGGGTGTGGGCGAAAAAGAGCGGCCGCTACGTGACGGCCATGAAGGCGGAGTTCGCCAAAGCGGGCTTGCCGACGGACCTCGTGTGGATGTCGCTCATCGAGAGCGGCCATAGCCCCACCATTTATTCGCCGGCAGGTGCGGCGGGCATCTGGCAGTTCATGCCGGACGCCGGCAGGCTCTATGGGCTGACGGTGGATCGCTGGGTGGACGAGCGACTCGATCCGCAGCGCTCGACCGAAGCGGCGATTCGCTACATGAGCGACCTGCACCGCCGGTTTGGGAACTGGGAGCTCGCGATGGCCGCCTACAACATGGGGTACGGCGGGCTCTCGCGCGCGATCCGCAAGTTCAACACGAACGACTTCTGGCAGCTGGCCCGCTACGAGGCGGGCGTGCCCTGGGAAACGACGCTCTACGTTCCCAAGATTCTCGCGACCGCCATTCTGATGAATAACAAGAAGGCGTTCGGCATCGCGGAGGTGGCGCCGGATCCGGCGGTGCGCTTCGACACGGTGCGCGTCGAGCCGGGCCTCGCTCTGCTCGAGGTCGCTCAGGCTGCCGGTGTTTCCGCGCAGAACATCGAAGTTTTGAATCCGCACTACCGGATCTCGCGCACGCCCCCGGCGCGGCCCGGGCAGCAGCCGGTTCAAAGCTGGATGGTGCGCGTTCCGCTCGGCAAAGGCATCGCCGTCAGTCAGCGTCTCGCCAAGACCGCGAACGACGAGACTCTGGCTCCGTACGTGGTGCGCTTTGGCGATACCGCGGCGACCATTGCGGCGCGCTTTCGTACGACGCAAGAGAAGCTGCGCCTCATCAATCGTATCGGCCGCGAGGAGGCGCTCATACCGGGCACCGTCCTCTTGGCCCCGCAGCTGGCTCCCGGCGAAGCGCCCGGCAGCGCGGCGGGGGACGAGCTGGTCGTCGTGCCCCCGCGACGCTTCGAGTACACGGACCGGCGCCGAGTCTTCTACCGCGTGCTGCCCGGCGACACGCTGTCGCGCGTGGCACAGGCGCTGGCCGTCACACGCGCCGAGCTGCTCAGCTGGAACGCGCTCGACACCTCGGCACGGCTGCAGGCCGGGATGGTGCTCCAGGCGTTCGTCAGCAAGGACGCGCCGCTCGACGACGTGCGCACCCTGAAGGACGATCAGACGCGTGTGCTCGTCGCGGGAACCGGCGAATTCTTCGATCATTTCGAGGCGATCAACGGCAAGAAGCGCATCGCCGTGACCATCAAAGAGGGCGACACGTTGAGCAGCGTGGGCAAACGCCACGGACTCAGCGTGGGCATGATGGAGCGCATCAACCGCCGCTCCCGCAACGACAAGTTACGCCCGGGCGAGACGTTGATCGTGTACACGCAGCGCGCTACGGCGCCCGTTCGCGTCGCGGAGACGGACAATGCTCGGGCGCAGCCGCTCGGGCCCATCGACCCGCCTGTTCCGGACGTTCTGCCTGGCTCGGAAGGGCCGTTGCCGGAGCCTGCGGCCGGCCCAGGCAAGGAAGAGCCGCCGCCGCCGTCGCCGCTCGGCAACGAAGTGGCCGCGCCGCCTGCCAGCGGCAGTTAAGGGTTGTTGCGCCCGGGCGGGCAGTGCCAATCATACGCCCCCATGTCCAATCTGACCGCCGTCGTGCTGGCTGCCGGCCAGGGCACGCGCATGAAGAGCGCTTTGAGCAAGGTGTTGCACCCCATCGCGGGGCGGCCACTCGTCTACTACCCGATTCGAGCCGCGCTGGACGCTGGCGCGGTGCGCGTGATCGTGGTCGTGAGCCCGTCCTCGCGGGCGGCGATCGACGAGTACGTCGCGCGCGAGTTCGGCGACCAGGTCGTACGCACGGCGGTCCAGGACGTGCCGCGTGGAACCGGGGATGCGGCGCGAGTCGGGCTCGAAGCGGTCGACGAGGAGCGCGTGCTCATTCTGTGTGGCGATACGCCGCTTTTGGTCGGCAGCGATCTGCGCGCGCTCGTCAGCGCTCTATCGGCAGAGCCGAAGCTCGAGCTTGCGCTCATGACCTGCATCGTCTCTGACCCCAAGGGCTACGGCCGCATCCTGCGCACGTCCGAGGGAAAGGTGTCGGCGATCCGCGAAGAGCGCGATCTGGCGCATGACGCGGAGCGTGCGGTTCGTGAAATCAACGCGGGGGTCTACGCCGCGCGCACGCTCGCTCTGCGCTCCGCCCTCGGCAAGATTCGGCCGTCCAACGCGCAAGGCGAATACTATCTGACGGACACGGTCGCGATCGCCGCGCAGGGCGGCGGCGCCCTCGCGGTGCTCGGCGATCCGCGCGCCCTGGTCGGCGTGAACGATCGGACTCAGCTGTGCCAGGCGGAGGACGTGCTGTTCGCGCGTATCGCCCAGCGTCACGGCAAGCAGGGAGTCACCGTGCGCGGCGGAGCCCGCATCGACGACAGCGTCTCCATCGAGCCGGATGCGATCATCGAAGCTGGAGTGTTTCTCCGGGGTGCGACCAAGGTCGGACGCGGAGCGCGCATCGACGCGGGCTCGGTCGTAACGGACTCGACCATCGCCGAGAACGCCGTCATCAAGCCGTACTCGGTGATCGTGTCGAGTCAAGTCGGAGCCGCGGCGCAGATCGGGCCATTCGCGCACCTCAGGCCGGGTAGCGAAATCGACGAGGAGGCGCACGTCGGCAACTTCGTGGAGACGAAGCAAACGCGCCTGCGGCGCGGCGCCAAGGCCAATCACCTTTCTTACCTGGGTGACGGCGACGTCGGCGAGAAAGCCAACGTTGGTGCCGGCACCATCTTCTGCAACTACGACGGGTTCCAGAAGCACCGCACCGTGATCGGCGCGGGCGCGTTCATCGGCAGCGACTCGCAGCTCGTGGCGCCCGTTACGGTGGGCGAGAATGCCTACGTGGCGACCGGCACGACCGTCACCCAGGACGTGCCGGCAGACGCCTTGGCGCTCGCCCGCGTGCGCCAGGAAAACAAGGCCGGCTACGCCACGCGTCTCCGCGACCGCTTGAAGGCCGCCGCGCAGCGCTTCAAGGAAGCTCAGGGGAAGCAGTGACGTGAACCCGGCGCGGGTCTCTGTCGCCGGGGCACTGCTCACCGCCGCGCTGTGCTGCGCGTGCTCCCGATCGAAGGGACGGGCTCCAGAGGGGGCTCCGTCCGCGAGCGTTTCGAGGCCGGTGCCGAGCGCTGCGCGCGCGGCAGAGACCGCCCCGGAGTCGTGCGGTGGCGCTGGCTGCCGTGTGTTCACGACGCCGGCGGCGGCGTTCATGACCGTCCTCGCGCGGGACCCCCGAGTGCTCGCCGTGGGCGAAGCGCACGCGCAGAAAGACACACGCGTGCGTTCGACGACCGCGCGTTTCATGGAGGACCTGCTGCCGCTCTTGCGCGGGCGCGCGTCGCACCTCGTGCTCGAGATCTGGCTGCAGACTGGCAAATGCGGCAAGGTCGAGCATCGCGTGCGCGAGCAGCAGCGGCCCGTGGTAGCGCAGCAAGCGCCGCAGAATCTGGACGAGTTCGTGGCTTTGGGGACGCGCGCCAAGGCGCTCGGCATCGAGCCGCAGGCGCTCGTGCCGAGCTGCAGCGAGTACGACGTCATCAGCAAGGCGGGCGCTGGCGACATCGCGCGCATGCTCGAGATGATCAGCGCGCGCACCGAGCGCGACCTCGTGCGATTGCTCGACCAGCAGGCAGACGGCGGCCGGCCGGGGTTGATCGTGGCCTACGGCGGGGCGCTGCACAACGACGTCGAGCCCCGCCCTGGGCGCGAAGCCTGGAGCTTCGGTCCAGCGCTGGCGCGCCGCACCGCGGGCCGCTACGTCGAGCTCGACGTGATCGTCCCCGAGCTCGTCAAGGACACCGAAGCGTGGCGAGCGCAGCCCTGGTATGCGCACTACGACGCCACCAAGGCCGGAGCGCACGCGCTCTTGTACAACCCGGCGCCCGGGTCCTATGCGTTGATACTGCCGCGGCAGTAGCGATCGCCCGCGCTCGCTACGAACCCGTGCGCGGTGTCTTGCCGCCGCTCGGATGCGCCGTGGGCGGCGGCGCTGCACCCGGGCTGCTCGGGAGCTCGTGCTGCATGCGGCGTCGCTTGACCTCGAGGTACGGCGCAGAAAACGGGTTCGGCACGACGTGCGTGGGAATGCGTTTCACGACCTGAATCCCGAGCTCGCGCAGCGATTCGATCTTCTTGGGATTGTTGGTCATCAGCTCGATCGAGGAGACGCCGAGCTCGCGCAGCATGGCGGCCGCCACGTCGTACTCCCGAGCGTCGACGGGCAGGTGCAACAGCTCGTTGGCCTCGATGGTGTCCGCGCCCATGGCCTGGAGCGCGTAAGCACGGACCTTGTTCGCCAGACCGATGCCGCGGCCCTCCTGGCGCAGGTACAAGAGAATGCCACGTCCTCGCTCGGCGATTTCCGCCATGGCTCGTTCGAGCTGCTCGCGACAGTCGCATTTCAGCGAGCCGAACACCTCGCTCGTCAGACACTCGGAGTGCACACGCACGGGCACCGCGGCTTGACCACGGACCTCGCCCATGACGAGCGCGAGGTGCTCGTCGCTCAGGCCTGGGTGTGCTTCGGGATCATCCCAGCGAAACACGTGCAGCTGAAAAATGCCGTGGCGGGTCGGAAGAGGCGCCTGGGCGAGAATTTCCAGCCGCAGCGGTGCATGCGCTGTGTCCGAAGTCACCATGTGTTCGCGCCCGGAGGCCGGAATCGCGCGGTTCTCTGCATCATTTGGCGCGGAAGTGTCCACAGCGTATCCTAAAAGATGGGACTCTGGGGTGCTCGGGTCAAGCGCTGGACCGCCCAGTCCAAGCCGCGCCCGGGCTCGGGCGCCGGGCGCAAAGCGAAATGATGGCCTCTTCCAGCACTGCACGTGGGGGCCGGCGGGAGCCGCCCTTCAGTGCAAGGTCCACCCGAGCAAGCAGCTCGAGCCATGATTCGAGTTCGGGGCGAGAAATTCGTTTCACCTGATCGGCGAGCTCCCGCGCCTTGAAAGGCGCGGCGCCAGCTCGCTTGGCCGCCTCGGGCCCGGGTAGCCCTGCGCGTGTGGCGGCCTCGAAGCGCAGTAACTGCCGCGCGGACCATGCCAGCACCGAGAGCAACCGCAAGCCGCGGTCAGAGGGATCGAAGACCTGCCCCAGCGCGGACAGCGCGGCACCGAGGTCGCGTTTGCCCACCGCGTTCACCAGCTCCCAGACGCTGGCGGGTCGGACGCGCACGACGCAATCCGCCACGTGGTCGGAGGTTATCGTTTGACCCGCGCCCGCGTACAAACACAGCCGCTCGAGCGCATCGGCCACGGGCGCGAGCTCGGGACCCGAAAGCTCCGCGATCAGGTCCGCCACTTCGGGCGCGAGTGGATTGCCGAGCACGCGCGCGCGCCGCTCGATGAACAGCGGCAGCTCGCCGCGCGGCAGAGGGTCGCACTGAACGAGCCAGCCCTCGCTCTTCGCCAGCGTGACCAGCTTGCGGCGATTATCGAGCTTGCTCGCTACGAGCAGGAGCGTGGTCGTCTCCGACGGATGCTTCGCATACTCTGCGAGCACGTCGAGCGCGTCGCTGGAGCTGCCCTTACCCTTGCCGCTCTCTCCGCGGCCCTCCCAGCGCTCGAGCGCGCGGACGAGCACCAGGCGGCGCGGGCTCATCATGGGCAGCGTGCGCGCGGCGCTCACGGCTTGCTCGGCAGAGACCTCGCCGGCCGTCATCTGGTCCTCGTTGAGCCCCGCGATACCGCCGGCTACACTGGCCTCTCGCAGCGCTCTGGAAACGCTCGCCACGAGGTACGACTCCTCGCCGAGCACGAGGTACGCGGGCCGGAGCTTGCCTTCGCGCGCTTCCTGCAGAGCTTGGTCGGGGGTCATCGAATCTAAGCGGGGCGGCCTGCTCGGCTCGCGAGTTCTTGCTGCTCGGGCAGTCTATAGTAGCGGCTTCGTCCGAGCGGCAAGCGGCTTCCGGGCGCCCTTTTCACCGTCTTGGCTTCAAGGACCGAGCTTTCTTGCCAGATTGGCACGCATCCGGCGACTGTAGTAAAGCCGAGCCGTGTGTTGTCTCGACGCGTCGATGGCGCCCGATCGGTCCGAGCAGTGCCCCGCAGCACGCTGGTTGCCATTGGCAACTTCGACGGAGTGCACGTCGGCCATCAGGCGGTGATCCGCGCTGCCGCGAGCGAGGCGCGCGAGCGCGGGCTTTTACCCTTCGTACTGACGTTTCACCCGCACCCGGCCCAGGTCCTGGGGCGCGGGGGTCTCCCGATCCTGACGACGATCGCGCGCAAGACCGAGCTGATCTGCCGTATCGACCCGGATTTGCGCGTGGTGGTCGAACCGTTCACGCACGAGCTGGCCGCCATGTCGCCCGAGGAGTTCGTGCGCGAGCTCCTGATCGAGGCGCTCGGGGCGCGCGTGGTGATCATCGGGCAAAATTTTCGTTTCGGCCACAACCGCGCCGGCTCGATCGAGACCCTCCAGGCGCTCGGCGCGGAGCTTGGCTTCGACGCACGCGCGGAACAGCTCGCGGGCGACGACAAGGGGACGTATTCGAGCACGCGCGCGCGAGAGCTACTCGAGGCCGGGGACCTTGCGGTTCTCGAGCGCGTGCTGGGGCGACCGCATGCGCTGGGCGGAACCGTAGTCGAGGGACAGAAGCGCGGGCGCACGTTGGGATTCCCCACCGCCAACCTGTCCGGGATCGCCGAGGCGCTGCCGCCACACGGCGTGTACGCCGTGTTGGTCGATCTGCTCGACGAGAGCACCGGTCGCGCGCAGGTGCTCGGCCGCGGTGTGGCCAATCTCGGTGTGCGTCCCACCCTGGGCGCCGGAGCGAGCTTCGAAGTGCACGTCTTCGACATCGACCAGGACCTGTACGGCCGCACGCTGCGGGTGCACCTGGTCGAGCGCTTGCGTGAGGAGCGTCGCTTTTCCGACGTTACGGCGCTCGCTGCCCAGATCGCGCGCGATGGCGAGCGCGCCCGGGAGGTGATCGCGGGGCGTAGTCCGGCTCCGGGCGCCGAAGGCGCCTGGTACTGACGTGGGCTGCTGTGCGCCGCGGCCGTAACGTACGGCGACTACAGCAGAATAGCTCAGGAAAGTAGCGCCGCGCGGCGCGCTCATCTGTTAACTCACGGCCCGGCGCGACCGTTGAAGAGTGCATGGGTGACCTGCTCGTCACGCTCGGTTTGCTCAACGGCCAGTCCAAGACTGGTCGGCTGAGCGCGTTCTCGCCCAGCGCGCCGGACGTGCTGTTCGAGACAGACGCGGCGCCCGGCAAGCGCGCGGCGCGCGAGATCATCGCCGCCGAGAGTATCGCCTACGTGGGGCAGCATCGTCCGCCCGACGTCGCGCCGGCCAGCCCGGATCCGCTCGCGCCGCGCTACAAAGTCTACGTCGCCGGACAGAAGAGCTTCAAGGTCCAGGTCAAACCGGATGCGTCGCTCAACGGCACGGGGTTCAGCGCCTTTCCCGTCGAAGACAACGCGTTCAGCGAGATCTTCTTCTATCACCACGGCGTCAGCGCCCGCGAGCGGGACCAACCCATCGGCGAGATGCTCGTCAGCGCGGGCGTCATTCACCCGGACATGTTGCTGCACGCGATCGTCGCGCAGACGGAGCAGCGCGCGGTGCCGATCGGCGAGATTCTGGTCGAACAGCGCAAAGTCAGCACGGGAGACGTCGCCGAAGCCGCGGCGCTACAGCAGCGCAAGAAGATGCGCATCGGCGAGATCCTCGTGCAGGCGGGGCTCGCCAAGCCGGAGGATATCGAGCTCGCGCTCGCCGAGCAGCGCAAGCGCCGGGGCAAGCGCCTGGGCGAGGTGCTGGTCGAACTGAACATCATCAGCGAGGTCGCGCTCGCCAAGACACTGGCAAAAAAATTCGAGACGCCGTTCATCGATCTCGACTCGTGTGTGATCAATCCTCGTGCGCCGCTCGAGATCCCCAAGGATCTGATCAGCAAGTACGGTGTGCTTCCCGTCGATACCGACGCGCGCAGTTTGACTGTCGCCATCAGCGATCCGCTGGCGCTCGAAGCCATCGACATGTTGCGCTTCCACGCCAACCGTCGTGTGGACGAAGTGCTGGTCACTGCCAGCCAGTTGAAGCGTTACGTCGCTGACTACCTCGCCAAGACGGCGGCCGCGGCCGCGGCAGTGCCCGAGCCGGGCGGCCTCGACCAGGCCTTGAAGCGTCTGGCGGAGGGTAGCGCGGTTGTCGACGAGGAGGACGGGCCGGGCGACACGGACGAGGAACCCACCGACAGCACGATCGTCAACCTCGTCAATCAGATCATCGTCGATGCGTACCGGCGCGGCTCGTCCGACATTCACGTCGAGCCCAACGGAAAAGAAGAGATGACCGTCGTGCGCTTCCGCGTGGACGGCGAATGCGTGGCCGGCGCCGAGATCCCGCCGCAGCACCGAAACTCGGTGGTCGCGCGCATCAAGATCATGGCCAAGCTCGACATCGCCGAGCGGCGCAAGCCGCAGGACGGAAAGATAAAGTTTCGCATGGCCGATGGGCAGATCGAGCTGCGCGTCGCCACCGTGCCGACGGTCCATGGCGAAGACGTCGTGATGCGTATCCTCGCCAACTCCAAGCCCATGCCGCTCGAGAAGCTGCGCTTGAGCGAGCGCAATCTGACGGAATTGAAGCGCCTGGTCGCCCAGCCGTACGGGCTCGTGCTGTGCGTGGGCCCGACCGGCTCGGGCAAGACCACCACGCTGCATTCTGCGCTCGGCTCGATCAACACCCTCGACATGAAGATCTGGACCGCCGAGGACCCGGTCGAAATCACGCAGCGGGGTCTGCGGCAGGTGCAGGTGAACGCGCGCATCGGCTTCACGTTCGCGCAAGCGATGCGCGCGTTTCTGCGCTGCGATCCGGACGTGATCATGGTCGGTGAAATGCGCGATGCGGAGACCGCCGGCACGGCCATCGAAGCCTCGCTCACGGGCCATCTGGTGCTCTCGACGTTGCACACCAACAGCGCGCCGGAAACGGTCACGCGCTTGCTCGACATGGGTCTGGATCCGTTCAGCTTCGGTGACGCGCTCCTGGGCGTGCTGGCGCAGCGCCTGGCGCGCGCTCTATGCGGCAAATGCAAGGTCAAGGAGCCGTGCACGGACGACGAGCTCGAGGAGATGCGGAGCGCTTACGGGCCGGAGCTGTTCGAGCAAGATTTCGGCGAGCTGCGCGGTTTTTCCATGCAGAGAGCCAAGGGCTGTCAGGTGTGCGGCAATTCCGGCTACAAGGGCCGCATCGGGTTGCACGAGCTGCTCGTCGGCAACGAAGACATTCAGAAGGCCATCGTGCGCAAGGGGTCCGTCGACGAAATTCGTCGATTGTCGATCGAAGGCGGCATGCGCACCCTGCTGCAAGACGGAATTTCGAAGGTGGTGAGCGGCGACACCGACCTGAAGCAGGTGTTCGCCGTGTGCAGCCGCTGAGGCGTTTCCAGAGCATCAGCGCGCGATTTCGGACTTTTACAGAGCGTTCGGAATTCTACGAGTCGGTTCGGCTGTCGATTTTGGGGTCCCTCGAGCGTACACTGCGCGCCCGATGTTGGAAGTCCTCGACCGCATGCCCCGTGAGGAGTTGATCGCGTACGCGCGCCGCTTCGGTATCGACCGGCCCGAGTTGCTGACGCGTGTCGAGCTGAAGGACGAGATCATCCGCGTCAGCGCGACCGACGACGCGGAGCGCAAGCGGCTACGCGGCTGGCTGGGCGTCGCGCGGGATTTGGTGGCGAGCGTGGTCGAGCAGGGGTTGCACCTGCCGGATGCCGCGGCGGTGATTCGCGGCGCGTCTTCGAGCGAGCCTCCAGCAAATAGCCAGCGCGCTGTGGCCACCGTCACCCTGGCCGAGATTTACGCGGGGCAGGGACACGTGGCACGCGCGCTGCGTATGCTCGACGAAGTCATCGAGAAGGAGCCAGAACACGAGGCTGCCCGCCTGCTGCGGGACCGACTCGCGTCTCCGTCCAAGGAAGCCATGCCGCCAGCAGCGCCCGCCGCGGGAAACGTGCGGCGCCTGGAGTCCTTATTTAGGCCGGACTCCACGCCCGAGCCGCCGAGCGAGGCTCCTTTCGAAACGGAAATGACGACCGATACCGGGTTCCTCGACTCCGAAGAAATCAGCGACGTCATCGTGTGCAAGACGGACTTCGAGTCGGAGCTCATGCCCGAGCCGGATTCGGAGCCCGAGCCGGACTCGGAGCCACAGCCGGAGTCGGCGGAGTTCGAGCCGCACCCGGCCACGCAAGCCGACCCGTTCGACGTCACCCAAGAATGGCCCGTGGCGCGCGCGTACGATTCCGGCACGGCCCCGGTCGCAGCGCCTGTCGAGGAACGCGAAGAAACGCAAACCTGGCCGGATGCTGCGGGTCCTGAGACGGAAGTGAGCCCCATCACCCGCGAGCTCGCCAGCCAGCCGGAGTCTGCCTTGGCGCTCCCGGTCATCGAGGCCGCAGAAACGGCGCTCGAGTTCGAGCCGACGCCTGCCGTGCCCGAAGTCGCGGAACCGAGAGCTGCGGAGCCGGAGCCGCCCGCGCTGGGGGACATACGGCCAGTCACACCACCAGAACCTGCTGCGCCGGCCGTGGACGCGGTGCTTCTGTTTCGCCACGACCAGAGGCTCTACGTGTATTGGCAAATCGTCGGCGAGACATGCGCGCGTGCTCGCAACAAGCACCCCGGGGGCCGTCTTTGCTTGAAGCTCATCAGCCTCCGTCCGCGCTGGGACGGCGCGGAACGGCAAGAGCACGACATCGACCTGGATATGCTTCAGGGTTATCTTGCCATTGATCTCGATGGCAGGGATGCGGTCGTACGCGCCGCCATCGGCTGGCGCGACGACGGCCGTTTTCGACCTCTCGCCATCGCCGCGGAGCTGGCGGGGTATTCCGGCCACAACCAGCTCGAGCTGCGCGAGCATCCCTTCGATCGGCCCCGCACCGAGGAGGAGCTGGCGACTCTGCAGCATCTGGGGAGACGCGCGCTCGAGCAAGTCCGCGGCGCGCTCGGCTGACGTGGCCGGACCGGATGAGCAACCCCCCGGGCTTGCAAAACCGGCCCGTGCCCATCACCGCAGTCTTCGCCCGCGATAGCGGCGGAGGCGAACGCGGGTAGGCCGCAGCCATGGGACGGAAGGTTGATACTTCGGGGCTTGATTTTGGGCTAGCGGGCAACGCGTGCGGGCCTGCGTCGTCGCGACAGCCTTCGATGGTCCGCTTCTGTAGCTCGCGTTTCCGCGACGCGGAATCAGCGTGCCGCCATGTTCGAAAATCCTCGAGCCGCCATCGAAGCGGGCACCCGCGCACAACCCGCACCCCGATCTAGAACGACGCGGAGGCTCACTCCTGGCCCGACGCGAGCATTACGCGCGGGCCGGCCAGGGCACGCGGGAAGCTCGAACACCGAATCTCTGGAAAGCGCTGCCGCGGCCGAGACTGCGGAGGTGGTTGCCGGCTCGCCACTGATGGGTGGCGAGCTCTAAGCGTATGCAATACGACGTGGCGCGCTCGGCTCTGCAGCACGCAAGTAAATGTCGAACCGCTTCGAATTTGATTGACGACGCGCAGACGAGAGCGCGGCCTGATTGCGTCGCGCACACACAAACGATGCCGCGCGCTCCCGACAACACACGCTCATGAGCTTTCGAGGAGCCGACGATTTTGATTTCGTTCAGAGGCGTGAAACGCGCTCTCTACGTCGCCAGTGAGCGACAAAAACACCGTGTTATGCCAGAGAAATGGCATCGCTATCGACCATTTCCGATTCCGAGCTGCTCGCTCACGTGCCCGTGTTGCTCACGCGCGAGCGAGCGGCCACTGCCGAGCTCATCGAGTACTTGGCGGAGATCGAGCGCCGGCGCTTGTACCTCGAGCAGGCATCCTCGTCGCTACGCAGCTTTTGCATCGAGCGTCTCGGCTACAGCGAGGACGAGGCGTCCAAGCGCGTCCGCGTCGCACGCTTGGCGAAAGAGCTGCCGTCTGTGCTCGACGAGCTGCGCAGCGGAGCCATCCACCTGACTGGGTTGTTCTTGCTCGCGCCGTATCTCACCGAGCACAACGCCGACGCGCTGCTCGGTGAAGCACGAGGTTTGTCGAGACGCGCCATCGAGCAGCTGATCGCGCGCTGGTTCCCACGGCCGGATGTCGCGGCCCGTATCGACCCCGTCGCCAGTCAGTCGGCCTTGCCCCTCGGACAGGCAGGGGCCGGTCGGCCCGCAGCGGCGATCGGTCCTGGAGCAGCCAGAGCTTCAACGCGGGCCGAACTCTCGCCGCTGTCGGCGACCCGTTACCTAGTGCAATTCACCGCGAGCCAGGAGCTCTACGCCGAGATCGAGCAGGCTCAAGAGCTGCTGAGCCATGTCCTGTCCCGTGGCGACCTCCCAGGCTTGTTCTCGCGGGCAATCAAGGCGCTCATCGAGAACGAGGTCCGGCGCCGTCGCGGCGCGGGCCGAGAGCGCAAGCGTCGTGTGCAGAAGCCGGGCTCGCGGCACGTGCCGGTCGAGGTGGCAGCTGAGGTGTGGCGACGTGACGGAAGCCAATGCACGTTCGTGGACGAAGAAGGCCGGCGCTGCAGCGCGCGGCGCTTTCTGACCATTGAGCACGTGCAGCCGCATGCATGCGGCGGTCCCTCGACCGTGGATAATCTTTCGCTGCTGTGCTCGAGTCATAACGCTCATACTGCACGCCAGGTCTTCGGCGAGGCGCACATCGAGAAGAAGCGCCGTGAGCGCAAACCGGGTGACGTGCCGGCAAAGCAGGCCGAGGCTCGGCCCACGGACGCGGTGCAGTCCGATTCACGCGAGCCTATCGAGACCAAGGTCTCCTCGGCGCTGTGCAAGATGGGATTTCGCAAGCACGAAGTCGCACAAGCGGTTCGCAAGCTTCGAGCGCGCGCGGTCGAGCCCAAACCCGAATCCCTGCTGCGAGCCGCGTTAGCCCTGTTGGTGCCGCCAAACGTCTCGCCGTAGTAGGACGCGGGGTGGCTACCAGCGCCACCCCACAACTCGGGGGGCGCCGGATGGCGCCGTGTTCTCGCGATTGCACGCGCTCCGCTCCGCCCTGCAGCGCTGGTAGGGCGCTCGCTCCGTGCCTGTCTCGGCCCGCTCAATTGCCGCCTCGGCCATTTTCGTTGCGGGAGCCGCGCCCGATGTCCGCGTCTACGGACTACCGAGTACGACCTCGCCGCAACTTCGCCCTGCTGAAGCCAAGGCGAGAACGCATCGAACTCCACACAACGTACGAGATCGCCGACACTTTCGCTGTAGGCGGACCTCGATGGTGCGTCGCTGCGCGTCAAGGACGTTGTTGACCACGTGGCAGGCCTCGGCGGCTATACCAACAAGTACTCCGGCGGGCTTCACGCCCCCACGGTGCTCGGCGCGGCCTGCAGAAAGTGTAGGTCATCGCCCTAAACATGACGAGATGCGATGAGTGCTTAGTACAGCGGCTCGCAAAAGAGTGATCAATCCGCACCCGCACCCGCACCCGCACCCGTACCCGGAGGCGGCCAGATATCGGGTGCGGGTGCGGGTGCGGGTGCGGGGACGGCTCGTAGCGAGTCGCGTCACTGGTTGCGCAAGGCGCGGCAGAGCTTCACGAGCACACCACCGAGACCGGCGTGCCCGCGGCCAACAGCAGGATGGTCTGGGCGCCGCACCACCGCCCGGTGGGGTGCGACCTGCGAGCGGGCCAAGCGCTCGAGTTCCTGTCGTTCTTCTTCGCCCAATTCGATTCGAAGGTCGGTCTTCCACATACCGACCATCCACGACAACTCGCCCCGAATGGAAAAGTTTTCGACTGATCACCTTCTTGCGGGCCGCTGTACTTAGACGTTCACGGCACGGGGGGCGTCGATTGCTGGCCGGGGGTTTGCTCACTCCGTCTATGCAGCGCGACCCCCCGCGGCGCCCGAGACCGGGCGACACTGCGTGCGCCCGGCAGCACCGCGGCCCGCGCTAACCCAAAAAATCAAGCCGCTCGAAGTATCCAGCTTCCGTCTTAGCGCCTGCGGCGCCTCCGCTGGCCCACGCCCGCGCGTCCGCCTACGCACCCCCGCCTCCGCCTCCGCCTCCGCCCGCGCACCCGCCTTCGCTTTCGCCTCCGCACGAAACCCCTCTCAAAACCCGTCACTCCCTCCCAACGGACCGCGTTCGCCGAAACTACAGGTTGTCGCTGTCAATCGTGACGACCAGAAATCCAGCGCGACTAAACGTTCGGTCTCTCGTGATCGAGACCAGACGCCTTCGTCGGCTCTCGCGCTCAAATCGCTTTTCGGGCACGTTCACGTTTGCGTTCACGTTTACGTTCACGGAATCAGGGACACACCCGAATCTCGCAACTGAGGCGGGGCGCGGGCCGACGGGCGGGCCATGAGCGCCCGCACCCGCCTGGCCGTCTTGAGTTTCGTCGTGCTTGGCTCGCGGCCGAGCATCGGTCACGCCGACTTGGCGGACGAACCCGCGGGCGTGAGCGTGTCGCTCCGAGCACAGGTAGCAAAGAGCTCGCAGGGCAACGGCGCCGTGCTCGGCGTGCTCACGTTGAACGTACCGCTCGAACGCTTTGCGCGCCGGCATGCGAAGGCTCCGGCTCAGCCTGCGGAGGCGGACCCGCAGCTACCGGACTCGAGCACCGGTGCGCCCGCCGCGGCCGAAGATGACCCCGCGACGGCTGAAGCCGACGCGCAAACCGCCGAGGTTCCCGAGTTCGTGCTGACGAAGGAGCTGGTTCGAGCCACGCTGTCGCGTGCTTGGGTGCTCGCCGGACACCGCGCCGCTCGCGTTCGGCTGGACGGACTCGTGAGTCGAGCGCGCGCTGCTGCAGCGCTGCCGGAGCTGCGCTTGCGGGCGGCGCGTGTGACCGATGAATCCGTGCGGCTGTCGCCGACGCTCGACGACCCGTACCGCCACACGCAGGCCGGCGGCACGAACCTGCTCTTCGAAGGCCGTGCGACCTGGAAGCTCGACCGCCTGCTGTTCGCGGACGAAGAGCTGGCCGTCGAGCGCTTGCGCGGCGAGCAGGCTCGTGCCCGTGGCGCGCTCGCCGAACGGGTGCTCCGGGCGCTCTTTTCCTGGCAGCGCGCGGAGCTCGCAGCACGGAGTCCGAAGGCCGACGCCGATGAGCGCGCAAAGTCGTGGCTCTTGGCGCTCGAGGCCGAGCTGACGCTGGACATGCTCACGGGCGGCTGGTTCTCGGCGGTGGTGCAGCGCGCGGAGCCTGTCAGCGCCGCGAACCAGGCCCGTTTCGAGGAGCGGAGGCGCGATCCAGGCGCCCGTTACCAGAGGGCTGGTCAAGACCGCCAACAAGCGGTAGATAAGCCGCGCCATGCTTGCCGAGACACGCACCACGCTCCAGGACCTCAAGCGGCGCGTCGATGCGCTAAGGGGGTCTCTTTGACCTCCCAGCACTCCGCCGCGAAATAGACGAGCTCGACCAGCTCTCCGGTGAACCGGGCTTCTGGGACAACCAGGAAAAGGCCCAGGGGTTACTCAGGCGACGCGCGGTGGCCAGCGAAAAGCTGGCGCTGGGCGAGGCGCTCGCAAAGGACGTCGACGAGGCGCTCGAGTACCTCGAGCTGGCGGCTTCGGAGAACGACGAGGGAGCGCTACGAGACGTCGAGCGGCAAGCACCCGAGCTCGAAGCACGCGTGCGCAAAGCGGAGCTCGGGCGCATGCTCTCGGGTCCGGTAGACCACGCGAACGCCATCGTCAGCATCCACCCCGGCACGGGAGGCACGGACGCGAAGGACTGGGGGGAGATGCTCCTGCGTATGTACATGCGCTGGTGCGAGCGGCGTGGATACAAAACGGACATCATCGATTACCAGCCCGGTGACGAGGCGGGCATCGATGGCGCTTCGTTCACGGTGAGCGGACCGAACGCCTACGGCTACCTGCGCGCCGAGATGGGCGTGCACCGTCTGGTGCGCATCAGCCCGTTCGACGGCAACGCGCGCCGGCAGACCAGCTTCGCCGCCATCGAAGTAACGCCCGACGTCGAGGACGAGATCGACATCGAAGTGAAAGACACGGACCTCGAGGTGACGACCATGCGCGCCGGCGGCAAAGGCGGGCAGAACGTCAACAAGGTGGAGACCGCGGTGCGCATGCGGCACTTGCCCAGCGGCATCATGGTCGTGTGCCGGGCCGAGCGCAGCCAGCACCAGAACCGGCACATGGCGCTCAAGATGCTCAAGGCGCGCCTGTACGAGATGGAAGCCGCGAAGCGCGAGCAGGAGCAGGCGCGTTACGAGGCTGCCAAGGGCCAGATCGCGTGGGGTAATCAGATCCGCAGCTACGTGCTCCAGCCGTATCGCCTCGTCAAAGATCTGCGCACCGAGCACGAGACCGGTGACGTGGACGGGGTGCTCGACGGGGATCTCGACGCGTTCATCGAAGCGTATCTGATGCAGCACGCCGATCGCGACGGCGGCAAGACGCACCCGACCGCCAGGAAAACAGACTCATGACAACTCGGGATGGGGACGGCGACGGAGGCGCAGAGGACGCGGCGGGCGGCGAGGCGGCGCTGATTCAAGCGCGCCGCGCCAAGGCCGAACAGGTCAGGCGGCTCGGCGGCAATCCGTTCGCGAACGACGTGAGCACCGCAGATCGCGTCACGCTGGGAGCGCTCCGCGAGCGCTTCGCGGCAGCGCTACTCCCGCCGAAACACGAGCTTCGCTACGACGGCGAACGTGTCGCGGCGCTTTCGGAGGGACGCGAGCTGCACGTCATGGGGCGGCTCATGGCGCGGCGCGGTTTCGGCAAGGCCGCGTTCTTCCGGCTCAAGGACGACAGCGGCGAGCTACAGCTGTTCGCCAAGAAGGACATCCTCGGCGAGGGCTTCGCGGCGCTCGATGACATCGACCTGGCCGATCACGTCGAGGCGTTCGGGCGCGTTATCGTCACCAAGACCGGTGAGCTCTCGCTGGAGGTTCGGCGCATTCGACTGCTCACCAAGGCGCTGCGTCCGTTGCCGGACAAGTGGCACGGCCTGTCGGACGTCGATCTGCGCTACCGGCACCGTTACGTCGATCTGATCGCCAACCCCGAGGTGCACGCGGTTTTTCGCGCGCGTTCGTTGATTGCGCAGGGTTTGCGTGAATTCCTCGATCAGCAGGGCTTCATGGAGGTGGAGACGCCCACCTTGCACACGCTCGTCGGTGGTGCCGCGGCGCGGCCCTTCAAGACGCACCACAACACGCTCGATCTCGAGCTGTTCTTGCGCATTGCTCCGGAGCTGTACTTGAAGCGGCTCTTGGTCGGCGGTTTCGAGCGCGTGTACGAGCTCGGCCGTTGTTATCGCAACGAGGGCATCAGCACGCGGCACAACCCCGAGTTCACGATGCTCGAGTTCTACCAGGCGTACGCCACGTACGAGACGCTCATGACGCTCACCGAGCTCATGTTGCGCGCCACCGACGCCTACCTCGCGCGCGGAATGGAGCGCGCCGGGCTCGCTGACCGCTACGCCGGCTGGGGGAAGGAGCGCGCCTTCACGCTCGAGGGTGCGTTCGCGCGCGTGCCGATGCAGCGCGCCGTGGAGCGCGCGCTCGAGCGCGCCGGTTTGCCAGCGGACGTGCTTGCCTTGCTGGCACGTATCGCGCGCAGACCGGCTTCGGGCGCCGGCGGTGCGGACGCGGAGCGCGCGGCGGCCGACGCGCTCGTGAGCGGCTTTCAGGCGACCTCCGAGCGCGCCGGGCGCATCGACTGGGCAAATCTGCGACGCGCGCTCGGACACTGCGACTCGGGCGGCGAGCGCCTGTTCGTCGCGTACGAGTACCTGGCCGAGCCGTTTTTGGCGGACGACTACCGGAATGAAGCCGGCACCCACAGCGTGCCGGTGTTCATCATCGACTACCCCGCGGAGGTATCGCCGCTCGCGCGCCGAAAAGACGCCGATCCGACGCTCTGCGATCGCTTCGAGCTGTTCGTGCATGGGCGTGAGCTGTGTAACGCTTTCAGCGAGCTGAACGATCCGGACGACCAGGCCGAGCGCTTCCAGGAGCAGGTCGGCAAGCGTGAGCGCGGCGCCGAAGAGACCATGGACTACGACGCAGACTACATACGCGCGCTCGAACACGGCATGCCCCCGGCGGCCGGCTTCGGCATGGGCGTGGATCGACTGGTGATGATGCTGGCCGGGCAGCCCTCGATTCGAGACGTGATTGCCTTTCCGCTGCTCCGGCCCGAAGCAGGCTCGGGATGATGGCCGAGCCCACGACCGTGCAGATAACCGCCGACGCTGCCGGCGTGCTGACGCGCGCGTGGGCCGCGCTCGGCCTGTACGGTCGCATCGCGGTCGTCGGGCTGGCGCTGTCGTTCGTGGTCTGGCTCATCGGCATGGGTCTGAAGCGCCTCGGGCGCGGCGGCCGGCGCGGCTTACTCTGGGGACTGACCGGCTTGTGTCTGGTGGGCTTGGTCGTGTTCGGTGGCTGGGCGACCCGCTTGCCGGTGGCGCGCGGCAGCTACTTCGTGATGTGGCATCAGCTCGTACGCATCGGGGCGGCGTTGTGCGGGACCGGGTTCATCATCGGCTTCATGGTGCTGGTGATGCCGCGCGTGCTCGATCGCATCGAGGGCCGAGGCTTCGTCGCCTTCGTCGCTGCGCGTCACGTGCGCGCGAGCAAGAGCGGCTTTCTGACCGTGATCTCCGTGCTGTCGATCGCCGGCGTGATGGTCAGCTCGTTTGCGCTCTGCATCGTGGTGTCGATCATGGGCGGTTTCGGCGCAGACCTGAAGCGCAAGATCTTGGGCAACAACGCCCACATGAAGATCGAGATGCCCAACGCCGGCGGCTTCGAGCACTGGCTGTCCTTGCTCGACGAGGTGCGCACGGTCCAGGGCGTGCGCGCGGCGACGCCGGTGGTGTCCGGCGAGGCGATGGCCTCGAGCTCCTCGAACACGGCGGGTGTGCTGGTGCGCGGCGTCGATCCCGCGACCATCGGCACCGTCATCGACCTCGTGCAGAACATCGAGATCGGCAAGTTCGACTATCTCGAAAACACGAGAGTCCTGGCGAACCTGCCGGCGGACACGCCGATCGGTATCGCGGCTGACGGCAGCGTCTATTTGAAGGGACCCAATCTGCGCCCCTTCTTCTCCACCAAGCTCGACAAGGAGGTGGAGGACGCGGTGGTGTTGCCGGACGAGTATCCGGGGCTCATCATCGGCCGAGAGCTCGCCAAGACGCTGCACGTCTACGTCGGAGACGAGGTGACGCTGGTGTCACCGCTCGGCGATCTCGGTCCGATGGGGGTGCTGCCGCGCAGCCGGCGCTTCCGCGTCGCCGCCATCTTCTACAGCGGCATGTACGAGTACGACGCCAGCCACGCGTACATGAAGCTCGACGTCGCCCAAGAGTTCCTGGACCTGAAGCAGAACATCAGCGCCGTGGAGATCAAGATGGAGAACGCCGAGCGCGTGGCGGCGCTTCGCCCGCGCCTGCTCTCGACCATCAAGCGCCCGAACCTCGTCGTGCGCGACTGGCAGGAGTCGAATCGCAACCTGTTCAGCGCGCTCAAGCTCGAGAAGATCGCCACCTTCATCATCCTCTCGATCGCGATCGCGGTCGCCAGCTTCTGCATCATTTGCACGCTGCTCTTGATGGTGACGGAAAAGAGCAAGGAGATTGCCATCCTCAAGGCCGTCGGCTCGAGCGATGGCGCCATCATGCGCATCTTCATCACGGAGGGCGTGATGATCGGCGCCATCGGGACCGTGTTCGGCGTGGTGACCGGGCTGGCCTTGACCCTGGGCCTCCTGTGGTTCGGCGTGCGCCTGGACCCGGACGTGTATTACGTCGATCGTTTGCCGATCAACGTCGATCCCGTGGACTACATGTTCGTCGCGCTGGCCGGGCTGGCCATCACGACGATAGCCACCATTTACCCCGCCCTCGCCGCGAGCCGCTTGCGGCCGGTCGATGGCATCCGCTACGAGTGAGATAGAACCACTTGGCCGAAGCACTCGTCATCATCGAAGATCTGTACAAGAGCTTCGAGCACATGGGGCGCACGCTCCAGGTGTTGAAGGGCATCGATCTGAGCATCCACCCGGGTCAGCTCCTGGCCATCGTCGGCCCGTCGGGCGCCGGCAAGAGCACCCTCTTGCACTGCATCGGCACGCTCGATCTCCCCACGCGCGGCCGCATCCGCCTGGCGGGCGAGGAGCTGACGACGATGAGCGGGTCGCGGCTGGCCGCTGTCAGAAACCGGGAAATCGGCTTCGTCTTTCAGTTCCATCATCTGCTGCCGGAGTTCAACGCGCTCGAGAACGTGATGCTGCCGGGGTTGATTCAGGGGCGCTCACGCAAAGAAATGGAAAAGCGCGCCGCCGCCTTGCTCGAAGAGGTCGGGCTCACGTCGCGCGCCACGCATCGCCCGGGTGAGCTCTCGGGCGGCGAGCAACAGCGCGTGGCCATCGCGCGCGCCCTCGCGCTCGATCCGAAGCTCGTGCTCGCGGACGAACCCACGGGCAACCTCGACAGCGGCACGAGCGAAGCGATTCACGATTTGTTTTTCCAGATCAACAAAGAGCACGGGACCACGATCGTCGTGGTCACGCACAATCTCGGCTTCGCGGAGAGCATGCCGCGCGTCGTGCGCATGGTCGATGGCAAGGTCGTGCTCGACGACACGGGCCGCGCGCGCGGCGCGTCGAACCCCGAGTTCACGCGCGACATGGGCGTCCCCGACGCCAGCTGACGGCCCCACCCCACCGCCGCGCCATCCCGACGGCGCGACTCAGACTCAGACTCAGGGGAGGGGCAGGACGGCTAGTGGCGTGCCTATGCCGAGCTCGAGGTGGCGTGCAGCGGCGGGGGCGACGTGGGCGCCGTCAGGGGTGAGCGCGACCTGCGTGGCGACGGCGCGGAAGTAAGGCGGTCCGTCGAATTCGCGCGCCACCAGGGCCAGCCGTGCCGCCGTGCCCTCGGCGAGCTCGCCCTGCATGACCGTCGCCACCGTGTCGCGGACCAATGAGATTTCGTCTGCCTCGGCGACGAAGTGCGGGCCGCCGTCGAAAGGATCGATGCGCTCGGCGTAGCGAAAGCCCACGCGGCGCAGCATCTTCTCGACGCCGCGGGTCTGCGCGCCGACCTTGCCGATCACTTCCTGCGCATCGAGACTGAGCAAGCTCGCGTAGATTGGTCCGGACGGGAACAGATCACGGATGAAGCCTTTGTTCTCACTCGAGAGGACGTCGGCGTCGGCGTAGCTCATGTCGGTGAAATGACGGCCGAGCGCCTCCCACAGGTGACTGGTTCCGTCGGGCTCGAGCGGAGGCAACAGCTCCGCCAGGATCTCGTTTCTGAACAATGCGCGGTGACGCGCGATGTACAGAAAGCGCACGTAAGAGATCAGAAGCCCGAGGCGTTCGCTGGCGCCCCGGTACGCCGGATCCACGACCAGACCGCCGATCTCGGTCGCACCATCGTAAGAGAACCCGAGCCGCAGCACCGTGTGGTGGAAGTGTTTGTCCAGTAGGTTCGAGTATTTCTCTTCGGAGCTGACCTCCAGGTAGATGTACGGCGCGTCGCGTCGGCCGAGCTGCGCCACGATCATCGACGTGCCGACCGCGAGGTCCTGTTCCAGGTCCCAGAGCACGAACACGTATTTTCGGTGCCGCTCCTTGATTTCCCCGTTGAAACTCTGGCTGGCGTGCTCCAGCAGGCGCCGCACGTGCTGGCGATCGTGCGGCAGATTCACGGTATTGAGGAAGCGGGAGAGCCTGAGCAGCTGCTCCTCGTCAGAGACCCCCGCGGCCCGGATCTCGTAACGCATCCGCCTCGTCTTACCACCGTTCTCGGCGAGAAAACCAATCCGGTCATTGGGTTAGCCGTGGCGGCCGAGCTGTGCGCGGCGCTGCTTCTTCCGAGCAAAAATGCGCACTGTATGCTAAGGAGCCCGGCGTGACTCAGGCGTTCCGGCAGTTTCAGGGCACTCGCAGTTACATCACCGATCCAGCGCTCGAAGCGGCCGTCAACGCCGCGATTGCGCTCGAACGACCGCTGCTCGTCAAGGGCGAGCCGGGTACGGGCAAGACGCTGCTGGCGGAGGCCATCGCGGAAGGCCTCGACCACGCGCTGATTCACTGGCCCGTCAAATCGACGACGCGCGCGCAGGATGGTCTGTACGTGTACGACACAGTGCAGCGCTTGTACGACTCGCGTTTCGGCGAGGGTGCCGTCAACGACATCCGTCACTACATCAAGCTCGGCCCGCTGGGGCGCGCGCTGGCTTCGGAACAGCGCATCGTGCTCCTGATCGACGAGGTCGATAAAGCGGATCTCGAGTTCCCGAACGATCTCCTGCACGAGCTCGACCGGATGCGGTTCGTGGTCTCCGAAACCGGCGACGAGGTGGTCGCAAAACAGCGGCCGGTGGTGATCATCACGAGCAATAACGAGAAAGAGCTGCCGGACGCGTTCCTGCGTCGCTGCGTCTTTCACTTCATCGACTTTCCGGAACCCGAGCTCATGAAGCGCATCGTGCGCGTGCATCACCCGCAAGTGGACGACACCGTCGTCGACCAGGCGATCGCCGCGTTTTACGACGTGCGTGGCGTGCCCCGGGTGCGCAAGCGGCCCAGCACGAGCGAGCTCATCGATTGGATCGCCGTGCTCGCGAAGAACGGCATCGGGTCGGATCGGATCCGCGCCGAGCTGCCCTTCACTGGCGTTCTGATCAAAAAAGAGCAGGATCAGGCGGCGCTCGCCGAGCAGCGGGCCGGTCGGGCCAAGCGCTGGTAAGCGCCCCGGCTCCCGTGGCCCGGTCGTGCGGCGGGGGCGGCCCGTCCAACACACAGTTCGTAAGGTCCGGGGTTTCGTGGTAGAGCGCTGCGCCGTGATGCCCGAAGCTTGGTCGTTTCCGCGGGCCGAAGCCCTGCCCACCTACGCCTTCCTCGTCACGGACGCGGTGAAGGCGAGGGTACGGGCGAGCGGCGTAGAGATCATCGATCTCGGGCTGGGCAATCCGGACCGGCCGACGCCGGAGCCGATCGTGAAGCAGCTCCACGACGCGGCGGATGTCGGCAGAAACCACCGCTACCACCCGGGCCGCGGCTTACCGGCGCTGCGCGAGGCGTACTGTCGCTGGTACGCGCGCCGTCACCAGGCGCAGTTCGACCCGGAGCGGGAGGTGATCGTGACGATGGGGGCCAAGGAGGGCATCAGCCATCTGTGTCTGGCGATCCTGGATCACGGTGACATCGCGATTGTGCCGGACCCCTGTTACCCGATTCACAAAGGCGCGCCGCTGATCGCGGGTGCGGCGGTGGCTCCCTATCGCGTCAGGGCGGACCTCGAGCCGGCGCGTGCCGTGACCGAGGCCGTGGAGCGGCTCCGCGCGTCGGGGGCGCGCCCCAAGTTGGTGATCGCCAACTACCCGCACAACCCCACGGGTCAAATCATCAGTCGCGATCAGCTGCGCGAGCTCGTGCAAGTCGTGCGCGATTCGGGCGCCATGTTGCTGCACGATCTGGCGTATGCGGATCTGGATTTCGCGGCGCGGCACGCGCCCAGCATCTTCGATTGTGGTCTGCCCGTGGACGAGGTGAAAAGCTTCGCGGTCGAGGTGTTCTCGATGTCGAAGAGCTACAACATGCCGGGCTGGCGCGTCGCGTTCATGGCCGGTAGCGAACGCATGATCGGGGCTCTCGCGCACCTCAAGACGTACATGGACTACGGCACGTTCATGCCGCTGCAGCATGCGGCCGCATGGGCGCTCGATCACGGAGATGGCCTGGTTCAGGAGATCCGCAGCCTCTACCAAACCCGGGCCAGCGTGCTGGTCACGAGTCTGCGCGAGTGCGGTTTTCCGGACGTGGCCGAGCCGAGCGGCACGATGTTCGTCTGGACACGCCTGCCCGAGCGCCTGCGTGCCTTGTCCTCGGTGGACGCCACGGTGCAGCTCATCGAGCGCGCGCACGTCGGCGTCGCTCCGGGCAGCGGCTTCGGTGAAGGCGGCGAAGGCTACATCCGCTTCGCCCTGATCGAAGACCCGCCCCGCATCGCCGAAGCCTGCGCCCGCCTCGGCGCCTTCTTGCGGTAACATCCCTTCGCGAGCCCACTCGGCGGATTTCTTTTAGCCGCCACGGCGCCAACGTTCGCCACGCGCGCCAGAATTTTAGCCGCCAACGTTCGCCACGCGCGCCAGAATTTTAGCCGCCACGGCGCCAACGTTCGCCACGCGCGCCAGAATTTTGGGGTTCCTCCTATTTCGACAGAGCGCGCCTCTACATTCCCGCGTCACGCGCGGTGGCGGGTGCGGGAGGTGATAGGGCGGCGGGCCCATCCTGTTCGCCCGTGGCAACCCAAAATCAAATGGCGGCGCGTGGCGAAACTTGGCGCCGTGGCGGTTGATCTCCCTCCGGGAGGTTCAATTGGACGTTTGTTCTAGGACGCGGTGGAGCTCGTCGGGGACGACGCCGTAGCCTTCGGCGGCGGCGAGCAGGCCGGCGTTGTGCGGTAGCTCGGTCAGAAACAGGCGCGCGTAGGGCGTACCCACGAGACCGTGGACGCGGCGCAGCAGGGGAGGGATGCCGCGTGCGATGGCGTTGCGAGCCGCTTCGCCATCGTGCACCTCGAGGAAGGCATCGTGCAAAGCCACATACACGACCGACTCGTTGAGCAAGCTGGGGGCGCCGGACTCGAGCAGCTCTGCGGCTTCTCGCGCAAGCTTCACCGCCGCTTCCTTGTCTCCGCACAGGCGTGCCGCCTCAGAGCACATGCCGAGCGCCACCGGCAGGACGTCGCGGTGGCCCACGTCGCGGTAGCCCTTGGCCGCCATCTCGAGCAGCGCACTGGCGCGGCGGTAGGTCGCCTCGGACTTGCTGCGCAAGAGCTCGCAGCCACGGTAAAACAAAATTCCTAGATTTGCGCGATCGGGTTGTGTCCAGACACCGCTCGCCGCGGCGTCCGCGTCGGCGCGAATCTGCGCCAGGTGCGCGTCGAGCGCCTTGTCGTTGCCGAACGCCGATGCCCAACCGAGCAAGATCATTTGCGCGTGGCGAACCGCGCCGGAGCTCGCGATGGCGTCGGCGAGCGCGAGGCCGGTTTCGATCGCTGCGCGCGCCTCCTGACGAGCGCCGATGGTGGTCAGGGCGAACCCCAGGTTGGTCATCAACATGGCTTCGCGCTCTTTGAGCCCAGCGCTGCGTGCCGCGCCGGCGGCGTTGCGGCGCGCGTCGAGCGCCGAATTCAGCGAGCCCTGCGTGTGGCGGATGATGGCCAGCGTTTGCCAGGCGTCCACGGCGGCGGCGCTGATGCCGCGTTTCTCTGCGAGGTCGAGCAGGCGAGCGGCTTCCGTCTCCGCGGCCGCGAAGCGCCCGGCGAACGCGAGCCGAGCCGCGAGCGCCGCCGAGCAGCGCGCTTCCTCGTCGCGCAAGCCGAGCTCCTCCGCCTCGTCACGGGTTTGCGCCAGCCGTTCGCTGATGCCGACGCCGGATCCGCGCGCGTCTTCGTAACGAGCGCGCGCGCCGCGTGCCCGCACGCCGCTCGCGTGGTCGTAGACGTTCTCTTCCATGGCGCGGATCGCCGTTTCGCGCTCGCTGGCGCGCGGATCGAGCCGGCTGTACGCGTCGTCCAGGTACGACGCGCGCTGAAATCCGGCCTTCGGATCCTCGGCGAAGATCAGCGCGCGCTCGGCCATGCTGAGCGCGTCGGTGAGCGCGTTCGTGGCCAGGGCACGCTGCGCGGCGCGCGCCCAGTGTTCCGCGGCCTGCACGTGCTGGGCGCCCAGATCATAGTGTCCGGCCACCGTGGCGGCATCCTCGCCCATCGAGGCCAGCCACTCTGCGGCGAGACCATGGAGCTCCTTGCGTTCGCGCTCGCCGAGCGAGCTGTACGCGACTTCCCGCACCAGCGCGTGCTTGATGACCCACTCGCGCGTACCAGGAAAGCGCGACACGTTCTGCTCCATCACGATTTCTGCGGCGCCTAGCGCCTTCATCACGCTCTCGGCGCGGGTCATCCCCAGCGCTTCCAGCGCGGAGTCCCAGCAGGTGAGGCCGAGCACGCTCAAGCGGCCCACCGCGTCGCGGCACTCGTCGTCGAGCGAGTCGAGACTGACCTGGATCGCGGCCTGAATGGTGGGCGCGCGGCCGGCGTCGCGTCCCGCGGCGGTCAGACGTGCCAGCTCTTCGGCAAACAGCGGCAAGCCCGCCGCCTGCTGTGCGATGCGTTCGACCACCTCGTCGTCGGTGTCGTCGCCGAGCAGCGAGCGCGCGATGGTGCGTGACGAGCGCTTGCTGATCGGCCGGAGCTCGAGCCGCACGTGGTCGCGCCCGGCGAAGCGGCTCGTGTTGTCGTTCCAGAACTCCGGGCGCACGAGCGCCATCACGACCAGCGGAAAGCCTGCAGAGCGACCCAACATGTGATCGATGAACCCGATGCTCTCCGGGTCGGCCCACTGCAAATCTTCCATGATGATGGCGGTCGCTTCGTTCGCCATCACTTGCAAGACGAGATCCGTCATCGCGAGCCAGAGCACGTCGCGCGCGCCGCGCGGATCCAGGCCTTCGGGGAGCGGCTCGTTGGCGAGCAGCCGCGCCAGTACCTGACGATTGCGTGTCGTGAGCTCGTTGCGCGTCGAGGGGCCGAGACGCGCGACGATCGCGTTCTCCGCTTCGGTGGAGGTCGCGCCCTTGGGCAAGCTGATGATCGCGCGCAGCACGTCGGCGGCAGCGCCGAGCGCGTGGCCGCGGCCGTACGCCTCACTGCGCTGCACGACGATGTGGGGAGCCTCCGCGTACGCCGAGATGCGCGTGAGTACTTCCCTGCGTAGCCGCGTCTTGCCGATGCCGGGTGGACCCGTGATCGAGACCAGGATCGGCGTCGCGTCGGACCGGGCGCGATCGAACGCGCTGAGCACCTGAGCGAGCTCCGGTTCGCGACCGACGAATGGCGCGCCGCCCGCGCGCTCTCCGCGCGCGCCGCGCACTTGCTCTCCGACCACGGCCGAGCCGTCTTCGCGCGTGCGAAATTCGTAGCGCCCGCGGCCCAGCTCACTGGTGGTCACGTCCGCGAGCACCACGCCGGGCTCGGCGTCGCGCGCCAGCGCGGACGCGCGGTCCACCACTTCGCCTACCGGTTGGACCTCGCCTGCTGCGCCGAGCAGGCTCACCCGCGCACGGCCGCTGGCGATTCCGACGCGTGCTCCCGCACGTGACAGCTTTCTGCCGAGATCCAGGGCAGCGCTGGCCTCCGTGCCGGTAGCGCGCCGCGCCCCGAGGTGGGCGACGATGGCGTCCTGTCCGAGGGGCACGGCGTCTGCGCCGCGCTGGCGCAAATGCTCGAGGGCGCGTTCGCGTGCCGAGCCTTTGGCGAAACCGATGCCGACGATCGTCGTCATCAAACGCGTCGCGCTCGTGCCGAGACGCGTGGACAGCACCGGTTCGCTGGAGGTCGGCTCCCAGCTGGCTCGTGCAGCGTCGGTCCGCACCTCCCTGAGCGTATCGACGACTTCGCGCACGCTCACGGGGCGATCCTCGGGATCCGTGCGCAACATACGATTGACCACGGTGTCGAGGAGCGGAGGAGTATTCCGTCGCAGCTCCGAGACGCGCGGCGCCGGTGTGGTGACCAGGCGAGCCAGCGTCGCGATCGCGGTGGGACCGACGTGCGGGGGACGGCCCGTGAGCAGCTCGAACAGCGTTGCACCGAGCGAGTAGATGTCGCAGCGCGCGTCGATCGGCGCGTCGCCGCGCGCCTGCTCGGGCGCCATGTATGCGGGAGTGCCGACCACGTCCCCGGTGCGCGTGATGCGGATGTCGCTGGTCGCCGCCACGCCGAAGTCCACGAGCTTCGGGGTGACGTCGAGCTCTTCGGCGTCCTCGAGCTTGTGCTTGCAGAGGAAGATATTGCCCGGCTTGATGTCGCGGTGAATCACCCCGGCGTCGTGAGCCGCCTCCAGCGCTTCACCGACGAAGATGCCGAGCTCGACGGTCTGCAGCAGGCGCAGGGGTTCGCGTCGCTGTCGGGCGGCGACGTCCTCCCCCTCGAGCCATTCCATGGCCACGTAGGTGAGCCCCGAGTCCTCGGCCACTCCATAGGCCACCGTCTTGACGATGCCAGGGTGGTCCAGGTCGCTCAGCAGCTGCCCTTCGCGCATCAGCCGTGCTTCCTCTTCCGGAGCGACACCGGCTTCTGCAGCAATCACCTTGAGCGCGACGGGCTGCTGGCTCAACAGGTCGTAGGCGCGATACACGACGCCCACTCCGCCCCGGCCGACTTCGCGTTCGACGACGAAGCGGCCACCGAAGCGGCCACGTTCAATGGCTTCTGCAGTCACGGTCGATTGCCGAGCGTAACTCCCCGGGTACCCCACGTCGACGGCGTATCGGAGCTCGGGCGCGATCGGCGCGCGTTACTGGCCGTTGAGCGCCTTCCAGAGGATGTCTGGTGGGCAGAGCAGCGCTTCGACGGAACCGAACACCACGCTGTCTCCAGGATTCAGCGGCGCGGGCTGTCGTGCCTCCAAACGGCGGCCATTGAGGGTCGTGCCGTTCTTGCTCCCCGCATCGGCAAACTGAAAACTCCGATACTCATCCATGGTGAACCAGCCGTGGAACTTGGACACGCTCGGGTCACGCAGGACGATGTCTTTATTGCGCGCGCGGCCGACCGAGATGCGCTCGAGCGACAGTGCATCGACGGACGCGCGTTTGCGAAGCGGCACGACGAAGTAGCGCGCGTCGCGCACTCGGCTCGCGAGTGTCGGGACGTCGAAGTTGCTCTGTGACGCCCCGGAGCCTTTGGGTCGCGCAGCGAAACGGTGGATCTCGGTGTGAAACCCCATGTTGTCGCCCGTGGGTTTGAGCGGAGAGCGCGTGGCTGGCAAATCCGCCTGCGTGGCCGTGAGCACCGATTCGAGGTCGTCGCCATCTTCCTTCAGACGCACCAAGAGCAAGAGCGCATCGGGATACAGGAGCAAGAAACTGCTCTGGCTGCGACCCTTTGCGCTATCCAGTACTTCCGACGGCCGGAGGTGGTCGGTGATTACGCGGAGATCCTGAAAGCCCACTTCCGGAAACTTAGCACTGTCAGGAAATTGCGGCCTGCTGACCTGCACTGGACCAAAACTGGCGCGCAGGCCCCGGGGCCGGCCGTGATCCCTGTGTGACACGGGCGCACCCACCCGGTCAGCTGCGCGGGGCACGGCGCAGCGGACGGCGCTCCCGGGGACCTGCGGCGACCGCCGTGGGTGCAGCGTCTTCGGCGACGCCGAACCCCGCTGCCAGCAGATCGGCAAGCGAGACACGCGGCCCACTCGCGAGACTCGCACCGCGGGCCAGCACGGCTTGGAGCTCGAGCTCGTTGCCCGGCCAGGTGTGGTCTAGTAGGACATGGAGCGCGTGGGGCTCGATGCCCAGCGGCTCGCCCCGCTCGCGCAGCCCGGCGCGCGCCAGGGCATCGAGTATCAGAGGCCGGATGTCTTCCGGGCGTTCCTGAAGCGTGGGCAAGACGAGCTCCGCGTCACCGATCCAGCGGGCCAAGGCGCGACTCAGGCGTCGCGCCTCGACGAGCTCCTGGAGCGGCGCACGGGACGTCAAGATCAAGGCCGGAGGCAGCACGCTCGATTGTGCGCTGGGCGAAGCGCGCCGTGCCACCGCCATGGCGATGTAGTCCTGGACTTCCACTGGTAGAGCAGCGCCGTCGAGGAGCACGAGCGTTCCTCCGTCTGCCTGGACCAGCGGGGAACTTCGTGGATCCTCCCAGTAGCGGAGCTCTTGCTCTGCCGTGAGCGTGGCGTCGGCCACGTACACCGGTCCCGAGCTGCGCGCTCCGGCCCGATGCAAGAGTGCGGCCCAGGGCACGGGATCCACGCCGAGCGGCGTGACGAGGGTCACGCCCGCGGTTGACTTGCCCAGGCGTTCCAGCCGATCCAGCGCGTCCCGCGCGCGCGGGCTGTAGGCGCTCGTTTGCAGTGGACGCCCGAGGCGCTCCGCGTCGTTGCTACGTCGGCCAAATTCGTGCGCCACGACGTGCTCGAGTCGTTCGCGCTGCTCCTCGAGCTCGTCCACGCGCGCACGCGCGGCGAGCTCGCGCTGGCGTGATCGTGCCAGCGCGGACGAGACCGCGAACAGCGCGCTGATGCGGTCCGAAAGGATGCGCACGCCCCGCGCCTCTTCCAGGCTCATGGCCGACACGCGATTGCCAGCGGGCAGCAAGATGAAGCCGAGCGGCCCGTCGCTGTCCACGACCAACGTCGCCGAGAACGCACGGCGCGCATCGAACCACGCCAAGAGCGGACGCACTTCTGGGCGCCGCACTTCGAGTGCACGGAGCACCTCGGCACGCAGCGTGCGCTCCGGCTCGCCGAGGGCGATCTCGTACAGACGTTCAGGAGCTTGCCCGTCCTCGATATGTAAGTATCCGGCCACGTCCACGCTCAGCACCTGCTCCGGATCCCGGCGCCAGAGTTGAGGGCGACCGCCGAGTGTATCGGCGGCCTGATTCAACGCAGCGAGCGCGGCGCGAATCGCGGAGTCTGGCTCGGGCGAGAGGGCGCCGCGGCTGGCCGCGTCGATGGCCAAGAGCCAGCGCGATTGCTCCGGTCCGAGCGGCTTGGCGACCGCGCGCGCCACGAGCCCGACGCCGATGGCGGCGCAGGTGGCGAACAGGACGATCGGACCGGCATACTGCGGCGCACCACGCGCGAGCAGGCCCGCTGCGGAGGTGAGCGGAGCTCCCAAGATCATCACCGCCAGCATTCCCCGCAGCGCGCTCGAGACGCGCGTCGGCCCCTCGGTGGTGGCCGCCCAAGTGCACGCCAGCGCTGCGGTCAGGACGCCCATCGGGAGCACGCGATCCGGAGGCGCCACGTCGAAGACGGCCGCCGGCACCGCGACGAAGACGGCCGTGATGCTGAGTGTGAGGGCGCCCGCGGCGCGATCCGCCACGCCGATCTCCAGTCGGCGGAGCAAGCGCAAGCGCCACGACGCCGCGACCAGGACGAGTAGACTCGCGGCCGCAGCGGTCGTCGTCGCATAGTCGCTGGCTAGCGGATCGAGGCGCACCTCGGTGCCAAGGAGCGCGCGCGTCCCGGGGAGCGCGACGGCAACGCCCCAGAGCAGCGCGACGAAGGTCGCCGCGTCGAGCGAGCGGGTGGCCGGGTGCGGCACGAGGATTCCGCCGCTCCCCGGGATACGCGCCAGGGCGGCGAGCGCCGAGACGGCGCACACCCCCGCCCCCAGATTCGCGATCGCGTCGAACCCGGCGCGCCCTGCTGGCCCCGTGCGTGCTGCGATCCAGAGCGCCGTTCCCCATGCAGCGCCGCGTATCGCAGCTCGGGCCGTGACCGTCTCGGGCGTTAGCGACGGAGAGCTCGCTCGCGTGCGCTTCCAGACCTCGGCCAACGCGAACAAGCAGCCAGCGCCGGCCACGAGGGGCCATACTCCGCCCTTTGCCTGGAGGCCGGCGAAGCACACGTAGACGAGTGCGGCAGTAGCAAAAATGAACGAACGATCCAGGCGCTGCACGCGCGCCGGTCTATAGCGTGCCGCGGCGCGCGTGAGCCCGCTTTTCGCGGCGCGCGCTGGTAACCCACGGAAAAAGCTGTGAAGTGTCGCGTCCACTCCGGCGCGCGAAGTGACGAACGCGAAGCGACGAGAGCCTGGGGCGGCCCGCCCGGTGCTAGCATCGCTCTTGAACGAGCGGCGCGCCGCTGCGAGCTTCCATGAAAAAGAACTACGTCCTCGACACGAACGTCCTCCTTCACGATCCCCACGCCATCTTCAAGTTCGAGGACAACGACGTCATTTTGCCAATCTACGTGCTCGAGGAGATCGACCAGTTCAAGCGCGAGACGAACGAGCGGGGGAGGAACGCGCGGACGGTGTCGAGAGTTCTGGATGAACAGCGCGCGCTTTCCGGATCGCTGTCCGGTGGTGTACGCCTCGGCGAGGGGGGAACACTGCGCGTGCATGTGCCCGAGCGCCGCCCCGAGTTGAAGATCGCGTTGAATCCTGCGAGCGGCGATCACGCGATTTTGGCGACCGCCATTCAGCTCCGCGACGACTCACCGGACAAGCCGACGATTTTCGTGACGATGGACGTCAACCTGAGGATTCGCGCCGACGCGCTCGGGCTCAGCACCGAGACGTACGAGAATCAATCAGTCGACGTCGATCATCTCTATACGGGCATCATCGAAATGTTCGTGAGCGCCGCCGATCTCGACGCTTTCTTCGAGAGCGGCGTGCTGGTGCCGGCCGCGGATCACAGACTCTCCGCCAACCTGTGCGTGATGCTCCGCGACGAAGCCTCGAGCACACGCACCGGGCTCGGGCGCTATCACGTTGACAAGGGGGAGATTCGTGCGCTGCGGGTGCCGCGTGAAGGCGTCATGGGCATCCGTCCGCGCAACAAAGAGCAGAGCTTCGCGCTCGACCTGTTGCTCGATGACTCGATCCGGCTCGTGACCATCGTGGGCAAGGCGGGGACGGGAAAGACCTTGCTGGCCCTGGCGGCCGGCTTGAAGCGAGTCGCCGAAGACAACGCGTTCGCGCGCCTTTTGGTCAGCCGCCCGGTGATGCCGATGGGACGGGACATCGGGTTTTTGCCGGGCGACATCGAGGAGAAGCTAAACCCCTGGATGCAGCCGATCTTCGACAATCTGGAGTTCTTGCTGGTCGCGGGCGGGGGAAAGCGGCGCGGGGTGAAGAGCTTCGACGAGCTGCTCGATGGCGGACAGCTCCAGGTAGAGCCGCTCACGTACATCCGCGGGCGCAGCCTGCCGCACCAATTCGTGATCGTCGACGAGGCGCAGAATTTGACGCCGCACGAAGTGAAGACCGTGATCACGCGCTGCGGCGAGGGCACCAAGATCGTCCTGACCGGCGATCCGTTCCAGATCGACAATCCGTACGTGGACAGCGCGACCAATGGCCTCAGCGTCTCCGCCGATCGCCTGCACGGCGAGGCCGTCGTAGGTCACATCTTGCTCAGCAAAGGTGAGCGCAGCGAGCTCGCGAACCTCGCTGCCAACAAACTGTGAAGATCCGTCTGTCGGCGCTCGATCGCTTCCTGCAGCGCGCCGAGCGCGCGATCGCGCTGCTCGATCGCTGCCGGCCCCTGAACTATCGAGACGAGCTTTTACGCCTGCTCCGCGTCTGGCAATCGGGGAGCGAGTGCAGCGCGAGCTTCCGTTACGCGCCGAGCCCGGACTTGTCCGACCTCCGGGCCCGCTTGTTGCTCCTGGCGCGCGGGCTGTCGGGGAGCCCCGGCGTCGGTACGCTGTACGCTGAACGCGCGCTCGAGCTCGAAAGCGAGGCGCGCACGGCTGAGAGCATCGATACCCCGGAGCTCAGCGCGGCCGCACGCCGTCGCTACCCGCTGTCCGCAGCGGAAGAGGAGTCCGCCAGCGCGTGCGTGGATCGCTTTCTCACGCGCGCGGAAGCCGGTGGGAAACGGGACGCGCCCACGCACCGCAGCGATGACGACTCCGACCCCGGAAGCCTAATCAGCTGCCTGCAACGGAGCGTAGGCAGCCTGCGCTTGCCGGTTCGCATCGAGCTGGTGCCGGATCTGGTCAGCACCGCCGCTGCCACGAACGACGGGCGTCTCTGGGTGCGCGCCGGCGTCGAGCACACCGACGTCGAGGTGCGGCGGCTCGTGCTTCACGAGCTCGAAGGCCACGTTTTGCCGCGGCTGCGCGCCCGGCGCGAGTCGCTTGGGCTGTTTGCCGTGGGAACAGCGCAGGGCTCGGAAGACGAGGAAGGACGGGCGCTGCTGCTCGAGGAGCGGGCGGGGCTGCTCGACGCGCAGCGGGCGGTCGAGCTCGCGCTCCGTCACCGCGCGGCCTCCGCCGTGCGCGAGGGCGCGGACTTCGTCGACATTGCGCGCGCATTGCAGCGGACCGGTGCGACGCTGCCGGAAGCGCTCCAGATCACGGCCCGCGCCTATCGCGGTGGCGGCCTGGCCCGAGAGATCGTCTATCTGCCTGCCTTGATACGTGTCCGCGACGCGTTCAGCGCGGAGCCGGAGCTCGAACACTGGCTCGAGCGAGGCCGCATCAGTGTGCGCGCTGCGCGTTGCCTGGAAGGGGTCGGCGACGCCCCCGAGCTCCTGGAAATCGAAGAGCCGCTACTTTTCGGCAAGGAACTCGGCGATCAGGCGGTGAGCGAGT
>DATDJP010000192.1:0-117480 GCA_036520475.1 Polyangiaceae bacterium | reverse complement strand
GGATCCGCCGGAGCCCGCGTTTCCACCGACACCCGGCGTGTTGCCCGTGCCACCGCTGCCGACTCCGCCAGGGGCGACCGGGCCGCATCCGATGAATACGACGCTCAGGCCCGCCGCGGCTCGCAGTGTAAAGTTCTTGCGGGAGTTGATACGCTTCATACGAGGGCATGGCCGCAGCGATCGCGGATTATGAAAAAAAGTCGCACAGCGGAGGGTGAGCGGGTACACGGCCCAGCATGTGGCGGACGCTGACGACCTCGTGCGCGACCGTGCTCGCCGCGGGTTGTCTGCTCTGCACATCGGTGACACAAGCTCGTCAGGGAGCGCGCGGGCAGACGTCGTCGCTGAGTTGGCTGCGACTACCCGACAGCGAGCGCTGCATGGGCTCCCTGTCGCTCGCGCGCGCCGTGGAACGACGCTTGGGACGCCCGGTGTTCGTCGCGCCGAGCCGCGCAACACTGGCGGTGGAAGGTCGAGTGGAACCCCGCACGGCAGCGCTCGACTCGGGTTACAAGGCGACGATTTCCGTCACGCGCCTCGACGGATCGATCGTGGGCACGCGCGTGCTCGAAACGCTTGATGCGACGTGCCGGGAGCTCGACGAAGGCGTCGCGCTCGTGATCGCGTTGCTGATCGATCCCAACGCGCGCGCTGACGTCGAATCGAAGCGCGCCGAGCGACCCGCGCCGGCTGCGCCACGCAGGACGGGGTTCTGCCCCGCGCTGGCTGCTGGGATCTTCGTTGCTCTCGCCCAGCTTCCGGATCCGGCGCTGGGCATCTCAGTATCGGGAGCGCTGCGTCACCACGGAAAATCGCTCGAGCTAGGGCTCGGTGCGACTCTGCCGGTAGACGCGCGCGACGCCGACGCGGAAGGCTCCTTTCGACTCGTGTTCGGCGCGTTGTCACTGTGCGGGACGATGCTGCGCGCAGCCTTCGCACACGCCGATTTGTGCACAGGGATCGAGCTCGCGCGCATCTCCGCGACTCGCCTTTCGTTCGAAGCGGACCCCCTCCGCGTGGAGTTCGTGAATGCGCTCGCGCGCGCTCGTTTCGCGCTGCACGTCGTGGGGCCGCTCTGGAGCGAGCTCGAGCTCTGGGGCACGCTGCCGCTCGCGCGGCCGCACTTTACGTACTCCGTTCTCGACGCTGACGCATTGCGCCTCGAGGATCGCGAGCTGTTCCGTGTGCCGCCGTTCGGCGGCCGTGCCATGGCGAGCCTCTCCGCTCACTTTTGAAGCTTTTCAGCGCTGCCCGAACCCGTGAAGATTCCTCTATCGCTCACCGAACGCGCCACGGCGCAGGCGGCGCCGCTCGTCTTCGCCGAGGTGTACGCGGAGCACGCCGCGTTCGTGTGGCGCTCGCTCCGTCGCATGGGCGTGCGTGAGGCCGACCTCGACGATGTTTGCCAGGACACGTTCATGATCGTTCACCGCCGGCTCGACAGCTACGACGGAAGCTCCAGCGTGAAGACCTGGCTGTTCGGCATCGCCATGCGCCGTGCTTCGCAATATCGCCGCCGCGCGCACGTGCGTCACGAGACCCTTTCGCGGCCGCTACCAGAGGTCCCCGCCAGTGGCGCCCAGGCGGAGCTCTTGGAGCAAAAGCGCGCACGGCTCTTGCTCGATCAAGCGCTCGATACACTGGACGAGGAGAAGCGCGCGGTGTTCGTGCTCTACGAGCTCGAGCAGCTGCCGATGCCTGAAGTGGCACGAGCCGTAGGCTGTCCCGTGCAGACGGCGTATTCGCGCCTGCACGCGGCGCGAAAGAAAGTCGAGACCGTCGTGCTTCGAAGCCGACTCACGGAGAACGTGCGATGAGCGACGAGCGCGATCCCGAGCGGCTTTTGTCCAAGGGCGTGGGCACGCCCGAGCGCCTCCGCGAAGTGCTGGCGTCGGCAGAGGCCGACTCACCGAGCCCGCAGGACATGAAGCGGTTGACCGCTGCGCTCGCCAGTGTGCTGCCACCCGTGAGCTCGGTGCCCGCACCGAAAGCAGCGGGCACCACCGGCGCCGTGACGGCGACAACGGCCGCCGTGAAGAGCGCGTGGAAGCTCAAGCTGCTGCTCGGGGTCGTTACTGGCAGCGTCGCGATTGGCGGGGCGACGTACTACGCAAACCGCTCCGCGGGCACGGACATCGAGCGAGCGCGACGCGGCGTGCGGCTCCCCCCCGTCGCGAGCACGCCGACGCTCGCGGCGAGCACGGAAACGCCGCGCGGCCCAGCGCCACCGGCACCTGCGTTCGTGCCGAATAGCCCCGCGCGAGCGAAGCGCAGGACGGCGGAGGCCGCGCCCGGTCAAAACGTAGTACCGATCGGAGAAACGCAGCTGTTGTCCCAGGCGGTCGGCGCGCTCAACCGCGGGGACGCGGGCCAGGCGCTCGCGCTGACGGACCAACATCGCCGTTTGTATCCCATGGGCACTTACAGCGAGGAGTTCGCGCGGATTGCGATCGAAGCGCTCGTGCGTCTGGGCGACCTCCCGAAGGCCGAGGCACGCGCGCGCTGGTTCTTCCGTCGCTTTCCAAAGTCCGCGCACCGGGCCCGCCTCGAGAATCTTCTGAACGACACCCGGAGCGGCGCGCCGTGATGAAGCAACTCGTGCTCGTTGCGACGTGCGTGAGCGTCGTCCTGACCGCACTGGGGTGCTCGTCGGAAGCGCGCATCGGTACGAAACCAGACGCGCTGTTCGGCGCAGCCGCGGGCGACGGCCTCGACGATCTGGCAAGCCTCGAGGCGCTGGAAGAGCGCGCGGGCCGGCGCATGGCGATCGATCGCGTGTACCGCGGGTGGGACAACGCCGCGCCCGGTGCCAGGGAACAGCGCACGATCGCCGCGGGACGCATCCCGCTCGTGTCATTCAACGGCGGGAGGGCGAGCGAAAGCCCCGTCCGCTGGGCGAACGTGGCGAGCGGCACCGAAGACGCGCACTTGCGAGAAGTTGCGCGCGCGTTTCGCGCTCTCGGTGAGAACGTGTTCGTCGTCTATCACCAGAACCCCGACAAGGACGAGACCGCGTTCGGCCGCGCGGAGGAGTACCGCGCCGCTTACCGGCAGGTCGTCGCAATGTTTCGTGCCGAGGGCGCGAGCAACGTGCGCTTCGTGTGGTCGATGCGCTCTCCGTCTTTTCCCAGCCGTGCGGACGATTTCTATCCTGGCGACGATGTCGTGGAGTGGATCGGCGCCAACGCCTACAACTACGGCAGCACCGCCGAGGGGACGCGCTGGCTGAGCCTGCGGGCCCTGGTCGCCGACTTCCTTTCGTGGGCAGCACCGCACCGCAAGCTCCTGATGCTCGCCGAGTTCGGCTGTAGCGAAGAGCCCGGACAGCCCGCGCGCAAAGCCGATTGGCTCTCGGAAGCTTCGAGCACGCTGCGCGATCTGCCCGAGATTCGTGCTGCCGTTTACTTCACGGTGCCCGGCAGCGAGTCTGCCGTAGACACGAGCCCCCAAACTCTGGCTGCGTTTCGCGCGCTCGTGCACGAGCCGCATTTCGCGCTGCTCCCAAGCCGGCGCGAGTGAAGGAATCGTAGCTTTTACAGCAGGGCTCCGTGCGCGCGCACCGCTCGCGCACCGCGCGCGAACATGTTTCGCGATCAGCCGGAAGGCGACCCATGTTTTCGTTTCCGTGTTTCGGGACATGGAAATAACGGCGGGCCCACCCTCGGACCCGCCGTGGTCCAACACGGAACAAACTGACTTACGGAAAAACCGGGGACACCGCCCCCCCTGTAAGAATGCAACGGTCGTGCCCACGAACGGACCGCACGACGTCGCGGCGGATCGCCGAAAAACCGCGCGATAGCCAGCACGCCGACCACGAAGTGAACGCTTCCTTGTTACGGTGCACTGTCACGCGTATCAGCGCGACCACACCCGTGACCGCGGACGCACTCTCAGCGAGTCGCAACGAAGCGGCTGTTGTTCGACGGGTTTGCATCTGCCGGGGCGACGGAGGAACCCGCCACTGCCCCGACTAGCCCGAGCGGCGAGGTGAAGCCCCCTTCGAGCACCCACTCGAAGGTCGCGCTGGCGCCCGCGGCGAACGGGTCCACGCGCGTGCAGCTCACGGTGTCGCTGCAGGTCCAACCCTCGCCGAAGGCCGTGAGACCGACGGGCTGTGACGCGTTCTGCCGCTGTTCGAAGCCGATGCCCAGCGGGTCGCTGAAGGTCCCGACCGCAGCGGCGGATCCGCCGTTGCGCAACGTGGCGCGCAGCACGTGCTGATTCGGCGCGGGTCCGGGCGCCACGCTGATATCCGAGATGAGCAGGTCCATCGCGCCCTCGGGTGCGGCCGTCAGGTTCAGGCCCACTCCGTTGTCGTTCGGCGCGAAATCGATGCCCGCTGTTTGCCCCACGCAATCCAGGTTGCGCGCGTAGTGCGGCTGGTCGTCCGCGGGCATATACGGCGCCGTGCCCGAGAGCACGGTGCTCTCACCGTTGGCAAGGGTCCCAATCTGCCAGGTGAATTGGCCCGGCACACCGGCAGCCACGGTGCCCCGGGTCACGGACCAGGTAAACGAAGGCGAATCATTCCCGCCCCAGAGCAGCAGAACCGACGTGCTCTCGGCAGGACCGGGGCCGCGATTGAGCACTCGTACATTGAAGGAAACCGGAGCACCGGGCGCCTGGGGAGCAGTCGAGCGCATGCCGTCGACGTACAGATCGGCCGAATACAGCGGAATGCTCGCAGGGCCGGCCAAGGGATTCTGTCCGGGATCGAGCGCGAGGGTGCCGAGCAGCGGCGATTGTGCAGCAGACAGCGGAAAGTAGAAGGTCAGCGCCGTCAAGCTCCAGTTCGCGCTCATCGGCCAGGTCTGCTCGTAGAGGAGTGAGGTGCTCCCATCCACCGGCTGCGCCGAGACGCCCGGCGCGGGCAGAAACGCAACGCGAATCGGCTGAGACGGAGTGGCGCTGGCATCCGTGAGCATTGAATTCAATAGCGACACCGCCGGGCCCGGCATAGCGCCTTCGCTGCTATAGAAATAGCGATTGTTACTCACCTGAAGCGCCAATCCCGCGTCTGGCGTCACGCGCGTCACGACGGTCGCCGTGTCGTCGCTGAGCGGCGCACGCAGAGCGGATGCGTAGACCTGGGCTTCCAATCGGACCGCCGACTGCCGGCCCGCGCTCACGGCTCCGACGAACGTGAGCGTGGCGGAAGCGCCCGACGCGATCGGAGTGTTCCAATTGCAGACGACCTCGGGGAGGATCGTACAGGTGGCTCCTGGCGCACTGACGGAGATCGGTGTGGCCTCCACTGGGCTACCGAAGTTCGTGCGAACCCAGACGCTCGGCACGGAGGCGAGCGGGCCACTGTTGCGCACTCGCACAGTCCAGGTGCCGTTCGTGCCCGGTGCGACGAACGCGGGCGGATTCGTGAACGCGACGGACAGGTCAGCCGCGCCCACGCCGGCGATGGCCGGCGCCTCGAAAGCACCGATATCGCACGCGGCACCTTGAGGTCGCGAGGTTCCGCGAGCGTCGACGGGTACCGTGCAGGCGCTGCTCGGCACCGCGTCTCTCAGCAAGCTCGAAGGAGAGAGCGCCTGCGTCGGGACCGGACCGCCGTTGTCCGCCAGCGGCTGGATGCCGAGCAAGAAGGTAGAGGCATCCTGCCGATCGCCCGGACCCGAAAGACCACACGTACCGCTGAACCAGTTGTGAGAAGTGGCGCCGAGCGCGCTGACCTCGCACACGGGCATACCCTGCAGGGCGACGACGGCCGAAGCATGACTCTCGAGGTGCTGCGCACGCACGAGGAAGCCGTTCAGTCCTCCCGGCCCGAAGTCGCGCGTGATGGTGCAGTGAGACAGCTTCAGGCGATCCGCCTGGACGCCCCACCCCGTGCCAGTCACGGTGGTGTTGACGAGGGTCACGTTCCCGGCCGACTCGACCGCGATCTGGCTGCTGTTCGCGATGGTGACGGCGCGCGCGTGCAGGGAGCCGGCACGCACGCCGCTGGTGTTGCCGATGAGCTGGCTGCTCGTGAGCGCCAACGCGCCCATCACGTCGATGGCGTGTCCCAGCCCGCCCGCGTTCTCTCGGTTGTCGCGCAGGGTGACGGCGTCGACCGACGCACCCTGGGCTGCCGAGAGCGCCGAGCCGTAGCCTCGCTCGATGCGGTTCGCTACGAGCTCGCTCGCCAGCGTCGAGACGTTGCCGCCGCTGGCCACTGCTCCGCCGGAAGACCTGGCCGCCGGGGCCTCCACGAAATACTGGATATATCCACCCGGCCAGCCCGGAAGCGGCGGCAGATAAATGGTCGTATCCTGGCCATCGCAGCCGGCGCCCTGCTCGCTGGCATTTTCGGAATAGCGGTCCCCCTGCGATGTCAGGTTTCCGCTCGCCCAAACCGCGCCACCGGCGGCCGCTGCAGCGGGCGCTCCCGTGCAAGACGGCGGGTAGCCCGGAATGCCCCCGCCGCCCGCGTACGGTGAGTCGCCGCTCAGCGCCTGATTGGCCGAAAACGTCGAGCCCTCGCTGGTGACGCCGAGCGCGCCCGCCACTGCGCCGCCGCGCGCCTCACCTCCGCTGCTGACCGTTCCCACACCGCCGCGCGCCGCGTTGCGGCTGAACGTAGTGCGTACGATCTCGAGCGCACCGGAGACGAAAGCGCCGCCACCCTCTGCGACACCCGCGCTGGGTCGAGGTTCAATGCCGCCCTCTGCCAGCTCCGGCCCGATCCCTCCGATCGCCTGGTTCTCCGACAACACGGAGTCGATCGCGGACAACACGCCGCCGACGAACAGCCCGCCGCCGCGCGCTGCGCCCCCTGGCGTCGCCAGGACTGGAAAGTTGCTCGACCGTGCCGCAGCGCCCGTGGCGCGGTTACCCGTAATGGTCACGCGCTCGAGGCGCACATCGCGTTTCGCGCGCACAGCGCCGCCCTCTGCCGGCACGGTGACGTCGTCACTGACGACGGACCCGCCCGTCAAGGTGACGCCTTGCAGCGTCAAGCGCCCGCTGCCGTGATCGTCGAGCACGCGCTCGCCGGCACAGGTCTGTCGGATGACCACGCCGCTGCCTGTCGCGACGAGCTGGACGGGGAGATTCGTGAGCACGTCGAGATCCCCGCCCGCGTTCGTGTCGTCGGCGGAGCACACGCCGAGGCTATAGTTTCCGGGCGGCAACTCGATGCTGATCGACCCCGCGTCGTCGCTCGGTGTGCGATTGGCGGCGTCGACGGCGGCGCGCAGCGAGCCCGGCGCGCCGTCAGTGAAGCTCGTCACCGCGATGGTGCTATCGGGCTTGCACGCGACCAGCACGCCCCCGCACAGGCCGATCAGCGTCAGGAACCGGACCGACACCCGCGCACCGTGATTCACCACACCACGCATTAGTCAAACCTCACGAGAATCGGCGAATGCGTCAACGCGACGAAGCCGAATCGATCGTTCACTAGCACGCTCAGCGTCGCGCCAGAATGCGCGGACGCTGGCTCGTATTGCCAGACGGAACGACGCGCGCGCACCGTGCGCGCACCGCGCGCGAACATGGCTACCGGGCCGGCGGAAAGTCAGCGGCTTCTCGGCTCACCCAGAGCCGAGAACTTCACGAACCCGTCCATGAAATCGATGACGAGCTTGGTCCTATGCCCTTCTCTCAAATCCCCGAGATGCCAGGTCGCGCTGATTCCAGGTTCGGCAGGTGGCTACAGCAATCGAGCAGACGCACTCGAAACGGTGGCTCCGGCTCTATCACCGTGAGCGAACAATTCCGAAAGCCACGCGCTGGCGGCAAGAGCGGCGGCTCGAGCGTGATGAAATTCTGGATCAGCGCTCGGCAAACCAGCCCGTGAGTGACCACTGCCAGCGACCCGTTCCGCCCTTGGGCGAGCGCATGAACGCGCGACCAGGCTCGCCCCACGCGCGCGACGAACTGCGTCCAGGTTTCGCCGTTTGGCGGCTCGTAGTCCGGCGCGAAGATCTCGGGCCCCACGTCGCTGTACGCGCGGCCGCGCAGGTCGCCGAAGTTGCGTTCCTGCAAGTCGCCGTCCAGCTGGACGGGCGCGCCGCAGAAGCGCGCGATGGTACGCGCCGTATGCGCAGCACGATCGTAGTCGCTCGCAAGAATCAACTCGATCGGTTCGTGCTCCAGGCGTTCAGCGAGCTGCTCGGCCTGGGCGATGCCCGTGGCGTTGAGTGGGTTGTCGGGGCGTTGAAACACGCGCTGGGCGTTGGCGTCGGTTTCACCGTGGCGAATCAGGTAGATCGGCATAGATCCAGAGAGCGGTGTGTAACCCAAGCGACGGCTGTACCGTAACCGTACGAGGGACCAGGCAATGAACGCACGCAACACCGCCAGATGGGTAGCTTCAATCGCTCTTTTGACCGCGCTGGTCGCGAGCTGCAGCCGAAATGACCCCGTCAAGCCCGCGGGCCGAGCGGCGCCGGAGCCGGCGGCGGCCACTGCGAGTGGAAAGCGTGAGACCGCGGTCGTCGCCGGGGGCTGCTTCTGGGGGATGGAAGAAATCCTGCGCGGCATCCCGGGCGTGATTGAAACCGAGGTCGGCTACACGGGAGGCACCACGGCGAGCCCCGAATACGACGCGGTGAAGACCGGCCGCACCGGTCACGCCGAGGCCGTGCGCATCGTGTTCGACCCGGCGAAGCTGTCGTACGAGACGCTGCTCGAACAGTGGTTCTTTCGCATGCACGATCCCACGACGCCGGACCGGCAGGGCAACGACGTCGGCACGCAGTACCGTTCTGCCATCTTCGTCACCTCTCCCGAGCAGCGGGCCATCGCCACGCGCATCAAGGAACGTGTCGCGAAGAGCGGCAAGTGGAGCGCGCCCGTGGTCACGCAGATCGTCCCCGCGGGCGCGTTCACGCCGGCCGAGGAGTACCACCAAGACTATCTGCAGAAGAACCAGGGTGGTTACACCTGTCACTACATGCGGGATTGATCTCGCGGAAGGCGAGTCTCACGCGTGTTGTCCTTCTTCCGCGGACGAACAGGCGACGTTCGCAGGAGCTGAGTAAATCACCGGCGTAGCGCCGGTGGCGCCTGCTCGATGCTCGTGTTACGAGCCGGGCAGGATTCGCCATGCCACACCACACGCTCCCCACCCTCGAGCTCATCCTCAAGAACTACAAGAACTTCAATGCGCGCGCGACGCGCGACGCGCTGCTCGCCTATTGGCGCCACATGGAGGCGGGCGGCAAGATGTTCTGGGCGGTCGCCGGCGCGATGTCCTCGGCGCAGCTCGGGATCACAATGGCGCCCGCGATCCGCGCCGGGCTCATCCACGGCCTGTCCGTGACGGGCGCGAACCTGGAAGAGTCCCTGTTTCGCCTCGTGGCCCACGGCCACTACCAGGACTTCCCGGAGTACCGCTACTTCACGAAGCAGGACGACACGAAGATCTTGAACGACCGCATGCGCCGCGTCACGGACACGAGCATCCCGGAAGACGAGGCGTTTCGGGCCGTCGAAAAGTACGTCGTGCCGATGTGGAAGCGCGCGACGGAGAGCAGGGAGCGCCGCTTCTGGCACGAGTACTTCTACGAGCTCGTGCAGGCGCTGCCGGCGGACCTTCACCAGGGCCCTGCCGACGAGAGCTGGCTGCTCGCGGCGGCGCAGGCAAACCTGCCGCTGGTCGTGCCCGGCTACGAGGACTCCACGTTCGGCAACATCTTCGCCTCGCACGTCAAGCTCGGGGAGTGCGGCGCCACCATCGCCAAGTCCGGCATCGAGTACATGGCCGCGTTCTACGATCAGTACCGCGAGCTCTCGGCCGGCGCGGGCGTCGGCTTCTTCCAGATCGGCGGCGGCATCGCGGGGGATTTCCCGATCTGCGTCGTGCCCTCCATCAAATACGACCTCGAGGAATCCGTGAAACCCTGGGCCTATTTCTGCCAGATCTCGGACTCCACGACCTCGTACGGCTCGTACTCGGGCGCGACCCCGAACGAGAAGATCACCTGGGACAAGCTCACCGAGGACACGCCCATGTTCGTGATCGAGTCGGACGCGACGATCGTGGTGCCGCTGATGCTCACGGCTCTGCTCGAGTGCAAGCGCGACCCCGCGGCGGCCAAGACGATCATCAGCCAGTGGGCGGCGCGCTAGCTACCGTCGTGCTCGACGGCTCGGTCTTCGCGTCCGCGTCGGGCAGCTTTGATGTGTGGACACCGGGTGTGCCCCGCCGGGGGGTCCCATTTCGCAAACAAAACTTAGTAAAGATCTTTACTAAACCTTCGAAGAGGAAAAGGGCTTTCTCGGAGGCGTCGGTGCCCGGGCATTCGTCGCGCACGTCGAAGGATGCGGCCCATATCGCACATGCGGCGCGATTTCAGCGCGCCCACGGCTGATTTGGCAGGATCGCCACGCGCCCCCCGGGTCGCATGGTGAAGGGCGCTTGAGCCTGCTATCACAGACGTGGCGTGGCCAAATCCAAGGGGACGAATCTTCTTCACATGCGCGGGTACGTGCTGAGCACGTACGGCCCCGAGGCATGGGAGAATGTCGTTCGTTCGCTGTCGAAGGAGGACGCGCAAGCGGTGCTGGAGCTCACCAGCGTCGGTTGGTACGACGTGGATCTACAGTTGCGCTTGCTGCGCGCCATCGACCGCGTCCTCGGCACGGGCGATCTACGGCTGATACCGAGCATGGCCCGCTACGAGGCCGAGAAAGATCTAACGGGGGCCCACCGGCTCTTCGCGCGCATGGCCAATCCCGGATATTTACTGGAAAAATCTGGCGATTACTGGCGACGCTTCTACGACACGGGTCGCTGGGAAGTGGCGCGCAGCGGGGACTCTGCCACTGGCACGCTCCTCGACTTCGCCGTGGCGGACAAGGCCTTCTGCTTCTATCTCGGCTCCTACATTCAACGCATGTTCCAGTTCGCCGGCGCCAAGCACATCTCGGTGGACCATCCGAAGTGCCGCGCCAACGGGGACCGCGTGTGCCTGTTCGCCGGTAGCTGGAAGTAGGGTTCTCAGCGCTCGCCGCTACTTTCGCTCCGGGCGCGGACTACCCGCGACCTGGTCCTGCGCTACGGGGCGAGCGTCCAGCGCTTTCCGCACGGTGCCCGCGAGCTCGGCCGGAGTGAATGGCTTCTGCAAGAAGTGCCCGCCAGCCTCGAGCACGCCTTTCGAGGCGATGAAGTCGTCTGTGTAGCCGGACATGAACACCGCAACGAGACCCGGACGGAGCGCGGTAGCGCGTTTGAACAAGGTGTGCCCATCGTAGCCGGGCAGGATCACGTCCGTCAGCAGCAGGTCGAACTCGATGCCCGATTCGATCAGGGTGAGTGCCTCGTCACCGCGGCGCGCGGTGAGCACCGAATAGCCCAGGCTCTGCAGCATGCGGCGCACCAGGCGCAGCACCAGGTGCTCGTCCTCGACGACCAAAATCGTTTCTTCGCCATGCGGACGCTCGCGAGGGGGCGCGCTCGACACCGCGCGCTGAGCTTCGACGGCAGGCCAGTAAATTTTGAACGCCGTCCCGTGACCGAGCTCCGAGTATACGTGGATGAACCCACCGCCCTGGCGCACGATGCCATAGACCGTGGCCAGACCCAGCCCCGTGCCCGTGCCGACGGGCTTGGTCGTGAAGAACGGTTCGAAGATGCGCGCCTGCGTCGCCGCGTCCATGCCGGTGCCCGTGTCGCTGACGCAGAGCCGCACGAAGTTGCCCACCGCAGCATCGGGCTGCACCTCGCAATAGCTGGCGTCCAGCTCGACGTTCTTGATTTCCAGGAGCAGCTTGCCGCCGTTCGGCATTGCATCCCGCGCGTTCACCACCAGGTTCATCAAGATCTGTTCGATCTGACTGCGATTGCAGTTGACCGACCAGAGGTCGGGCGCGCGCTCGAACTCGAGCTCGATGTTCTCGCCGATGAGCCGGCTCAACATGCGCGTGGAGTCCTGCACGATGTCGTTCAGATCCAGCGCCGTGTGGACGACGAGTTGTTGGCGGCTGAACGCAAGCAACTGCCGTGTCAGGCCCGCGCCGCGCTCGACGGCTTGCTGCAATTCGACGATGTCGGCGCGCAGGCTGTCGTTGGACGGCAAGCGCTGCGCGACCAGAGCGACGACTCCGCTGATCCCCGTCAGCAGATTGTTGAAATCGTGCGCGATACCGCCTGCCAGACGTCCGACCGCCTCGAGCTTGGCAGACTGCGTGAGCTTCGCCTCGAGCGCGCGTTGCTGGGCGAGCGCCTGCTCGAGCTCGGCGTTCTTGCGTGACAGCTCCTCTTCCCGTGCGACGCGCTCCGCTTCCAGCTTTTTCTCGAACGTGATTTCGCGCGTCAGCACCGACACCTGCACGACAGCGCCGTTCTGACGAACCGGGCTGACGATGTTCGAGAACCACTTTTCGAGGTGCGGCACATAGGCCTCGTACGTGGTCGGCTTGCCATTTTCGAAGACCCTATCGTAGGCAGCGCGTATCCGCGCGCGTTCCCCAGGCTCCACGAAATCCAGCGGGCCCATCTTCCCGATTAGCTCTTCCTCTCGCAGGCCGGGAGCCGGGAAGTTCATGTACGTGAACTTGTACTCGCGATCGATGATGACGATGAAATCGAACGGGTTCTCCACGATCGAACGCCAGCGTTGCTCGGAGTCCTGCAGTGACCGCAAAGCGACGCGCAGCGTGTCTTCGCCCGCGACACGGCCCGTGAGGTCGTGTGCGACACCGAGCACGTACCGCGCAGCGCCGCCCGGCTCCGGGCTCAGCAGCGTTTCCGAAGCCGAAAGGACGTGTAAACGTCCCGTCTCGGAGCGCACGTGAAACTCGATTGACAGCGGTGCCGTCTGCGTCTCCCGGGCGACGCTTGCGTAGTGCTCGACGACGGCTGCAGCGTCGGCCGGATGGACGATGGTCGAGACGAAACTATCTCCCAGGTCGCGGAGCGCGTCGGGCGATACTCCGAGCAGCTCCGACAGCGCGCGGTTCACGTAGATGTGGCGGCGCTCGAAGACGTCGTAGACGTACAACAAGCCAGAAATGGCGTCTCCCAGCCGCTCGAGCGCACCCTCGGCGAGCAGCGCCGAGAGGGTCGGCGGCCCCCGATCAGTCATGGCAGCAGCCCCGGGCAATCCTCCATTTCCTGCATTGTGCTGATTGGGACGCGAAATGCGAGTGCAGACAGGAGGTAATCACGCCTTCTTGCGATTCCAGCGTTCCGGGTCGGTTTTCCGCACGTTGTGCCGGTAACTTTTTGCCACGCACGCAGCCTGCCCGGGGAGTGGCGGATCGCGGGGTGTCGCAAATCGAGACTTCTGACGGTCAGTCGCGCAATGGCTAGCGCTTTCAGAACGGAGTCACGGTGCCGAACGGGGTGCCAACTGTCTGGCCATTGAGAATGCACATTTCGGAGTCGTACGCCTGATTGCCGAAAGTGAGTGTCTGAGTCGGCACCGGTACGTCGAGCTGCGCCGCGAATCCTAGACGAGCTCGGTACCGCCCTGGGCGCGCTCCACCCAGGCATGAAAGCGCGTCGTCCAGGCGTGCCGGTGACCGAACAAGCTGAGGACTCGCGTCTCGCCCGTAGCGGTCATCGAGTCATGCAGGTCCACGACGGTGTCGGGCTGAATGGAAACGGGCGTCAGGCCGATGAGCTCGCTGATTCCCGCTTCGAGGCTCGAGCAAGCTGGCAATGCCGACATCCTCTTCGGGAATGGCGAGTGAGCCCGCCGGGCGGTCACTGTCGGGCCGCTGTGCATTGAAGAGAAAGCTCACCGGATTCCTACCGTCGATGAGGCCAAAGCTCGCGGCTACACGGGCGGGGCCCTGCATCCAACCCTCGTCGAAGGGCTCGTCGTAGACGAACGTGCCGAGGTACCCTGAAATCCTGGAAGCCGCGTTCGCGCGCATCGCGGAAGAGCTCCGGCACGGCGAGGTCGTGTGCCTGTTCCCCGAAGGCCGGCTCACCAGCACCGGCGACATGGGCGTATTTCGACCGGGAATCGAGCGCGTGCTGCGCGAAAACCCGGTGCCGCTGATTCCCATGCACCTGTCCGGCCTGTGGCGGAGCTTGTTCAGCCGCTATCGCCCGCGCCGACCGCTGCACCGCGTCTGGTCGCGCGTGCGTCTCGAGATCGGCGCGCCGCTGCCGCCGGAAGGCGCCTCCGCCGCGCTCCTGGAAGCGCGCGTGCGCGCCCTCGCCCCGGTCGTCGCCGACTCACAGCACGCAGGCGCCCGCGACACACAGGTTGCAGGGCCGGTTACAGCCGCCGCAGTGCTGCTGACTCAGCAGCGTATCGACGCACTCTCCGTTACAGGCCGTCAACAATAGCGGGCAGCTCTGCACGCAGCGCCCGGCCGTGCACGTGGCGGCCGTTCCACCGGTCGCCGGGCGGCACAGGGCGCCGCACTCTCCACAATTGTTCTCATCGGAAGAGGTATCGACACAGGCCTGGCCGCAGGCGGCGAGGCCGGCGTTGCAGGAAATCACACACTGGCCGTCGGCGCACGAGCTCGAGCCTCCGGCAGGAGCCGTACACGGCACGCCGCAGGCGCCGCAGTTTGCCGAATCGGAGTCGTGATCGACGCACTGACTTCCGCAGCGATTGAAGCCGGGCTCACACACGAACCCGCAGCTTGACTGCGTGCACGAGGGCCCAGCGTTCGCCGGAGCCGTGCAGGTACGGGCACAGGCCCCGCAGTTCGAGCTATCGCTCGTGAGATTGACGCAGGACCCGCTGCAGTTGGTGGTGCCGGCCGTGCAGTTGACGCGGCACGTGCCGGCCGAGCAGGTCTGTGACGGGGCGCACACCGTGGTGCACGTGCCGCAGTGCTGGCGATCGGAGACCAGATTGACGCAGCGGCCGCCGCACGGCCTGTAGCCCGGGTTGCAGGCGATGCCGCACTGCCCGCCGGCGCACGTCGCAGAGCCGTTGGCCGGCGGCGGACAGACTCTGTTGCACGCGCCAATCGCGCAGCATGTCGATCGCGACCAGCACGCCTCCCGTAACGGCCAGCGCGGCCCCAGCTCCGGCAAAGATACGCGCGGCGGTGCGGCGAGATTCCATGCGATCCACGGCGTCACGAAACGCGATCTGCTCGGGCTCGTCGCGCGCGTCCTGTTCCGCGCTGCGCCGTAGGAGCTCGAACGTGAGCGCCCCGCCGAACGCGGCACCCGCCGCCCCGAGCGCGACGAAACCCCAGGTCTTGCGCGACAACGAGCGCTCCGGCGGCGTGACGTCCGGCACCGGCTGCGAAGGCGTCGGGCGGGGCGACACCGGCGCTGCGGAAGGCGCGTCCTGCACGAGCGCCACCCGCACATCGACCGCGCGGGCAGCAGGCAGCTCGAATTCATGCTCGGCGTCGGCATATCCGCGCAGGCGCAGCTCGAGGTGGTGCGCGCCCGGCGTCAAATCGCCCGTCCAGGGCGTCACTCCCATGGGCCGCCGATCGACGACCACGGTGGCGGCGGAGGGCTCGGACAAGATCGTGACTTGCTGCACGCCTTTCTGGCGCAAGAGCTCCTGGAGGGCGCCGATGCGGAGCTGCACGGGGTGGAGCTCCGGCATCCACCACGACGGCGGGGGTCGCCGCAGGCGCGGGGGCGCTCGTGTGGCGCTGGGCGCGTGGCTCTGGCTGCTGGGCCGCCGCGACGTAGTCGAAGATCATCCGCTGGCCGAGTCTCATCGAGTTTCGGGTCGGCAACGCTGTGGTTTCCGACGCTTCCGCGGGAATTTTGAACCACAGAAAGCCGAGCACGGCAACCCCGGCTACGGCCAGCCAGGCGACGATTTGCCGGCGCCGCGCCCGACTGCGCTCGGCGGTGACGTCGACCGAATGCCCAGTCTGCACGATCCGCCAGAGCTCTGGCTCGAAGATGCCCCGCTCGGCGAACGGAGTCACCGCGTCTTCGATCACGGCGCGGAGCACCGCGTTGTAGTTACCCCAGGATCCCATCGGCTTTCTGCGCATCGAGACGCCACACCCGCCTGACTTCGTGGTGCGAAACGCGTATTAGTGTAGCCAGGCGAGCTACTCGAGCCTCCTGGCCACTCTGGCCGGCACGGCTCCTATCGGCGAGGGACCCTTGAGCACACTTGGATACTTGACGCGCATTGCTTCATACACTTCCGCGCTGGCGCTGCTCTCGTGCAGCACCGGCGAGTCGCGTCTCGATGACGGCAAGGACGCGGGCGACAAGCAGGACGCCAGCAGCGGCGGCACGAGCGGCAATGGCGGCACGAACGGCAACGCCGGCACGAGCGGCGACGCCGGCACGAGCGGCAACGACGCAGGCGCCAGAGACGGCGGCAGTGACGCGGGAGGCAGCGACGCGGGAGGCAGCGACGCGGGAGGCAGTGACGCGGGAGGCAGCGACGCGGGCAGCGATGGAGGCTGCGTGACGTGCTATCTCGACGGCGACCGAGACGGCTATGCGGTCGCCGGTGCCGACTCCGAACCGGTGTGCGGAGCAGCGTGCAGAGTTGGTTTCACGAGTCGCGCCCCCGTGGTCGGCGCGCGCGACTGCAACGACACCGATGCGCTCATCTCGCCAGTTGCTCGCGAGCGTTGCAACGGAGTCAGCGACAACTGCGACGCGGTGATCGACGAAGGCGCGGCCACCACCTGCTCTCTGGCCAACGCGACACCGCAGTGCACGAGCGGTCAATGCCGGGTACTGACCTGCAACTCCGGCTACGGCGATTGCTCCGCGACGGCCGGCTGCGAACAACCGCTGAACGTCGCTGCGCACTGTGGCGCGTGCGCGCGGACTTGCCCCGCGCTCTCTGCTTGCGCGGGGGCGCTCGGCAGCGCGCGCTGTCAGTGCGCCGCGGCGACCTTCGAAGTGCCGTCACCGACGGGCGTGTTCAGCTGCATGGGCAGCGGTCCGCTCGCGCTCAATGGCGACATATTGTGCGCGATCCGTGCGACTGGCGCCGTATCCTGCTGGGGCGGCACGGCGCCAGCGGCCAGCGCGCGTTTCAAGCAGATCACGCTCGCCGGTTCCTTCGGTGCAGGGGCCGCTTGCGGCGTGACGCCGGCCGGCACCATCCAGTGCTGGCTGGCCCACACACCGATCCTCAGTCCGCCTCACCCGCCGCCCGCTGGATCGTCGTATCTCGCCGCGTCCATGACCGGCATCGTGTGCGGCATCGACACGGCCGGCAGAGCGACGTGCTCATCAAGTGGCAATCTATCGCCGACGCGCATCTACCGGCAAATCATCGGCGGCTTTGGTCATACCTGCGCTCTGGCCGCGGATGGCAACGTCACCTGCTGGGGCCTGGGAATTGCCGCTGACCCAGAGTGCGGCGGTGCCGGTCTGTACGAGTGCGGACAAGCCGTGCCGCTGGCAGGACCATTCGTGCAGCTCGCGCTCGGGGGCGCTCACAGCTGTGGGCTGCGTCCCAACGGCACAGTCGAGTGCTGGGGCGCAGGACGAAAAGCGGCGGATCCCGCCGCCTTCGAACACCGGCAGGGCATCGCTCCCGCCGTCCCCTTCCGCTATATCGCCGCCGCCGGCAACAGGACATGCGGCATTCGCGCGATCGACAACGTGATCCAGTGCTGGGGCGAGCCTTATGAGGTTTCAGCCGGCGTGGCGGCACTCCCGCCCGCCGGTGAGTACGACGTAGTGTTGGCCAGCGACAACTTTGCCTGCGCGCTGACCAAAACCAGCAACAACATCCGCTGCTGGGGCAAGCTTCAGGGACTGAACGGAGCCGCGATTCCCGCGTCGATCACTGGCCCCTTTCCGTTGATTCCGCCCGGCTGACGGTCACCATGACGCGAGCGCCGCGCCGACCTCTCTCAGAGTGGCCGGCGTCCGGCGATCGTCGCGCTGACGGTCCCGGCTGGAGATTTTGCGCGAGCTGACTTCGTCGCGGAGGCCCGGCGACGCCGCGCGCGATTGAGGTAAGCTCAGCTCGGCATGGCCAAGTCCTACCAACGCTTCGTGGAGCGCATCGCCCGCACGCCCCTGGGTACGCGCGTGTTCCTGCCGCTGATCACCGTCGTCGATCGCGTGCTGATTCGTCGCTCCGGCGGCCGAGTCACGAGCGGCATCGGCACCACGTGGGGAAAGGACGTCTGCCTGCTGACGATGATCGGCGCGAAGACCGGCAAGGTTCGCACCGTACCCCTCCTCGCCACGCTGGTCGGTGACGACGTGATTCTGATCGCGTCGCAAGGTGGCGCCGAGAAAAATCCTGCCTGGTATCACAATCTCAAAAAGAACCCGGACTGCGAGGTCGAGCTGCACGGCGTGAGCACGCGCCGCCGCGCTCGCGAGGCCGAGTCCGACGAGCGGGACCGCCTATGGTCCGCCGCGTGCGCCAACTATGCCGGCTATGATGACTATCAAGCGCGCACGGCGCGCCGGATCCCCGTCATGATTCTCGAACGTGTGCCGAAGTCTCAGCTTCCCCCGCTGTAGCCCGGCAAGAAGAAGAACATCTCGTTCTCGGTCGTGACGCCCGCCGTGATGGCACACGCGTCGCACAGGCCGTCGCCTGTACCCGGAGAGGAATCGCACGCCGCGTTGTCGGCAGCGCCCGCGCACGGCGCGCCGATCTTTCCGGCGGTACAGGCCACGGGCTGACACGTCGCGCCGTTGGGCATGCGCGATGCGCGCGTCGCGAGCTCGAGGTCCGGCGAGCCGTCCTCCTTCACCCCGTTGTTGAAGTCAGCGCAATACGTCATCGTTCGCGGGCCAGGGTCGGCCACGTCGAAGGTCATCGGCCGCTCGAGAAAGAGCGTGACCGGGTCCGAATAGACATTGCTCCGGTAGATCTGTTTCCCGGCCGGATCGGTGACAGTGAAGTTGCTGCCGCGCTTGTGCGTGTGAGTCGTCAGCCAGTACAGCGTGGAGCCCTGGGGCGCGACCCACTTGCCGCAATAGTTCTTCTTCGTGAACGGAGCCTGCCCCACCACCTGATCCAGCGCCGATACCAGCCCTTGCGTGATCTTGAAGCGCAAATCGGACGTGTAAGCGAGGTTCAGCCAGGCGTGCACGGTCGTTTCGTGCGTCGTCAGATTGAAGGCGTGGGAGTTCCAGAAGACGATGCCTTTGGTCGGGATCTCTTCGTACACGCCCTCGATCGGCCGAATGTATTGCTGGGCAGTTTGCGCGCCGCCGATGTTGCCGACAGCCACGTTCACCTGCGCCTCGGGCGGTCCGTACCCAATGCACGCGAGCGACGGCTTCGGGTCCGTCGCGCATATCCCCGCGCCACACGCCGTCGCGCTCAGCGCGTCGCACGCCTGCCCATCCCGATCGCCACCTCGGCAGCGCCACTCGCCAAAGCTCGGGTGGTTCACGAACTCGGCGCCGAGCTTGGAATGCGCGAGCGCCAGGTGGTGGCTCTGCGGATCTTGACGCGTGCGCTTGCCGTTCACGAAGAACACGCCGCGAGCCGGATCCTGAAACTCTGCCGGAACGACGCTCGAAAAGTCGTAGTACTGCGCGAAGCACACCTCCGTCTCGGAGCTTGCCTTGAGCGGAAACGCCGGCATCGCGAACTGCACACCCTCGCCCGAGCCCGGCGGCTCGAGCGGCTTGATGGCCGTGGGCGTAGCGGGCGGCAGGCACGAGTCGAGGAGCGCCGCCACCGACTCCGAGCTGCCCGTCACCGGGTCCAGGACGGATCCGGTTTCGGGTGCGCCTTCACCGATCCAGCGACGAATCGCCTCGAGGTGTTCGGCGCTGAGCGCGGGCATTCCGCTCGGCATCGGCGCGCCTGCGATCGTGACGCTGCCCGGCTCGGTGGCCGCCTGCAGCTTGGCGTAGAGATAACTTTCGCTCGGCTGTCCCGGCTGGACACGCGGCAGCTCACTGCCCTGCGACTTCGCCTCGATGAGCTGGTCGTACGCGGCGCCGGCACGCAGGTCGAGACCACCCTCCATCGCGCTGCCATGACAAACGTTGGCCGTGCAGCCGCGACCTTCGAAGACGACTTTTTGTATGGCCGCGAAGGTGCTGTCGAACTCGCCGGCAGCGCAGGCCGCGTTGCCTTCGTTATTGGTCTTCGGATCCTCGGACTCCGAGCACGCTGCCAGCGAAAGCAGCACCAGGGCAGAGCTCAGTCGAGAGTTGCGACCCAGAAATGTCATGTCCACGTTTCTGGCCGATGTCTCGGGCGGGGACAATAGCGGACGTGCTATTGGCCGCCATCGAACACTCGATTGTCCGCACAGAACAGTGCGCGCGGTATCAACGATACTCGAGCGTCACGTTGCTATCGGACGGCTGCCCGATGTAGTCGGGCGCAGCGCCGGCCGTCAGCTCGTAGGTTGGACCCTGCCCGCAGCGGATCGTTTTTTGTGCGGGGCCCGCCTCTTCTTTGACGCAGCTTTGCGGCAGCGTTCCTTCCTGAACCACGCCTTTGACGGGTACTTTGGCGTCGATGACGTAGCCACCCGCGCTCGGAAACGTCGCCGCGATGGCCCCCGAAGCGCTGCTGATGCGCCCCCCGGGAGAGCCGGGCGAGACGCGCGCCAGTCTCAGTGTCACCGCCGGTGTGTCCTCGTCGTGGCGCTTCTCGACGTTCTCGATCGACACCTGATCGGAGACGTCGAACACGCTGATGTCCTCCCCGCACTGCACAGTGGTGTTGCGCACGCTCGGCGCGCCTTGAATCCAGCACGAGCCCAGCTGCGAATCATTCGTCACGGTGATGGCCGACGCGCGCGCCACGAACTCGACCTTCACGTCGAAGTGGTTCAGGGGACCGTTGCCTCGGTTGACGATCTTGATCGGGCCGTCGAAATCATCTGGCAGCCGTACCAGCACGTTCGCTCCGAGTCCGTTGCTGCCCCCTTCGCGGCGCACGGTCGCGACGACTCCCGTGCCCGTCGTGGCCGTGGCGCGGAGATTTTGCGACAGCTGCTGGTCGGCGCGAGCCCGCTCCCCGTACCCGGCATAGACGAACGGCGCGAACTGCACCTCGATCTTGCCGCTGGTGCTGCGCTGCACCACGGCATTGCCGTACATGACGTCGATGGTCACCGGCGCGCCCGGTACGCGATCGAAGACTTGCACCGGCGGAGGTGCGCCATCGAAACGCTCGAGGCTCTTGGCGCTACACGTGGTGCCGGATCCGTCCTCGATGCAACCGACCTGGCAGCCGAGCACCGCGCCTGACAGCGCCGAAATTGCAAATATCTGGGAGAGCAAACGAGAAAGCATGCGTGACCTCGACCGACTTCTAGCGCAAAACGTCTTCTGCCCGCCGAGGAATGCACCTAAGCTCGCCGGCGCGCAAGGAGCCGACGCTGAGAATTTTTCGCATCGCATTGAACCTGACCATCCTCGTCTCCTGCTCCGCGTGTTCGTCCGGACCGAACCCGATTGGCGGAGGCGGAGGTGCAGCGGGCAACGGTGGTAGCGCGGGTGACGCGGGGCCTTCGGTCGCGTGCGCTTCCACGAGCAGCTGTGCGCCCACCGAGTACTGCACCACCGAAGACGGCGTGTGCAACCTTCCACCGGGCTGTACGCCAGCGCTCGCGTGCCCTGCGGTCTGCTACGGCGTATGCGAACCGCGCAAGGGCGTGACATACGACTGCAACGTATCGCACGTGGCGTGTGACAGGCTCCCGCCCGAGTGTCCCCCTGGGCAGACCGCCTCCGCCAATGACGGCTCGTGTTACGGTCCCTGCGTCCCGATCGAGCAATGCCAGTGTTCGCCGGACGTGCCGGCGGATTGCCCCGAGGACTACGTGTGCTGGCGCTTCGCCGGGCACTGCGGCCCGTACGTCCGTTGAGAAATAGCGCGCTTCACGGCGTGGAAGACGGGAAACGGGCGGCGAACGGCTCAGGGTCGAGCTTGAACGCGTTCGTCGCGAACGAGATCAGGTGATAGTAGCCAACCAGAGCCACGAGCTCGACGAGCTGCTCGGCGCTCCATTCAGCGCTGAGCTCGGACCAGAGAGCGTCGCCGACGGTCGAGCGATCGTGCAGCTCGTCACAGAGTCGTAGCAAGAGGCGCTCGCGCGGCGGGAGCGCCGCCGCCTCGGGATCCGCCTCGCACAGTGCCTCGATCTCCGCTGCGCTAAAGCCTGCTCGCGGCCCGAAGAAGGCGACGTGGACGCCCCACTCGTACTCCGAGCCGCAGCGGAAGCAGGTGCGGTTGATGACGATCTCGCGCTCGCGGAGCGAGATGGACCCGCGATCGAGCAGACCCCCGGCCATCATACGCAAGAACACGCGCTGGTTTCTGGCGACGGTCGTGAACAGCGTGAGCGGCGGCACCCCGGGCGGCATGACCGAGGAAAGCGCCGCGGAGACCGGGTCTGCAAAAGGGGGTGATTCCGGATCGATGCGTCTTGCTACGGATTTCATGGCACCCGACTAGCGCGACACGTTCCGTAGCGCCAGTCGAGCGTCTTCACGTGCCTTGCCTCAAGTCGACCGTGGCTTGTCGGCACCGCGGCGCACACTGCGGGCCGTTCGGATACGTGTCCGTGAACTCTGGCTGCTCGACGAGCGAAAAGACGGCTCGGCCCGCGCTGTCGATCAACTTCACGCTGATCGTGTCTCCGAACTGGACGTCTTCCGTCGAATACGCGAAATACCAGACTTCAAGGCGAGGAACGCCCGCTGCGTCTGCCATGATGTGGACTTGCGCGTATCCCCTGCTTGCCGCGATGGCGTCGGGACCCAGGCCAGAAAATCCGCTACTCTCGTGTGCATGAGGGTGGACCGCGCGACTGCGATGACGGCCTTGCCGGTGATGTTCTTCTTCGACGCGCTGGGCGTCGGATTGGTGCTGATGGGTTACACGGTGACGGGACTCGTCGTCGTCATGCTCGGTGGTCTCGCGTTTTTGGGCGTGTGCCTGTACGTCGAACGCAAACGACGACCGTCCGGGTAGCGTCTAGAGGCGCTCGTTCGCGCACTTCGAAAGCTCGCGACGCCTGAACTAGTCGCGGCGACCGCGCTTGGGCTCGGGGACGGCCCTGCGGATCAACTTCAACGCCTCGTCGTCGAGATTGCGCAGGGCGCTGCGCACGAGCCGCACTGCACGGTTTCGCGCCGCCGCCGATCGAGCCAGCCGCGCGTCGGTGACGGCCGTGAGCACGTCCTCTGGCAGAGCGACCCGTGATACCGCTTGCTCGGACAGCCCGACCAGGAGCTCGCTGAGCCGGAGCAGCGCCTCTTCCTCGGCGATGCGCTGCTTGCGCCGATCCGTGCGCGAGGTGAGATCCTCCTCGGGCTCCTGTGCCGGGTCCGTGGGGATCAGACGTCTGGGCATGACGCTCGGATGTATAGTCGCGTGGCCGTTCGAGGGCCGTAGAATTGCATCGGCGACCGCACTAACCTCCCGCCGTGGAACCGCTTTACGGCCGCGCCCCTGTCCTCGGCAAAGCGCGGGCGTGCCTCGAGCGCGCGCGCGCCGGCGCTGGCCGTCTCGTGCTGTTCAGCGGCGAGCCCGGTATCGGGAAATCGCGCCTGGCCGAGCAAATTGCCCACGAAGCCAGCGCGCAGGGCGCGACGGTCGCCTGGGGACGTTGCTGGGAAGCCGGCGGCGCCCCGGCGTATTGGCCTTGGATACAGATGTTTCGCGAGCTGGGGATGGACCAGGATCCGTTCGCGGGGGCCGCGACGGGGCTCGCGGTGTTCACGCCCGAGGCGCGCTTTGCAGCGTTCGACAGCGCCGTGCGTAGCTTGCGCTCGCTCGCCACGGAGCGGCCCCTGGTCTTGGTGCTCGACGATCTGCACGCTGCCGACGCGCCGTCGCTCTTGCTCTTGTTGCTGCTGGCGCGAGAGCTAGCGCGATCCGGGATACTCGTCGTGGGGGCGTACCGCGACGCCGAGCTCCGCTCGACACCGGAGATTGCGACGCTCACGCAGACGCGCGCCGTTCTGGAAGTCGCGGCGGTGTTGGGGCGGGAGTTCTCGCTCTTCGAGGTCGCCGAAACGCCGCCCTGGACGCGGACCAGGTGCACGAGGCGCTCGGTGAGGCGGTCGCGACGAACATCATGCTACCGAGCTCGGGCGAGCGCTTTCGTTTTTCGCACGTGCTCTTGAGAGACAAGCTCTATGCAGATCTGCGCCCCAAAGCACGCGCGACCCTGCATTTCCAGGCTGGCACGGCCACCCTGCGCGGCGGCGGTACTCCCGAGGCCGCCGTGCATCACCTGTTCGAGGGGCAGAGCGCCGGGACGCCGGCGCGCGTCGCCGAGGTAGCGCTCTCGGCGGCGCATGCTTCATTGTCTCGCCTGGCATTCGAGGACGCCGTACAGCTCGGCCGTCGCGCGCTCCAATTGCCCAGCGCAGACGAGCTGCCGGAGCTGCTCCGCGCCGAGCTCGAAGTCGTCGTGGCAGAAGGGCTGATTCTTCTCGGCGACAGCGCGGAAGGCAAGGCCATGTGCGCTCGGGCTGCGTCGCGCGCGCAGGGGGCCGGCGCGAGCGAGCTCTTGGCGCGCGCGGCGCTCGTCTACGGCACGGAGCTCGCTAGCGGCACCCTCGATCCGCAGATGATCGCGCTCTTGCGCCAGGCTCTGGCGGCCGTCTCCGATCGCGACTCGAGTCTGCGCGCACGGCTGATGGCGCGGCTCGCTGCCGCGCTGACGCCACCTGCAAGCGTCGACGATGGTCCGGAGATCCTCGCCTTGATGCGCGAAGCGACGAACATGGCACGGCGCATCGATGATCCCGGCGCCGTCGGCCTGGGGGGTCGCGATCGGCGCGCCGCCTCCGACGTCGAGCGGGCACGCATCAACGTACAGCGCCGGCTCCAGGACGCGATCGAGCGCATCGCGCAGGCCGATCCCGCCCTGGGCCGCTACCTGTCTCGCGCGGTCGACCGCATCGCGGCGTTCCAGCGCCAGGTGTTTTCGTCGTCGCGCGCGCGCTTCGTCGCCGACTTGCTGGCGTTCGGCGTACCCGAGCCCCGTGTGCCAATCCCCGAAGACTTCATGCGTCTGTCCGAACAGGAGAAACGCGGACGCGAGGTGTATGAGAGCGCTTGCAGCGCGTGTCACGGTGGCGTGAGCACCGACCGCATCGAGCAGCGCGAAGTCGTCGACTTCTTGTTCCCCGAGCTGAAGCCGGACGGCAACGTGCTCTTCGACGTGGCTCCCGGAAGGCCACCCACACCCGTGCGAAAGAAGCGACCCGGCGTGAACTTCATGAACGCCGGGTTTCAGAACATCACCTACTTCGCGCAGATCGGGCTAGCGCCGTCCTTCAACGACTCGGTCGACTTTCCTCGCTATCGCTTCCGCTTCTACGAGGACGGGACGCGCAAGCAGGCGGTCGTCGACCTGCCGCCGAAACCCGTGACGGTGAGCGGTAGCCCGTTCGATCCGCGCCCCGCCCGCGACGCCAACGGCGCACCCATCGTGGGGCCGAACCTGGTTCCACAGGCGTTCACCACCGATCCAGGTCGCGCGGCAGTCACCGGCGATCCCGCCGACTTCGAGGCCTTCGACATCCCGCAGCTGCGCGGCGTCGCGCGCACCCCGCCCTACTTCCACGACAACAGCCGCGAAACGTTGCGCGAGGTGGTCGACGAGTACAGCCGCTTCGTCCTGCTTTTCCTGCAGCCGCTCAAGCTTCCGGCACATCCCCCCGAAACGCCCGGCGGCCGCCCCGAAGGACTGAGCCCAGCACAGAAAGACGACCTCATGACTTTCCTGCAGCGCCTCTAGAGTGGGCGCTGCGTGTCAACGCGCTGGCTGCCAGAGCGCGTGCCTGCCCTGCGCGTGCCGTGTAGACTTACGCAATGCCGCCAGACGGTAAGCCGGAAGACGGTACGTGGAAGCTCGACGCTTTCGCCGGCGACGGCGTGCGCATCGTGTACGAGGACGCAGCGCGCTGCATCGGCGTATGCGAGAACGTGATTTTCACCATCGAAGATGCGGAGCCGCCCCTCGAGTACCTCGACGAGCTACGCCGCATCGTGCTGAATCTCGGCGAAAAGAGCGGCAAGACCTTGGCCCTTCTGTTTCTGATTTCCAGTCGTTGCAAACCCCCGAGCGACGCCGTGCGAGCTCAAATCGAGCGCGACCGCCAAGCGCTCGAGCCCTTCGTCAAGGCGGGGGCGCACGTCGTATTCGGTGAGGGCTTTCGGGCGGCCGCGAAGCGCAGCGTGCTGTCGCTGCTGTTCGCGACGTCGCGCCACAGCTTCCCCGTCAAAGTATTCGCCGAGGTGGATCCCGCGCTCGCCTGGCTGGTCAAGAGCCTGGGCGATGCCGCGCCACGGCCGGCGATCACGAACGAGCTAGCGCCCGCGGTCGCCGGGCTGTGCCGCGCTCGGTTCACGACAACGTGATCCGCACGTGATCGGTCGGGCGCCCAAGTCGATTGCAGTCGTCCGAGCGCGGGCCCAAACGAGTACAGCCTCACTCCAACTCGTCACCGCAGACGCGCATAGCAGGGGGACGGGGCGGCCGTTGAGCGCTGGCGGGACCGTGGCAGAGCGCACGTTGCGCCAAATTTCCGCTAGCGTACGATCCCATGTTCGTCGTTTCGATCGTCGATCTCGCCACGACTCCAGAAGCCGAAGCGCAGGCGCTCGCTGAGAGCTTGGGCGGAACCGCATACGAGCATCGCCTTCGTCTGAGTGCCGGCTCTCCGGCGAATGTCCTCGTGACGGCTGACCAAGAGCTCGCGGCACGAACACTCGCGCAGCTACGCGCACGAGGACACGGGGCCGTGCTGCTCGACGGAGAAACGGTTGTCGCCAGCGAGCAGATGATCAGCATGCGACACTTTCGGATCGACTCCGATGAAGTCACGATAGAGGGTCCCACCGCGAAGCGTTTGCCGGCGTCGGACGTGCTAGCCCTACTGCGTGCGCTGCATCGCACTCGCACGGACACGCGCGCCGAGGTGAAGACTAAGAGTTTCAGTCTCGGCCGCGCCCTTGCCACAGGGGGACTGATGGCGTCGAAAACCACGAAGCGCGAGGAGCTCTCCTCGAGCGCCGAAACGGAGCCTGTCTTGTACGTATTTCGTGCGAGCGGAGCAACGCCGTGGCTTTTGCGCGAGCGTGCCACGAACTACAGCGCGCTTGGCCGCGAGCTAGCGCCGTCGAGCATGCAGAATTTCCTGACCACGGTCCGGCGTTTGCGAGAGCTTGCCCCCCAAGCGATCTACGACGAGCGCTTGCTGTCGCTTCGCGTCGCCTCCGGCCCACCGGCGACGCGACGAGGAATTGCCGACGAAACCAGAACGAGCTCGACCGCGAGCGCGATCGACATCGCAGCGCACGCGCTGGCGCTCTGGATTCGTGAGCGCGCCTGAGGACGCGTCACGGCTCGCGCGCCGATCGCGCACGCTCAGCGTAGGCAAGGCGCGATCTCGCGCGCCATCACTACGAGCGTCGCTTGCGCTTTCCCTTCCCGTAGCCGAAGAACTACCCCGTACTCTGGTCTAGTGTCGTGTCTCCATGAATCGTATCGGAATTTGAATTTATGGCGAGAGCTTGCGTCCGTCCGGCATGAGTACTCATCGCGGTGGTCGCAAGGCGCCTACGGTTAACCTCTCCGATCTGGTCCGAAAGGATCTCGAGCGCTACGCGCGAGCTCGCACGACGTCACAGGGCCTAGCGCAGCGCTCCCGAATCATCCTGCTGTGCGCTGCCGACAAAAAAAGAGCGGGAGATTTGAGCGGCGCTGCACGTTCAAAAATGACGAGAACGTCCGTCATCTACTCGTGAACGGGTAGAGCGCTTGGGTCAGGGACGCCCGCGCGCCAACCCGGCGTGATCCGCCCGACGCCCGCTTCGACCCGCGCTGGCGTCGTGACGCAGCAGATCCAGGGCTTCGTTCATGCAGTCGACGTATTCTTGGCTCGCCGTAAGTTGGACTTCGACGGAGCCGATGTCGCACCCCGGTCCCTGCGGGCGTGTCACGCGGCGCGCATCGCTGGCGAGGGACAAGCACGCGCGGGGATGCGATTGATGAGCGCACTGCCCGGCCCAGGTGGCATCGTTTGAACCGGTCCACCATTGCTCGCGAGCGGTGCGCACGCCACCGCGCGAGGCACCCGGACATCGACGTTCGATTGCGCTGCGGTTTCGGAAGCTCGCAGGTCCTGTGTTAGATTCCGAGGCCTCCGCCACGAGGCGCCAGACGTCCGATTTTAAGGGTTGCAGCATGTTTGATCTACGGCTTTGGACAATGGGATTGTTTGCGTCGAGCACGCTGGTGCTCGCGGCGCCTGTACCAGGCGGGTGCGGCAGCATCCCGGGCGGGACCGGGGGCGTCGGAGGCACGCCCGCGACATGCGGCAATGGCATCGTGGACTATGACCGCGGTGAAGACTGCGACGGCGAAACCATCGGCACCTGCGAGAACTCCGGTAACTACGTAGGCGGAACGCTCAAGTGCGGCGCTGATTGCCGCAACGACACGTCGCAGTGCATCCCCGCGGTGTGCGGCGACGGCAGGATCGAGGCGAACGAAGATTGCGAGGGGGCGGACCTCGGTTTTCGCTCGTCGCTGTGTGTTGACCACGCAACACAAGCGAACTGGTACCTGGAAGGCACGGTTCGCTGCGGCTCGAACTGCGAGTACGACTACTCTGGCTGTCGAAAAACCGTGTGCGGTGACGGCAAGATCGAAGGCCTCGAGCAATGCGAAGGCGCGAACATGGGTCAATACGCAGGCAAGACCTGCCAGCAGATTCAACCTGTGTATCTGGCCGGTGTGCCGAGCTGCAGCGCCACCTGCATGCTCGACTACGCCGCGTGCTTCCCGCACTTTTGCGTGCCGGGCCGCCTCGGTCCCGTCTGCTATTGACGCGCTGACGACGCGCCAATCGCAGAACCCAACCTACGTTGGGCCTCGAGCTCGGCAGCTGACCATCGGCTGCCGTCGCGGTCCCGGTGATCCAATTCGCGCGTGCCGGGCATGGACGGTGTGTAGCAAACACACTCTCCAGGAGAAAATCATGAAATCGCCCATCGTTTTGCGCCCGACGCCTCTCGCCATCGCTCTCGCGCTGTTGGTCCCGGCTTGCGGGGCTGGGCCGACGGACTCTGCCGATGATTCGGCGTCAGTCGGTGAGTCACGGCACGCCTATATTCAAGTAAAGGACCAGCAACCAGGCGACGATCCCAACACTCCCGGTGGCAGCACCGCAGGCGCTCCCGATCTGGACGTGACATTCGAGACCTGCTTCAACGCCGGCCGGCGCAACGAGATGCAGGACGCACTCGAAGACATCCTCGAGAACTGGAGCGCATTCGAGCGGAACCTCGACGATCGCGGCATCACGAGCGACCACGACTGCATGCACGATCGGCTGACCCAGAACGGCAACGTCAAGTGCGACGCGTGCGACGTGGCGGGTCACTCGAACCCCCTGGGCCAAACCGCGAACGTCTGTCGCGACTGGGCGATCGGCATCGATGACGAGCACGCGAGTTCGTCGAGCAGCCGCAAAGTGTGCTGGGCGTCGGTCATCATGCACGAGTTCGGACACACGTGTGACCGACTCGAGGGAGGCTCAGAGCTCGTTGACGACGCCGCACGCGAGACGCTGAATGACGTCTACAACACGTCCATCGACGAATCGGATTGCAATCAGGACTAGTGAGGACGAGGGCGGTCACCCGCGCCGAAGCGCTCGCTCCGGTCGATCACTCGCGCCTCCGCTCACGTACGAGCGGAGGCGATCTCGAGGTTGAAGCTGAGCGAGACGCGGGGCTCGCTGCTGCGCGTCGGGTGAACGAAGTGTTCCAAGATCGAAGGAAACAGGACGACCACACCGTCTTTGGGAGTAACGCTGGCCGCAGCAGCTTGACCGAAACTCTCTGGGACCGGGACTGGGCTCATGAGCTCGAGCCGTCCTGCCTTGTGAGCTGCATCGGGACCGACCGCGGCATGTTCGGCCGCGATCCACAGGACGCCAGACCACGCCGCGGGGAAGTGATGATGCGGCGCGACCCAGCTGCCCGGTGGCGCAACCAGCGCCCAGGCGTCGACCAGTCTGAGCTCGACAGCCTGAAAATTGCCGTAACTTTCGCGGAGCGCCTCGCGAGCCATCGCCAGCACCGCGCCGCACGCCCAAGCAAAAGCTGCATTGTTTCGGAGGTGCAGATCACGCGGCGAGTGCCACGCGCCGCAATTGCTGGCCACGATGCCCGGCGAGCCTTCACGAAGCGCGTCGATTTCCCGGAGTAGCTCCGCGCGGCGCTCGCCGAAGCCGTCGATCCGCTGCGAGAACATGGGGACCGCGAAAAGCCGGATCACGTCGATTGACACGTATTCGTACCTACCAGCCTCATGGACTCGTGCCAATGCACGGGCGCGCGTGTTAGCGTCAAAAACAGTGGGTTTGGGCTACGCAAGTAGCGGAATAGGAACACCGTGAGAACAGAGCTCGCAATCTTGGGCGTCGTTACGGCGACAGTGGCATCGGTGACATCGGCCGGATGCGGCGGGGACGACGACAAGGGCGGTTCCGGCGGCAAGGGCGGGAGCGCGGGTGCTGCAGGCAGCGGAGGGAGTGCGGGGAGCGGCGGCTCAGGCGGCACGGCAGGCGGCGGCGGATTGGATGCTGCGAGCGACGCGCGTCCGGACGGTTGCCCGATTGCGCGCCTTGGCTGTGCCGACCTCGACAAAGCGACCGACGGCGGCATCGACGGCTCCGGCTTCAACACCTCGACGAACGTGATCCGGGTAGTCCTGCTGCGCGGTAGCTCGGACGTGGTTTCCGGTAACGTTGCGGTGTCGTTGCCCAACGCCTCTACGGGCAGCTGCGCGCCTTCGCCAGTGACGATCACAGCTCCGGTCACTGTCAATACAGGAGCGCTGCAGATCGATCTGTCGACCCACGGCATCGGAGATTACATCTCCAATCGCGGTGGCTTTTCTTCGTGCGGCCCCGCCGTGTTCACGCTCGTGGATCAGTGCGGCGACTCCCACGTGATCGAAGTCGAAGCCAGCTACTTCACCGAGGGTGGGACATTGAGGCTGACCTGCGCGCCTACCGACGCAGGTGCCGACTCAGGCTCCTGACCCACACAGGACGATCTGGCGCCGCCTTCCCTGCCCGTCGCCGGAGGGCGTGGAACGCTGCATTAAAGGCCAGCACTCCACGCCCTCGGCTCCGGGCAGAGAATTACGTCAGTCGCAGAGGTACGGCTTTATGCTGCAGATCGGCGGGTCCTCCAGTGGCTCCGCGATGGTCGTCCGGATCGTCGCGCTGGCGGTCGCGACCAGTCCATCCGCGTCAACGACGCGTAGGCTCAGCGAGTCGGTCTTCACGTCCCCGGGGCCGTAGCCCGTCAGCGAAAAGCGCACGTTCGTGCCGCTGGCAAGGCGGCTGGACACGAAGCCGCTCGACGTCCACTGATACGACAGGGGCTCGCGCAGATCCGTCGCGCGCGACGCGTACGAAGCGGTCCGGCTCGTCTGCCCCTCCTGCGCGGTGAGCGAACGCGAACCCACGATCGCGACCGAGGGGTTGCGCGCGACAAGGGTGTACGATCCGCCCACGACGATGCCGCTGGTGCTCGCCTGCGCGCGCCCATAGCTGATGGCGACCTTCAAGCCGAGGGGCACGACGATCTCGGACGGGAAAAAGCTGACCGCCGGGCACGCCACGCTGCCCATCTCGGAGTTCCCCGCATCAGTGGCCGAGGGAAACGCGCCGTCCAGGTACAGGAACAGCCCGAGCGGAGGAACTGCGACGCTCAGAATGCTGGTGAAATAGTTGAGCCAGCTCAAATTGACGTCCACGCTGACAACGCTGTCACACTTGATGCGGCCGCCGCTCGTACTCAGCGTGTCCGTCGTGGTGACGGCGAAGTCGACATCCGGCCAGGGGCGCTCGTCGTAGCCGCGGATGATCGACGCGACGCGATCGGGCGAAGTGTAGAGCACCTGCAGGGAGCTAAGGTGAATGTCCCCGCTCGGGTTTGGCGTGCCATCGCCGTTGAGCCTCTTGGGCGCGGCGTTCCAGGCCGTGTTCACGGTAGAGGCGATGAAACGGCTGTTGATGTAACCGCTGAACGTCTCGCCCGCGGCCAGCAGATTCAAGGCGGCCAGACCGCGCTCGCGCGCAGCCGCGTCATCCCGCGTGCCCGACGGAACGGTGAACCAGATACCGAGGTGCTGTCTCCCATTCACACAACTCCTGCGAATGTCCGCCGCCGTCGGCAACGCGTCACCGATCACGCCACCCATGGGGTCCATCTGCGAGTCGGGCAAACAGGGCGCGAACTGAAGCGCCACGTCCGGTTTCGAGACGGGTGGCGGCGGCGGCGGCGGGGGCTCGTCGGGTTCGTCGTCAAAGCGGCACTCGGGCCAGGGTGTGCAGAGGGCGTGCTGCTGCGAGCCGGTGTTTTCGTCAGTGTCGCTCGAGCCGGTCTCGAAAGAGCAGCCAGCGACTACCCAGACGCAGGTTGCTGCCGTGGCGAAAAAGCGATGCTTCGATTGGCGCATGTCGAACCTCCCTCACGCGCGGTGTGGCGTTTGCGTCGTTCCGGGCGCGCGTGCGATGCGTGTTCGCCGTGCGTGCGCCCTCACTGAGTTTTGCGCGTCAGTCAGGGATATCTCGAGTCGCCGTATCGCCGCTTCTCATGCTGCGTCATTTGCTTATACTGACGCGCCAATAGTCGTAGCTCTTGGCTTTTGATCTACTTCGAGCGAGCGCGAGAGGGATGCGCGCTGCTCGTCGGTAATTCGTCGTGAACGGCAACGTGGCTTAGTCAGCGGGGGGTCGCGAATGGTCGCGGAAAGAGGGGTCTGTTCATGCAAGCCGCCAGCAGCATCGTGGATTTTCTCGAGCGCCCGATTGGCCGCTACTACCGAGCGAGCACGTTCGTGTATTGGTACCCGGCGCGCGACGTCAACGGCATGACGCTGTGGGGCCGCCCGACTGCGGAAGACATCGAGCAACTGACGCAGCTCATGGACGCGGTGCTTCCGCCGCGTGGCGGACCGCACGTCTCGCTCGTCGATACGCGGCGCCTGACGCACGTGGATGCCGGCGCTTTTTCGGCGATGGCGCGCTACTTCGAGACGCGCCGCGCGGCGTTCAGCTCGCTGATCACGAGGCAAGCGCTGGTGCGGCCCGTGGGTTTCGCGGGCGCGGTGGTTGCCGGCTTCTACCAGGTGATAGCGCCGTCGTTCCCCGTCTCCATCTTCGAATCACTGAACGACGCGCTGAGCTGGCTCGCTCCGCATGGCTCGCAAGCCTTGCAGCTCGCGCTGAACGAGCTTCATGACTGTGCCCGCGAGCAAGAACCGCTACTCGACGCCGTACGCAGCTTGCTGCAAAAATCCCAAGCCAGGCTGACTCTCTCCGCCGCGGCGCGAGAGCTGGGAGTCTCACAGCGCACGCTGCAGCGCCGGCTGTGCGCGGCCGGCACGACGTTTCAAGACCAGCTACTGCACGCCCGCGTGCGCGCGGGACAAGCCCTGATGCTCGGCAGCGAAGACAATCTGACGGCGATTGCGCTCGAGGTCGGCTGCGCGTCGCTCCAGCACTACAGCGCGCTGTTTCGCCGCTTGACCGGCGTCAGTCCGAGCGCGTGGCGCAAGCGCTTTTCTCAGCCAGGCGTCGAAGCGAAGCGCACCTGGGGAATGCATCCCCGCATCGTCAGCGATGTCGAGCCCGTAAGCGCGCGCTAACCGTGGCCCGGCAGAGTCCCCACTGACGACCGCCGCCAGCCCAACGCCAGCAAGCCAATCATCAGCGCCCAGCCCCGTCGCAGAGCGATCCGAAAGGGCAGTCTTCGACGCTACGTTGCAACCGGCGGACGAGGCAACCGATCTCGATGGGTATGCGGAGCTTGCTCGACGGCAAACGAGCGACGACCCACTGGCGCTCCGCGACCGCGGGTGACGTGGCCGACGTGATCGCGGCGTATCCCCGTCTCGGCATCGCAAAGTCAGCCGTGGAGACCATCATTCGATACTGTCAAAGAAAGCCGCATGCACCTGCTCCTGCTTCCGTGGGAGAGCGTCGCGCGCCGGCACATTCCGAACTTGCCGCTCCCCTTTCTGGAAGGCGTCATCCTCGGCGCGCCGCTTCCAGAATGACGCTGCGCGTGACCGCGAACGGTTGTCGCGACAAGTTGGCGTAGCCTATTCGCGAGGTGATAGGATCGCAACACCTGGGCGCTTTGGCTTTGCGGATCGTTGACGTTGCGCTGATGGTCGGTCTGTTTCTTCCCGACGATCGTACAGGTACGTGCTTCGCGTCGTCGCATTGCGCCCCTCCCGCCGTTCTGGTGGAAGCGGAGCGGCCAACGAAGCTCGCGCCGTCTCAAGGCTTGCTGGAGCTGGACGGTGTCCTTTTGGACATGAACGGCGACGTCTGGCGTTATGACGTGGGGCCTGAGGGCGAACGCAAATACACGACATGGGTGGGCGCCGTTCAGCCGCAGGCAGTCGCGTGGATAGCGTCGCTACTTCCGAAGATTGAGACTTCGGAGCTCCACTTCCTTGGCCGCGACTGTGCAGACTGTTGGGCTGTATCGTTGGCCGCATACCTGGATGGTCAGCGCCTGGTGCTACGGAGCGAGGGCCTGATCCGGCAAGTTCGGGTTGGCCCGGAAGCCGCCATCGTTATCCGCTGGTTCGATAGCTTGATCGCCTCCTGTTGGACCCAAAGACATCGTTTTGGGCACTGAATGTCGCGAACCGCAAAAAGGCAGCGTCGCCACGGCCGTGCTTCCAGTCGCCCACACGGGTGACGTTTTCGGGCGCGTCAGCGCAGCAATCACTCGTGCGAGCTGCGTCTACTACTGCGGTACGGTTCTCACCGCGCGGTCACCCGCCGTGGGTCAGCCAACTGCCGCCCTGTTGGTCGTATCGATATCTGCAGCCCACGCAGCGACACGGTCGGCGACCAACTCCCAGCCCGCATCCAGCATCATGTCATGACCGATGCGAGGAAAGATCTCGGCCTTGGTTCCGTACGCACGGGCGGTTCGTTCTATGTCGCTCACCGTGAGAAACCCGTCACGCTCGGCACCGAGCACGAGCACGGGGGCGCGCACGCAGCTGGGGCGCGGCAGGGCGAACAAGATCGTGTCGATGAACGCGAGATAGGACTCGTCTCGCAGTCGCGTCATCAACTGACGGGCGAGCTCAATTGGGCGATCGGGGCTCAAGAACAGCTCGCGCACGAGCTCCTCGTCCATGATGAACGGCCTGAGGCTCAGCTGCAGGTTGGCGCTGAGGAAGGTCCGCGGGTGGCGGCGCAGGAGACGCCAGCAGACCGGCAGGCTTCCTCCAGGCGGTAGCGACGCCATCAGCACCGCGCCGGGCGCTGGTTGGCGCTCGAGATACTTCTGAACGACGAGCCCGCCCAGGGAGTGTCCGACCAGCAGCGGGGGCTGAGCGAACTCTCGTGCCGCCTGTTGGACGTCGACGACGTAGTCACTGACGCGATGCCAGATCTTGCCGCCTGCTCGATCGTGATCGCGCAGCAGCGCGGCGCGTACGCGGTGACCGCGCTCGGTCAACCGTTCGGCAAAGCCGCGCCAGCACCAGGGACCGTGCCAGGCACCGTGCACGAGCAGAACGTCGGCCATGTGTCGTCTTCCTCCTACGCACCGTACTGAGCTCGATGTTAATAGCGCTCGTTGCCGCCGCTCAGAAGCCCATCGGGGCCGGCGCTTTGCCGGAAGGATCGAGATATGGGCCGAGGTCGCGCGTCGCTTCGTCGGCGAGGATGTCAGTGTCAACGTGCATGCCGGCGTCGCGGAGCATCTGAATGCCACGTCCGCTGTTCTTCGGATGCGGATCGAGGATGCCAACGTACGTTCGTCCGACACGCCGCGCGATCATCTCTCGCGCGCACGACGGGGTGCGCTGATGAAAGGCGCAGGGCTCCAGGGTTACGAATGCGATCACGTCGGTCAGATCGCCGTCGACCTGGAGCAGCGCCATCGGTTCCGCGTGGGGTTGATACGGCGGTTGCGTGTGTCCGCGCGCGATGATCATACGGTTTCGCACCAGGACGCAGCCCACGGGCGGATTGGGCAAGCACGCAGGCAGGGCTTTTCGCCCTTCGGCCAGCGCTTCGCGCATGAAGGCTTCGATCTCCGCGGGTGTCAGGTCCGAGTCCGTGCGCTGCATCGCTGCCAGGTTATCGCTGACGAGGCCGCTCCCGATCAACCATCGATCCTGCGCCAGCGCGCGGTCGCCCTCACTCCCACGCCTCCCGGTCGGCCAGGAGGCGCTTGAGCTTACGCTCGTAGGCAGCCGCGAAACAGAGCACCAGGACGCCGAACCCCAGCGCCAAAAGGCCCCAGTGCACAGCTTGCGTGAGCTTCGCGAAATACTGCACGCAGAGCACGATCAACACCGCCCCGGAGCTCGTCATCGAGAGCAGAAGCAAGCGGTAGTAGCGCTGCCGCGGCGCTCGCCGCTATCCACAACCCGGACGTCAGCCCGAGCGGAGCCGCAATCAGCTGCCAACGTGACGTGATCCCGCTGATTATCAGGAGCACGAGCGCGACCAGGCCGCGAACACACTCGGCCCGTGGCTCTGCCCGATCGGAAGCAGCAAACCGAGCCGATGCCCGAGCGCGTATTTCGGCCGCACAGACTCGCGGAGCACACCGCCGGTCCATTGCAGAGCCCCGTCGTACGGACCGACCATCGCCACTAGCCTGAGCAAGCAGTGTACCGCGTCTACGCCGCCGAATGACCGCGTTTCGACCACCCCACCCGTGACTCTGGTGTCGGCGTCATTGTAGTCTGCCGGTCACGTTGCAGAGCGACCTACGCGCCACCGGACCCAACGTCGAGCGTCATCGATCGGCGTCGAGGGACTCCCCGACGCGCAACGTCAGAACGAACGGCTCACGTCCTGTCATCAAAGGGTTCGGAATCGTCACGCTGAGTGCGCTCTGACGGATGCACTCGATCAACTCGGCGTCCCGCACCTCGTTTCGAGCGGCTGGCTCGGCCCGATCAATCACGCCACCCACTTCTTCGGCTGCAGCAATCTCGACGTCCAACCACAGCGTGCCGCGAAGCTCCGGCGTTCGTTCCTGCGCCTGTTCGACGCATTCTTTGGCGAGCGGCATGAAGTCCTGGTTCAGATAATCGAAGAGAGACTGCCGACCTCCGGTGCGGTTGCGGAGGTTGCCTGCGGTCGAGCGCCGAGCCGGCCGCTGATCGGCGCTCACTCGTCCAACCGGTGCGTCCGCAGTTGCCTTGTGGGTCGCAAGCGCGCGCGTGATTCGTGCATGAAGCGCGTCACGCTCGTGGCGTGCTGCATCGTTTGACGCGCTCGCCGGTGAGGCTGGTCGATGTTCCGGCACTTTGCCGTGTGCCCACGACCCGCTTCTCACGATCCCGCGCGCGAGAGCTGCGCGCGGCTTCGGTGCTGGCGCCCGTAGCCAGAACCAGCAGACGCCCAAGCCAACAGCGATGAGCAGAATCGTGATTCTGAGCGCGTCCCGACGCATCCCACGCTCAGCTATCGCACCTGCCGGCCCGATGCAGCCGAGATGCGCGCTCCCCCCGCTGCCGGAGTGTGACGAGGATTCGCGAATTGAGACGCCGCACGGGCCCCGAGCGCCCAGAACTAAAAGTAGTCTTTTGGCGGGCGCCGCCGAAAAATTGCGCCATATTAGAGGATGGGGCGCCGTCATCCCAAAGCTCGAATCCAGATCAAGTTCGCAGACTCGGCGAATGACGAGGAGTCGCCTCCTCGCTGGAGCCCGTCCACGAGGCCGAGGTCGTTTGCGCCGTCACTGCGCCCGAACAGCATCTTTACGCTGCGGCCGCTGTATCACACCGAGCGGCCACCGGGGGATCCCGAGGGCAAACCGGCGAAGACGCCCCGCGCGAAGCGCACCTGGCACTGGGTAGCGGGTGGTCTCGTCGTCGGCTTGGGGCTCGCCGGGTTGGTCATGTCTCGAGTCGCCCACGAGCCCAGCAGAGCTCCCGTGGTGTCGATCAACGGAACGCCACAACTCAGACAATCCCTCTCTGGAGAGGCTCAGCGCTGGGCAACCGACTCACGGGTCCGCGTCATCATCGATCCATCGATCGACTCGCTCGGCCGGGGCGCGAGCGACGCCGTGATGAACGCCTTTGGTACCTGGCTTGGTAGCGGCGCGCATCTCCCGAAGCTGCAGTTCGAGACGCGACGTGTGGCGACACCGAAGGTCGCGCGCGACGGTGTCAGCTCGGTCGTCTATGCCCCGATCACGATCCCGGAACACAGGAACGATCTCGCGATCACGATCGGTTATTCCGACGCCAACACGGGACGGATCGTGGAGGCCGACGTCGTGATCAACAGCGCCAAGTCCTTTGCCGTCCTGGACAGCCGCGAGGAACGCGGCACCAAAGACGACGACGACGACGACGACGACGACGAGTCCTCTAGCTGCGGGAACCGCTACGACCTTCAAAACGTCATCACGCACGAGGTCGGACATTTCTTCGGGCTCGGTGAAGATAGTGACGACCTGAAAGCGACGATGTTCTTCAAGACGGGCAAGTGCGAGCTAATGAAGCGCGACCTCGAGCCGCTCGACACGAGCACGATGGCGGGCTTGTACATGCAGGACACGCAGTCGTCCGAAGCGGAGACAGCGGGAGGCTGCGCGGTTTCCGCGGCAGGCAGCGAACGCGGCTGGGGCCCGCTGGGAGCGCTGGTGCTGATGCTGATGCTGATGGTCCGGAACGCGTGCACTCGAGCCCGTCTGCGCTGCCGGAGCTGAGTCGCAGCTCAGCGCGGGCGCGGCGCCGGTACGCTCACGGGCGCCGAGAAGGCGAGTGGCGCCGCCCCCTCGATGCCAACGGAGCTCCAGCCCGATCGGGGCGGTGGCACGAGGACGGTGAACCCTTGGCTGTCCATCACGGCCGTGCGGTACACCGTAACGCGTTCGATGACCGTGCCGCTCGCATCGAGGACTGCGGCGGTTTCCGGCGCTCCGAACGGAGCTGTCGGCGGGCTGATGGGTACCCCCCAGCGCGCGCCGTTAGGTTCGAGCAGCGCCACGCGCCAACCGAGGATCGGCGCTTCGTCTTCGATCACGTTCGCCGCGCTATTCACGAGCGCGATGCGCTCGGTCAAAGCAGCGTACGTGTAGTCGCTGACCCACTTGTACTTGCAGTAGCCCATGACGTCCGTGGCCCACCACGGGTGCAAGAGCGTGTGGCTGCGCGGGTCGTAACCCCACACGCCGACGTAGCCTTCCTCGTACGGGTACGACGCATCCACGTCTTTGACGCTGCCGCCCATGCTGCACGGCGAATGCCGGCGCCCATGATTGTGTCCGAGCTCGTGCGCGAGGGTCGTCGTCGATTCCTCGTCGCCGAAGCCGAGGCCCACGGCTGCGCGTGCGCTCGGCTGCGTCGCCTCAGCGAGGTAACCCATCCCTGTGGTGCATCCGTACGCGCAATACTCGGCCAACGAGTCCGTCGGCCTGACGAGGCCGTAGTAGTAAACAGCGTCCGGCGGAGCGTCACTCTGCCGCTGGGCGCGCACCTGATCGAGCATCGTGCTCCAATTGATGGGATGGGGCGTCTCGATCGGCGAACCAACTGAAAAGTGCACGTCGGTGATCGGGTACATGGCGCGCAGTAGCTTTCGGTATGGTTCGAGCCCGCTGTCGGAAGTGTTCGGCAACCGCGAGCCGAGCGCGATGGGGAGGATGTGAACTTTGAGGACTCCCGTGTGCCGTGCTCCGAGCGCGTTGTCGCCGCTCACGGGCACACGCGGCGTGACGGGGATGCCGCTCGCTGGTTCGCATTCCTTGATTTCGACGGCGTAGCGCGCGCTGCTTCGAACACGCTCCGCCGGCAGCGTGACTTGAAACGTCGACTCGACGTCGGGCTCCGCGGACGAAGTGCTCAAGAGCTTCGTGTCCGAGATCGACTCCACGGCGGCGCCATCGCGGATGGTCACGTGCGCGGTGAGCGTCCGTGGCCTCCAGTCAGCGCCCACGTCCACGAACACGCGCAAGAGTGCGTCACGCCCTTCGATCACGTCGGCGACGCGCGCGCCCGGCTCGATCGCGAGTTGCCCCGCCGCGACTGGGATCTTGACCGCTTGGTACAAGGCCACTTCGCGAATGCTCAGATTGACCGCGGGCGCACCGCTGCACGTGGCCGGACCTCCGGCGGCCCCTGCTCCGGAGCCGCCGCTTCCCGAACCCCCCGCCCCCCCCGAGCCATCTACTGGAGGAACGGCGCCGCACGCAACAGTCGACGCAACACAGAGAACGGTCGCAACACCCCAGTAAAGCCCATGCATGGCGACTCCAAGTTTCGAGAAAGGCAGATAAGAACCACGGGCGCGCAGCCTGACAAGTCACGTTTCAGCGATAACGCAGCGCTAGATCCTGCGCATGTCGGCTGCAGTCACACGATTCGTTGTCAGCATGTTGCGTCGCTGATAGCGGTTGACGGCTTCGCGGCACAAGCGTTCCTCCCGGACGCAATGAATTAGGGCGCTTACGGCGCCGCGCTTGCCTCGCGCGCGATCCTCGCGACGTCGTCTGAAGCACGAGGACCGATCGTGACAGCGTACGGTGGCGCGTCAGGGCGACGCTGTTCTTACCGCGATACGCGAATTCATCACTCGTCAACTCCGATGCCCGGCGTGCGCTCACTCGATGCGGAAGTAGTAGTCCCAGATTTGGTGACAAACTCGATCCCTGCCTAACCGCTCCTCGGCGCGATGCGAACGCACGCGGCCGGTTCGCGTCGGCCGAGTTCTCACAATGTTGAACGTGCCTGAGCCGGCTTGCCCAGGCGTATTCCCATGCTTCAGGGCCCAAAAACGGCCCAGTACGCGCGGTATCCGTGCGGCGCGCCGACTTCCTGCTACAACGCGCCCGCGACCGGCCACCAGCGGCGCCTCTTCCCTAGATGTTACAGCCTGAAGCAACGTCCCCCTCCGACTTCTCCGAGCTGCTCGGTCCCGAGCTGTCCGCGGCGCTGGCCCAAAAAGGTTACACGACGCTCACGCCCGTGCAGCGCGCCGTGCTCCATCCCGCGCTGGCCGAGCGCGATCTGCGCCTCAGCTCGCAGACCGGCTCCGGCAAGACGCTGGCGATCGGCTTCGTGCTGCGCGCAGCGCTCCTGGCTCACCCGCCGAAGCCGTCGCCCGTAGCGCGGCCGCGAGCGCTCGTGATCACGCCGACACGCGAGCTTGCCAAACAAGTCCACGACGAGCTCGGCTGGCTGTACGCCCCCATGAGCCTGCGCGTCGCGGCAGTGACTGGCGGAGCCGTCTATCGCGACGAGCACCGCGCGCTGGCGCGAGGTCCGGCGATCGTCGTCGGCACACCCGGACGCCTGCTCGATCATCTCGAGCGCGGCAGCATCGACGCTTCGGACGTCGCCGTCGTCGTGCTCGACGAAGCGGATCGCATGCTGGACCTCGGCTTTCGCGACGAGCTCGAGGCCATCCTCGGCAAAGTTCCGCCGGGGCACCGCACGCATCTGGTTTCGGCCACCTTCGCGCGTGAAGTCGCCGCGCTCGCCGACCGCGTGCAGAAAGATCCGCTGCGCATCGAAGGCACGCCGCTCGGAACCGCCAACCTCGATATCGAGCACCTCATCTACCTCGTGCACCCGCGCGAACGCCTCGCGGCGTTGATCAACGTGCTTCTGCACCACCCGGAAGAGCAGACTCTGGTGTTCGCGCGCACGCGCGCCGACGTCTCGGACATCGCGCGGGAGCTGTCTGCGGCTGGCTTCGCCTCGGGCGCCCTCTCGGGTGAAATGGATCAGGGTGCCCGGAATCGCGCGCTGTCCGCCTTCAAGCGCGGCGACATCCGCGCGCTGATCGCCACGGACGTGGCGGCGCGAGGCATCGACGTGCAAGACATCGCGCGCGTCGTGCAAGTTGACCCTCCGACCGATCCCGACACGTACACGCACCGCAGCGGCCGCACCGGACGAGCCGGCCGCAAAGGCACGAGCGCGCTGCTCGTCGCGCCAGCAGCCTTGCGTCGTACCACCGCGCTCTTGCAGCGCGCCGGCGTGACCTATCGCATGGAGCCGGTCCCCACCGCGGCGGTCATCCGCGCTGCGCAGGACGAACGCTGGCTCGCCGAGCTCGCAAAAGAGAGCGAGAAAGAGGTGCCGGAGCGTGTCCAGGCGCAGGTCGCGCGCATCGTCGAAAGCGGCCTCGCCGAAAAGGCGCTGGGGCATTTGATTCTCAGTCTGAGTCGCGCCACCGGTGAGCCGCGCGACGTCACACCGCTCTCTGCGGAGCCCGATCGTGGACGCCGCACACCAGACCGCCGCACATCGGACCGCCGTCCTGCCCCTGCCCGCGGCGCCCCCGCGCACCGCGGCGAGCCGCGGGGCCAGCAGGAGTGGGTACCCTTCAACGTTACCTGGGGTGAAGCGCATGGCGCGGACGCGCGTCGCCTCGTCGCCATGTTGTGCCGTCGCGGGAATATCCGCGGCTCGGACATCGGTGCCATTCGCGTCGGCCCCAGGGTTTCCTCGGTCGAAGTCGCGGCGCACGTGGCCCAGGAGTTTGCCGCGGCGACGCAGGAACCCGATCCGCGCGATCCGCGCGTGCGCGTGACGCCGCTGAACGGCTCGTCCGCCGCGCCCTCGCACCGCCCCGCCCCCTCACATCGCCCGGCGCCAGCGCATCGACCCGCGCACGACACGGCTCCGGCGCCGGCTGATCGACCCGCGCGCAGAGCCGGTCCCGCGCCAGCTCACCGAGCCGCTCACAAGGCCGGTCCCGCGCCCGCTCATCGACCTGCGCACAAGGGCGCCTTCGCGCCGTCTCGGCCCGCACACAAAGGCAGCGTTAAAACTGACAGAGTCGCGGCACGAGAACCCCCCCGCAAAGAACCGTTGCAAGCCGAGCGCGGCATGCGGGACGCCCCGCTGAAAAAACCAGCGCGGCGAGTGGTCGTGACAGCGGAGCCGACCCGTGCGTCGGCGAAGAAGTCTCGCAAGCAGCGCAAGCACGAGCGCGAATCGAAGTAAGCACGCTGGCCGTTCAGCGAAGGGGCGACTATTCTCGGCGCTGTCATGCCAAACCCCACCGCCACCCTCGAGACGTCGCTCGGCAACATCGTGATCGAGCTCTTTACGGACCTGATGCCGCTGACGGCCAATAACTTCGTGAAGCTCGCCAAGAGCGGCTTCTACGACGGTCTGCATTTTCACCGAGTCATCGACGGGTTCATGCTTCAGTTCGGTTGTCCGCACAGCAAGGATCCGAAGAGTCGGCTCGCTGGTACGGGCGACGCGCCCGGCGGCACGATCCAGGACGAGCATCCTCCGAACGCCAAGCTGTCCAATGAGCCCGGCACGCTCTCGATGGCGAACACCGGCTCCAAGAACAGCGGGAGCTGCCAGTTTTTCGTCAACACCGTGCACAACTCTTACCTGGACTGGTTCAGCCCCGGCGCGTCGAAGCATCCGGTCTTCGGCAAGGTGGTGAGCGGCATGGACGTCGTGCACAAGATCGAAAAGACGCCCACAGACGGCGACGACCGGCCGAAGACACCGGTCAAGATGCTGCGCGTGACGGTGAACGAAGGCTGAGCACCGCGCGCCGGCGACAGATCAGCGCCCCGTGAGCAGGCCAACCGCCTTCGCTGAGAAACTCCAGCGAACGCGACGGCCCGCATCACGGACGGGCTCGGCGTTCAGTTTTTGATGCAGCCGCAACCGCAACGATCTGAAAAGTAAGACGTGCCGAGCGCGCACACAAACTTGATCACCATGCACTGCTTGGGGCTCTTACCCACGTAGGTCTTGCGCGGATCGTTGTAGTCGCACTTGCCCACGCAGATGCCGCCGCAATCAGCGCCGCCTTTGAGAGGATCGCAGTCGTCGGAGGGGTCGTCGATACACTGCTGGCCCTCCGGGCACGGAATGCCCGCGATACCGCCGCAGAACGCGGGCTTACGCGGCGCGCACGTGCCGTAGCAGACCGCGGGGCAGAGCGCGTTCAGCGGACACGGGTTACAGACGCCGTCCTCGGTAGTGCAGTACTCGGTTCCTCGGCATTGCGTGCTCGAAGCACACGTCCGCGGGCGACTGATGATGCTGTCTTCCGCTTCATCAGCGACCGGCTCCGGGCCTTCCGCGCTACAGCCCGCGAGTCCCGCTCCCAGCAGGAGCGCAGGCAGGGCCCACGCTGTCAGTTTGCCAGCTAGATGTGTCATCGCTTCTCCTCCGGGTGACGATTCGGACGCGCAGTCAACACGATCGTAAACTCGCCGCTCCCGCGCCGCCCGGCCATCACTATACCAGTCAGTCACCGTTGTGCCGGTGCTCATGTCGCAAACACGGCTGCTGAATCATTCCGGTCTCAGGAGATCCGAAAGCGCCCCACCCCGCTCAAACGCCCAATTCGATCAACCGCGCCTTGTCGCGAACCAGGTTCGCGGATGTGCCGGTCTCGAGGAGCGTCTTCAGGTCGCAGAGCACGATCGCGAAGCCTTGCGTCGACTCGATCGCCATCGCGGTCGCTTCTTGCGCCGTACCAGCGAAGCCACTGTGCTGCACTGACACGACGCTCGTGGAATCATCCACGGCGGTGAACGTCCATTCGACGCGGGTAGCGTCCGACCAGCGGATCACGAGACGCTGGTTGGCGACGAGTTCGACGACTTCCAGCGTGTCTTTCGCGCCGGGCACCATGAACTCCCACTCGACCCTGGCGCCCGCGACGAGTCGATCGCTCGCGCGCGCGAGCCAGAACTTCGTCAGCAGCGCCGGCTCGGTGAACGCGCTGAACGCATCGGCGACAGGGCGACGGATCAGCAGCGACGCTTTGGCAACGGCAGGAGCGGCTTCGTACGTCATGACCCACTATTTGAGTCTCCCGGCGCGCGAGATCAATGGTGCAAGCGCTGCCCTGACACCTTGGGCAGCTCCGTACGTCATGAGTCGCCGACCTCACCTCACGTCTCGGGCAGCACCAGCCAAGGCATGAGGACGAACACCGAAAAAGCGACGTCTGCGTCCGCCGTTCCGTCATTGTTGGTCCACCTCGCGTTCTGTACCGAAACGAAAGAGCCGCTGAGGGACTTTCACGTTGCGAAACGGTGGGCAGAGAGGCTTTCCTGAGGCGTCGTTGGGGCGGTTCGAGAGGAGCGGTCGATGCACACCTTGTCGATGCACAGGCCGCGCGCGCAGCGCTTCGCCATGAAGCGGCCGTGCAAGCGCGAGAGTAAGGGTGAACGACGGTGAACGATCGCTACGCGATTGCAGCCCGAAGCTCGAATTCTTGTTCTAGCGACATTTTCTGCGCTCCGCACGTGCGCACGTCGCGCGCCATCGCGTTTCGCTCAAGAAGACGGTCCCGCGCTCTGTCCCTCCTTCACGTCAAGCGGTACCATCGGGGGCTATGGTGCTCAGCGCAGGCGCGGACGTGGGGTGAGCGTGGGCTGGTCGCGTCCCATTGATCCGACGCTGGCGACTATCAATCCCGATGGTTACCGAGCACGCGTCGCCTTGTGCGACGACGATCAACTTTTGCAGCACCTGCGCTCGCTGTCTCCAGAGCAGCTGCGACAGCACCTGCACGCCGTGCTGCCGCGAGCGGCGTTGCAGAGCGGCGCCGGCGTTCACGTGCAGGTCCAGTTCACCGGCGACGGTCTGAGCGCGTCGTTTCGATTTGGCGACCTCACTGGCGCGGGCAGTGTGGGCAGCGTCGCCTATCGTGACCGGTTTCCGTCCGCCGTTCACGACGCAATGATCTGGGCTGCCCGCGAGTTCGCGAACGAGGCGCGCCTGACGCGCCTCGAATTCGCCATTCGCTTCGAGCTCGCTTCTTTCAGTATTGCTCCGCTCGAGCGCAGTATGGAGTTCACGCGCGGGCTCGTCGCAGGCAAACTGGTACCGCGCCGTTACGTGGCCGTTCACTATCCGCAGCAGCGGGACCGCGGCACCGTCGATCCCCCGTATGTCGCGCTGTTTGCAGACCTGACAACGGATCTCGAGGAGGCCGTGTGTGTCGAACTCTGCCGCACCGAGCATCCGGGGCATCAAGAAGCGCTCATCGCCTGGGCCGAGCAGCGCGCCCGCGAGGCGTCCGTGAGCCTCGAGCACCACCGTTATTGAGACGAAGAGCCAGATGACGGACATCGGGAGCTCTATTCGTGGCTCACGGACGTGGCCGGGCCCAGAAACCAGAAAGCGCGATCGTCTTGTGGGCCAATCTTCGGGGCGCCGGTCGCACCCACCAGTGCACGATGTCCGGCGAGGCCAACGCGCCGAACACCCAACCCTGACATTGGGATTGAGACCGACGATGTCCGCGTTCTTCTGCTCACCTTTGAACAGATTCACGTGCACGAACTCGGTGCTGAGCCCCAGCTCGTAGACGATGGCGCGCACCTTGCGGCACTGGGGAGACAGCGGAAAGTGGCAAATTTTCAGGGGTTCTCGTAGGGCATGGGTGCTGAGCGGCACCGTTTGCCCATAAGACCCTTTGCTGAACACTGCGCCACCGGCTGCGGGAAACGGCGCGCCTCCGGTCCACGTCCCACACAACGCGGCCAGGTTTGTGGATTCGTTAAAGTGACGCGGGACTTAACTGAGCGACACGAGCGCGAAGAGCAGCGTTTATGCCTAGCTCGGACGGAAGAAATCCTACGCCTTCAGACGGAGTTCCTGGAAAAAGCGCGGAGCGGCGTCGAGACGACGCTCGTTACGCTGCGGGTCCATCTCCGCTCCTTGATTGGGAGTGTGGAAGCAACAGGCGACCAGAACGTGCAGGCCAAGTTGCGCATGCTGGATTGGGGTCTGGATCGCATGGTGCGATCCATCGAGCAGGTCGTTGCGTTGGCTGAAACGACGACCGCCAAGCTCGCGGAGGAGCTCGCCAATATGCAGGCGCGGTCCGCAGCACCGCGTTGATTCGCAGCAAGAACGCGCAAGTAGGTTCACCGAGTCAAATATCGGGGCGAGTTGCTTTAGTCCAGAGGTCGAGGTTGCGTTCTCGAGCTTCCACAGTCGCACGTATGGAGCATTTTCCGTGCCGCGCGCCGCATGAGCAATTTCGCCGGCGCGCTCTGCCCGGGTGGCGCACATTCGGCGTCAGACGTAGTCTTTCCGCCGTGCCAAGGTCGAAGCGCCAGATTGACGTAGTTTTTGAGCCGGTCATGCACTCCGCTGCGATGCGCCATCTTGACCGGGTCGTCCGAATGATAGCCACGAAGGAGGTCGTTGTTACGTTCATCGGCGAGAGCGGTACGGGGAAAGAAGTCTTCGCTCGTCGTCTTCACGAGCTTTCAGATCGTCACCAGGCCGCGTTCGTGCCCATAAACTGTGCGGCGATCCCAGAAGCGCTCTTTGAAAGCGAACTCTTTGGTCATGAGAAGGGCGCTTTCACTGGCGCCAGCGATCGAGCGCGAGGGAAGATCGAATCCGCCATCGGGGGCACACTGTTTCTGGATGAGATCGGGGAGATGCCGTTTGGCGTCCAAGCCAAGCTGCTGAGATTTCTGGAAAATCGTAGGTTCATGCGAGTCGGCGGTTCCACGAAGATCACCGCCGACATTCGGCTGATCACCGCAACCTCACGTTCGCTTGAAGATGATGTGAACGCCGGGCGCTTCCGAGCTGACCTGTTCTATCGAATAGAGGGGGTCACGTTGCAACTCCCGCCGCTCCGCGAGCGCGTTGCCGACATTGCGCCGCTCGTTCAGCAGTTCGTCGCCCACGCTTCGGCGAAGCATGGCACCAGAGCTCCTCGCCTGACGCGCGCGACCATGGATGCTCTTCGCGCATATGATTGGCCAGGTAACGTCCGCGAGTTACGGAACGCCGTCGAGCTTCTGTGCCTTATGCGAGAAGGCAGGCAAGCGCGGGTGGCCGATCTTCCCGAACGCGTTCGACGAGCGGCGCTGACCGGCAAGGACGGGGTAGCGAAGAGCGGCGGGCCAGTGCAAAAGGGCGCCGAAGCACTCGAAGTACGGCTCGACCAGCCGCTTGAGGAGACGGTCGACCGCATACTGGAGGCAGCACTCGCGCTCGAAGGCGGCAACCGCTCCCGCGCGGCGCGTCGGCTTTCAGTTGGCTTGCGTACCATGCAGCGGTACGCGGCTCGCGCCAAATGAGGGAGCCATACTTAAGGAGTACGACGACGGTGCTTCCGCGACCCCGGGGGGCACGGACAGACCCGCTCTAAAGCGGCGCCGAGCTCGGCCGTCCGCGTGAGCCTGCTAAACCGCCGCCGCGAACGTGGCACAGCACATGCTTTCTCGCCATCCGCACTGTTCCTCGTGCTGGAGGTCACCAGAAGAAGATGCTCTACGTGTTCCTTTTCATCGTTGGCATTGTCGCGATCGGCTTGTACGTCACCGTCATCCTACGCTTCGTTCCCGGCGCGGCAGAAGAGCGACTTGGGGTTCTGGAAGACCTTCCGGCAGACATTGGGATCTGGAAGGTGGATGAATCGTCCCCATCTGCCATGGCGGCTAGAACAGAGGGGCTCATTCGCCAAGTTCGCGTATGGCATGAGCCGGCTCGGGGTCTATTCGGGAACGAGTGCTTGATACGTCAGGCGCGCTATCGCAACGCCAGCACTCACGAGATCGTGCGAGTGGAGCGCGATGAGAAATTCGTGCGCAAACGGGTGCGAGGCTAAGAGATTGGCCCGCTTCCTGATTTCTCAACGCAAGCACCGCACGGTCGCAGTTGTAAGCCGGAACGTTCTGGAGTCCGCAAACTCGTGCGCGGCTCGACGGCAGCTCAGTCGTAGTACTCGCTGCCCAGATGCGTGATGAGCGGCTCGTTCCGCATCCAGCGCAACGTGTTTTTCAGTTTCATCAATTGAATGAACAAGTCGTGTTCCGGATACACGCCCGGTGCGGTCATGGGACTCTTGAAGAAGAAGCTCAGCCATTCCTGAACGCCTTGAAAGCCGGCGCGTTTGGCCAGGTCGAGGAAAAGCGCCAAGTCGAGCACTAGGGGGGCTGCAAGAATCGAGTCTCGGCACAGGAAATCTATCTTGATCTGCATCGGGTAATCGAGCCATCCGAAGATGTCGATGTTGTCCCAGCCCTCCTTCGCATCCCCGCGCGGCGGATAGTAATCGATACGCACTTTGTGATACGCATTGCCATAGAGTTCGGGGTACGTGCGTGGTTGAAGGATGTATTCCAGAACGCCGAGCTTCGACACCTCCTTTGTTTTGAAGTTTTCGGGCTCATCGAGCACTTCGCCGTCGCGGTTGCCGAGAATGTTGGTCGAAAACCAACCGCTCAAACCGAGCATCCGCGCCTTCAGGCCTGGCGCCAAGATAGTCTTCATCAAGGTCTGGCCCGTCTTGAAATCCTTGCCGCAGATCGGCGTATTAGTTTCGCGCGCGAGCTCCACGGCAGCCGGAAAGTCAACCGTTAGGTTCGGCGCGCCGTTTGCGAACGGCACGCCTTCCCTCAAGCATGCCCAGCCGTAGATCATCGAGTTGGTGATCCTCACGTCGTTTTCTAGAAGGCCCCTCTCGAACGATGCGACGCTAGCGTGAACTGGGGCGGGCTCGACGTAGCTTTCCGTCGAACCACACCAAACGGCTACCGCTCGATCGCACCCGCGTTCCCGTTGCGCTCGCTTGATGTCGTCGCGTAAGGCCTCGACCATTTCCGCCTTGGTTTTGGCTGTTTTCACGTGCGTACCGTGCAAGCGTTTGACGTATTCCGGGTAGAACACCGCGGGCATGGGTTTTATGGCAGAAAGTTGGTCGCGGATGAGCTCGAGGTGACGGTTTGCCAAAACCTGCGCATGGGCCGCCGAGGCGTATGCATCCTCGGGAAACAAATCCCAGCCAGCGAACTCGAGCTGGTTCAGCTCGGCGAGCGGGACGAATTCCGAGATTCTCGGAATTCGATTGTCAGTGCGCTTCCCGAGCCGAATTGTTCCCATTTGGGACATCGAGCCGACGGGCTTCGCGTGTCCCGCGCGCGCGAGTAAACAGCCTGCAATGAACGTCGTCGCGACAGCTCCGAGTCCTGGCAACAGGACGACTAGCTTGCCTTCGGGTTTCGCAATGCTCTCCGGCTTCTTCATAGCCGCTTCGCTAGCAAGTCAGGACGGGACGCGCAATCGGCCAACGACGATGTGTGGATGATTTATGGGTTCTCGATCGAGAGAGTTTCCGGTTGCGCGAACATGGATTGGCTCGCGGTTCCGGGCATCGCACGCGACAGCTAACGATGTAGCGGTAGAGCAGTCGTTTTGCCAACGAATGTCGCTGGCCCAGGCGCCTACGACTGACGATGGCGCGTTCGGGTCAAGTTCTCCGCGCGCGCCTGAAGGCGACGTGGTTACCGCTGAGATCGACCAACTCGGACCGAATGGCCAGCGTGACCTGTTCTCAGCTATGTCAAAGTGGCGCAAGACGAGAATTTCTTGGGGCAACGTCGCTGAGCCTTCCGAGTAGCTGGAGGAACCACGATGGCAGCGTTGGCATCGTGGTTGCAGGACGGGCCACATGCGTGCACTGCATTCCGGCAGGCGTCGTCGTTCCCTGCACGTCACCATCGTCTCCGACAATCCGGAAACGCTCGATGGGCTGGAAAGTTACCTGCGACGGGCCGGTGTAATGACGAATGGTACGAGACATCTCGAGAAGCTCACCGAGGTGATTCCTCCAGTCTCCGCTGTCGTCATCCTCTTTCCGGACGATTTTTACTTCGACCTGGTGCTTTCGGCGCTCGAGACGTTGCGACTGCAGCGGCCAACCATCTTGCCAGTCCTGATAACGAGCGAACCAAAGCGCTTCGAGGCACTTCCGGCAGTGGACTCTGGTTTTGCGCCATTGGTCGTCCCCAAACCCGTATGGGGTTGCACAATTCTGGACGCGGTCCGGGCTCGGCTCGAGGCAGAACCCCATGCAGCGCAAGAGTTAGGATGACTCGCCCCGAAGTGAATTCATCGGGCCCCACCCCACGCGGCGAGGGCGCCGCAAACCCTCTGCACGCACCCGTCTGGCCTCGGTACCTTTCCTGTTCCTGACGTACGACGACCCGGAATGGAATTCCGGGCCGACGTACTAGCGCTGCACGCGCTTGCATCCGCACGATTACCGCGCGCTATCGCCGCCTGTCGAGGGCCCAACTTTTCTCCACATGCGAAGCACGCACGGCATCTCGCGATCGACGATAATTTCCTTGTAAGAGCGCGGCATTCGCCCGCCGAAACCATTATACTTGATCACATAAGTACCGACGGGAGCGCGGCGAAAAATTCCCTCTACGACCGCGACGTCACGCTCGAGCCGCCGTTCGTTCAGCTCAACGTCGGAACCGAGTCGCTCATCGGGAGGAAACAGATTTTCGCCGAAAGGATTGAATAAATAGTAGGCATCTGCTTCGGGCATCGGAGCATCACCGAGCGCGCCTTCAATGAATGAAACGCGCTCGTGCACATCAAACGCGCACGCGAGCCCTCTGGCGACTGCAACGAGACGCTTCCGATGTTCGATACCGGCGAACGTGCAGCGACTCGCAAGTGCGGCCGCAATGCAAAACTTGCCGACACCGGACCCAATATCGACGACGCTCCGAATGGAATAGCGGTCAAGCCATTCGCCCACCCGCAACGCGACAACAAGAGGCGTCCAATACTGACTAGAAAGTAGTCGCAATTCGTATGGCAAGAACTGGTCGAACGCACGCTCAGTGGGGCACATGCCGAGCCGGACTGCGCGGGCCACTTGCTCTGCCGAGGGTCCACGCACTAGCGCTTGAAGTGAAGGCCCGTCGAGGTCACCGTTCTCAACCTTAGCGTGTCGATCGCTCTTATCCATGATTGCTCATACGGTTCCGTGATGGTCTCTGGCGGTCTCTGGGCACAATCCCAGCTACGCGCGCATTCGGGGCTTCGCTGTGTTCTCGAGGCCTAAAGCACACATTCTTCACCGCGTCATGCGAGCAGCGTAGAGATCGAGGGGGGGCAACCGCTCTCGCGCGGCCCGGCGCCCAGGTATCAGCCTGCGCACCGTCCAGCGTCACCTCGCACGGGTCCCGGCAGAGCCCTGAGTGTCGGCGGGGGGTGCCTCTCCCCAAGTAAGTGGAGTGAATATGGCGGATCCATGGATGAGCGATCCATTTAGCTATGTCAATTTGTCGCGTGACACGGCTAGATAGCATCGACGCTTGGCTATGTAGCGCAATTCCCTTAACAGCACCTGGCTCGCGCTACGGCACGATTGATGCTGTCAGCCCGGAGCGATGCCCTTCGCAGGTGCTCTTGCATCCGTGCTCGTCGTTTCGAGAAACACCAGCACGTCTCGAGATCTACATTCGTACTTTCAGCAATCCGGGGTGACTGCTCTCGTGACGGACGACTTCGAGGCGGCCTGCGGTTCGACCGGGATTACGGCTGTGGTCGTTTTCCCCGACGAGTTTCCCTTTCACGTTGCAGTAAACGGAGTGATGGCACTTTCCAGGCACTTCTCCAGCTCGACTCTGATCATCGTGACCCGCGAGACCGGGCGTTTCGAACGTGCCGTTGCCGCGGCAGGAACGCCCATCCTCGAGCGCTTGTTCGTTCTGCCTCGCCCGATCTGGGGATGGGCCTTGTTGGACCGTGTGCTCAAACGACCGCCGAGCTCCGACCCCGGAGCCGCGACCGACGGAACAGAGGAAAAATGAAGCTCACCGTGCATGAGGCCGCGAAGCTCCTGAACACAACCGAACGCACGATCTATCGATGGATCCGGGACGGCTCGATCCCCTGCCGCCGGATCAACGACCATTACCGGTTCCACCGATCCGAACTCCTGGAGTGGGCGACCGCGCGTGGAATGGTCACCGCCGTTGACGCCTTTCCGCCGTCGCGCACGGTATCCGAGATGCCGCTGCCGAAATTCGCAGCTGCTCTTCATGCGGGCGGTGTCCATCACCACGTGGAAGCGACCGATCGAGAAACGGCGCTGCGTGCCGTTGTAAAGCGCATGCCGCTCGAGGATGAGGGGGACCGGGAGCTCTTGCTGGACGTGATGCTCGCTCGGGAGTCGCTTGGATCCACCGGAATTGGCGACGGTATCGCTATCCCTCATGTTCGTTCGCCCATCATTCTGCACACGAGGGAGCCATCGATCACGCTTTGCTTCCTCGAGCATCCGATTGACTTTCAAGCGATCGATGGGCGTCCCGTTCACACCTTTTTCTCGCTGGTGACGTTGACCATCCGTTCGCACCTGTACCTCTTGTCCAGGCTCTCGGCCTCGCTGCAAGATCCAAAGTTCAAACGGGCCGTCGTCGAGCGAGCACCTGGGCCGCAGATTCTCGCGGAAGCGACGAGAGTCGACCTCGCGCTCGGCAACGGTACTGACAAGGAGGACGCAGCGTCTTGACTCCGTTTGTCGCCGCTCTGGCGGTGTTGCTCATCAGTGCTCTCGGTTCCGTCATATGTGCCAGCCGAGCCCGGCTTTGCTCCGCGCTAGGGGCAGTCGGCGCCGTTATAGGTTGTGCGATTGGCGGAGCTTTTGCGGGACGGGCCCTTGCTTTGGGGACGACGAGTGCGGCTTCTCTCGCATGGTCAATCCCCCAGGGTGCACTGAGCATTGGCCTAGATCCCCTGTCGGCTTACTTTCTCATGCCCGTTTTCGTTTTGGGTGGTCTCGCCGCTATTTATGGATGGTCGTACCTCTTGGGCTTTGGCGAGAGTCGTTCACTCGGAGTTCCGTGGGCGGCATTCAACGTGCTCATTGCGAGCATGGTTTTGGTTGTCGTGGCGCGCCACGCGATCCTGTTTTTGGTCGCGTGGGAGATCATGTCTGTCGCAGCTTATCTCCTCGTCGCCTTCGAACATCAGGAGGCGTCCGTTCGCAGAGCCGGTTGGGTCTATCTGATCGCTACCCACATTGGGGTCGCCTTCTTGATCGCGATGTTTCTGGTTCTTGGTCGTCAGGCAGGCAGCTTCGAGTTCGATCAAATGCTTACGACTCGGCGAATGGGAGCGCCCCTGTCGGCTGTCCTTTTCGTGTTTGCACTGATTGGTTTCGGGGCAAAAGCCGGCGTGGTCCCCCTGCACGTGTGGTTGCCCGAGGCGCATGCCGCCGCACCCTCCCATGTCTCTGCGGTCATGTCCGGCGTGCTCATCAAGATGGGGATATACGGAATTCTACGCGCAGTCATGCTCCTTGGAGAGCCAGCCGCCTGGTGGGGGACGGTCTTGATCTTTCTCGGCTTGACCGGCGGGGCGTTGGGGATCGCGCTCGCGATCTACCAGCGCGATTTGAAGCGCGTGCTCGCCTATTCCAGCATCGAAAATATCGGTCTCGTGCTACTTGGCCTGGGCGTGGGCCTGTGGGGCTCACGCAACGGCTACCCCCGGGTAGCCACGTTCGGATTGATCGGGGGGCTCTTGCACATCTGGAATCACGCAATGATGAAGGGGCTCATGTTCCTTGGTGCCGGTAGCGTGCTCCATGCTTGTCATACGAAGGATCTCGAGCTGCTCGGCGGTTTGTCGCATCGCATGCCGCGAACTGCGACACTCATCATCTTGGGAGCGACTGCAATCGCGGGGCTTCCCCCTTTGAACGGGTTCGTGAGTGAGTGGCTCCTGTACTCCGCTTTGTTGCACGGAGCACTGGAGGGACAAGGTGCAGGCGGGGTCGCGGTGATGGCAGCGGTCGCGGCCGTTTCGTTGATCGGTGCCATGGCAGCTCTGTGCTTCACCCGGCTCATCGGTGTCGTGGTCTTAGGCCAGCCTCGCGGCGCGGGCGCTGCACACGCGCACGAGTCGTCTGTCTGGATGACCGCTCCGATGATGGCTCTCGGCGTTCTGTTGATGGCGCTTGCGCTCGTCCCGGGAATTCTGAACCCCGTCTTCGACAGATTGGCCGGGCAGTTACTTGGAGGACCGGAAACGCACATTGCTGCGTCAGCCGTGGGGCTGGAAAAGCTGGGCGTATTGAACGCGAGTCTCCTGGGGGTGCTCGGGCTGGGCGTGCTGATGGCGTTCGTGCTGCAGCGCGGACGATCCAAGGTTTTGGATAGTACCTGGGGCTGCGGCTACGTCGCGCCTAGCTCGAGGATGCAATACGGCGGTCGGGCACTGTCCGAGCTTTTCACCAGTGCATTACTTCCCGCGCGCCTCGCTCCGCGCTTCTCTACCCGCGTACCAGAGGGGCTGTTCCCGAAGGCAACGCGCTTCGAATCAGATACGTCAGACCCGCTCACGCGCGGCGCATACGAGCCTTTCTTCGCACGTTGGGCAGACAGATTCGCGCGCCTTCGCTGGATGCAGCAGGGCATGCTTCACGTGTATATCATCTACATCCTGGTCACACTCATCTTGGCGTTGGCCTGGAGCGCTGCGCAATTCGTGTGGGCCGGACCATGAACGAAGTGCTCGCGCTCGTCGCAATCGGCGGTACCGCCGCTAGCGGGCTATTGGGCGCGATCGCAGGATGGCGCACGCGTCTCGGAGATCGGATCTTTGCTGCAACGATGATGCTAGGTTCGAGCTGCGGACTGGCGGCCGGGTTGCGGGCGATCGCGGGTGCTGAAACAGGCACTTGGTCGCGGCCCTGGCGCGTTCCCGGTGGCGTCTTGGAAGTCCGTGTGGACGCGCTGTCCGGCATGTTTCTCGCGCAGATCTTCCTAATTGCCGCCCTCGGCACGATCTATGGTCTCGGCTACTGGAGCGCCCAAGATCATCCGCAGACGGCAGGGAAGCTTCGTGTCTTCTATGGCTTGATGGTCGCCGGCATGGCGCTTCTCGTCGTCTCTCGTAACTCGATCTTGTTCCTGATGGGTTGGGAGATCATGGCGCTCTCGGCATTCTTCACGATCACGACCGAAGACCACGATCGAGTCGTGCGCGAAGTCGGGTTCGTCTACTTAGTGGCGACGCGGGTTGGGACGCTGTTCGTGTTCGCCACGTTCGCGATCTTGCGCTGGCAGACAGGCTCCTTTTCCCTTTCCACGGCGGGACTCGCAGGGAGCTCGCCTGCGGCCACCGCAGTTTTTTTGTTGGGCATCGTCGGATTCGGGCTCAAGGCAGGACTCATGCCTCTTCACATCTGGCTTCCCGGCGCGCACGCGAACGCCCCGAGCCATGTTTCAGCGGTGATGTCTGGTGTGTTGATCAAAATGGGGATCTATGGGCTTGTGCGCACGTGTTCGCTGTTCGATGGAATTCCCGTCTGGTGGGGGGTCGTACTCCTCGCCCTCGGCATGGCCTCGGCGGTATTCGGCGTCGCGTTCGCGATCGGACAACACGATCTCAAGCGACTCCTCGCGTATCACAGCGTGGAGAATATCGGCATCATCGTCATGGGATTGGGGCTTGCGTTGATCGGTCGCTCGACAGGGCACACTGCGCTCATGGCCCTCGGTCTCGCCGGCTCCCTTCTGCATGTCTGGAATCACGGTCTATTCAAAGCCCTGCTATTCCTCAGTGCGGGTTCGGTTATCCATGCTACCCACACCCGCCAGATCGACGCCCTCGGGGGCCTCGGTAAGCAGCTTCCTCGCACCGCACTGGCGTTCCTTGTCGGGGCCGTCGCCATCTGCGGGCTGCCCCCGCTCAATGGTTTCGTCAGCGAGCTCTTCATTTATCTCGGAATGCTGCGAGCGGGAGCGCTCGACCTGGGGACGATTGGAATTGCTGCGGTACTTGGCGTGCCAGTTCTCGCTCTCGTCGGGGCCCTTGCCGCCCTCTGCTTCAGCAAAGTATTCGGGATCGTATTTCTCGGAGCTCCGCGCAGTGATCACGTGAAAAAAGTCCGTGAAAGCCCGGCGTCCATGTTGGCTCCCATGGCCGTGCTCGGAGCTCTATGTATCTTCATTGGCGCGCTGCCGCCGCTCGTAGCACCAGTGCTGGAGCGGGCCACATCAGCGTGGCTAGGTGCGGAGATGCGGCTCGACCTTCATGCGTTCGCGCCGCTCAGGTCTATTGCGTGGGTGAACGCACTGCTGACGATCTGTGTGCTGGTCGTGAGTGCGATCGTCATCAAATTGTCCGCACGTGCGCTGCGAACTCCCACCTGGGATTGCGGCTACGCGGCGCCGACGCCGCGCATGCAGTACACCGCTTCCTCGTTCGGTGGCTGGGTCGTCGGCATGTTTGCGGTTGTGCTCAGACCGCGCGTGCACGCACCTGAACTCTCCGGCCCATTTCCCGCTCCAACTCGCTTCGCAAGCCATGTCCCCGAGGTCGTGCTGGAGCTAGGCATTTTGCCGCTTGCGCGCGCCCTTTCGCGCGTCGCTGCGTGGTTCCGTTGGATCCAGCACGGGGATGTTCATTTGTATGTGCTCTATGTGTTCGGCGCCTTGGTGTTGATGTTGTTCGTTTGGCGTTAGGAGAGAAGACGTGCCCATCGCCGAAGTTGCCGTCCATCTGCTGCTCTTGCTGCTCTTGCCGCCACTTCTGCTCGGTATCATCGTAAAGACCAAAGCAGTTTTTGCAGGGCGCGCCGGTGCTCCGCTGCTTCAGCCCTACTACGATCTCGCAAAGCTGATGCGTAAGGGTCTCGTGCTCAGCACGACGACGAGCTGGATCTTTCGCGTCGCTCCTGTGGTCGGCTTCATCACCGCGCTTCTTGCTGGGCTACTGATCCCACTCGGATACCACCGCGCGCCAATTGCCTTTGCTGGCGATTTGGTACTGTTCGCGTATCTGTTCGGTCTCGGCCGTTTCTTCACGGTCTTGGCGGCACTCGACACGGGCTCTTCGTTCGAGGGAATGGGAGCGACGCGCGAGGCCACGTTCTCGTGCTTGGCCGAACCCGCGCTGTTTCTCAGCCTGCTAGTATTGGTGAAGCGCGCAGGATCGCTATCGCTCTCCGGCATGTTGGGCGGCGCACTCGCGGGGAAGTGGCAAGGCGCGCCGGCGGCTCTGGTCCTCGTCGTGGTGAGCCTTTTCATCGTTGTTCTCGCCGAGAATAGTCGCATCCCCATCGACGATCCCAATACTCACCTCGAGCTCACGATGATTCACGAGGTCATGGTGCTCGATCACGGCGGGCCTCTTCTCGGCATCATCTTGTACGGAGCTGCGATCAAGCTCTTCGTACTGGGAGCGGTCGTCGTTCGCACGGCCATTCCCTTCGGCATGGGAAACCCCTGGGGAGACTGGAGCCTGTTCGTGCTCGGCATGCTGGCATTTTCGGCGGTAGTCGGGACTATCGAGTCCATCATGGCGCGCTTGCAGCTCCGGCACGTGCCCAGCTTGCTCGTCGCAGCCTGTCTCTTGTCCGCGTTCGGTATCATCCTGCTGGCGAGGTAACCGTGTCCGCAATCCTTGATCCTCTGCTCGTCATCGTCCTACTACTGAACTTTCTCATGCTCGGCACGAGCCGCATGCGGTCCATCATCAATGGGTCCGCAGCGCAGGGAGTCGTGCTTGGCGCGGTCGCTCTGTTCGCCCATGGAGAGTTCGGGCTGCAACCGGTCCTGATCGCGGGCGGTGCTATCGCGCTCAAAGGCGTTTTCATCCCCTGGATGCTGTTTCGTGCGCTGCGCGATGTCGCGATTCGACGCGAGGTCGAGCCGCTGATCGGCTTCGTTCCGTCGCTCCTGACGGGCGCAGTCGGCACTGGTCTCGCGATTCTCTTTGCACACACATTGCCACTCGCCGCAGAGCATGTCGGCTCGCTGCTCGTACCGACGTCACTCTCGACGGTGCTCACGGGATTCATTCTGCTCACGACTCGCAAGAAGGCGATCACCCAGGTCGTAGGCTACCTCATCCTCGAAAACGGGGTCTTCATCATGGGTCTCACGCTCGTCGATGCGATGCCGTTCCTCGTCGAAGTCGGTGTCTTGCTCGACTTGCTGGTGGGGATTTTCATCATGGGAATCATCATCAACCACATCCAGCGCGAGTTCGCGTCGCTCGACACCACGCATCTCTCGCAACTCAAAGAATGATCGCATGGCCCTTCTGCTCGTTCTGCTTCCGCTGTGCTTCGCGGTGCTCTCCTTCGCGACGCCATCGGCGCGCGTGCGACCGTGGATTGTTACCGCCGGGGGGGTAGCCCAGCTCGGCTTAGTCAGCGCCGCGCTTCGCGTCTCTCACATCGAGGGGCTGAATGGGTGGCTCTTGCTCGATCCGCCGGGCCGGCTCGTGCTCGGGGTTACCACCGTCCTCTTTACGGCGTGCGCGGTGTACGTGCCGGGTTATCTGGCGCAACACCCCGAACGCCCCAATCGCATCTTCTGTGCATGTGTCCTGGCGTTCATGGGCGTGCTCACGCTAATTGCCGAAGCGCACCATCTAGGGTTGATGTGGGTGGCGATGGAAGCGAGCACGCTGACGGCGGCGCCGCTCCTTTACTTCAATCGCAATCCGCGCTCTCTCGAAGCAACCTGGAAGTACCTGTTGATCGGGTCCGTCGGCATTGCCCTTGCGCTCCTCGGGTCATTTTTTCTGGGATACGCCGCGCTCTATACCGGCAGAGAGCCTTCGCTCCTGCTCTCTGATCTCGTGGACAACGCGCCCGAGATGTCACGCTCTTGGCTGCACGCAGCGTTCGTGGTGCTGTTGGTCGGCTACGGAACGAAGATGGGCCTTGCCCCCATGCACACCTGGAAACCCGATGCATACGGGGAAGCGCCGGGAATTACTGGAACGCTGCTCGCGGGGGGGCTCACCAGCGGTGCATTTCTCGCCATTCTCCGCGTTTATCGAATTTGCGCGGCGGCTGGGGAGGCCGAATTCGCGAGGAAACCGCTGATCGCGCTCGGGCTCGTATCGATGCTGGTCGCCGCCATCTTCATGGCGCGCCAGAAAGACTACAAACGCATGCTCGCCTATTCGAGCGTGGAGCACATGGGGATCCTCGTTCTTGGCATCGGCATCGGTGGGGGCGCGCTGTTCGGGGCGATGCTGCATCTTTTGAACAACGGCCTCACCAAGGGGGTGTTGTTTCTCTCCGCGGCCAATATTCATCGGGCATTCGGCAGTAAGTCGACGGATCAAGTGCGAGGCGCGCTGCGGCGAGTGCCGATTTCTGCAGGGCTGCTGCTAGCTGGGTTTTTCGCGATTACCGGTTCGCCGCCATTCGGCGTATTTCTGAGCGAGTTCACAATTCTCAATGCGGCTGTTTCGACGGGCCAATTTGCCGTGGCCGGCCTGTTTTTGCTCGTGCTGATTGTTATTTTCATCGGCATGGGAGCGACGGTGCTCGCAATTGTTCAGGGCGATCCGAGTCAGGCACCAAACGAACCCTTCGTGCACGAACGCGCTCTCACGGTGGCACCGGGTATCTGCCTGCTGGGACTGGTTCTCATGCTCGGGGTCTACATCCCTGCACCTCTCGATGAGCTTCTGCGCGCAGCAGCAGCTTTCCTGGAGGCCCGATGACTTCGCGACATGTAGGTCCGGAGGAACCCGCTTCGACCACAGAAACGTCCGGAGGGAGCGTCCCGAGAGTATCCGCCCCAGCACTGGCGACCCTGAGGAATGGCAAGTCCATGAGCCTCGAAGCGATTCCAAACCTCGAGCTCTCGGAATTCCGCCGCGTGGTCGTTGCTGCTCCGGGGCGCCATCGTCGAGTCTCCGCTCTCTTCGCCGTACCCGAAGGCGATTGCCTGAGGCTCTTCGTGGTGCTGGCAGGGGACTCCGACGGAAAGCTAGAAGTATCGAGCAGCTTGGTCGAGGCTCGAGCGTTCCCGTCGATGACCGCGGATTGCCCGCAGGTGCATCTGTTCGAACGCGAGATCGCCGAAGAATGGGGGATCGTTCCCGAAGGCCATCCGTGGCTCAAGCCCGTCCGGTTCGTGCGCTCTCGGCGTCCCGGTCGAGATGCCTGGAAGCGCCCGCCCGATCTTGAGCCGCTGATTGGGGTGACGGATTTTTATCGTGTCGAGGGCGAAGAGATCCACGAAGTAGCGGTCGGTCCCGTTCACGCTGGCGTGATCGAGCCCGGGCATTTTCGGTTTCAATGTCATGGAGAGCAGGTCTTCCATCTCGAAATCTCGCTCGGGTACCAACATCGCGGCGTTGAGCGCGCGCTCGTCGGCGGGCCCGACAAGCGCACGATCCACTATATGGAGACCCTGGCCGGAGATACTACCGTTGGCCATGCGACGGCATACTGTCAGATACTCGAGGAACTCAGCGATTGCCGCGTTCCTGCCCGGGCGCATGCCTTGCGTGCGATCGCACTCGAGCTCGAGCGGCTCGCGAATCACGTCGGTGGCCTTGGCGCACTTTCGAACGACGTCGGTTACCTCCCCACCGCGTCGTACTGTGGCCGGCTGCGCGGCGATTTCTTGAACTTGACTGCAGCGCTGTGTGGGAGCCGTTTCGGTAGGGGTTTGATTCGCCCCGGCGGTGCCGGCTTCGACCTCGATGCCGATAGAACCATTCAGATGATCGAGCGCCTCGAGGCCGCGCTGCACGACGTTGAGAACGCCGTCGACCTCCTATGGCAGACTGCTTCGGTTCAGGCGCGTTTTGAAGGCACCGGAGCCGTTAGCGAGGAAACGGCGACCATGCTGGGCCTCGTCGGAGTCGTTGCGCGCGCGTCGGGGCTCGAGCGGGATATCCGGCATGATTTTCCCACGGGGATGTTCCGACTCAGGCAAATCCCAGTTTCAGTCGCCCACACGGGTGACGTTTTCGGGCGCGCCTACGTTCGTTGGCTCGAGATTGAACGCTCCGGAATCTTCATCAAGGAGCAGCTTCGTGCGTTACCCTCGGGAACTGCGCGCGCTGCGCTCGGTCCACTTCGGCCAATGCGCCTGAGCGTGTCGTTGGTCGAAGGCTGGCGTGGCGAAATCTGCCATGTGGCCCTCACCGATGCCCAGGGCCAATTCGCCGCGTATAAAGTCATCGATCCCTCGTTTCACAACTGGATGGGGCTCGCGATGGCGCTCCGCAATCAGCAAATTTCCGACTTTCCGCTCTGCAATAAGAGCTTCGACCTGTCCTACTGTGGCTATGACTTGTGAGCTCCCGGCATGATCAAGGCACTTCTAGCGCGCATCCAGCAAGGTCATCGAACCGGTTCGTATCCGGCCGAACAACCGAGCCTTCCGGATCGATTCCGAGGCGCTCCCAGCCTCGATCCATCACGCTGTCCTGACGGTTGTCGAGCGTGCGTCGAGGCCTGCCCGACCGATGCCCTGCGCGTCGACGAACGTGGACTCGCACTCGATATGGGCCGGTGCTTGTTTTGTACCGAGTGCACCAGCGCCTGTCCCCCCGGGGCGATCACGTTCACTCAAGACCACCGCCTTGCGGCGCGCCGACGCGAGGACCTGATCGTCCGCGGGCGGGCCGAGCCGATGCTCAAGTCGCTGGATGAAGGCATGCGCAAACTGTTCGGGCGATCCCTCAAGCTTCGCCAGGTGAGCGCAGGTGGCTGCAATGGGTGCGAAGCAGATGTCAACGTGCTCGGTACGATCGCCTTCGATCTAGGAAGATTCGGGATCCAGATGGTTGCATCTCCGAGGCATGCCGACGGTCTGCTGATCACGGGGCCCGTAACCGAACACATGCGGATTGCGCTGAAGAAGACATACGATGCGGTGCCACCGCCGAAAGTGGTGATCGCCGTTGGTGCCTGCGCGTGTGCAGGTGGGCCCTACATCGGACACGCGGAGGTGCACAATGGTGCGAGCAGCGTCGTGCCCGTCGACCTCTACATTCCCGGATGCCCGCCTCATCCCTTCACCATTCTGGATGGTTTGCTCGGTCTGCTGGGACGTTTGGAGGAGCAAGGCCGCGGCCGAGCGAGCACGGCGCAACTCTTACTCTGACAGCTTCGGGAGGACGATGGGTGCAAGACCGTGCAAGACCGTCCGCCGTCGATGCCCCGCTGCTTGAGCAAAGTTGGTGCCGCTATGCAACGGGTCGTCCGAAGTCGTCCTAACGTCCTAACACGGCAAGCTCGAGCGCAAAGGGCACGGAACCAAGGCGGGATGCGGGAAAGCTCGCAGAGCCTCGAGAGCGGCCGGCTCGTTTGCCTGCCCGGCCGCAAACGTACTGCTCTCTCAGACCGGCGACAGAATGACGCTTCTCCGAGTTTCTCGGGCGCTTACCACTATCTCAGATTGTCGCGTTCGGTGTTCCGGCGGCCAATTGCTGCGACGGGCATGACAGGCGCAGTCAGAGAGCCGTCCTTTCGTGGGATTTCAGAGTTGGTCTCAGATTTGCTTATGCGTTGGCCAAAGGGAATGGTCCCCGCAGCTGACGCGTGCACACTTCTCCGCATCCTCTTGGCTTCGTCGCTGGCGCGACGCGACTGCGGAAGTCCGTCGGCAGTTCGCAGCCGAACGCTGGGCTTGGGCGCGCAGCTGGGGGCTCCGAAAATCAGAGCAAGCGACGCGGTACTTCGGCTGCGATTTCGGACGCCAGCAGGGCACGCGTCCACCGGGAGTTCCCGCCGATGCTTCGCGGCGGGGCTCTCGACAGCCATGAGCACGACTTCTATGCAGGCACGCGAACTCGCCGTTACGGAACCAGATCTCGCGACGCGCCTAATCTTTCCGTGAGTGCCCTCCACTGGCGCTGGCCCGATTGGGCGACGAAAACGACAACAATCACAGCTCATCGCCTTGTAGCCGAGCGCCGCTGAATGTTCCAAGCAAGGCGTCTGGTTCGGCGGAATCTCACCGTCACGCTCGTCTGCCCTGATGCTGACGTGATCTCGGGCCTGGAACGCTATTTGCGGTACCGCGTCTCATGCCGTGTAGTGCTGGCGTTGGCACAGGCGTCAGTAGATCCAATGGTCTCCGACTGTGTGGTGCTGTATCCGGACGGGTTTCCTGTGCATCCTGTGCAGCGCTTCGCGGCGCGTCTGATCAGGAGTCCAACTGTGCCGTTGGTTATCATCGTCACGGAGTCGCCAGAGCACTTTGGAAGCATCGACCGCGGTCGCCGCGAAAACAATCGATTGATCCTATTTTCACCGCCCGCATGGCCTTGGACGCTCTTTGCGACCATCGAATCGAGTCTGCCGAGTCCGCGCCGTGAGGCTTCGCAGCTCTGCTGAGGTTCGCTATACATGCTACTGACGGCCGACGTTTGTTCGCCCGGCTGGGCGACATCGAAGCGACCACGGAAGCCCTGGCGCGCGTGCTGCCCGCCGAGCGGCGAAAACAGCACGCTGTGTTGATCGATATGCGGCTCGCGCCCGTCCGCACCGACCCATCGCTAGAGCCCGCGTTCGAGCGGTACCGTCGCGAGGTCGAACGCGGATTCGAGCGAGCCGTGGTCGTGGTGACCACAGTAGTCGGACGTTGCGCTCGGAGCGCCTGCGCGCAGCCGTGCAAATTCCGCTCACCATCGTCGGCTCCATCGAGGAGGCCTGGACGTTGCTGCGCGATCCACCGGATTCGAACTGACGAGAGGCGATCCGGCCGGCGAACGAAATTTGCGCCGCGCTGGCGCGGGGCTTCGCGAGGAACGGGCCGGATGGAAACGAGCACCACGGACCGGTCGCCGCTCGACTATAACTATGCTGCTACGCCTTCGTGGTCGCTGAACGCATCCGTGGCTTTCCCCCCACTCGACCTCCAGGACGCGCGTCGCTACGGTGCGCTCTCGGTCGCGGCCTGAACGCCACTTCGCTGACTCTTTCATCACCGTCCGCCTCGCGCGGTGACGAGCTGAGACGACAAGCGACCACTGCACCGTGTCATAGTGAGCACATGGTGAACGCGATCATTCTCCTCAATGTGGAACGCGAAACGATCAACGAAGTTGCCGAACAGCTGGCAGCGGCGGAAGGGATCGCAGAGGTCTACTCAGTAGCAGGCAAGTACGATCTCGCCGCGATTGCTCGTGTGCCGGACAACGAAGCCCTCGCCGAGCTCGTGACGACGCGCGTCCGCAAAGAAAAACGCATCGTACGCAGCGAGACGCTGATCTCGTTTCGCGTCTACTCGCGCTACGACCTCGAACATCTGTTCTCGATCGGTGACGACGCGCCCTGATTCACCTCTTAGCGCCTGCCTGCGCCGCTCCCATCTTCGTGCTCGGGGCGACAGTCAGCTAGCGTCGCGATTGCGCGTACCGGGGTGCTTGGAGCGCGATCAGCAGCGACGCGGGATCGCACAGCGCGCACGGTGATCCTGTTCAAGCGCTGGACGCGGGCGCATCGACCTCCGAGAGACCATTCACGAACGCGCTAGTTCGCCTCAATCCGGCGCGGCCGGACGTCCGCCCCGTACGCCAATGAGCGTTCAAGACCATTCGACGCGCTCGTCCGTGAAGGTCTCGAGCTACGCTGTGAGCCTCTTGCGCTCGCTTTGCGGGAGCGTCGGTGGAATCAGGCGCTCGAGAACGGCACGAGCAGCCGCGCTTTCGGGTGGACGTCTTACACTGTAGGCGGCGCTGCTACGGCTACTGCGACATGCGTTTGCGGCCGTTTACCATTGAGCGTATGACCGGGCTATCGGCCGTTTCCAGTGTGTCTCCCGCTGCTGCCGCCAGTGGACGCTACGAAGTGCTGCGTGTGTTGGGCAAGGGCGGCATGGCCACGGTCTACGCGGTCGTCGACAGCACCAGCGGTGCGCAGCTCGCGCTCAAGCGGCTCAAAGCCGGAGCGAGCGAATCGATGCTGGCGCTGTTCGAGCGTGAGTATCAGGTTCTGGCAGGCCTCCGCCATCCGTGCATCGTGGAAGTGTACGACTACGGTGTCGATGCCGAAGGGCCGTACTACACGATGGAACTGGTCGACGGCGATGCGTTGCAACGCCGCGCGCCCGTCTCGTGGCGCAAGGCGTGCGCCTATCTGAGAGACGTCGCGTCGATCCTCGGTGTTCTTCACGCGCGCCGTCTCTTGCATCGAGATCTCAGCGCGCGAAATCTCATCGAGACCAAGGCCGGCCGACTCAAGCTCATCGATTTCGGAGCGCTCGCGTCGTTCGGCGTCGCGTCGGACATAGCGGGCACGCCGCCGTTCGTCGCGCCCGAAGCGCTGAGAATTGGCTACCTGGATCAGCGCTCGGACTTGTTTTCCCTGGGCGCACTCGGCTATTGGCTGGTCACGGGACAACACGCGTTCGCGGCTCGCTCGTTGGCCGAGCTGCCGCTCGCGTGGGAGCGGGAACCTGCTCTCGTGTCGCGACTGGTGCGGGATCTCGCTAATTCCGCGCTGGAGGTGCCGCCCGCAGAATTCGACGAGCTCCTGACGTTGCTGCTGCGCACCGAGCCGAGCGAGCGCATCGCCAGTACGGCCGAGCTCATCGACCGACTCAACGTGATTGCCGACCTTGCGCCGGAAGCGGTCGACGACGCCGTGCGCGGGTACATCTACAGCAAGGCGTTCGTTGGACGGGAGCGGGAGCAGGAACTCGCCCGGGCGGCAATTCTGCAGGCGCATCGCGGAGAGGGGCAGGTGCTGCTCATCGACGGCGGGCCTGGCCTCGGGCGCTCACGCTTGATTCAGGAGCTCACGTTGCTCGGCCGTGTCAACGGCGCCGTCACGCTGTCGGTCGAGGCCGCGCCTTCACGGCGTGCGTACGCGCTGGCGGACACGTTGCTATCACAGCTCTTACGTGAGTTGCCGACCGAAACGCTGGCACGGGTCACGCCGCATGCCTCGGACCTCGCACCGCTCGCCGCCGCGCGCCGCGCGCTCGGTGCGCTCGTCGCGGCGCCGAGGGGCCCGACGTTCGGTGAAGCGCGGGCACGCCTTCAACGCAGACTGCTCGAGGTGTTTGCGGGCGTCGCGCGCGCGCACTTCGTCGCCATCCTGATCGACGATTTCGACGAGATGGATGAGGAGTCGCAAGCGTTCGTGACGGCGCTGGCGCATCGCGCACGCGAGCTGACATTGTGCCTGATTGTGAGCCTGAGTGCGGAGGCCACGAGCGAAACCTCTGCCACGTTGACGAGCCTCTCGAGCTCCGCGCAGCGCGCGAGCCTCGAACCGCTGACCAGCGATCAAACGCATGACCTCCTGCGTTCGGTCTTTGGCGAGGTGCCCTACCTCGATCGTCTGAGTGAACGTCTGTTCCGGAGCTGCGAGGGAAACCCCGCGCATTGTCTGGAGCTCGCCGAACATTTGGTCGAGACGGGCGCGGCACGCTATCAAGAAGGTGCGTGGGCGCTGCCGATGGAGCTGTCTCCGGACAGTCTGCCTTTGAGCCGCCGCGCCGGTCTGCTGCTGAGACTCGCGCGTCTGCCTCCGGCCGCGCGAGCGCTCGCACGGGCCGTGAGCGTTCCGCATGGCGCGCGCTGGACCCGGCATCAGGCGGCCCTGGCTGCAGAGCTATCCGCGGATCAGACCCAGGAAACCTTGCAGGTGCTCATCCGTGAACGCGTGCTTTTGTCGCGGGACGACGGCTATGTCTTCAGTCACGAAGACGTACGTCTAAAGCTGTACGACGAGCTCGAGCCCGCTCGGCGCCGGCGGATTCACGCTCGCATCGGTAGTGCGCTGCGGCTGGAAGCCGGCAAGACGGACGTCACGACGATGCTTTCTGCGTGCGTTCACCTGATCCGCGCTGGCGATTTCGACGGGGTCTACCCCTTGCTGAGGCGAGCGCTCGAGCAGTGTGTCACGAGCGACCCCGCTCTCATCGGGGTGCACCCGCTCGCGTTCGAGCAGGTGTTTTGCCTGCTTCGCGAAGGAACGCAAGATCAGTACGCGCTGTGCGGTCCACTCGGGATGCTCGCGGTTGCCGGCTATTTCACGGACCGCCGCTACGCGTTCCGTTACGGCGAGCTTGCGCTCGAAGCGCTGCAGCAGGTGCTACAGCTCGGGCTTTTTCAGCGGCTCTCGCGCTTCGTGGGCCGGCGCATGGCCCTCTTGCTCGCGCTCGGCGTAGCGACGGTTCGCTCGTGGCCACACCGTGCGCGGTGCTTGTCGATACCGCATTGCGTGCGGCTGCTCTTGCTCGCGGCGTCCACGCTCGCAGGAACGTCCGCGATCTGCATGGACCCAGACCGCGCCGAACGCTACGCGAAAGTACTCGAGCCCTTCACGAGCTTCGGCCCCGATCATGCGGCAACGCTCATTCACGACTTCAGCGCGCTCATGTGTCTGCAGGGCCGCGATCGGGCGGCACGCTGCGTCACCGAGATGCGAGCGATGATCGAGCGCCTGGCGGATCCTCGACCGATTCGCGAGATGACCGAGCTGATTCGAGCCAGTTACTTCGCTGGCACGCATCTGACGATGGGCGTGTTCCTGGTTCGCCGAGACGACCAGGATGGCCTGGCCGTCGCCGATATACTGGAACACTTCAGTCCGCTCTATGCGATGAGCGCGGACCACCTCCGCGCCAACTACTACGGAGCGCAAGGTGACGTGGAGAACGCACGAGCATCCCGCAAGCGGCTGGAAGTCCACGCCGTCCAGCTGGGCAGCGCCTGGCAGGTCGAGACCTGGGCGCCCGTCGACGTGATGAACATTGCGCTGCGCACGCACGACGCATCCGAAATGAAGCGCGCCGCACAGGAGCTCGAGCGCCTCAGCGCAGAGGTTCCGTCGCTCCGTGAACAGGCCCTCAGCGCACGCATCAGCTACCTCGTGCTACGCGGCAAGCACACCAAAGCGATTGCGCTGGCGGAGCACCTCGACCAGCGCCCCTACGGCTTCAACGGCTGGGCGCGAATGCGTGGCACGCTGGCGCGCGCGCACAACGCCCTCGGCCAGCACGAGGAAGCGCGTAGATTGTGCCTGGAAGCGCTGGCAGGCGCCGATGCCGAGGATCGCTGGTACGTCGTCATGAACCTGGGCGTCGAAATCGAGCTTGCGCTGGCCGAGGCGGGACTCGGCCGTTTCGATCGCGCGCGGCAGCAGCTGCATGACTTGCTGCGAATGCACGAGCCGAACGAGAGCGCCGTGACGATCGGCTCGCTGCACGAGGCGCTCGCGCGCGTCGCGCTCCTGTCCGACGACGACAGCGCGGCGCGAGAGCACCTCGGTCAGGCGTTGACCTTGTACAAGCCTCTCGGAGTGCCGTCGCTCGTGGCGCACGCGCGTGAGCTCGAGCGCCAGATGGATACCAGTCCATCTGGGCTATTCCCGAAGGACACCACCGGGAACAGCAATACTTCGGCGCTGGCCGCCGGCTTGAGGGCCAGCCTTGGCGATGGCGCAACGCCCATCGGCGACGCACGCCAGTGTCTCGAAGCGCTCGTGGAGCTCCGCGCCGCAGATTGCGCGCTGTTCATCCCGGCCGGCGCAGAGCCGCCCGTGGCGAGCCGGGTAGACCCGTCTCTCGAAGCGGACTTGCTGGAATGGGCGCGCAGCCTCCTTTGCGCGCAGCTACGCGAGCAAACGGTGCTGGCAGAAGGTGCCGTGGAACAAACCAGCGTGGCAGAAGCCGTGCTGGCACACACGAGCGAGAAGGTCGTCGGCAGGCTGCACTTTCGGCCAGTTCCGCTGTGGGACGCGGCTCGGAACGTCCCTATCGGGTTCTTGCTGCTGGGTTCGAACGGAGTGGCACCGCGCTCTCCGGAGCCGGATGCGCTTCGCGTCCTGGCTGGGTACCTGCGCGGGAGAACGCTGGACTCGGCGCAAATCTGAGGCGTTGGAGTGCCAGTTCACCGCCACTGGCGCGCACCATTCGGCACGCGCCTGGTCAGCTCACGTTCACAGTCCGCAAACAGAGCGCGCTACGCTCACCGGCGCACGATCACCACGCGAAGGCCGATGTGGTCGTGGCGCCGCTCCGCGGGCAGAAGCATGGCGGTCAGGCCCATGCTACAGCGCACGGACGTCCATGACAGAGTTCGACTTGGAGCTATTTTACGACGGGGAATGTCCGCTTTGCTCCCGGGAAGTCGCGTGGATACGCCGCCTGGACAAGTCGAACCGCGTCGTCCTCACGGACATTGCCGCGACCGGCTTCGACCCCGCCGAGCTCGGCGTGGCGCAGGCCGACTTGATGGCGAAAATTCACGCACGCCTGCCGTCCGGCGAGCTGATCTCGGGCGTGGAAGTGTTCAATCGCACGTACGAGGCGCTGGGGCTGACGCGGCTGGCGAAGATCGCGCGCTGGCGCGTGGTGGCGCCACTCCTCGACCGGGCGTACGATCTGTTCGCCAAGAATCGTCTGCGGTTGACCGGTCGCTGCGAGGCCGAGACGTGCAGTACCGACGCCGCGCCTCGCTCGACCTGACTTCTATTTGACGGGCAAGCCTTCGCAGCCCAGGAGGCCCTTGTCCTGACAGTGCTTGGTCATGCACGCGAGCATGTTGCTCCGTCCGCTCTCGGTCATGCCGGTCAATGTCTGCCGGCAGTCGGCGAGGGTTGGGGTCAACGGCTGACCGGCGCAGCTCTTCAAGACGCGCTCGCACGCGGCGCTCAGCGGCGACTCTTCCGCGTCCGGATCCTCCGTCAGCTCGACGGTGGGCGGCGCCGTGCCCGCGGCGCGGACGTATTTGCCTTTGGCCGGGGGCGCGGCTTCCGGACACGCGGCCATCAGCGCTCGGTGACCACACAGGTTGATGCGAAGTGGATCACAGCGTTCGTTGCCCTTCAGCCGGCGGAGGCAGGCGACGGCTTCTTGCGCCACCTTGGGCTTGAAGGCGGCCTTGTACTCGTTGCAGCGCTTGAAAATGATGTTGGCGCAGCTCTCGTCCGCGGGTCCTACGGCGGACGGACACTCTTCCGGCGTGCCCACGCTGTCATCGCACTTCGGCTCTGCCGCTTCTGGATCGACGACGACCAGGGAGGACGGGATCGGTTCGGCGCTGGGAGTCACGGACGCCACGGGGCCGGTCGGAGCAGGCTCCGGGGCGTCCCTGCGGATGACGCGATACTCTTGCGCCGCCCAGACTCCGACGCCTCCGGCGGCCATCGCGCCCGCTATGAGCAAGAAACTGGATCTATCGACAGCCATCGGCGTTCCTCCCTGCAACTATCCGCGGTCTTCGTCGAGCTCTCGCACGATTGCGGCGTCGGAAAAGGCCGTGGTGACCCCCGCCGTTTCCTGGTGATGCTCGTGGCCTTTGCCAGCGATGAGCACCCAGTCTTTCGCACCGGCATCGCGGAGCGCAAGCTGAATCGCGCGCTTTCGGTCGAGATCGCGTGAAAGATTCGCGTGAGCTCCAATCCCCTCCGCGATCTGATCGACTATCGCGCGGGGATCCTCGTCCCGCGGGTTGTCGGACGTGAGCACGATGCGATCCGCCGCGCGCGCGGCGGCACCGATCAGCGGTCGCTTGGCTCGGTCACGATTGCCGCCAGCGCCGAACACCACCGTGAGCGTGCCTTCGCACAGCTGACGCGCCGTCGCGAGCGTTCGTGACAGTGCGTCCGGCGTGTGGGCGTAGTCGACGACGACATAGGGCTGCCGGCGTACCAGCTCGAAGCGCCCTTCTGGCGGCGCAGAGCTCGAAAGCACCGCGGCGGCTCGATCCACCGGCACCGAAGCCGCGAGCGCCGCGGCCAGCGCCGCGAGCGCGTTCTCCACGAACACGTCGCCGATGGCGCGAATCGACCAGGCGCGAGGCAACCCCGGGAAACGCGGCGTGCTCTGGAGCTCGAAGTGTGTCCCCGAAGTGTCGAGGCGAATGGAGTGCGCCGCGAGGTCCGCCTCCGCCCAGAGCTCACCGCGTGACGGCACCGCGTAGCGGATGATCTCGACCCCGGCAGGAGTCACCTCGGCGATGAGCTCGGCGTTCGCGTCGCGCGCATTGAGCACGGCCACGGCGCCCGCGGGCAGCGCCATGAACAGCTGCGCCTTCGACGCCAGGTAATGCTCCATGCTCCCGTGCGCGTCCGAGTGATCGTGGCTCAGGTTCGTGAACACGCCGATGCGCCACGGCCAGGCTCGCGCAAAGCCCAGCGCCAGCGCCTCACTGGTCAGCTCGATCGACGCGTAGCGCCCACCCGCGTCTCTGCAGCGCTGCATCGTCTCGAGAAAGCCCGCGTAGTGCGGGGCGACGTTCAGGCGCGCTTCGTCGAGAAAGCATCCGAGCGTGGTCACGCGCGCCACGGGCCGGGCGAGCTCGGCCAGGAGCGCCGCAATCGCCGACGTGGTCGAGGTCTTGCCGTTCGTGCCAGTGACACCCACGGCCGTGAGCTGCTGCGCCCAGGGCGGCGGAGGGGGCGGAGCGCGCACGCTCATGCCAGCACCGCGCGGACCGTCGCCATGCGCCGAGCATACGCTACACGAGGCCCGGTAGTCCGCCCGTTCCCTTGTCGGTACTGCCGAACGTGTTCACGTCGTCATGACCATCAGCTGGCAAATGCTCACCAGCAAGCGGTCATGCGCGAGATACTTGCATGCTAGCCACGCGCGTCAGATCTTTTCAGTGACGTGCGACATGGCGACAGTGGTCGCTTGCCGCTCGCTCTTGAGCAGCACCTGGGCGATGCCCCGCAGCAACCCGACGCGCAAGCGCGCGACGTCGTGCGCGCTCGCTTCCAGGATCAGCCCCCCGATGACGACGCGGCGCTCTGTCTGACGCGCTTCGAGCAGCACGAGTTGATAGACCCCGGACGGGCCCGGCGGCTGAACCGAGCGAACCTGCGCCATGCTGCTACTGGCCGCGTCGCTGGTGAACGCCTGAGTCTCACCCAGGTCGTCATCCGTGTCGTCGAGTGCGCTCACGGCGGCTTCGCTACCGGTAAAGCTGGAAGAAGTTGAAGCTACCGGCGAGGTATCGGGAGGCGGCCCCTGGGCGCGCGCGCTGACTGACGGCGCCTCGTCGGCGAGCTCACTCAAGGCGATCTCGAGGAACCGCGGCGTGGGACTCGTGCCAGTCGCCGCAACCCGCTGCATGCCGCCCTCCCGTCGAAGATACAGGCAGCCCGATCTGGCGTTCGCGCGCGACACGACCAGCGCCAGGGCACGCGCGGCGGGATCGGACGCCTGTTCGAGCTCGGAAACGCCGCCTGTCGTCACGCGCAGGCCGTGAATGGCTTCCGCGTCCTCGACCCCCATCGGCTCGAGCTCGCGCACGCCGAGTCGCGCGGCGCGGTCGAGTAGCCGCTCACACTGAGCGATCAGCGCGGGGTTGCGCGTGCTGCGAAAGCGCTGCTCCATTTCGCTCGCGTGCACTTCGAAGGCGGCGGCATCGGACGTCATCAGCGCGACTTCGGCCCTCGCCTTGTGCAGCAGGCCAATCACGAGGCGGTTGTCTTGATGACCGTGCTCGTCAAGCAACCGGTCGAGGATCTGAACCGCCTCGCCGTGATTGCCGAGTCCCGCTTCGGCGAGCGCCAGCTGCCGGTACGTATCCAGGAACAGGAAATGCCGGCGATCCGCTTCCACCATGCCGGAGATGACTTCCAATGCGACGGCCTTGGCGCGCGCGTGGTTCCCAACGAGGTTCAGAGCCTGCGCGTAGTGGGTCCAGGTTCGTTCGTAGCAAGGCCTGCCACGCAACGGAAATTCGGGGAGCACGTTCTCGTACAGCGCCACGGCCTGACGAACGTGACCGCGGAGCAAGGCCTGAGCCGCCTGCGCGGCGTCGGCGTACTTGCGGAGCGACGCCACGTCCTTGGCGGCGCGAGCGAGCTGCTCGGCGATGCGACGGGCACCGATCACGTCGCCGGTCATGACGTCCGCGCTCAGCAGGAGCGCCGGCCAGAACATCTCGATCTGCCAGGTCGTGCTGCCCTGAACGGCGAACAGCTCGACGCGTTCTCGGTAGCGCTGCACCTCCTCGGACTCGCCGCGGTAAGCGTGATAGAGGAGCCGAATTTGCGCCGCGGCCATCGCCCAGACTCGAATTCCGAGCTGCTCCAGCTCTTCGATACCGCGCAGCGCGCCGTCGCCGAATCGATAAGCATCGTACAAGCAACGTGTGACCGCGAGCCCACCGTACTGAGATCGCCAGTTCACTTCGCCCATCGCCTCGCGGACCTGAGGCGCGCGGTTCTGTTCCAGACACCGCTCGGCCTCCAGCTGCGCTTCTCCGTCGCGGCCGTGCACGACCAAGCTCTCGAGCGGCGCCCAGCCGTGCAGGACGCGAGCGACGTGCTCGGGGCCAAATAGGGTGAGCGGCTCGACGAGGTTCGCGATGCGGTCGACACGCTCCGTGTCGAGACAGACGGCTGCGGCTCCGCAGATCGAAGGCAGTATACCGCAGGATGCGACGATCGCCGTCTTGAGATCGTAGCCGAGCCCTGGTTGCGCCGCGAAGCCGCGAGCGCCGAGCCCGAGCCCGGTCTCGAGCGCCTTCTCGCGACCCGCCAGGCGTAGCTCGTGCGCGGCGGCGAGACCGGTGATGCGCATGCCAACTTCCAGAGCCCGTTCGCCGCGCTCCAGAATGATTTTGAAGTGCGGCGAGTAATACGCGAGCTTCACCAGCGGAAAGAGCAGCGCGAAGTGCTCGTGCTCGGAGCGGCCCTGTCGTTCGAAGCAGTCGAGCGCCCGATCCAGCGCGAGCACGGCCTCGGAAACGGCGTTGAAATCGACGGCGCTCGTGAGTCCCATGCCGATCTGGGCGAGCAGCTCCGCTCCGCGGTTTTCTTCGCCTGCGTCGAGCAGATGCACCGCCGCCTCGAGGCGTGTCGCAGCGCGCTCGGGGGCCGCCGCAAGGAGCGCCTCGGCGGCTCGGATATGGCTCGCTCGGCGTCGAGGCTCGTCGAAATTGTCGAGCAAGGCGCGGCGCAGCGCGTCGTGCGCAAAGCGGTAGCTGCCGCTATCGCTGCACAGGATCTGCTCGGCGACCAGCTCGTCGAGCGCTGCGTACGTGTCGCTTTCGGCCCTGGCATCGGCCAGCGCGAGACAGTGCTCCAGCGTCACGGGCTTGGAATGGATGCTCAGCGACTCCGCCAGCTGAAGTGCGCTCGCGCTGAGCCCTGCCAGGCGCGCCGCCATGAGCTCTTCCGTCCGACTCGGCAGCTCGCCTTCGGCGATGTCCTGCGGCAGGCTCCAGGTGCCCGCGCTGTACTGCGCGATCTGCTTGGTCACGAGCAGCTGTGCGAGGTCCATGCACTGCTGCGGCACACCCGCGCTCTTTTCGAACAACAGTTTCGCTGCGCGCCCGCTGTTCGGGATGTCGCCGAACAGCGACCTGACCAGCTCCTCACAGGATGGCGCGCTCAGCGGCCCCAGCTTGAGGCGCCGCGAGCGCTTCCGCAACATGCGCATGGCGGCTTTTGCGACGGCGCTTTCGCCAGTGCGCGACGTGACCGCCAACACCAGCTGCGTACGCGACGCTTCGCAGGCAAGCGCCGCCAGAAACGCGGCGGAGTTGTCGTCTGCCGCTTGCACGTTGTCGACCGCGACGAACAGCACACGCTCGCGCAGCACGGCGAGGAACCAGCGATGCAGCGCGGTTTGAAAGCGCGCCCGGCGTTCGCTCGGATCGCGCGGCACGGCAGCGATCGGGACGTCCTTCAGCTTCTCCTTCAGTTGCGGGGACAGCTCAGCCAGGAGGCCGGCATCGTCTCCAGCCGCTCGGCGTGCCACTTCCGGACACGCGTCCAACATTTCGACAGCAAGCAACGCCGCCAGGCCGAACGGCTCGGCTATCGCGCGAGCATCGGCCTTCAGGGTAACCGCACCGCGCAGCCGGGCTGCGACGGAGGCTTCGCGAAGCAGGCAAGTCTTGCCGATTCCAGGCGGCCCCTCGATCAGGATCGGCGCGCCCCGACCCTTGCGCGCCCGCTCGACACGCTTTCCAAGCCACTTGAGCTCGGCGTCGCGACCCGTCACTCGACCGCTGAGCAAGTAGCTCTGTGCGGTGTGCTCGTATTCCTCGGGCTCTAGCCCGGCGATGCGGGTCAGCTCCTCGATGACGGCGCCAGCACTGAGCGGACGCGCCAGGCGATCCTGGCTCAATAGCGATAGCACCAGCGCGTCGAGCTCGGGCGGCACGTCTTTCGCAAAACGCGATGGCAACGGCGGCGCGGTTTCCCAGACCGTCAATAGGTCCTGCATGTGCCGGGCGGGGTAGGCGTGTCGGCCCGTGAGCATCCAGTACGCCACGGCTCCCAGCCCGAAGAGATCGGCGCGCTGATCGAGCGGATCCCCTCGCAGCAGCTCCGGCGCCACGCAGGGCGGAGTTCCGATGATGTCATCGGCGATCCCGAAGGGCGAAATAGCTCCGAAATCGATGAGCTTGGGTCGACCGTCCCGCGTCAGGCGAATGTTGCGTGGGCTGACGTCGCGGTGAAGAAGACGGTGCGCGTGGATCAGAGCCAGAGAGGAGGCGAGGTCGCGCAGCAGCCGACATGCCGCCTCCGGGCTTTGCACGCCCAGCTGATCCAGATCCTGGCCGTCGAGGAGATCCATCGTGTAGTAGCGACCATCGTCGGTCAGCCCATAGTCGTACACCTGGATGATACGCGGGTGCTTGAGGCGGACGAGCGTGTGATACTCGCGTTCGAACAGCGCCTCGATGGTCCGTCTTTGAGCGCCCGCCTTCGACGAGCTCAGTCGTTTGAGCGCTATGACGCGACCCGTGGTTTCGTCCAGCGCGCGGTGTACGCTCGCCATCCCGCCGGCGCCGATCTTCTCCTGAAGCAAATAGCGGCCCGCGATGCGATTCTGTTCAAGCGACCCCGTCGTCGCTAGCGGTTCTGCCATGGAGCCTCGCTTCGGCAACGGTCGCCTTCAAGGCCAGCATAAGACGAGAGCCCACGCCGCGGTTCAGCGAAGGGGCACGGCGAAACATTTCGTCCGTCACTGCCCCTCATTCGCTTACATCTGCACCCCGAACGGTGGCACCCTCGCCGCGTGCGTATCCTGGCCATATGCGGCAGTTTACAGGCGATCTCCGAAAATCTGCGTCTGCTGCAGGTCGCCGCTGCGGCCGCGCCCGCGGAGGTCGAGGTTCTGCTGTTCGACGGCATCCGCGACCTGCCCAACTTCAATCCCGACCTGGACGCCGCGGGAGCTCCGCAAGCAGTCCGCCTTTGGCGGTCAGCGCTCGCCGACAGTGACGGCGTTCTGATCGCGTGTCCGGAATATGGTCACAGCTTGCCGGGAGCGCTGAAGAACGCCATCGATTGGGTGATCGGCTCCGGCGAGCTCTACGGCAAGGCCGTGGCCATCACCGCAGCCGTGGGCGCGCGCGAGCGCGGTCGGCTCGGACTTTCGGCGCTCCGTCAGACGCTGAACGCGGTGAGCGCGAGCATCGTGAGCGAAGAACCAATCCTCAAAGGTCCGACGTTCGAGCAAGAGGTGACGGAGCTGCTTCAGCTTTTGTCGGACAGGATTTCCGACGCGCGCAAAACGGCCACGTCCTAGCCATTCCCACGGACAACCCCGAGCCACGCTTCGACTCGTTCGTGGCCGCGTCCGTTCTGTGCGCTGAGCGCGCGCCAACTTCTCGACTCGTAGCCGTTCTCAGCTGGGCGGGACACAGGCCTTCTTGCCGCGTTCGTCGTCCACGAACTCGATGTTCGACGAGCAGTTGGACTCGATGTCCGCGGGCCGGGTCGGGTTGCACTGCACCTTGTCCGTGCACACGAGAAAGCAGTACTTCTTGCCATCGTCGTGCGCGACGCACGCGGAGCCGGCTGGGCAGTCGGCGCTGCTTTGACAGCCCTCGACCCCACAATATCCCCCCTTGAACGGAAGACACGTGAGCTCTCGTTCACCAACGTGGCAGTCGTCGTTCGCGTCGCACGCGGCGCCCACTCCGTGCAGTTGGGCTTCGCTCAGGCCCTCGTCGTCGTCGTCTCCGCAACCGCCCAGCGCGCAGAACACGACCAGGCATCCGAGCAGCCTGCCGGCATGTGTTTCCCTCATGCTCGAAGTCTGTTTCAAATGGGTGGCCGGACGCAAGGGATGGGGAGTTACCGAGACTGTGATCAATCTTTAGACACCGCTGTGCAACTCGGAGTTGACGGGCCCGGTTGACCGGACCTGCACAGCGGGCCGGATACGGGCCCTGAATGCGCGCGCTTTTCAGCGTCGGAATCGGCGGTCTCGGATTTGCATCGGGCGTTCGTCGGGATGGATTCTTCGAACCCCACTACTCGAGGCGCTTTTGCCTTGGCGACGCGAAAGGGCCATTGGCAGGATGGGTGCTCGCGAGAGGGTCGGCCGATACGGCCTTGCACTGGTCATGCGTAAAACCGCTTCGCCCTTGCAGTTCGTTTTCGGGGATTTCGAGCTCGACGAGTCTCTGTTCGAGCTACGTCACCGCGGACAGCGCGTGCCGGTACAACCCAAAGTTCTGCGGCTGCTTCTCTACCTCGCGACGCACCGGCAGCGCGTGATCCCGAGCGAGGAATTGCTCCGCGCGGTCTGGCCCGATGAAACGGTCTGCACGGCGTCGCTGCGGCGCGCGATCAAATGTGCGCGCAGCGCGGTGGGCGATACAGGTGGCGCGCAGACCAGCATTCAAACGGTGGTGGGCTGCGGCTATCGCTTCGTTCGCGAAGTCACGGGCGCCCGGCCCAGTGAGCTCCCTCCCTCGACAACGCGGCTCAAACAGCACATTTTGGACGCGCCCGCCGAGGCTCTGCCCCCGTCTGCTGAAAACACGGAAGATCCGCCTTCCGGCTCCGCGCTGGAAGAGCCGTTCGTCGGCCGGGACGCCACGTTGCGTCTGCTGGAAGGCAGCCTCCAGCGAGCGATTTCAGGCGCCGGCAGCGCATCCGTGTTGAGCGGCGAGCCCGGCATCGGCAAGACGCGCATCGTCAACGAGATCGCAGAGCGCGCGGCCGAGCTGGGCGCCGACGCCCTGGTGGGCCGGTGCCTGGAGGTGGAAGGTGCGCCGCCTTTCTGGCCATGGCTGCAAATTTTGCGGCAGTGCACGAGCCTGCGCGGGGAGGCCGAGGTCCGTCGCCTGCTCGGCACGGGCGCCGCCGACGTCGTCGGCGCCTTGCCCGCGCTACGCGACGTGTTCTCGGACGAGGCCGCAGCACCTCGCATCGACGAGGCGCACGCTCGCTTTCGGCTCTTCGACAGCGTGGCTCAATTCCTGATGCGTGCCGCGGAAGAGCGCCCGCTGACGCTCATCTTCGATGATCTGCAGCGCGCTGATCAGCCGACGCTGCACTTGCTGGTGTTCCTGGCGAGCCAGCTCCGCGAAGCCCGGATCTTGGTGCTCGGAACCTACCGCCCGGCGGCGGAGCGCGACGATCAAGTGTCGCGCTTGATCGGGGATCTACTGCGCAGCGACGAAAGCTCCTCGATTTCCCTGGTGGGCCTCGAGCGCGCTGAAGTGTCACGCTATCTGGAGCTCACGATCGGCGGTGTTCCTCCGGACGAGGTGAGCGACGCCGTGCACGAGCAGACGGGAGGCAATCCGCTGTTTTTGCGCCAGCTGGTGCACAACTTCAGCGCCGCCGGGCGACCGCCGGGGTGGTCGTGGCTCGACCGCATCGCGGACGACCGCAACCTGCAGGAGTCGATCGAGCATTGGCTCGCGCGGCTCCCGAGCACCTGTCGCGTACTCCTGCAAATCGCCGCGGTGGTTGGCCGCGAGTTCTCGCTTTTGCCTCTGGCCCACGCCGCAGAGCTGCCGCCTGCCAGCGTGCTGGCGGCGCTCCACGCCGCGGAGCGCGCCGGTGTGCTGCGGCGTCTGGACGATAACATCGGCTCGTACCGGTACGCGCACGCGCTGGTGCGCGACGTGCTGTACGACCAGCTCCCCAGCACCGAGCGCGCACGTTTTCACGGTCGGGTCGGCGCAGCCATGAAGACGCTGAACGTCGAGTCTGATCCCGATAAGCTGGCGGAGCTCGCGTACCACTTCGTGCAAGCCGCGCCCCTTTACGACGAGGGGCTCGCGCTCGTCTACGCGCAGCGTGCGGCTCACGTCGCGCTGACGCGGCTCGCCTACGAAGAAGCCGCGCTGCATTTCGACCGTGCGCTCCACGTGCTGACACTAGGCGCACCGAACACCGAGCTCCGTCTCGAGTTGCTCTTGCAGAAAGGCGAGGCGCTGGCCCGCGCCGATCGCATCGCCGAGGCGCGCGCCGCGCTCGACGTGGCCATCGAGATCGCGCGCCACTCGGGCGCGGTCGATGCGCTGGTGCGCGCTGCCATGGCCATGGCGCGGCCGCTCGAGTACGGCGCCATCGACCGAGAACACGTCCAGCTCCTCGAGGAGCTCCTGGCGCTGCTGCCCGACAGCACCCCGCGTCGCGCGCTGCTTCAGGCAGTGCTCGCCAAGTCCCTCCTTTATTCGGGCGAGCTCGTGCGCCGCAGCGTCGTCGCTCGAGCGGCGGTTCAGAGCGTGGGCCACCTGACCGATCCGCGCGCGCGGGCCCTGACCCTGCATTTTTGCGTGCAAGCCTTGTCCGAGCCGGAGCAGCATGCCGAGCGCCGCGCGTTGACGGACCAACTGATCGAGCTTGCGCGCGCGGGGCACGATCATCAACTCTTGCTGCACGCGTATTTCGCGCAATTGCAGGTCGAGCTCGAGCTCGGCGAGCTGAGCGCGGTAGATCGCGCCATCTCACACATGGAAGCGCTGGCCGCGCACGCGCGCCAGCCGTATTTCCGCTGGATCGCGACCTGTGTGCGCGCGATGCGCGCGACGACCGCGGGCCAGCTGACCGTCGCCGAAGAGCTCGCCGATGAAGCGCTGCGCTTTGGACGAAACTTCTTTGGCGCAGCGGCTCACACGGTGCAGTGCGTCCAAAGGACGGGCATCTGGTGCCTGCGCGGTCAACTGGTGCCCGCAGCGGCGACCGCGCGTCAAATCTCGTCGTTATATCCAGGACTTACTGGCTGGCGTGCGCTTCTGGCGTTCCTCGAGGCACAGCTCGGTCACGCGGATCAGGCGCGGCAGGAGTTTCAGCGCCTGGTGAGCCGGGACCTGGCGAGCGCGCGCCGCGATCCGTTCGTGCTCAGCGCGCTCGCCCCGCTCGCGGATCTCGGCGTGCTGGTGGGTGACGAAGACGGCGTGCGCCTGCTGTACGAGACGCTGAAACCCTATGCGGGCTACCACGCGGTCGTGATGGGGGGCATCTTCACGCACGGTCCGGTCGAGCGCCACCTGGGCATGCTGGCAGCGAAGCTCAAACGCTTCGAGGCGGCCGAAGCGCATTTCCAGCGCGCCATCCAGCAAAGCGAACGCATGCCGTCCGTTCCCTACCTGTGCCTGACGCGCCAGTCGTACGCGCTCATGCTGGCCAAGAGCGGAGGCGCGCAGCACAGAGAGCGCGCGGCGCTGGAGCTGACGCGAGCGTTTGTGCTCAGCCGAGCTCACGGGATTTCTCAAGTGTCCACGTTTTGTCGCCGCACGGCGCGTCGCTTCGGGTTCCAATTGCCCGATGCGCCGCGCCAGCAGGAGCCGGTCCTCGTCACTGCCGGCAGCAACGCGCGGCAGTAGCGCCGACTACGGCTTACATTCCGCGAGGCTCCTGTCGACCGTCGTCCAGTTCGGGTCGCTGAGCGGATTCACTGGATAGTGAATGCGCAAGCACTCGTGATTGCGCGGGCCGAGGTCGTAAACCGCTTGCGTGAAGTCACAGCCCTGATCGTTGGCAAAGCCGCGACCGTAGGTGTTGCTCCAGAAATTTCGCGCCAGGGTGTTCTTGATTATGCCATCCACGACGCCTCTCGTGATGGTCAAGCTCCAGGTTCCGCAGGCGCAGTCGCTGGCGCCCGCAGCCTTGCACTCGAACCACTTGTCGATCATGAACGTCGTGCCGGTTTCGGAGACGGTCAAATAGTCGCCGTTGCCGAACGACAACTTGTGAAATGGGCTCTCGTACGCATTGCGAATTTCTCCGCATCCAATGCTCAATCCAGCCACCAACGCGGCAATGCATAGCTTCGTGTTCATGCTGTCCTCCTCGAGATTGCAGGAGCGCACAGTGCCTCGGATGACGACCCAGCCGCCGTGATCAGCGTGTGACCATCCCGTGATCCGCGCTCTGCACGCTTGCGTTGCACATCGCAACGGCGCAAGAACGTTCCCCTCGACGGAGGAGGACTGTCGCATGAGCACGTTGGAATGGCGTTCGAAGTCAGGAGTCTCTTCGTTGCCAATGCGCCTCGAACGGGCGCTCGGAGCGCTCGCGCTCGTCACGGCGGTCGCTTGCGCGCCCGGAGAACCGAGCAGCGGCGAGGGCAGCGCCAGCGCGCTTGCTGCGACCCCGCCTCCCGCGGACGTGATCGTGTACGGCAAGCTACCCGCGACGTTTCGCGACGGAACCACGCCATTCGTGGCCAACGGCGGCATCTTCGAGCACCGGCAGCAAACGGACGATCCGCTGACGCGGCTCAAGTTCCGTGACGTGCCCGGACTGGTCAATCACCTCGGCCTTTATCCGGACCGTATTGGCTCGTTCGGAAAGTACGTGTTCCTCGGCAACAGCCAGACGCCGAGCATTGGCGGCAACCCCGTGGATTCGACGGTGGGCGTCTTCGACTCCGAGGCCAAGAGCTTCTGCTCACTCGTCATTTCGCCGACGTATCCGGCCTCGACCAACAATCTGCTGACGGCCAATCCGCGTTCGCGCAAGTCGCGCATCATCTTCGCCTCCGGCACCAAGGCGGGAGTGGCCGCAGGCCCGCTCGAGCCGGCACTGTCGTACGCGCTCGCGGATCTGGATGCGGCCAACCCCTGCGCGTGGCAGATGGTGCGGGTCACGGCGCCGCAGCTGAACGCCGGATTCCCCGAGGGTGAGCAGATTTGTCCGGGCAACTTCTGCATCTTCGACAGTATGGCGCTGCTCGCGCACGAAGACGTGGCGGGCGATCCGTACGGTCGCGACTGGGTCGTGCTCGGCGAGTACTTCAACCCGCACCTGGCGGTGGTCCGCATCGACGCGAGCGGCGCCACCGTGGTCGACACGTTCACGAACCCGATGTTCGCGGCTCCGGGCGGCGCCTGCTACAAGGGCGGCGCAGCGCGGCGCCCGAGCTCCGACTTCCGTTTGCCGGATACCCGTCCCGCCAATGATTGGCGCGTGCTGTTCAGCTACGACGCTTTCCTCCAGGAAACGTACGCGTCCACGCCGCCCGCACAGTGCGCGGCACCGCAGCCGTATTGCCCCCTGGACGTCGCGCCCGACGGGCTGAAAGGCAAGGCCTGCACCGGCTCCTGCATGCAGCGCTATTGCGCCAAGGACCCCGGTCAAGCGTGCAGCTCGGACTCCACCTGCCTCGACCGCACGTACGGCATCGTGCCCGTGGGGCCCTGCGTGAACAGCTGCTTGCTCAGAGCGCCAGTCGCGAGGTGCCAGACCTCGACCGGCGGCGGCTCGCACCGTGAATGCCTGCGCGGCGCGCCGGATCAGTGCGTCCAGAATGAAGGCTGCACCACGACTGCGCCGGCCATCAGCGGTCCGTCGCAGGAGTACCGCTTCAATCGCAGCACCAACACGCTCAGCCCGACCAGTCCACTGTTCTACTCGCCCGGCGACACGCCCGCGCAGTATCCGGGCGTGACACCCACCAGCAACTTCTATGACAGCGAGCGCTCCGTGTGGGTCCAGAGCGGGCGCAGGGGACATCCGAGCCTGTATCGCGTCAAGTCGAGCGGCCAGACCTGCACCATCAACGGACAGAGCGTGTCAGCGCCCGCCGGCGAGCGCTGCTACTACAACCTGGCCAATCAGCTGGTCGCGACGATCGTGACTCCCGATCAAGTTTTTCCCGAGCTCGACGCGGAGCGCACGCAAGAGATTCCATACTTGGCGACCACGGCGGAGCTCGACGGACGCATGTACATCGCGGACACGGGAACCGTGCGCTACGCGCAGCAGTACGGCGTGTGGTTCCCCGCCGCGGCGAACGAGTACAAGGTGGACCTGGGGTTCGCAGCGGGATACGTGCGGCCGACGGCCGCCAATCCGTCGCCGCCGGTGCTGACCAACGCCCTACCCGCCTCACTCAAGCGCTGCAGCGCACTGAACCACCTGCGCGCCTGCAACACCGACGCCGACTGCGGTTCGAACGGCGGCACGTGCACGGCGCCCCGGCGCTGCAGTGGCGCGGCTTACCGCGCCTGCAACGCGAACAGCGACTGCGCGGCAGGAACCACGTGCTTGCCGCCCGACGCCGAATTCGGCCAGAACCTCGGGTCCGCCTTCAAGTTCGTCGAAGCCGGCGGCGCTCCGACGTCGTTGTGGGTCACTTCCGGCTACTACCAGGCGCCGCCCGTCGCACAGAGTGACCTGTTTCTCGTGCGTGTCCCCGCGGCCACGGCGCTCACCGAGAACCTGTCGCTCGTGCGACCCGCGATCGCGTGGGACGGCAACCGACTCTGGCTCGTCGCCGAGCAGGGCGGCTCACTGCGCTACCGCGTGCGCGACGATGGCCAGTGGTCGGCTTGGTTCACCCTGGGCACGAACAACATCACGCCGGCCGGCGGCGCCGCAGTGATCGCCGGCTCCGGCGGGGTGCGCCTCTACGCCCGCGACGCGAGCGGCCGCGTTCACGAGAAGCGTCTTACCTCGAGCGCGACGTGCACAGCCGGCAGCTGTGCTTGGAGCTCCTGGGTGGCCCTGCCCGTTCGCGCCACGAACGACGACATTGCAGCGACGTATGCCGGCACTCAGCGCCTGGTGGCCGTGCGCGGCACCGACGACCGCGTGTACGCCATCCTCGGCGGGACGACCTGGGGGAGCTGGTTCGTCGTGGGCAGCCTGCTCACGAACGGCGCTCCCTCGGTGACACACCACGGCCCCGACGGCCGCGTGTGGATCGCAGCGCGGCAGCGGAACACCGGAGTCTTGCACTCCACACGCATCACGCCGAGCACGCAGGCGGTCGAGACCTGGACGGCAATTCCGGCGGCGAACGGCGCACCGGCGAGCTGGGGTGCGGCTCCCGCTGTCGTCTCCGACGGACAAGCCGTGCGGCTGTTCGCGGTCGGATCCGGTTTTCCGCAATGGGTCTGGCAAAGCGCGAACGATGGCTCCGGCTGGAGCGTCTGGCGCAAGCCCATCGGCGGCAGCTGGGGCACGCGGCAGCCCGCGGCCGCCAACATCAACGGCGAAATCGATCTACTTACGTACTGGTACACGGGCGGGATGCAGCACGCATCCTTGCCGTAGAAAGGGCTCACATGAAATCGAAGTTGCAGAGATCAAAGTTGCTCGGTGTTAGCGCGTCCCTGTGCGTGCTCAGCGCTTCAGGCTTGGCTACGGCGCAGGGCTATCCCATCAGCCGCTGCACCGAGGCGAACGGCGCGACCTATGCGGAAGCCGAATGGACGCGCACGCCGTTCCTGGGGTACGCGTACTCCGTGCTGCGCGTGCGGGCGCCCGGAGGCTCCACCTCGCCGAACGGCTGGCTGCTGCACCATCGACCCGTGGAGAATTATCCCAACAACTACTTCGCGCCGGACACGCAGCGCACGAACAGCGGCGTTCTCAACTACGCCGTCTGGGAAGGGTTGATGCCGGTTTCGCCGTATTCGTACCAGCCGCGCTTCTTGCGACCCTCCTCGCTCACTTGCCCGGGCGGCATGTGCACGATGTCGCCGTTCAACGGTTGCAAGCGCACGTACGCCGCTGGCGGCGGCGCCAAGGTGGCGCTCGTCGGCGATAGCTTGACCGAACGCCAGGAGTTGTGTGGCTTTGGCCCCCCTGCACCACCGGACTATTGCCCCACGCCGATAAGCGGGCACATTCGCAACAGCGGACGTCGCCCCTGGCTCCAGTACAACGCGGGTCAGGGCTTCTACAGCTGGCTCGACGTGATCCGCGAGCAAGCCACCACCGCGCCGAACATCTACGTGATGGCGTTTGGCACCAACGACGCGCGACGCCAGGCCAGCGCCCCCGCCGCGGATCGACCCGCGCGCCGGCTCGAGACCGCCGCCGCCGTGCAGGTCGCAGTTCGTGCCACGCGTGCGGCGAATCCGGCGAGCTGCATCGTGCTCGTCACCGCTTCACAGAAGTCGACCCTCGCGGGGTATCGCACCGAAGCGGATCAGGTGAACGCGTTTTTGGCCAACGTCGCAGCCGACCCGCAGTTTGGCGGGAACATCAAAGTGGCGCCCTGGGCGTCAGAATCCCTCGCGTTTTGCGGGGTGAACTGGCTCGAGAACCCCAGCGCGACGTGCGCGTACTTCACCTCCGACCATCTGCACCTGACCGGACGCGGTCAGGACGCGCGCAACGCGCTGATCATGGCGGCCATCAACAGCTGTTCCTGACCCGGCGGCGTAGACGAGCTCGCCTCGCCTGGACGGCGAAGCGCATCAGAGCGGCGCAAAGCAACAGCGGCCAGAGCCGGCTTTGCGCCGCGCTGGAGCGCACGGCGCAACCGCCGCCGCCCGATACGTCGGGGTCCGTGCGCGTCGCGTCCGGCTGCCGCAGCCAGACGTGACTCGTGACGGTGCGCGGCTTGTCATTCACGAACACTTCGGCGCGCACGCGCGTCTCTCCCGCCTCCGGCGCGTCCAGGCTGAGCTCGTGATCGAACGGATCGGAGCTGATCGGCACGGCCGACCTGGGCACTCCGTCGATGACGAAGCGCGCCGTGTGCCCGAGCCCGCCGCTGATACGCGCCCGCAGCGTCGCGCGCGCCGCCCGCACGGTGTCGCCCGCCCACGCCGCGCCCGCCCTGAGCTCGATCATCGGATCATCCGGGCCCTGTAGCTTCACGACGGTGCGCCCGCGCCGGACGCCCTCGACGATCCCGCGCACGCTGAGCTCCCCCGCGCGCACCAACGTCGTCGGATCGCCGGTCGGGCTCTGCACTGCATTCAGAGCGACGCCGGCTTTGTGGTCGTCGCTCCCGCCGATGGGCGCGACGTGGGCGCCCTGCGCGCACAGCGCGTCCCAAAAGGCGATCGCGCTCTCGGTGAAAAACTGCCCGGCCTTGTCCCAGCCGCCGCTCGCAATTTCCACGGCGTCGATGTCCGAGGCGGCCAGCGTGTGGTCCCACGCGCAGCCGATGCAGAGCGCGCCGAGCTCGTACGTGGGGTGATTGATGGACACGAGCGCGCCCTGCTCGTGAAACGCGCGCACCGCGCCGTCAATCGTCACGCCCGGCATGCCGATTTTGTGATCGACCCAGCGCGTCGCGCCGATGGCGTTGGCGTGGCCCGCATACGTCGTGAACTCCATGCCCGGCAAGAGCAGGAGCTCGGGGTGCCGCTCTTGAACCGCGTTCATGAGTTGCAGCTGGCTGAGCGTGTTGTGTTCCGAGAGCAGCACGAAGGTAAGGCCGCGCGAGCGAGCAAAGGTCGCCACTTCGTCCAGGTCGGGCCGAGCGTCCCCGCTTTCGCGCGAGTGCACGTGGAAGTCGCCTGCGTACCAGCGTTCAGCGCGTTCGAGCACCGCGCTCGGCGAGTACTCGCGGCGCTCGGGCTCGTCCGGCAACGTGGCGGCGCGCCGGAGCACGACCTCGATGTGATAGCGCGCCGGACGCTCTTCGATCTTCGCTTTGCCCACGACGACGTGCCACGTCCCCTGAGGGATCGGACCGCTGAGATAACTGCGCGAAGCGGCGCGCTCGGCCACAATCGCCGGCTCGTCGTTGCCACCGCCCCAGCCGCGCGACCGCGTCGGATCGAGCAGGCCCCAATCGAGCACATTGGTCGTCGAGAGATCGTCGTGCCGGATCTCGATCTCGGCTGTCCCCTCCGGCACCTCGAACGGGACCAAAAAGTGATCCGGGCCGGACTCGGGCACGTCACCGTCGAAGGTGCGCGTGGTGTCGCTCGCGCTCTGGGCAGCCGCGATGCCCGACATCGCGAAAGCGGTCATGGCCACGATTGAGCTCAGCGTGCGTTTCATGGCGTCCTCCGGAAGGAGAGCGCAGCATGCCACGTGCCGCGCAGAGCGTGGCGGCGTTCCTCGCTACCTCACGGCGTCACCACGGGATTGCCGGCGAAGGCCAGCGCGCGCAGGCGTTCGCCGCCGCCGATCGTGGGATTGGCGACGCCCGTAGGCGGCGCCGCGGCGCCCGTTTCCCGATTGACGACGAAAAGAGACGAGCGCGTCGCCGCACCGAGCGTGAAGGCGGCCAACGCGGAGCCCAGGGTTCGAGCACGGGCGTCGATGTCGAAGCCATCCACGCCCGTGGTGTCTCCCGCGTTCAGCGCGCCAATCGCGGTCACGACTCCGCAGTTCGGGTTCGTGGCGACGTCACATGCCGCGCCCGTCGCGGGATCTCCGCCGATGCGCACGAGCGAATCCAGCGTGGAATCGATCGCGAACAACGTCGTGCTCGTCGCTCCCGCAAAGCTGTTCGTGTAGGCCACCGCGCTCACGTGCGGGGCTCCGGGGTTGAGAGCCGCGTCCGTCGTGGTCGCGCCGGTCTCCACGTTGATGCGCAGGTTTTGACCGCTGTCGCTGACGACCCGCAAGCGATCGGGGACGGGATTGAAACCGACTCCGAAGTTCGTACCGTACAGGGCCGTAAACGGAGCGGTCGTGTCGGCGGCATCCGCGGCGAGCGTGGACTTCAGCGTTGCGGCGCCGCTGCTGGTGTTCAGCGTGTACACCTTGCCCGCGCTGCCGAGCGCGTAGAGCGCGCCAGCTGCGGGGCGGATGTCGATTCCGAGCACATTTTCGCTCGCTGCGAGTCCGCTGATGGTCGAAGTGGTGCAGAGCTTGCCCGGCGCTCCGCGATTGAAGCTCACGAGCTTGTTCGTGAGCGTGACTCCCAGGATGTCGCCCAGCGCTTGCTGCGGAGCCATTGCCGGCGGTGCTGCGGAAATTCCGCGCACGCTCTCGCCGGCATCGAGCAGCAGCGCTCTGGGGTTCGTTGCCGCGCCCGTCATCAGATCGATGTCGTATATCTGGGTTCCTGCCGCGCTCGTGAACGCGGCGAACGCCGTGTTGGACGCGTCCGTGCCGGTGACGACCTCGAAGCCGTTCAGGTGGGCCGCCGCAGTGGCGACACCGAGATCGCCGACTGCAGTGAGCGTGCCGTCGTTCGGCGGATCTTGCACGAGCAGCTTCTTCGCGGTCGCGTCGATCACGTAGAGACGCGTGCGGCACGCGCTGGCGAAGCTCATGGTGTAACCGGCGGCCGTCACCGCGGGCGTGCCGGGGTTCAAGCTGCCATCCGTGGTGGTCGCGCCGGTGTCCACGTTGATGCGCAAGTTCTGGCCGGTGTTGCTCACGATCCGCAAGCGATCGGCGACCGGATTGAAGTCCACACCAAAGTCACTGCCGGCGAGCGCCGTGAACGGAGCGGTCGCGTCGCCAGCGTCCGCGCTGAGCGTCGCCTTGGGGCTCGCTGCGCCGGTGACGAGATCGACGGTATAGAGCTTTGCCGCTGCCGTGACGACGTAGAGCTTGGAGTCGGCCGCACGGAAATCGGCGCCGATGATGGTGTCGCCTGCGGTCAGACCCGTAATCGCACGCGCGCCGGCGATCTGGCCCGTTTCGCGCCGGATGAACAAGAGCCGATTCGCGGACGTGACCACGTACGCATTCCCCTCGACGGCCACGCCGCCTTCGGTGCCGCCGCCACCCGCGGTTCCGCTGTTTCCTCCCATGGACGTTCCGCCAGCGCCGGCTCCAGCCGCACCGCCCGTTCCGCTGCTGCCACCTCCGCCTCTGCCCGCGGTCCCCGCTTGTCCCGCGCGCCCTCCCATGTTGCCGTCATCGTCGTCGTCATCGGCGCAGGCGACGCTAAGGACCAACCCAGGCAGAAGAGATAACCAGGGAAGTTTTTTGCAGAGTGCCAGCGTTCGCATTCGTCCTCCTCAATCGCGTATGAGCCTGGATACGCGGCTCACTGCGCGCCGGATTTCGAGTGCAGTAGGCTGGGGGGCGATGGTCGCGCGTAGCCCCGCGGGCGGGATCTGAGCATGGCCCGGTCGCCGGCGCCGAATGCAGCACATGACACCTGGCAACAACGCGTGTCGCCTCCAGTAACGATCGGACTTTCAGCAATGCGCGAAGAGAATGCCCACAGCCGAATCCGGCTCGGCATTGGCCGAAGATGCTAGCCATGGCCGAATGCAAGTAGTTGAAGCGCTCGGGCCGATAGCGCGAAACTCGACAAGCGTGCTTGTCGCTTGCGCGCAACTGTAGCTAGAGTCCGTCCTTGAAGTGCCGCCGCGAACGGCACCCCAACCAGCAACATTGCTAGTGTCCAACCTGACCTTCAAGCAGGCAGCTCCCGGAGCGCACGCGCGCCGCATCCTGACCGCGCTCGCGCTTTTGCTCGCCGCGTGCGTCGGGTGTGAAGCCACGTCGTACGAGCGGAATCCCGATCGTGGCTCACTCGTCACGGCGGATGTGATTCGTCAGCGGACGAAGGGCACCGTCGGAAACGTGGCGCGCCGCGTTCCGGACATCCGTCCCTTCACTCAAGGCGAGACTTGGTCGGCACTGGCAGGTGCGGTCGCGGGCTTTTTGCGAGCATTCGAGACTGTGCCGTTATTTCCGTCGCGCATCGGCGCCGAGGTCGCACCACCCCCGGATTGCCCGCCTGAAGAGGTTGGACCGGACGGCAGTTGTACCTTCAACCCACGCGCCGTGCTCCTCGCCTTGAGTGACTTCCTCGAGCAGAGCCTGTTCAGCGACGACCATCTCGAAGCGCGCGAGCGGAACAGCGCAACATTTCTGCTGCGCGGCGCGTCCTTCTGCGACGGCATGCAACCGTGCAGCGGCGCCCCGGGCGAGCTCTGCGGCGCGCCCAACGCCAGCTGCATTCAGAGCATCGACGCAGCGCAGGTCCGCGTGAAGGCGACGCTGGTCGGTGCCGACGGCCTGGACGTGGCGGTTCTGGTCGGTCCAGATCGCGCCAAGCCCGTCGTGCTCGAGCTGAGGCCAACGTCACTGGCCGTCGAGCTCGACCTGGAAAGCGGCAAGCTCGCGCTCGACCACCTGCAAGCAGTGGCCGGCAACGGCGAAGCCGAGGTGGGGCGCGCGCGCGGACGGCTGCGCTTTCAGTTCACGTCACCCGGACCGGACGACATCTCGTTCGTGAGCTCGATCCCCGAAGCCGTTCAATTCCAGTTGAACGTGCCACAAGGCCCAATCGAGCTCGCCATCGCCGCGCGGTCACCGGCCATCACGCTGCGCGCGCAGGGCGCGCAGGGCGCGCTCGAGACGCTCAGCATCGCCGTGGACAATGGGCCCATCGATCTTTCCGTGCCCTATGCGTTTCTGACAGAGGGCAAGGGCAGCGGGACACTGGCATTGCATCTCAGCGGCCAGACCTGGCGCACGGAGGCCAAGGCAAATCAGCCGAGCTTGGTGCTCACTGACATCAGCTGGCACGAGCCCTCCACGCTCAAGAAGGACGGCGTCGCGATTTTCGCGCTCGACGTCAACCCGAACTCGGGACGAAAATTCGAGCTCAGCCTGACCCCTGCCGAGACGCCCGCCGGCATCTTGTTCCGAGTGCAGCCGGAGCTCGACGTGAGCGCCGATTGCAACCTGCAGGCCATCGCCAACGAGTTCCCGGATATTCCAGTGCCGTTTCAGAGCACGCGGTACGAGCTGGCGCTGCAGGGCCCGGGCGAAGCGTCCGTGCTGCCGATCGCGGACAGCAAAGCCGTGGCCGAGGCTGGCTTGAAGGTCGTTAGCGGCCAGCTGTCGCTGCACGCTTCCGGCCACGACTCGCTCGTCATCCCCGCCGGTCAATGCATCCGAGTCGTGGAAACGAGCCCCAAGCAGTTCGCGTTCGAGCTCAACGCCTGCCAGTGACGTTGGCCGCGCTGATCGCACGCGCCATCCGTCACGGCGCTGGCGGCCTGATCGAGAGATCCCTACACTGCTGCCTGTGACGAGTGCTCCAGCGCCACGCATGACGCGCGTCTTTCTCGTGCGCCACGGCGCGACCGGCCTGACCGCAGAAGATCGCTTTTCCGGTTCGGTCGGCGTCGAGCTGTCGGAAGAGGGACGCTGGCAGGTGGCGCGCCTGGCCGAGCGGCTCGCGCAGGAACCGATCACGACCGTCTATGCGAGTCCCTTGAGCCGCACGCTCGAAACGGCGCGTATCCTCGCCGCGCCGCATGATCTGCCGATTCGGCACCGCGATGGTCTGCGTGAAATCAGTCACGGTCACTGGGAGGGATTGACTCGCCGCGAGGTCGAAGCGCGTTACCCCGAGGAGTATCTGGCCTGGGACACCGATCCGTTCACGTTCGCTCCCGAGGGCGGCGAATCCGGCGTGAGCGTGCTGGCGCGTGCGCTACCAGTGATGCGCGAGATTGTGACGGCGCACACCGGGGAGACCGTGCTGCTCGTCTCGCACAAGGCCACCTTGCGCCTGATCTTGTCGAGCCTGCTCGGCTTCGACGCGCGCGGTTACCGCGACCGGCTCGATCAGTCGCCCGCGTGCCTGAACGTGGTCGATTTCAAGGACGCGGTGCGCGCGCGCTTGATGCTGTTCAACGACGTGTCGCACTACCAGAACCAGCCGCGCCAGCCCGCGGGCAACCTCTCGAAATGGTGGGACACGCCACGCTGATCCGCGGCGAGTCCCGCGATCGCCCCACACCACGTGTATGCTCCGGCTCAACCATGGAAATAGCGCTCACGCCGCTCGAATTCATGCGCCGGGCTCGCCGGCTCCACGCACAGCGCGAGGCCGTCGTGGATCAGGACTTGCGCCTGACCTACGCCGAGCTCGGCGATCGCTGCGATCGCTGGTCGAAGGTGTTGCAGGACCGACTCGGCGTCCGCTTCGGGGATCGCGTGGCGTACGTGGCGCCGAACACGCACGCGCAGCTGGAGTCGTTCTATGCCGTTCCGCAGCTCGGCGCGGTGCTGGTCCCCATCAACTATCGACTCAGCGCCGACGACTTTGCGTACATCCTGCAGCACAGCGGCGCCAAGGTCGTTTGCGCCCACCCCGACTACATGGAGATGATCGACGGCATCCGCGAGCGCGTGCCCGGTGTGACGCACTTCGTCGCCCTCGAGGGCGCGCGCGAGGGCTGGCTCGACTACGAAGCGGCGCTTCGCTCCATTGCGCCGCCAGGTGACGCGGTGGCCTTCGAACGGCCGACCATCGCCGAGACCGACCTTCTGACGATCAACTACACGAGCGGCACCACGGCGCGCCCCAAGGGCGTGATGATGACGCACCGCAATGCCTACCTCAACGTGGTCGGCACGCTCGTGCACGTGCACCTCTGTCCCGGACAGCGCTACCTCTGGACGCTGCCGATGTTTCACGCGAACGGCTGGACCTTCGTGTGGACCGTCACCGCCATCGGCGGCACCCACGTCTGCTTGCGGCGCGTGGAGCCGGCGCGAATTTTCGCCGAGCTGGCGCGTGAACGCATCGACATGCTGTGCGCGGCGCCCACGGTGCTGATCGGCATCGCCAACGCGCCGGAAGACGTGCGCGGGGGTGCACCACGCGGCGTGCGGGTCATAACCGCCGGAGCTCCGCCTGCCGCCGCCACGATCGCGCGCGTGGAGGAAGAGCTCGGCTGGGACATCATCCACGTCTACGGTCTCACCGAGACGGCTCCGTTCATCAGCGTCTGTGAAGTGCTGCCGGAGCACGCGCGCCTGACGCCCGCGGAGCGAGCCGTCCTGAAGGCGCGGCAAGGCGTCGAGCTGGTCACTTCGGGCGAACTATTGGTCATAGGCGAGCACGGGAAAGAAGTGCCGCACGACGGGCAGAGCGTCGGGGAGATCGTCGTGCGGGGCAACGTGGTCATGAAGGGGTACTACGAGGACCCCGAGGCAAGCGCCGTCGCGCTGCGCGGGGGGTATTTTCATTCCGGGGATGCCGCCGTGGTTCATCCGGACGGCTACATGGAGATCCGCGATCGCATCAAGGACGTCATCATCAGCGGCGGCGAAAACATCTCATCCGTCGAAGTCGAAGGCGTGCTGCTGCAGCACCCGAACGTAGTCGAGGTCGCGGTGGTCGGCATGCCGGACGAGAAGTGGGGTGAGTCGCCGCACGCCTTCGTCGTCCTGCGTCGCGACGCGAACGTCCCGGACACCGAGCTCCGCGAGTTCACGCGCGCTCGGCTCGCGCACTTCAAGTGTCCGAAAGTTTTTCACTTCATCAGTGAGCTCCCCAAGACCGCTACTGGCAAGGTGCAGAAGTTCGTGCTGCGCGGGCGGCGCAGCGGCATCGCGACGCAGTAAGGCGCGAGTACGCGCGCTCAGTTCACCGGCGCGTAGAAGCCGCTTCCGCGCGGTAGCCGCGCCGCTGCACCGAGCTCTGAAAAATAGTCGAGCAGCACCCCGCCGCCGTCGCGAAACGCGCGCTCGATCAGCTGCCGTGGCCGAACCACGTACCTGAAGTCGCGAGAAATGAGCACGATGCCCGGCGATCGTGCCCGGCGCAGGTGCCCCCAACCGAAGGCGTGCTCGCGGCAGACCTGGTGCCCGAACAGACAGGCCAGCGCGAGCGCCGCGTCGGTCGCGTCGCGAGTCGACCGACGGCTCCCAGCACGCACCGCGTCCACGAACGCAGCGATGGCCCTCACGGTCGCTTCCGGTGACTTTCGCTCGCTGACTTCGATCAATGCCAGCCCCTGGCCGATCGAAAGGAGCAGTTCGTCTTCGTGATCGGGATCGAGCGCGTGGTGGTACGGCGCACGCGGAGCCGACGGCTTCTGTCGCTCCGCCGCCAGCAGGAGGGGTCCGGTTGCCGGCTCGGCGGCGTCGGCCCGCGCGTCGGGATCGTCCATGCCTACTCGGACGCGACTCTGCGTCGCAAGCGGAACGCCACCAGCGCCAGAAGCGCGCTCAGGCTACCGAGCCCGATTCCGCGACTCGTTCGAGGAACCCTGCACGAGCAACCCTGGAGCTCGCGCTCGAAGTAGCCGCTGTCGGAGCTGCCGTCCGCGCTGGCGTCGTTGAACGTCGAACCGCCGGCTCCGCCGTTCGTCCCGCCAGCCCCGCTTTCTCCGGCGCTGCCGCCCCCACCGCCGCTACCGGACGTACCGGCGCCGCCACCATCGGGAACGCCTGCGTCACCGCACGCGCCGCCATCGTTCGGTACCGTCTTACATCCGGTCGCCGGCACGCAGCTGTTGGTCGTGCACGGGTCCGTGTCCGTGCAGTCCAGTGGGCCCCCGGCCACGCAGGTGCCGTTCTGGCACTTGTCTTCCGTGGTGCACTGATTGTTGTCACTGCACGGCGTATTGTTCGTGACATTGGCGGGGGTACAGAGCTGGGTGGCCGGATCGCACGTGTCCGTCGTGCATGGATTGTCGTCGTTGCAGTTCTTGCCAGTCCCCGCACATCTGCCGGCATCGCATCTGTCGTTCTCGGTGCAGGCGTTCCCGTCGTCGCACGTGACGTTGTCCGCCCTTCTAGCGTTGACGCAGCCGGTCGCCGGGTTGCAGCTGTCGTCCGTACAGGTGTTGTTGTCGTTGCAATTGAGCGCCGTGCCCGGCCGGCACGCTCCGGACTGGCACGTATCGTCCCGCGTGCAGGCGTTGTTGTCCGTGCAGTCCGTACCGTTGGGCTGCGCCGAGTCAGCCGGGCACGTCAGTGCCCCGCCGCAAGTCTCGGCGCGATCGCACTGCGCCCTCGAGGTCCGGCAGACCGTCGCGGCTGGAGCCGCCTGACTGAAGTCGCAGACGCCACCCACACAGCGATCGACGGTACACGGGTTGTTGTCGTTGCAAGCCGCACAAGCAGCCGCGCCCGCGCCACACTGAGTCACGCTCTGACTGCCGACGGGAACACACGCGCCGGCAGCCACGCAACCGGTGCAGCAATTGGTCCCGACACACTGCCCGCCTGGGCAAGAACCCGCAACCGGCGCGTGGGTGCAGCTGCCGTCGCTACACGCGTCCGACGTGCAGGGGTTGCTGTCGTTGCAGTTCTGGCACGGGCCGAACGATCCGCATTGCGTCACGCTGGTGCCCGACACGCAGCTCGAGCCCGTGCAACACTCGTTCGACAAGCAGCACTCGTTACCGCAGCACATGAAGCCAGTAGCGGTACACGTGGTGCCCGGAGTGCACAGCGCCTGCTGAATGCTCTCCGTCGGCTCCGTAGTGTCTCCTTCCCCCGCTTCCTCCGCCGAACAGCCCGCGACGCTCCCGAGCGCTGCGCACAGCAACACCACGAAGCGGAGGGCCCTCAGGCAGGCGTCGTAGCTGCTGCTGCTCATGCGCATCTCTTCCGTTTCACTCAGAACGTGCCGTCGACACCCAGCCCGTGCGGGCCGATCCACGGCCTGACCGAGGCAGAAGCCGCCGGCGTCTTCTTCTTGCCGCTCAGCACGAACAGCGTCACGCCCGTGGCCACGCCGACGCCGCCCGCGATGAAGCCGACCATCGCCAGCGTTTGCGCGCTGCCAGAGTCGTCGTCGAGCCCGTTTACGCGCTCGCTTACCGAATTCGGACAGCGCTTTGGATTCGGGCAGATCTCGTCCGCCTCGTCGCGCTTGCTCTTCGATTGGAGCGCGAAGAACGTCCCGGCACCTAGCCCCACGACCCCGACCCCCATCGCCACGTAGGATCCGATGCGGAGGCCGTTCACCGAGCTCGTGGAAGAGCCGGCATCCGCGCCCGTGGACGGCGCGCTTGGGATGAAAACATTCGACCCTGCCTCGCTAGCCGGCGCGGTGGGCGCCGTCCCGACCGGCTCGGTGCCGCTGGTGGCCGCGGTCATCTGCACGGTGATCGTCTCGCGCGCCCCCTCCTTCAGCTCGACAGCCACGGGAGCCGCCGCAAGGCCCGTGGCGTTCGCCTGAACGCGGTGCGTCCCGGGATCCGTCGGATTGGCGGCGCCAATCAGCGCAGGCGGCAGCGCCTTGCCATCCACCGTGACGGAGACGGGCTTACCCTCGGCGCCCTTGACCTGAATCCTGAGCGTCGGGATCTTCGGCTCCAGGTTCGGGAGCTCCCGTTTTGCGGCTGCCTGGGCGTCGTGAAACGCTCGTGGTGCAGCGGCCCCAATCGTGTCGCGGATGAGCTTCAGATACGCCTCGCGCGCGCTCACCAACTGGCCGAGACGCTGGTGCGCTCGAGCCAAGTACAAGAGGTGCGTCGGAGCGTGCACCAGCGACTCCGCACGCGTGAACAGGTCCACCGCGTCGGTCCAGCGCTCCTCCTGAAACGCCTGAACTCCCTCGAGCGCCACGGCGCGCGCGCCGGCTCGGTCCTGATCACTCTGCGCGAACAGCGGCGGCGCACTGCCGAGTAGCGCCAGCCCGACCAATAGAGCCGCGGTCCGCGCTGGTCCCCTGCTTAGGCCCATGACCCGCGCATAGTAACACGCTGCACCCGAGTTGAAATAGGCAGCCCCGCGATTAGACGCCTACACTGTCGCTCCCGCGCCGGGCGGCACTTTCGGTAACGCGACGCGGAACGTCGCGCCGCCAGCTGGTGTGGCTTCGGCGCTCACGGTGCCTCCGTGCGCCTCCACGATGCGACGCGCGATGAACAGCCCGAGACCGAGACCACCGTAGTGGCGACTGGATACGGCACGCTCGAAGCGACCGAACACCCGCTCGAGATCCTCCGGCGCGATGCCAATGCCGTGATCGACGACGCTGACGAGCGCGTACTCTCCCGAGTCCGCGACCTCCACTTCGATCGGCCTTCCTGCGCCGTACTTGATGGAGTTCGAAAGCAAATTCATGAGCACCTGCTCGAGTCGGAGACGATCCCACGCGCCCCGAACCAGCGCAGTCGCGCGGAAGGCGATCTCGCAACCGGTCCTTTTCGCCTGGCTCTGGAAGCGTTCCACGATGTCCCGGACCATGGCCGATAGCTCGAACGCATCCAGCGCGAGTTGCAAGCGGCCTGCCGAAATGTGCGACACATCGAGCAGCACTTCGACGAGCTGCGCCATGCGAGCCACGCTTTGCGTGCTGCGCTGAATGCGCCGAGTCAGGCTTTCGTCACCCCACTCTTCGGCCTTTTTGCCCGCCAGCTCCGCGAGGCTCTGAATCTCGAGCTGCAGCACCGCCACCGGCGTGCGGAGCTCGTGCGACGCGATGGACAAGAATTCGTCCCGGATTTGCACAGCGCGCTGTGCGCGTTCGTACAAGAGCGCGTTCTCGACTGCGACCGCTACGCGGGTCGCAAACTCGCGGATGATGCGCACTTCGAGCGGCGAATAGCGCGCGCGCCGCGCGAGGTGGATGGCACCGACGACGCGGCTCTCGGCGATCATCGGCACGGAGAGCGCGCAGGTCAGAGCGAGGTGCCTCGAGATTTCGACGAAGGCGCCCTGGATGCCCGGCGGAGTCTGGCCCTCGAAGCTGTCGAGCACCAGGTGAGACGACGACTCCAGGGCGCCGCGGGCGCGGTGCGGGATGGACTCATGCGACGCGTTCTCGGCGTCCAAACGACGCAGGAGCTCTGCTTTGTCGGGGTCCGCGTGGGCGGAGGCGGCACGGCGAAAGGTCCCGCTGTCGTCCAGCAGATCGATCACGCACAATTCGCCGAAGTCGCGCACCACGAGCGCCGGCACCGCCGCGACGATGGCCTCACGATCGAGCGTCTTTCCGACCGCGGCGCCCACATCGGCGAACAAGCGCAGGGCCTTGTCGGATAGCACGCCGGCTTGCTTGCGCTCGGCGTCCCGGAGCTCGCGCTGTGCGGCGGACGCGAGCCGCCGGAGGTTAGCCTTGAGCACGTAGTCTTCGGCGCCAGCGCGCATCGCGTCCACGGCCAAGTCCTCGCCGACCGTGCCCGACACCAGGATGAACGGGATCGCGGGTGCGACCTCCTTCGCGACCTTGAGAGCGCTCAGACCGCTGAGCTCCGGCATCCAGTAGTCACACAGGATCAGGTCCCAGTGCTGCTCCGCGAGCGCAGCGAGGAGGTCCGCGCGGGTCTCGACGGTGCGGTGCTCGACCACTAGACCCGCCTGCCGCAACGCGAGGAGCTCGAGCTCGACGTCGTCCGGATTGTCCTCGACGAAGAGCACGCGAATCGGCGACGGCTTGGTCGCGTTCATCCGCGCGCCTGAGGGACCGCCGGCTGAGTCAGCTCCAGCCAGTTTGCCACTTCCGCTCTCGCGCCAGATCGTCCGGGTTGTCTTCCACGAGCAAGATCGTCTTACCCTAGTTCTCGGCTAAAAACCGCTCTAACTCCTCGGCACCCCCGATATACTTTCTATTGATGAATATCTGGGGCGTGCTGCCTTTGCCGCTTACGGCGCCGGAGGCGGCGGGGGGTGGCAGGGATTTCGTCGTACTGCCAGCCGCTCTTCTCCAGGACGCTCGCGAGCTCGTTGTAGCGCGGCACGTGGCTCGACGAACAAGTGGGCGTGAACGCGCCGGGCAACGCAAACGGCACGACCTTCTTCCCTGCGAACACGTCTTTCGTCGTCACGTCCTTCCAGGCCGCGCCCTCGCGGGTGCGGAAGGTGACGTCCGGAACGCGCTCTCCTTCGCGGCTTTTCAGCATGACACTAGGACTCATATGGGGTCGTTGCGCGGTTTTTCAAGGTGGTGCGCTACGCCAATTTCGAGCTCGCCGCCGTAGGGTGCCTCAGCGCTTTGCACATTTAGTATGTGTTCATACTAAGTCCGAAGCGCGCGGAGGGGCTCACCGCCGCGAATGATGACGAGTGCACCCGGCTGCCGGCTGCCGGCTCCGCATCCGGATCCGGATCTAGGCTCGCTTGGACCGCTGTCGTCGGGGCCTGCGTAGCGTTTCGACGTAGCTCGCGAGGTCCGCGACGCCCGGCGCGCCAGGGTGGTTCTGCTTCAGCCACGAAGTCGCCGCCTGTACAGATGCGAAGATCTCACTCGTGCCTCGCGTCGTTTTGAGGGCGCGGATTCCGACGATGACGGCGCGCAATGCCGCCGCCGCGAAGCCCTCGCCCTCGAATACGACTGCGACGGATCGCGGACTAAAGTCCTTGGCCCACAAGCTCAGCTCGCGCTTCGTCAATGGGTCCGGAGGGTGTATCGCCCTCTCCACCAGCACCAGCGTCATCTCGACATCTGGCGGCGCGCTGAGCTCGCGCGCCGTTTGCACGCCGAGCAGCGTGGTGGGCCCGTGCCACACCAAGACGAGCACGCTACCGTGTACGGCAATCGTGAACTCTGGAACCGAAGCCCGAATCCTTGCATCGGAGCCAGCGCTCTTGAATTCTGCATCCGACTTGCCGACCCCGGGCACGTCTCGAGTCATGGGATAACGAGACATACGGCACCCGGGTTACGCGTCCTAAGGAATCAAGGAAAAGCCTGCGTTTCACGCGCGCAACCCGCGCGCATGCGGCACTGAGACTCAGGTGGGCAAAGGTAAGTCCCACGAGGATTCGCAACGCCGGCGCAGCGTTACTGAACGCCCCACAGGTAAAAGCCCGAGCCGTTCGGTTCGCCCCTCGCGCCATCACCGTACTCTGCCCAGCGTCGTCCGCGAGGAGCGCCGAGATGCCGATTCCGAGGAGAGTCGAGATGGGCGGCACGAGAAAAAGCGTGCACCCTTTGCCCAAACCCGGCGGGTTGCGTTCCTAAACGAAAGTCAGCACACCAAGCTTGGAGCGCGGAATTGAAAACATTTGGCAGAATAGACATTTTGTTCTTGGGATTCTTGGGCTTATGGGCGGGCACCGCGTGTGACGCGCAGGTCGGAGAAGACTACACGGGCGAGCTGCAGTTCACTCTCGCCGGTAACGTCAACCTCGATCCGAATTCGCCGCTGGTGCCCCGCCTGGCTTTCTTCCAGGTTGGTGGCCTGGCTCTCGTGGACGGTGCTTTGACCGGAGAGTACCCGCGACGCTTTCGTTTCGAGGTAACGAAGCCACCACCCGAAAGCAGCCTGATCGAAATTGCTGGCATCGGCAAGATCGCCTTCGGATTCATCGCCTTGCTGCCACCCGAGACCCCTTCGTTTCTGCCTCATCTGAGCTCTTCGGCGAGCGGAACATATGACGACGCGGGCGTGCTCCACTCAACGCAAACAGACTGCAACGCGAAGGGCTCATGCCGTATACGCACGCTCGAATGCACGGAAGAACCCTGCGAATTGCTCGCCGAAACCGGCGATCCGTCGCTCGAGCAGAACAATGCGTACAATGCCGCCGTCAGTCAGTCGACTGCCGACAGGAGTCAATCGCTAGTCAGCTATTGCGATCAGGCTCGCAACTGTTACCGGCAATACTTCGAATGTAAGCCCGGCACTCTGGGCGAGTACGACACGTTGTATCAAACGGACGTAACGCGGTGCTCCCTGCTCGATGAGAGCGGCGATGGGTCGCTGTTCGACTACCGAGACGTCACGCTGGCAGCGCAGGGTTTTCAGCTGATTTACGCGACGCGTGCCGCTCGCATTGGCGACTACGGCGAGCTGCAGAAGGGATACAACTTGATCGAGTACGATCTGCTCTCCCGAGAAGAGTTTCTCCATGCGCCCTTGACGTGCGACAAGGACAACCCCGCTCGGTGCGAGTGGCCCGAGCGCGCGCGCGTGATTGAAGGCGAAGAGGTCAACATCGATCTCGTGCCTCCGCCCGCGCCCTGAGCCGAGTTCCCACGGTTTCCTCGATGGCGGCGCACGCAGATGGCACGCACGGAGCGTCGTCCGACGCTGCACGAGACAGCAGCGCCCGGTTTTGCGATGCTTGGCGCGACTTGCGAATGCACGGCGATCATTCCATAGCTGATGCTTATCGACGACACGCCCCGGCGGTGTTTCGACGCGCGCGCCAAATCCTCGGTACGGAAGCCGAGGCTCGCGACATCGTGCAAGACGTGTTTCTCTCGCTCTTCGAAAATACCCGACAATTCCAGGGCAAGAGCTCGCTGACTGCCTTTTTATACAGCGTGACGACGCACGCCTGCCTGAACCGCGTGCGGGATCAGAAGAACCGCGCGCGCCTCGAACGTGAACACTTCGCAGGGGCAGGACCTGATGAACGCGACTCGCGGCTAACACCCGAGCAGCTCGCAATCCTGCATCGAACCTTGCAACGCATGCCCGACGAGCTCGCGACCGTGGCCGTTTATTATCTCGTGGACGGGCTCACTCACCAGGAAATAGCCCGATTGCTCGACTGCTCACGCCGCCATGTAGGCCACTTGCTCGAGCGGGTCGAACACTGGCAGGAGGCGCAGGCCAGAGCGGAGGCAGAGTCGTGTTGAATCAGCTCAAGTACGCCGTCCCGCTCGGCTGCGTCTCGGATCTCACGTTCGACGAATGGCGCGCTGGTGAGCTCGAATCTCCGGAGCTCGAACGAGTCGAGGAGCATCTGGCCAGCTGCGAGCCGTGCCGGCAGCGGCACGAGCAGCTACAGGCCGAAGCCGAGGATTTTCTAACACGCTATCCCGAGCTCGAGGGGCCTGTCTCGCCGGAGAAATCGCCGGTGAGCGCGCGCGCGGCGGCAGGCGAGCGCCCAGCGGTCTCCAGCGTAGCGCCTCGCAGCCGACGCTTGCGCAGATGGGCGTGGGCGTCGGGCACGGCCGTTGCGGCAGCGGCAGCGTTCTTCCTCGTGCTCGGCCGAGCAGGCACCGGCACGCCCGACGGGGAGACGCGCCTCAAGGGCGGCGCACGCATCGGCTTTTTCGTGAGTAGCGGCGGAAGCGTACGACCCGGCCGAGGCGGGCAAGTGGTCCATCCTGGCGATCGCCTGCGCTTCACCGTCACCACGCCTCGACCTGTATACGTCGCTATCCTGAGTCTGGACGGCGCTGGCGCTGCCTCCGTCTACTACCCGACTGGCGCGGAGAGCCAGCACCTCGGAATTGTACGCGATCAAGCCCTCGAGAGCAGCGTCGAGCTCGACGGTACGCTCGGCGACGAACGGATCTGGGGCGTGTTTTGCGATGCACCCTTCGAAATCGAACCGCTGCGGACAGCGCTGGAGCGCCGCCGCGATTTGCCTGCGCTGAGCGGGTGCACGAACGATCTACTCGGTCTGGTGAAGAAGCCCGCACCATGAAGTGCTGGCGCATCGCTGCTTGTATGCTCTGTGTTTGGCTGTTCACGCCCACAGCGCTCGGAGCGGTTCAGCGTTTCGCCGTCATCGTCGGCAATGATCGCGGTCACGGCGCCGATGTGAAGCTGCGCTATGCCGAGTCCGACGCCGCAAAGATGGCCAAAGTACTGCGCGAGCTCGGTGGATTTCGGCCTGCGGATATGGTGCTGCTGCAGGGCGAGAACGCCGAGACCGTCCGGAGCACACTGATTGCAGTAAACGATCGGCTTCGGGCCGCACAAGCGCTGCCCGACACTCAAACACTGCTGTTCGTCTACTACTCGGGTCACGCGGATGCGCGCGCCCTGCATCTCGGCTCGTCCCGCCTGGAGCTTCGCGAGCTGGCCCAGCTGGTGCGCGGCTCGGCGGCGCAGGTGCGACTACTGATCGTCGATGCCTGTCGCTCCGGGACGCTGACTCGCGCCAAAGGCGGCAAGATCGTGCCCCCGTTCGCGCTCCCGGATTCCGCCTTTCGCGGGGAAGGACTGGCATTTCTGACAGCGAGCTCAGAGAACGAAGATGCTCAGGAATCGGACGAGCTGCGCGGGTCCTTCTTCACTCATGCGCTGGTTTCCGGGCTGCTCGGTGCGGCCGACGAGAACGGCAATGGCGAAGTCACGCTCGAGGAGGCCTATGCACACGCCTATGAAGCGACCCTGCGCGCGACGAGCGCGACTTTCGCCGGTACTCAGCACCCGAACTTCCGCTACGAGGTCCAGGGGCAGGGTTCGCTCGTGCTGACCCGCCCGGCGGCCGCGCAGACGCGGCGTGCGGAGGTCGTGTTCCCCCCTGGCATCGCGTTTCTCGTGATGGCGAACAACGAAGCCGGCGCTGTGCTTGGCGAAGTCGGTGCGCGCGACCACTCCCGTAGGATGAGCCTGCCACCGGGACGCTTCTTCGTGCGAGGGCGCGGCAGTGACTACCTGCTCGAAGGCATGCTTTCCGTCGGCGCAGGTCAGGTGCGCAGAGTCGCTACCAGCAGCCTGGAACGAGTCGAATACGCGCGCTTGGTACGCAAGGGGAGGCGCGTCCTCGCCATGTCGAGCGCTGCCGAATTGGGCTTGAGCGTGCGTAGCGTGCTGCCGAACGCCAGTACTCCTTGTGCAGGTGCACTGCTGGGCTACCAGCTGCAGCTCGAGAGCCTGGGATTCGCAGCGCGGCTGGGCGCCTGCACGAGTGAATTCGAGAACCGGACCGTGGACGCGCGCACTGACGAGTACAGCGTGAGCTTGGGCGCAACGCGCACGTGGGACGTGGCACGGCTCAGCGTGTTTGCGGGCGCCGGGCTCGGTGCAGCGTTGGTGCATCAGAGCTTCGAGACCTACGCCGATGCGCCGAGCAGGCTTTCGCTCTCGCCGCTCGGATACCTCACGGTCGGAGGCACGTACTCCGTTGCGCGGCGCGCTTACGTTGGCCTGGACTTGCGTCTGGAAGGTCATCTCGTCAAGCTTCAGCGAACCTCGTTCACTGACTCTGAGTTGCGAGCGAGCGCTGCCGTGCGCGGCTCGAGCGTCGCGGGAGTGCAGTTTTGAGCTTTTCAGCTCGAGACAACGTACCTGACCGGCTTCTCACGCCCGGCCTCGCGCCGCCCTGCAAGCAGGTTTCCGGCATTCAAAGACCCAAGGGAGGGGTAACCTCCCCTAGAGGCTCGCTTGGACCGCTGTCGTCGGGGCCTGCGTAGCGTTTCGACGTAGCTTGCAAGGTCCGCGACGCCCGGCGCGCCAGGGTGGTTCTGCTTCAGCCACGCGCTGGCGCGGCCCGCTGCGTGCCGTCGCACTGCGCCCGCGGCGGCGCGGCTACTGCACGGCGACGTCGCCTGCGCCAGCGGGCAGCTCGTCATCTCCGATGGTACGAGTGTGCCCGTAGCCGAGCTGGCCTGCACGATTGCGACCCCAACACCGAACACGCCCGCTCGAAAGTCGCGCGCACATGTGCCAGCCACCGACGCTCACCTGCGTCGCCGAGCCGCCCAAGGCAACGTCGCCGGCCGACGCAGGCGCCTCGTTATCCCCGATGTCGTTCAAGTTTCCGTAGCCAAGGCTGAAGGGAGCCGCGCGACCCCAGCAGCGCACACTACCCGTCAAAAGGACTGCGCAGGTTCGGAAACCGGCGGCGTCGACGTGTGCGACCGCGCCGCCGACGTTCACGTCACCCGCACTTGCCGGTGCCTCGTCGTCGCCGATGCTGTTCGCGTGACCATAACCGAGCGCGCTGCCATAGGGGACGGTGTCGAAGAGCAGCGGTGGACCGAGTCCCCAGCAGCGCACCGCGCCGCCCGAGAGCAGCGCACAGGCATGCTCGGTGCCCGCCGCAACCTCGACAACCGGATCAAACGTAACGCCTCGCCCCGATAGGTCTGTCGAAAGCGTGCCTTCGGCGGCTCCGCTCGCGAGCCGATAGCGCACCTCCGGCGGTCGGCCGCCGCGCCGACCTCGGTCGGGGAGAACGCCACTTGCAGGCTGCATTGCCCGCCCTTGGCCGCAACCACGCCATCGGGACACGAGGTCTGCGCCAAGCTGAACGGCGCAGAGAGACCCAGTCCTGCGCTCGTCATCGAGCTCACCTGGACCGCCTCGTCGTGCCAATTCGTGACCACGAACGTTTTCAGTGCCGACGAACCGAGGGAAAGCGGGTGAGGAGCAGCGTGCAGCTTCCCCCATTCGGCGCCGCCCTGCCGCCGCTCGCACAAGTTCCTCCGCCGATCGAAAACGGCGCTGCAACCCCAGCGCTTCATCGCTGATCGTCCCGAGCACGGCGGCCGCTTCGCCGCTGTTCACGATCCTCAATGTTTGCGTTTGCGTCACGCCCACCGGCACGTCGCGAAAACTTCCGTTGTCCACAGAAATCGACAGAGACGCACCTGCGCATTGCGCAGCGACGAGCAGTGTTGCGGCAATGGCAACAGAAGTCTTCGTTCCCCGTAACTTCAGCTTCGCCAATAGTGGCAACATTTTGTCTCCCCGAGTGCGCAGCCGCGCGTCAGCCACGAACACCCACGTTTATCGCATTCGGGCGTCCGCGCAAATGGCGTCCGCGGTCACGACTTCGGAGGCACACTCTGTTGAGCGGTCTCTCACTCGCGCGACTTCGACCGCTCCGGTCGCGCGACGCCGCTAGCATCGCTCGCGTCAGGCTAAAGCGAACACGCCGCGCGCACGGGATTGGGCGGGCGGTCAAGGGCGCAACCCGCTGTAGCGCGCGAGCCCTTGCGACAGCAGCATGTACAGGTCCGTGCCATTTCCGCGCGCTATGCTGACGATCTCGTGGTCGGACCACTTTGCATGCGAGTCCCGACGAGGACTCCGTAGGTGAGTTCGTGGTCGTGCCCGAAACCGTGGACTTCAGCCTCCGCCCCATCGCGCCTGAGGAGGTGAAAATTTACCCGACCCTCGTCCGCGGCAATGACGACGGTCAGCGCGTCCACTGGCGCGATCTCGAAACGGGCCGCATCCCACTCTACGCCTATTCGGATCGCTCGTTCCCATCGGTTTCGGATTTGCTGGAGCTCGGTTCACCTCGCATTCACAGCTGGCTGCGCTCACTCGGCTGGGACCCGAGCTGGCGTTACAACGGCAATTTGGACAAGCTGTCACCAGCCGCCGCCGAGTACGCGCAGCTTTGGTGGAAGGACCCCGCCGGTACGTCGTCTTCACCGAAGGGGGTCAGTTCACGGTCTACGAGGAAAATACTTAGGTCCGCGCGCTGCAAAACCGCGCGTATCATCGCAGAAGTGAGCTGAATTGCACTACCGCGAGTCGATGTCACTGACCACTACACAGCGCCCCTTGCAACGTCCCGGCGCCATCACCACTTTGCCAGGACCGCGCGCGTACATTGCGGGCGCCGCTCGAAAGCTTCCACATGCACATCGATGCCGTTCTGAGAGCGTCGGAAATCGCCACGCTGCTCGACCAGTTCGCGCCCATTCGTATTCATCTGACCCCCACGGACGCGGATCGCAGCTGGGTCGAGCTAGAGCAACCGCGCGAAGTCGAGCTGGTTCCGGGGCGCGGCATACGCGTCGTGTGTACCGGGCGGCTGCGCTATGCGCTGGGTGGTATCAAGCTGCCGCTTTCAATACGTAGGATTCAGGTGCTGCTCGAACCCAAGATCGTCGAGCTCGGTCCCGGCGAACAGCGCCTCGACTTCGCGCTGCAGATCGAGGATGCCGACCTCGAAAACGTGCCGGGCCTGGTGGATCGCGCGATCGTCGGCAAAGTGAATGACTCTCTCACTCCTGAGACGACGAACATGCTCTGGGAGTTCAGCCGCACGTTCCGCCTCGACGTCAACATGCCGGCGCGCCTGGAACCGCTGCACCAACTCCTGCTCCGTGCGCCCATCGGCGCCGTCGCGGTGACCACGGAGGGCGTCGCGTTGCGCCTGCATCTCGACTTGGGCCTGACCCGCACCAAACCGCGTCCGACGGACGATTAGAAAACGTCGGCCGCCGCTCTCGCACTGCGGCCGGCACTGTGCGCACGTGGTCATGTCGCACGTGCGCACGGTGCGCCCTGACGTCGAAGCCGTTCATTTCCCGCCAGTCTTGGCGCTCCCTCCGATTTGGGCGTGGCACATCGCTTGCTCGGCTCCAGGCGACGTGCTGCGCGGCAACCACGGGCGGTGCTTGTTGGGGGCCCGTGATCTTAACCGCAGCCTGCGCGCTGCCGGACGATGCGCGCGGGGTCACACGCCCGCAAGGATACGGGTGCGATGTCGGTGCTGTCGAGATCCGGCCCGGGGTTGACTGAAAACGGTCGCCGCACACGCTTGCCGAACCTGCCCGGAGCCGTGAGGTCGCTTCCGGAAGCAATCAACGACCACGGATTCATCGTTGGAAAGGCCGTGATGCTAGCGGGTGTTACCCGAGCCGTACGCTGGGCCGCAGATACGCACGAAGTGAGTACGCTCGGCCGAGACTATTCTGCGTACGCGCTCGACATCAGTAATGCCGGTGTTGCTCAGTAGCTGACTTGGTGAAAGGCGGGTTTGCCGGCGTTTTGCGTCACAGCCACCAGGTGCGTAGGGCCAGCGAACACACGCAGCGGGGCGCCAGGGACGGCCACCGTCTTTCCGGCCACGAACGCGCTGTTGAACCAGCGCAGCGTTCCGTCGGCAGTGAAGGTCACGAGCGTGTTATCCGCGAGCCACGTGGCGTCCACGGGCGGGACTGCGAGCGTGCGCTCATGCACGAGCGTGTTTCCATTGTAGATATGGCCCGTCCCGATGAGCACGTATCGACCATCGCGTGAAACGCGGATCGGGGCGCCCATTTCGTACTCTCCGTGGTACGGGGTCTCACCCTTGCTCGTGATTCTACCGCTGACTTGGTCGACGACTTCGTAGTGAAGGTCGTTGGGTACCGTCTCGTCGCGGAAGAAGTACAAGCGCGAGTTGGCCGGGCTCCAGGCGTGCGCGTTGAACAGATAGTTCCACTCGGCCCAGGTGATCACTCGGCCGCTGGCGTTAAACGTGAAGTGGCTGAGCCATGCACCGGACTCATCGGCAGCGAGTAGGAACTGTCCCGCGGCAGCAAGCCCTTGCACGGCGTACGGCAGAACGGCAAGCTCTTCTTCTTTGCCGCCGCCGGCTGGAATGCTGGATAGAGAACCGTCGTCGTATCCCACGTACAAGCGGTTGTGTGCCGCGGAGTAGTCCATCAGCGTCGGAGTGGCGCGCCATACGAATGGATTCAAGTGCTGACTCGACGTCACGGAATACCGGTAGACGTGTTGGTTCGCGCGACTCAGCAGGTAGATGACGGCCTGGCCGTCGAATACGAGCGCGTCGGGCATATATGTCGGCACCATGCGGGCAATGTCGCACCGCGTCGAATCGCCTGGGAACGCCTGGCTCGAGCTGTGACACGCCGAATCGCTGGGGAAGGCGTCTAAAGTGAGCCCAGTCGTGCTCGCTGCACTGCCGGCGTTCCAGGCATTGGGATAGCCATCGTAGTCGCTGTCCTGCGATGCGGCTGCATCGAGGGGGAACGCGTCGTTCGCGTAGGCGATACCGTCGCGGTCGCCGTCTGCGTTGGCGTGATACACGGACATGGTCGGGACTCCGGCTACGCGCGTCACGACGACAGCGCCATCGCCCAGCGCCCGCACCGCGACCGGTTCGCCACGGAACAGCTGCACGTTCTGAGTTCTGAGCACCGCTCCGCCGCGCTGCTCGAGCAGTGTCGCTCCCGCGTGCTCACGCAGGACCAGCAGCTGATCGGTCGAGAGCCACGCTGCGTCCGTAAATGTGCCCGCGATGCCATCGAGCCGTTGCAACGTGAGGCCGTGATACACCTCGGTGCCCGCGAGGATGCGCGTGCCGTTGGGCGCCACGCGGAGGGGCGTACGGATGTCGAACGCGTCATCATACGGCGAGCCTCCAGGACTTGCGATGGCTCCAGTCGTGCAGTCAATGCTGGCGAACTGTACGTTCCGCCAAATATCGTTCCGCAAGTAGTAGACCCGTCGATTGGCGTCACTCCACTCGAGTTGAGGCGAGGTGTGCTTCAGCTCCACCGCGGAAAGGCGCACACCGCTGGGACTGAACACGTACTGCGTGCCCTCGCCGCTGCCATCGATGGCCACGACGTATTGGCCAGCCGTGGTCAGCGCGGTCGCCCCGAGTGGCGTGGATGCAAACGGTTGCTGGGACCCAGTGTCTGGATCGATCGACGTGATAGCGCCCGTCACACCGGCAACGTACAGCTTGTGACTCACGCGCGAGTACGCCACGTGCTGCGGACCGAAAGCGAGCTGGATAGGCGCGCCGCAGCTCCCGGTGCGCGCGGACCAGGGGAAGATGCGGTTCAGTGACGAGCTGAACAAATAGAGCATGCCATTGCTGCCCGCTACGACTTCCGTCGGCCCGGGCACGCCGGGGCACGTGACGTCTCGTTGCGCGGCGAGCGGAACGGTGTCCCGCAACACCTCACACGTGATGCCGGCTTCGGCTTCACCTGAGCCTCCGTCGCCTGCCCCGTCACTACCGGTGTCGCTCGCGTCAGTGCCCGCGTCGGTCGCGTCGCTGCGGGCGTCGCTCGCGTCAGTGCCCGACTCGCTCGCGTCATGAGCGCCGTCCCACGACGCATCCCCGGCGCTGCCACCGGCGGAGTCGGTACGGGCGTCCCCCAAGCAGGCTGCTGCTCCCGTGCAAGCGTCGATGCCGGCGTCGCCCGCTGTCCCCGCGTTGCCACCCCGACCGGCCGAGCCGCTCGGCGCATCTCCGTCGTCACCGCCGCACGCGCCACTTGCGACCAAAGCGACGAGGCTCGCGGCCACCAATGCCCTTCCCTGTGTCAACATCGGTCCAATCTCCTAACGCAAATCAAACGCGAACCGTCACTCACCGCGCGCTATTATCCTTTTCTCACGTCTTCCGCAGAGGTGAAAGACCTTCCTTTTCTAGACTGATACGAGAAGCCCCTTACGAACGAGCTTTCCATGTACGCGATATGTACGCGATGTGATCTGCCTCGACGCAGCGGACGGGGCGGCGTCACGGGAGAAGGCGCGCCCGGGAACACTCGCTCAGCGTGCGTGGCGTCGCGTCGAGGACAGCCGCTCCTTACCGCAGAACAATGCTTTGGTGCAGCGTAAACTCGTCGCCATCGAACTTGGAAATCCGGATGGCTCGCGCTTGCTCGAGGATGCACCGTGCGACTGGGGCGCTTGCCAGGGGCTCGCCCTCGATGCGGGCCGCGCTGACCGTTCCCTTGGGCGAAAACGTGACGAACACCTCCGCCGAACCGGTAGCGCGGCCATCCAAGTGGCACCGTTCCGCCCGACGCAGCGCGAGCCACATGCGATGACTCACGGTGGGACCATGAACGTATGAAGGCGGCTGAGAATCGTCGGGCGCACTTGCCGCTCTCGGTTGGGAGGCGCTTGGCGGACCAGGCGGTTGCTGATGGCGTTCGCGCGACGCTGCGGGTGAAGTGGTTTCCGGCGCCGTGTCGATTTGCGGTGGGGCTGCGTTCGCGGCAAGAGCGGCTGTTGTCGTCACTCTGGCCGTGGCAGTGTGCGCGGCATTCGCAGTCGCACCGGGTTGTTGAAAATCGGCAGCGCGCAAACGCGTGACGAACGCCGTCACGCCGAGCGCTACCGTGCCGGCAACACAAGCGGCAACGAGCAAGACTCGACGCATGCGGCGCCTGCGTAGGGAACGCACCGTCTCGATGTCCGCGCCACCATTCCAGGGGGTGTCGCTGCTCGAGCTTGGATCGTTGACGATGACCGACGACAGTGACCCCGCGCTAGGCGGCGGTGACGGCTCAACCGCAACAGCACTCGGCTCGACGTCCTGCGAGTCGTTCGGCTCGGGCTTGACCGGCGGGATTGGTGCCTCGGGCTCGAGCAGCACCATCCGCAGCGCTGGTATAGGCTCGAACGACTCGACCGAAGCAGATGGAGTAGTCTGCGACATTGCCAGCGGCTCCGGGTTGACCGCTGAGCCAACTGCCGATTGCGCCGCCGTCGCGGCCGGCCTGGCGGTTACGGTGCTCGGGCGCACGGAGGGCGTTGCGAGGCTCGGCACTGGTGGGATGGAAGCGCTCGGAGGGGGCCGCTGTGTGTTGGGTGAACGAGTCGGGCGTTTCGGAGGTGGTGGCGGCGCCTTTGCTGGACGTGTCGACCGCACATCGCGTGGCACTGGCGAGGTGATCTTGGGCGAGCTCGGTCTCGCGGTCGTGGGCTGCGAAGCACGCTGCGGTGGCGGAGGTGGCGTCCCGTTCGGCACCGGCTTGGCGGAGGCCAGCGAAGGCTCTGACGTGGACCCAGCGTCCACGCGGCATTGCATGCAGCGGATCGCCACGTTTTTACCGGCGATTCGCTGCCTGTACAGCTCGTCTGACACTGTCAGCTGGCGCCCACATGTACGGCACGCGACGATGTGGGACATCCTAAGCTTGCTCCAGTGCGCGACTGCGGCGCGGTTCGCGTTCCACTGGAGTATTCGTGGCGAGTGAACGGGGATTTTACCAGGCTCGACCCTTTTTTGCCGTCGTCCGCCGTCATGCAGGTAGTCCGAAAGCGGAAGGACGCGCCTCGCCAACTTCCGAGGCAAGCTCTGTCGAGTTTCACAGCGAGTCGCGGCGGGCGGCGTCCGACCCAACGTGGCCACGCCATTGGTCGCACAGTTTCTGTTCGACCATGCGTACCGCGCCAGTCCTGAGCCCTATGCGGGCAAACAGCTCCTCGATCGAATCGTCGCAATGCTCGTGAAGCTCTGCCGCGCCTTGCGCAACCAGTGACGCTTACTCGCTACGAGCCGTCCCCGCACCCGTCCCCGCACCCGCACCCGATTCTGGCCGTCTCCGGGTGCGGGTGCGGGTGCGGATTGATCACTCTTTTGCGAGCCGCTGTACTAAGCGACGACCGGGCGCTCGGTGTGCAACCGAAGAGGAAAAGATCAGCACGGACGGAGGGCGCTGCTCAAGGGCGCGGCTTGAAGTCCCGCGCAATCAGGAAGTGTGGTCGAGTCGCCGCGCGTTCTTCGCTAGAATGGCCAACATGCATTGGGTAAGCGTCTTTTCCGCCACTGCCGTTTGGCGTTGCGCATCTTCGGTCGTGACCAGGGTTCGCGCATCGTTGTCATTGTTGCCGCTACTGCTGCTGCTCACGTCTTGCAAACTCAATTTGACGATCACCTCCCCCGCGTCCGACGCGATCTTTACTACGAGCAGCGTGCCGGTGACGTTCTCGCTGACGGGCAATGAGGGCGCGGCAACGTTCACGTGTCAGCTCGATGTGCAGGCGCCAGTTCCGTGTGAGTCGGGCAAGGTGTACGAGAACGTGCCGTTCGGGCGGCACACGGTCGTCGTCACTGCCACGGCGGATGGTGACAGGACGCTGCAAACGGTCAGGTTCGACGTTGTCGATACGGATCCGGCGCTGGAGATCGTGCGGCCGGTAGATGGCGCGGTGATTCATTCGTGGACGATCGATACGATGATCGTCCGGGCCACTTTCGAGCTGCTTTCAACGAGACCGGAGCTCAGGTGTCAGTTGGACGGGGGTTCGCCGACGAGGTGCGAGATAGGCGTGTACGGAGCCGACCCAGCAAACCAATACGTGTCGATCACCAACACGTTCAATGCCGGCGCTGGCGCGCACGTTTTCACCGTTTCGGCGTGGCAAAACGGTCAGCAGGTCGCGTCGGACACGGTATCTTTTACGATCGGCGAGTGAGGAGATCTCGCGCGACATAGGCGCAACCTGGAGCGCCGCTCCAAGAGATACCCGGCCTTCTTGAGTACGGAGCACGGCGAGCCAGTGATTGCGAGCGGTGTTCCAGGCATTGGCGGTGTTGTTCCAGGCATTGGCGGTGTTGTTCCAGGTCGTCGAGTCGTCGCCGCGGCGGACGATCATCGTGGAGACGCAAGCGTGAGCTCGCCCAGATCTCGCGGAGCAGCCGCGCGATGTCCTGGAGCAGCGTGAACGACACGCCGAGGAGCTGCCCGCGCAGCGTCTCGTGCAGTCGTGCGAGCACGTCCGCCGCTGGATAAACATGCGCGATCGCCCACCAGTTCGTCTCTGCATCGAGCTTGCAGCGCTCGAAGAGCAGCGCCGCGGTCTCGTCGAACGGACGCTGCTTGCGGAGATGGTGAACTCACTGCGCAACAGACGAGCGCAGAAGATCGCTAAGAGATCCCCGCGTTGGCCGGTGGGACATTTTTGATCTGGCAACATCGCCTGATCCGGGGCAAAAGGTCTCGTTGCGCGGCGTTTACCGAGAGGAGGCCCACTTGCGTTATCTAATAATTTGGGGAGCGGTGTCATTGTTCATTGCCGGCTGCGGGGCTCCGCACCCGGTTGGTAGCGGCGGGTCGGGTGGAACAGGGGGTACGGGCGGCTCCCCACCTGCGCCATGCGTGTCCGTCGCGGGTCGCTATCTCGCCAGCGAAATATACGCCGGACGCGTCACCATCGAGGACCAGCTCATCGAAGTGCAGCAAACCGACTGCCACGTGAACGCGGTCGTTCCGAACTTCGGGTCACTTGAATGCACGGCCCAAGCGCCAGGCACCCTGCCCCGCGTCGATGGGTGCGTACTCCACGTCGGTGCGTGGTGCCCCCTCGCACCCGAGCAGGGAGTTCCTGCCTCAGACGACGGAAGCAGCATCCGTTTGGAGGTGTACTCACGCTGGAGCGCTTGTCACGGGAACTCGAACGGCGGAACGATCGTCTTCGGAATGACCCTGACGCCGAACTGACAGAGCACTGAAGCAGCAAGGTTGAGCGCCGCGCGTCCACCGAGCGGCTCGCGGCGCCAATCGATGCAGCCGGGACTGCGGTTCGCGGGCGAGGAGCTGGCCAAGCGGTAGCCTCATCGGTTCTCTCGAACGCGAAGGAATTCGTGGTAGGCCGCGAAGCTCCAAAGACGGGTCGCGTGCGCCAGGTCGTCGGGCCAGCTGCCAGCGCCGCCCACGACCAGGTCGACGCGAGCCTTCGCGCATGCGGCACCAAGTTCACGCGCGAACTGTCCGAGCATCCGCGTGTTTGTCGACGCCGCCGACGCGGACACTGCCACCATGGCGAGATGGCCGTCGTCGACGAGCCGGAGGATCTCGCCAAGCGGCGTCTTTCTGCCGACCCAGAGCGTGCGCCTACCCGCCTCGCGCAGGCACAGCTCGGTGAGGCAGAGTCCCAGCGTGTGCTCGTCTCCGGGTGCGCAGGCGAGCAGGCAGGTCGGTCCCACGGAAGCCAGGGGCATGGTGTCACTGACGCGGGTCAGGGAGCGCGCGAGGCATTCGGATGCCGCGTGCTCTTGCGCGATGGTGACGCCACCCGATTCCCACTGCTTGCCGAGCTCCTCCAACACGAGGCCAAGCTCGTCGGCCACGCGGTACCAGGCCCCAAGCCGCCCTCTCGCCGCGAGAAGTTGGCCGTCGAGCACGTAGCGCTGACTCCGTAGCAGGTGGTCTAGCCACGAGGCGATGAGAGGATCTCCGCCGTCCCCCGAGCGCTGTTCCCGGAGCACCCGCTCGACGGCGGCACGTTCGAAGCGCCGGTGTCCGCCGGGCGTTCGTTCGAAGGGGAGGAGCCCTTGGTCCGCCCAACGCTTGACTGTAGTGGTGGCAACGCCCGCCAGCTTCGCCGCTTCCGCCGTCGTCAGGCCGTGCAGAGAGAGCATAGAACGTCAGACTTGGTCGACTGAGTCGCATTTTCAAGTTGAAACCGCCCAAACCGACACCATATTTCGGTTATGATGAAGAAGCAGACGAGGAAGTGTGTCGTGACCGGCGCGGCGGGGTCAGTCGGTCGGTGGGCTCGCGGCGAAGCGAGGCAGCGCGAACATCGCGCTCGGCCACGCCCGTTCGTGCGTTCTCGGCACCTGCGTGACCTAGGCAGCGTAGTCGTCTCTCGACGTGCCCGCGCGCTCCGCTTGCCTCTGGCCGCTGTGGCGGCGCTTCTCGGAGGAATGTATCCAGGCTTGGCGCACGCGGGCGCAGAAGCGGAAACGGAGCTCGAGGCAGCCGTCGTCGCCGCCACGAGGAATGACGTTCGCATCCCCGGCACGGCCGGCACGTCCTTTTCTCTCGTCGACGACTTGAACGCAAGTGCCGGACCAGCGTTCCGCGTCCGTGCCGGCGTGCGCGTCGCCGAACGACACCTCGTCAGCGCGCTCTACGCTCCGCTCCGCCTGAGCGCGAACGGCAACCCCGACCGTGACATCGCCTTCGCGGGTGCGGAGTTTCGTGCCGGGAGCCCCGTCTACGCGGTCTACCGCTTCGACTCGTATCGCCTCACGTACCGGTACAGCTTCGTCCGTGATGATGTGCTCGAGATCGGCGCAGGCGTCACCGGCAAGATCCGCGACGCCGAGATCGCGCTTTACGGGGCTGAAACGGCGCGAAAAACAAACACAGGCTTCGTGCCGCTGCTCAACCTGCACATAGAGTGGAGGCCCGGGCGCGGTTCGTGGGGCGTCTTGCTCGACGCTGACGCGCTCGCGGCTCCGCAAGGACGGGCCGAGGACGTGCTTGTCGCGCTCACCTGGGCCGCACGCGACGGCGTGGGCATCTACGCGGGCTACCGCACCCTCGAGGGCGGGGCAGACAACGACGAGGCCTACAACTTCGCATGGCTCCACTACGGCGCCGTCGGAGTGAGGCTGCGGCTATGACTCAAGAGGTCGCGGCGACTCGCGTCGTAGGCGCGCATCGGACGGCTATTGAGATCGACGAGGAGCTCGGCGATGCGCGCGTTGAGCTCGCACCGTCGAACACGAGTACACTCGCTTCATCCAAACAGCGACCCTCAGCCTGTGCTCCTGCCAGACTGCCAGCGCTTCGTCGCCACGGCACATACGCGACGCACGAAAAAAAGACCGACACCACTTGCTCGCCATTCGCCGCGAGTACATCGCTCGCCTCGGGGACCACTACCGTGCGTCCCTAAATTGGGATTTCCGGCGTGCCCGTAAACGTGCCCGTGCCCGTGCCCGAAAATGCGCAAAGGAGTGCTGGGCTGCGCCGACAGGTCGGAATGCAGCTCGATCACGAACGGCTGGACGTCTACGACTTGGCGCTGGAATTTCTGGTTCTGGCGAACGGTATCATCGAAGGATTGCCTCGCGGGCGCAGCCACCTGGCTGACCAGTTCACGCGGGCATCACTGTGCATCGTGCTGAATCTGGCCGAAGGTGCAGGCAAGCACTCGAAGCTCGATAAGCGCCGCTACTACGTGACCGCCAGAGGGTCGGCGACGGAGTCGGCGGCACTCTTGGATGTGTGCGTCAGGCTCAAGCTGCTGGACGAAGGCGGACACAGAACGGCCAAGAGCATGCTGGTGCGCATCGTGTCGATGCTCATCAAGCTGGCGCAGAGCTGCGAAGAGTAGCGGCTCAAATACGGAGCCACAGCAGCGCACAGCCGAGGGCCACGACCGCAGCGTAGTTGCGGAGAGTTTTCTCGTAGCGAGTAGCGAAGCGCCTGGCTGGCTTGAGCAGGTTGAAGGTGCATTCGAGCTCGGCACGCGACTTGTACAACTCCTTGTCGTACGGCAGTTTGCCGGCGCGGCTTGCGTTGGAAGGGATGACGGCCAGGCAGCCTTGGTTGCCCAACGCCAGACGAAATGCGTCGGAATCGTAGGCCTTATCGGCCAAACAACAGCTCGTCTGCGCTCGTTGAACTAGCTCGCAGGCCGGCCGGCTATCGTGCCGTTGCCCCTCGGTGAGCTCGAAGACCAGAGGCAAGCCCAAAGCGTCGACAACCAAGTGAACCTTGGTTGTTAGGCCACCACGAGAGCGCCCGATGCCATGCTTCGAGGCCGCCCTTTTGCCCCGGCTGCGTGCTGATGGGCACGATTGATGGTGCTGTCGATGCTGTGCCACTCGTCGTCGCGGTCCAGACGGAGCGCTTCGAACAGATGCTGCCAGATGCCCCTACTTGCCCAGCGGTCGAAGCGATTGAAGACGGTCTTCCACGGCCCGAACTCGCTGGGGAGATCTCGCCACGGCACGCCTGTGCGCCTCCACCACAGCACAGCCTCCACGAAGTTGCGGTCGTCTCGACCAGGCCGTCCGACTCTCTTCTTCTCACTCAGCACAGCCTGCCATGTGGCCAGTGGACGCCGATCCTGTGGTGCTAGCGACGGGCCAACATGGCAACGGTTCAGCGTCCGCAATCAATGATCAACAGGTGATCGTCGGGACAGTGCTCTACGGCTCCCCCGCGGCTGCATCGGAACCTGGCGCGCCCGCGCTGAACACTGCCAGCTCTGGCAACTTTCCGCCGCTACCGATCACGATAGCGGTACGGTGGGGTATCGATCGCAGCCTGGAGGAGCTCGTGTTGCCGAGCGCGAACGTGCCACTGGAGACCAGCGCTGCGACCAGCATCAACAGCTTGGGCGTCGCGGTCGGATTTCACGGACCCAGAGCTGTGCGATTTCCCGCGCCGTAACTCAATGCCGAGGAACTGTCGTCAGGGTGCAGTTCTCATCCTGACACACGCCTCGTAAGCTCTCCCCACCGACTTGTGTGGGTGTCGTGGCCCAAATCCGGCCCGCTGATGTCACGCCTGCGCGGCCCATTGAAGAAGGCCGAGCTACGAGCGCCCGCGAGGCAGCGAGTATCGAAAACAATGTTCCTCGACATCGCGCATGCGCCGTCCTTGCTGTCGCGACGCGAAGCATTCCGAGCGCCCGACACGC
>DATDJP010000191.1:0-13249 GCA_036520475.1 Polyangiaceae bacterium | reverse complement strand
CGTTGCGCCGTGCTCGCCGCCTCCGAGCGCTCGCCACTGTCTCGATCCGCGCTGCCAGGCAGCGCTCGCTCGGCGCGATCCACTCCTGTCGGCGAGCGAGCCTTACTCGACAGGACGCTCCCGTTCGCCGATGCTATGTGGCCGTGTTCAGAGCTCGTTTTGCGGAGATGTTCGGGGTCCCCTACCTGCTTGCGTCGAGTCTGATCGCGCTCGCATGCGACGAAGCAGCGTCGCCGGAGGACCGGGCAACGCCCGCGATCTGCCGCGAGGGCGCGTTGCCGTGTGCAGGCGGCCTGGGAGGTCTGAGCGTGGGGCTTGGGTTGTATCTTGAGATCCTGTGCTCGAGCGAGGTCCAGATGCTGTCCGAGCGCGTCGCCTGTTCTGCCGAGTTCGAGCTAGCAGCCCGCTGCTCGGAAGAGCACCCGCCCACGTGCGACGGCGAGGGGCAGATTTTGCCCGGCGGGTGTCGCCGCGAGCATGAAGATCTCGCTGGCTGCGTCGCGCACAACGGCAGCGGCTGCGACGGGGCGCTCCTCGCTTGTTCACGCTGCCTCTGTGAAGCGTGCGTTTGCGACGCGGCTTGTGAACGCGAGCACGCGGAGCTCGCAGTCTGCACACAGGCTTGCGAAGGTGTGGAAGACGTGGACGCCTGCATGGTCGACTGCGACAGGATCCCACGACCCGCTGCTGCCGCCTATGGCGAGTGCGTTCAGAACGCCTCCGTCGAGACCTGCGGAGGGTCGTGTCTGTCAGGCGCCCGGTGACGCGATCGATCGGGGCGCTTGCCCCACGCCTTTCACGAAGCGCGCGAAGCCCCCTGTACGACGCCGCATCACGCCTTAAAACGTCCGCATGAGAGTCCATCGTGGCAGACTGATTGATCATCTTCACCTCGTCGTCACCGACCTCGAGCAAAGCCGGCGCTTTTACCGCGCCGTGCTGGAGGTGCTCGGGCTGAAGCTCGAGTTCGAGACCGAACACTCCTTCGCGTGCGACGAGCTGTTCGTGAGCGACGTGGCGTTCACTCGCGGCGCGGCCACTGCTCCGAACCGCGTGCACCTGGCGTTTCAGACCCCGGATCGCGAGACCGTAGATCGCTTCCACCGCGCCGCGCTCGCCGCCGGCGGGCGCGACAACGGCGCACCGGGCGAGCGTCCCTACCACCCGGGCTACTACGGCGCGTTCGTGCTCGATCCCGACGGCAACAACGTCGAAGCGGTCTATCACGGCGAGGGCCGCCGCTCCGCGGGCTCGGTCACCATCGATTTCGAGATGCCTTGATCACGGGCAGCGTCGTGCGCACCGGCGGGTGAGCGTCGGCAGCGCTGCCTCGTGGTGCACCTCCAAACTAAAGCGCGCGGATCGTGACGTAGTAGCCGTCCGGATCTCGAATCGAGAACTCCGCCGTTCCAGTACCTGGATTGGTACTTGGCTCCTCTTCGAATCGAGCAACGAGCCCGCGGGCTCTCTGTAGTGCCACGTCGAAATCGTCGACGCGAAAGAACAAAAGGAGGCCGTTGCCGGGTGTCGCGTGCTCAGGACTCGTCAACGAGGGGTGGTCGTGGGCGCCCCATTCATGGAGACAGAGCAAGACTGTTCCGTCGGAGTCGAGCAGCTGGCCAAAGTACTCGTGGGCCGGCGCCGTCTCCGGCTGACCGAAGAGTGACTGGTACCACTTGAAGCTCGCCCGGACGTCCTTCACCGCGATGATCGTCCAGGTGCGCGTCATACGAATCCTCCGGCGACCCACGGTAGCGGCGTCCAACTGCAAGCGCCAGAGGACGCCCCCGCGAACTTCAGGGTTCCGGGGGACGTCGCCCCAAACGTGGTGCTGGCCCGGTTCAGTGGATACATCGCGAAACCTGCTCCAGGCCGACCTCCCGCGTCTTCCCCGCGGGCGCGGAGCGCACGCAAGGGGAAGACCGGCGGCGCGCAGGAGCGTAGCGACGAGCACCGACGAGTTGGGGCAACCTCGAACAACACAGCTCGGCACGTCCGTTGCTACGCTAGCGCCGTGCTCGTTCGCGTGGGTTTGTGCGGCTTCACGATGTCCATGGAGGACTACGCCACGCACTTTCCCGCCGTCGAAGTGCAGAATACGTTCTACGAGCCGCCGCGTAACATCGTCATGGAGAAGTGGCTGGCAGCCACACCGGAGCGGCTCGAGTACACGATGAAGGTGTGGCAACTCGTCACTCACAACGCGAATAGCCCGACCTATCGCCGCATGAAGCGCGGCCTGCGGCCTGACGACGAGCCCGGCTCCTTCCGCGACTCACCCGCCGTGGACGAAGGCTGGCGGCGTTCAGTCGAGTGCAGAGAGCTGCTGTCGGCGACGGCGATGCTGTTTCAGTGCCCGGGCAGCTTCGGTCCACAGCCTGAAAACGTGCACAACATGCGCGCCTTCTTCGCTCGCAGCGAGCGCCCCAAGGCTCGCCTGCTCTGGGAGCCACGCGGGCGCGAGTGGGTCCGTGAGCGAGAGCTCGCCCTGACGCTGTGCCGCGAGCTCGGCTTGGTGCACGTCGTCGATCCGTTCGTCACCGCCCCGGAGCCCGGACACCCCGTGTATTGGCGTCTGCATGGCATCGGCGGCTCTCGTAACTCGTACAGCGACGACGAGCTCGGCCGCTTGCGACGGATGCTGGACAACGTTGCGCCTTCGGAACCAGCGTACGTTCTGTTCAACAACATACCGCGTGTGGGTGACGCCAAGCGCTTCTGCCGCCTGCTCGAGTAGATTTGGCATCGGTGCGCAGAGGCGGCATGCGCAAGCGCGAGACATTGAACACGTTGGCCGCGAACGAGTTCATGGCGCGCGTGCAGCCCAATGACATGAGAAAACTCGGCGCGGATCGGCGAATGTCCGACGCTTCTGCTACCTCTGGAGTATCATTGGCGGGATGCGTGTGGCGTCGGTTTGCGTTGGAGTTGGCGCGCTTGCAGTAGTCGCAGCTTGTGGGGGCGATGCGTCGAACGCCCCCGACGCAGCACAGCAGAGAGGCGTCGATGCAAGCACGGAAGAAGATGCAGGGGCGACGCCACCGTGGGTTTCAGCGGTCGGCTACGTCATGTTCGAGCATCACGACTATCCGGAGCTCGTGCACAGGCAGAAGGCCGTCGCTTGCCCGCAAGATGGTTTGTCACTCTGTACGTCCGACAGCGAGTGTGGCGCGGGCTTCGCTTGCGCCTGCGCCGGTCTGCCTGGATTCGGAAGCGCCAGCCGATGCGTCGCCGCCGAATGCATGAGCGATGCGGACTGCGGCGGCGGCAAGTGTGTGCTCAGCCTCGGCAGCTTGCCCGACGCAAACTGCGAGTACGGAAACCTCGGCTTGTTCTGCAGCGAGGACGAAAGCCCCTGCGGGGATGACTCTGCATGCGCGGGCAACGGCCGCGCATGCATGTATGCGGCGTCGGCCGATCGCTTCGAATGCCAGGTTTTCGGCTCGCCGTGCCTGTGAGTCCACGACCCGACCCTGGTCGAGTGAAGGGAGCGATCTCGCGACGCCGGGCTGGCTGACGCGGAGGTCGGGCCCGAGAATCTAGCCAGAGCGCACCGTGCCGGCGTAAAGCTCGCCTACGGCACCGACCTCGGTTCCGTGCCGTGGCGCCTGCGCCAGGCCTCAGGGTTTGCGTAGTACGTAAAACAGCTCGGCATGACGCCCGGCCAGTATTTTTCGTGATGACGGGCGGCCAGCGTGGTGCGCCTCGACCGCTGAGAGCCGAGGTCACCCTTCGATGAAGCTTTGCTCGTATGCGAGATCTTCGACGTTTTTTGCCCGATTCGTGAGCGAGAGCGGCTGATAGCAGTCGAGCATCACCGCAACCTCGCTCGTCTGGCGTACGCCGACGCTCGCTTCATAGCGGCCGGGATGAGGGCCGTGTGGAATGCCGCGCGGATGCAGCGTCAGACTGCCTGGCAGTACTCCACTCCGCGAAGAAAAATCCCCGCTCACGTAATAAAGAACTTCGTCGACGTCCACGGATGAATGCGGATACGGGCACGGGATGGCATCCGGATGGAAGTCCAAAGGCCGCGGCACGAAGCTGCACACGAGGACACCCCGTGCGCTGAACGTTCCGTGCCACGTGGGCGGTAAGTGCACGGCGCCGACGCGTGGCTGAAACGCGAGGATGGGAAACGACCACGGATAAACCGTTCCATCCCATCCGACCACATCGAGCGGAGAATGCTCGTAGCGGGCGCTATAGTAGCGACCTGCTCGCTTTACGACGACATCCCGAATCCCTTCGTCGATCGGCCCGCGAAACGACGGGCGCCGAAAGTCGCGATGGCAATACGGGGCGTCCATGCGTAGCTGCCCGACTTCGTTGCGCCATTGTTTGGGCAGGCCGAACCCCGAGCTGCACTCGATCAGCAAGAGGTCGCAGGCGCCCGACTCGATGAGGAAGCGATACACCACGCCCTTCGGCAGACACACGTAGTCGAGCTCACCGAACTTCAGATCGCCGAAGACGCTGCGCAAAGTCCCGCGTCCCTTGCGCACGAAGACCAGCTCATCGGCGTCAGCGTTCAGAAAGTACGTAGAGTCACTCAGCGCTGGCTTTACGATGGAAAGCGTCACGTCTTCGCTGAACAAGATCGGCACACGCGCATCCACCGGCGCGCCGGCGGTCTCCAAATCCGAGGTTCGGTAGTGACGCCGGCGCAGCCGGTGCACTGGCTCGACTTCCGCATCCCGTTCCGTGCTCTCCAGCGCTGGCGGCTGCCGGGCGGCGAACGTGGTTTCGAACGCGTGCGGGCGGTGCTCGTGGTACAGGATCGTGTAGGCGCCATCGAATCCGGAGCGCGTCAGACAATGCTCGTAGCGCAACTGGCCCTCCGGTCCCAGGAGCGCAAGGTGATGCTTCGCTGGCAGCTCACCTTCAGCCATGCGGTCGAGCATTTATTCGTTCCTCGTCCCGGATTGTGCGTCTTCGATGCTCTCGAAGAGCGCCCGGAAGTTACCCGCACCAAACCCCGCATCACCCTTTCTCTGAATGAGCTCGAAGAAAAACGGACCAGCGTCCGCGCTACCATACAAGCCAGCGGAGTCTCGCAAGAAGATTTGCAGAAGGTACGAGTGCGCGCCGGATCCATCCACGAGAATTTGAAGCTCGCGAAGCGTGTTCAGATCCTCGTCTATGTTTCCAATGCCCTGCTCGGCCAGACGCTTCGGCAGAAGCTCGTAATACCGCTCGGGCGTCGGCATGAACAGCGCCCCCCGCTCGCGGAGCGCGCGCACGGTTTGTAAGATGTCGCGCGTCCCGAGCGCGACGTGTTGCACGCCATCGCCGCGATGCTCCTCGTGAAAGACATTGATCTGAGACGTCTTGAAAGACGGACGGTACGGTTCGTTGTTTGCGAACTTGATACCCGTGGCCGGGTCCCACATCACCTTCGAGCGCAGGCCCGATCCGTCGCGCACTCGATAGTCCGCCATCTGTTGGGTGTGAAACTCCACTTCCCAGAATGACTCGAAACCGAGCACGTGCGTGAGCCAGAGCAGCGCCGGCTTCATCGTCTGGAAGTTCGCGGTAATGTGATCGATCTCGCTGAAACCGAGCGCGTTTTTGCCACCACGCGGCTCATCGTACACTTCCATTCCAGGGAACAGGCTCCGATAGCCGCGCCGCTCGATGAAGCGAAACGTGGTGTCCCCGAACGGCGTCGTGATCGAGAACGTCTCGAGCCTCCCGAGATCGTCCTCGTACGTCTGAACTTCGTCGATGGGCGTACCCCCATTCGCGTCGAGAAGGGCGAATGTGCGCCGGACGTCTGCTACTTCGAAGGCAATCGTACCAATGCCATCTGGGTGCTTGGACAAGTAGCGAAACGCGCGCCCACCTTCCCCAACCGGCATCGAGCACGCCACGACGATGCCGCCTGCGCGAAATACCAGCGAGCGCTGCCGGCCCTGACGCTCGAGCTCCGGCGAGCTCCGGCCGACTTCGTCGAACGCCATGCAATCGACGTAAAAGCGCCGGCTGCGCTCCAGGTCGCGAACGTAATAGTGGAGGCCGAGAAGCCTTTGAATGCCGAGCTCTGCTGCTTGCACTGACACCTCCCGATAGGCTCATTCGTTTCGCACTCGCGAATCCGCCGGCGCGTCGGGCTGCTGATCCGGATGCGCGCGAGCAAACGCCTCGAGCGACCCCGTGGCGGCCTCGATCTCGGTCAACTTCGGATAAGGGGCAAGATCCACGGCGAAGCGGCGTGCGTTGTAAAGTTGTGGGACTAAACAGGCGTCGGCCAGTGACGGTTCATTCCCGACCAAAAATGCGCCGCCGTGACCGAGCGCCAGCGATTCGAGCGCAGCGAGTCCGCGCGTCATCCCATTTCGAATCCAGGTCTTTACCCCGTCTTCGTCGCAGAGCGCGCGAAGCGCCGCGACAGTGGCGGAGTTTTGTAGCGGTTGAATGCCCGAATTGACGATTTCCACGGCCTGGCGCACGCGCGCTCGCTCGAGGGTGCCTTTTGGAATGAAGTGCGGCTCCGGAAACCGCTCCCCCAGATACTCGGCGATCGCGACCGACTGCGTGAGCCGCACGACACGCCCCGCCTCGGTCCATTCCAGGGTCGGCACTTGCCCGAGTGCGTTCACGGCAGCATAGCTTTCAGACGCGTTCTCGGCTGCGTCCGGCGCAAGATTCACGGCAACGTATTCGTAAGGAATCGCTTTCCACGCGAGCACGATCCGTACTCGCCACGCGGAGCTCGACCGCCAATACGAATAGAGCTTCACGGCTTTACGACCTTCTGATCGATCGCGCCAAACAAGTTGATTCCACGTGCGTCCAGCATTTCAATCCGCACGCGGTCGCCCTGCACGAGGTATGGCGTCGAAGCGGCGCCCCGCTCGATCAGCTCGCGCGTCCGGAGCTCCGCAAGGCACGACACACCGTGCTCGGAATCCTCGTTCGACACGGTCCCGCTGCCCAGAATCGTTCCTGCCGTAAACCGCCGTGTCTGGCTGATGTGCGCCATCAAGTCGAAAAATGAAAAGTGCATGGCACCCGCATCCGGCTCGCCCACTCGCTTGCCGTTCAGGTAGGTCTGCAAAGGCAGGTGAACCCGGCCGTCACGCCACGCCGATCCGAGCTCGTCCGGTGTGATTGCGAACGGTGAGAACGCCGTAGCCGGCTTCGAGCAAAAGAACCCGAAGCCTTTCTCGAGCTCGCGCGGAACCAGGTTCCTGTACGTGACGTCGTTGGCGAGCATCAACAACCGGACATGTCGCTCGGCGTGTTCTCGCTCCAGCCCGAGCGGCGTGTCAGCCAAAACCACGCAAACCTCCGCTTCGAAATCCAGCCCCCAATCCGGGCTGCCGAGCCTGAGCGGCGCCGTCGGTGCGAGTAGCACGCCCGAGCCGCCCTGATAGACGAGCGGGTCACTGAGCAACGCTTCCGGCAGCTCGGCGCCGCGCGCCTTTCGCACCAATTTGACGTGCGACAAGAACGCCGACCCATCAATCCACTCGTAAGCGCGCGGCAGCGGTGCGGCGAGCCTCTGGATCTCGAGCGGCTCTCCGGCAAGGAGGCCGTGCTCGAGATCGCTTCCGAGCACATCAAGCGCGGGTTTGACGCGATCCCAGTCGTCGAGAGCCGCCTGGAGTGAGCGTGCGATGGCGCTGGCGTTCACGAATCGCTGGCCAGTCCGGTCGACGACGAGCAGACATCCGTCGCGTGTTCCATCTTGCAACGTCGCCAGTTTCATCGAGGGGCCTCCCGTCGCTCGGGCTTTCGCTCGCCGCTCCCGCCCGCCACGATCGATCGAATATAGCCGAGCCCACTTGCGATCGGTTCGAGATGCTGAAAACGCACCTCGAGATGCTCGAGATCCCGCTCGATCCGCTCCGCCAGCCCGCCTCGTTCACCGAGCTTCATGAGGCTCTCGAGCAGGTTCCAGCGAAGCAGCCATTCATCGGGGCACTCTCGCTCCAAGCGCGCCGCGATCGCTTCGAACTCTCGCACCAGATCGCTACCAGCCAGCGACCGCCAGGCAGCTATCGCGCGCTCGTGGAGGTCGATTCGCTGGCGCTGTGCTTCATCGAACGTCCGCGGCTTCGGCACCGTGGTCGCCGACACGGCGGTTTCGGGAAAATAGCCCGCGGGTACCGCCGCCCCAGCGGTGCGAACGCGGTGCCCGAGCACCCATGGATAGGGCGTAGCGGACCGGAACAGGATACTCCCATGTTGCTCCAGCGCGAAGTGTTCGCAGACGAGCACCGTGATTTCATCGTCGACTCGGACGAGTCTCTGAAAGCGGCCGTGGATGCGAATGCCGGACGTCAGGCGAAACTCGAATCGACCCTCGCCGTCCGAACAGCGGGCAAGCGTTTCCGCATCGACTCGCGAGAGCGGCATGCCGTTTTCGAGCACGCCGAGCGGCAGCGCATAGCCCAGCGCAGCGCGGGGCAACCCAGTGACGACTGCCCCACCGGCGGCAACCGCACACTGGCCGGAAAATAGGACCAGCGAGAGCTTCCCTTCATGCCGCTTGATCCCATTGACGACGCCCACCACCTGCGCGCCCGTGTCGAGCTCGACGGTTGCGACGTCCGCGCTGCGGCGCGCGGCTTCGACGGCTTCGTCTCCGCCCCGTCGATGGGCAAGCGTTTCCGCGACCGTTTCGAGCACCGGTTCGAGCTCGGCGAGACTCGGTACCACGAACAGCTGGGGCTGCGATCGCGTGATATCGTAACTAACCTCGACGCACTCCGCAGTGAGCGGCAGCTTGCTCACGCTCGGGCTTTGGCAGAAGTGCGCCTCGCCGATCGACGAGAGCAAGCCAGCGCCGTACAGCCTGTAATCCGCCACTCGCCCAACGAGCCCGTACTCGGCCGTCCACCAGTACAGCCGTGCGATGCGCGCCGCCTCACTCGGCTCGCCCAGCCCGCGCACAGCCTCCCTGAGTAGCCGTTCTGCATGCGCGAGTTGCTCGCTCGTGCTCGCCGGATTTTCCTTCACCTCGGATAGCGTATACGCCGCCTCGTAGACCGCCTGATCGGCCGGACTTGCAAACGCCTGCTCGGCCACCTCACCGATTCGACGCACGTAGCGCGCATAGTGCGGATCGGCGAGGAACGGCGCGTGCCCGGCGGCCTCGTGGATGATGTCGGGCGCCGGCGTGTACGTGAGGTGCTCCGAGGTTCGAATGTCCGCAGCTATCGGCAGAATGCCGCGCGCTTGAAAGGCCGTGAACACCCGCGGCGGGATGAAGCCGTCTACGGCCACCGCGCGCCAGCCGAATCGTTCCAGGCTCTCACTCATCTGGCCGATGTGCGGGATCCAATCCACGGAGATCCCCGCTGCGGAGAAGCCGTGTGCGTAGGCTTCATGCGCCATCGACAGCAGCCGCCGGTGCGTATTCAGCACGGCGAAGCGCCACACGGCTTGGTCCTCCGCCGTGTACTCCGAGTAATCCTGCTGCACGACGAACTGGCGCAGCTCTGCGGGGATGAGATCGAGATCCATGCAGCGTTACGAATTTAACGCGTCTTGTGCCCCTGCGCTTGCCGCAGCGCGTTCAGCGCTCAAATACCGCTCGAGTCACGCGCCGAACCGCGACGGACCGACGACGCCAACGGGCCCGGCGTCGGGCATGTGCCCCTTCCGACGCCTCGCTCCGACCCTCGGTTGCTCGAGAGACACAGGGCGAGGAGCCGAAGCTCGTCGTCGACGCCGTCACGAGCGCATGGGGCTTCCCCAGCCTCAAGCAGATGGGCATGGCCCACGTGGAGAGGACGGACGGCACGCTGTACGAGGTGCAGGGAGAGTTCGATGCGCTCGTGCACGCACGCGGGGTCAAATACCAGTTCTTGCATCCCGTGAATTCCGAGCTGCGCGGCAACACCCTGGTGGTGCGCAGCTCCAACCGCGCAGCCACGCCGAGCCCGCTTCACGACGTGCAACGTGTCGAGGTGACTCAGCCGGACACCGCTAAAACGGTCCTCGCAGTCATCGCGGTGGCCGTCGTGATTGGCGGCGGCGGCACGTACGCACTCATCAAGGCGACTGAATTGCCGATTGCATGCGCGCGGCAGCGCGCGACCCACACAGTTGAGTGCTCCCGGCGGTTGACTTTTCGAGTCGGCAGCGTAGACGCCCAGCGCGCGCGGCGTTACCAAGGATCTCGGGGAACAGCACTCGGCCATGCCATCGCATGCGCCGCGTTCAAACCGAAAGGGAAGAAACATGACACACATTCGAATTGGGTTTTCAGGATCCATCACGCTGCTCAGTGCATTGGTAGCCGTCGGCTGCGCCAGTGCGAGCGCGCCCAGCCCAGACGAAACCGAGTCCGAGAGCACGAGCTCCGATTCCTTGCGCATGTGTCGCAGCAACAGCGATTGCCCGCAGATTCGGATGCCGTGCCAACTCTGCCCGGATGGCGTGAATTCATCCTGTGCGGCATCCGTCTGTGAGCGGGGGCAATGCCTCATCCGCTGGAGCCCGTGTCCAGGCCTGATCCAGTGCGGTGGGATCGCAGGTTTGCCGTGTCCGACTGGCTTCGAATGCGTGGACGACCCGCGCGACGATTGCAGTCCTTGCCGCGGTGGCGCGGACTGCGGCGGCATTTGCGTCGAGCTCAGCTGCAAACCAGAGTGCGATCCGACGCTGATTTGCGGCCAGGCATTGACGTGTGTGGATGGCCAACTCTATCCGACGACGTGTGGCCCCAGAAACTGCGACAAGCCCCTGGAACCGTGCAACTGAGAGCGGCAGGACTCGCCTTCTGCTCGATCGGCCGCGAAACCTGCCGGCTCATTTCATGGCACGATTTCGACGGCCCCGATGTCGCACGCGGGGCCTTGAGGTCGCGCAATGCCGCGAGAGCTGCTCGGCCTCACCCAGGGCGCCGCGTCCGAGCACCGTGCCGCGCGCGCCTCGGCAGAGCAGCGAAACGGCCGGAAACGCACCCAGCGGCCGCGAAGACGGACGAGCGGGCCGACACTCACTCGATGTAGGAGGCCGTACGCAACCGCTCCAACCAGACGTGCACCGACAAATAAGGTTCCTCCTGACAGCCGTAGATCGATTTCGTCAGCGGAGCCCGATCCGTGAGGGTCACCGCAAGGGTTTGTTGCATATCGCCCCCGGGAAGATGGCACGGCCAGGGGTCGGCCAAAGCGCCCAGTAGCGCGTCGCTGGTAGCGAACGTGGCGAAAGATTGCTTGTCCGAGGTGGAAAGCTGCGCTGTTCGCGTGACCCCGTCGGCGTTGCGCTCGACCTTCCCGGTCTTGTCGACCGTGATCGATTCGTTGCAAAACCTACCGGGTGGGCAGGGGCCTGAGACCAAGCTGTAGTCGAACAGTTCGAGCTCGGGAGTGGCTGGTTGTCCACTGCTTCCCGCCGTTCCACCCGTTCCCGTTGGCGGTGGCTGGCCGCAGCCGATGAGGCACGGAATGACGAACGCGAGCAGCGAAGACAGCGGTCTCATCGCGCCGATTCTACCGGATTCGCAACACCGGCGCTCCACGGAAAAACTGACTTCCACGTCCTTCCACGTCGATGACGCCACTGCCAGATCTGGCAGTCGCGCTCCGGTGTTGGCAGAAACTGTCACCACCGCGGTCAGCGCAATCTGGCGGCGGCGCTCGATGGTGCGCGGGCTCGCTTTCCGGACATGAAGCGTGTGGCGTTGAATGGCTTCAGCGCCGGTGGTTGCGGGACGCTGGTCGTGATGCTCGCCGGGCGGCTCGCTTCCCCGACGCCGCGCTGCTCGTGATCGACGACTCGGATTGTCGCGTCGCGTTGCGGCTGACAACGCGCATGCCCGGAATGCAAAGGCGTACGGCGAACTGACGGCGGACTACCGCAACACTCGCTTCTGGTCGCCCACCATCGGCTGGACGCACGCTGCTCTGCGTGCTGTGCTCTGCCGAGGGACGAGGAACGCTCAATTGCAATTCGCGGAGCGCGCATTCGTCAGCGAGGCATTATGAAATTTTTTGCATCCGCCGTTGGACCGCTTTTGGCCGCGCTTACTGCCTGCCAGGCCCCTCCCGTCACGATTACGGATCTTCAAGATCCAGCGCCGGGCAATTTCGGCACTGCGAGAGACGTGAACGATGATGGCGTCATCGTCGGTGATCTCGCAGGTCAAGCCGTCGAGTTCGGTGACGCGCAATCCTTCGAGCGCCTACCCCTGCCGCCCGGCTTCGTTAGTTGCATCCCAGTCGGCATCTCGAACGATGGCCTCATCGTCGGGGATTGCTTCCAGCCTCGGACGGATAGTGTGGCGCAACAGCCCTTCATCTGGGACGCCACGCGCGCGATCCGTCCGATCGACGGGCTGGGTGTCGGGAATATCGTCTCGAGCATGAGTCCGAACGGCATGATCGTCGGGTACTCCGGTAAGCCCGGCACGGGTTCGGTCCAGCCGTGGGCCTACGATCTGCACACCGACACACTCACCGAGCTCCCCACGCCACCGAACAGCGATACTCTGCCGCTCGATATCAATGACGCTGGCGAGGCGGTGGGCAGCGCCAGCGTCTCCGGGTCTGGCACCTGGGCCGTGCTTTGGTCGGGAAGCCCGCCTACGGTCACGAGGCTCGCCTCGCCCGACTGCAACGGAGAAGCTCGCGCCATCAACAATCACGGCCTCATCGTCGGCGCGATCTGGGGTCCTGCGACCAATCGACCCGTGCAGTGGTCTTCCTCGACCGCTCTCCCGGTCGGCCTGCCGCGAGTTCCGGTTCCCACCGGCGGCGGTCCGTTCCAAGTCGAGGTGAGGGACGTGAATGACGAGGGCGTCATCGTTGCACAGTCGCGCTACTTGAGCGGGGACTCGGGCGCTGATCGAGGCACGCTTTGGACCGCGAATCTCACTGCCGTAGACCTTGGGATTGGCCTTCCACGAGCAATCAACTCCTCGGGCCTGGTCGTCGGATCCCGCAACGCCAGGCCGGTCAAGATCGAATGGCGTGTCAGCAGCGAGGCGACGGCAGAGCAGTTATGACAGGGAACTGCATCTGACGCTTGGCCCAGCGAAAGACCCGCGGCCGATTTGCGGCCAGGCATTGACGTGGTTCCGGCTTTTCATTCAATGAAGTGGCAGGATGGGGCCCCTTCATGCTTCGCAGCAGCCGTCTTCTTTACGCAATCTGGTTTCTCGTCTGCGTTTGTTGCCTGCTCGTGCATGCGCCGTGTGCCGCCGCGCCGGCGAAAAAGGTCTACGCTGGCGTTTACCTCCACGACGTCGCCAAGTTCGATCAGAAAGACGGCGTGTTCGATGCTGACTTCG
>DATDJP010000190.1:0-11567 GCA_036520475.1 Polyangiaceae bacterium | reverse complement strand
CCGTCGCGCCGAGCACGCGGGCGATGTCGTGACGTTGGGCGGAGGTGGAACGGACAATGGAGGTGCTGCTCATGCCGCCATCAACACGCGAGATCCCCATGGATTCCCGCCGCCCGCCGCGTCAGGATTGGATCTGCACCGAGTGCTTTCAGGGCGATGCAATCGCTCCGTCGTCGCGTGACGAGCGCGCTGAACGTGTGGCGGCGCACTTCGTCCTCGCGCACGTCGCTGACATGACGCGCTGCGATCGCGTGTTACACTCCAGGAAAGATGTTTCCGCGCGAACGTAAGTTGGACCGTGCGCCGACCGGCAGTGGGCACATCAAGGGCTTGGGGCTGCGTGGGTTCCTCGCGTGGTACGGAGCCAGCATCGATCGCGAGCGAGTCCTCGAGGCTTTGGGCCTCGCACAGCGCCATTTTTCCGAGTACTTCGACGTCAGTCAACCGGGATTCGGAGTGCTCACGTCGCGCTGGTACCCCGCCGAAGTCGTGCACGCCATCTTCGACGAGATTCTTCGGCACCACAGCAGCACAGAGCGTCCTCGACTGGCGGAACACGGAGCGCAAGCGGTGATGAACGACCTCCTACAAGGCGTGTACCGAACCGTCATCAGCATGTTCGCGACGCCGGAGCGCTACGCGCGCCACGGTGAGAAGCTGTGGACCCTCAACTACGACAACGGCCGCCCGGTGTCCGTGACGTCGCCCACTGAACACCGCGTGACGTACATCGAGTGGCGCTCGCACCACCCGTTCCTCTGCCGCATCAACATGGCGACGGCGCTCGCGCTCTACACGGCCATGGGCTGCCGCGACGTGCGCTATCGCCGCCTCGGGTGCATCTCAGACGGCGCCGAGGCATGCGACAGCGTGATCAGCTGGAAGTGAGCGGCAACTCAGAATTGCTCGACCAGAGACAAACCTGATGTTGGTGAATCGTCGTACATTCCGGGAGAAGAGCACAAAAACCTGCCATTGAGGGGTCTCTGTCCGGCATCCTGAATTTCGCAGACGACAAGTTCCAGCCTCGTACTCGCTCACATTACCGTCAGCGAATTCGAGCAGCGGCTCAGGGATCCGAGCTCCGAACGGAGAGCGTACTGGCTCGGCGCTCTACTGCGTGAAGCCAACACTCGAGACGTGTGGCTCTTCACGACCCCGCAACAAATTCGTTCGCTCTGGCCGCTACTGATTCGACACCTAGGGCGGAGTCGTGCCCGCTGGGCATGGTTGCTCGATATCGAAGATGCAGGCTGGCCTCCTGCGACGGAGGCGAGTGCGTAGCCGTTTCGATCGGCGGGTGATCTCGGAGCAGGCGCTCGACTTCATTCGCGCGTGCCAGGAGGAGCGTGTGCCGTGCCACCTTGCAGGCGGAGTCGCGGTCGCTGGGACCATACTCCGTTATCGGCTGTCACGGGACATCGACCTATTCGTTCACGACCGTGAGGCGCACAGGGAGCTCGTCAATGCGCTCCCGGAAATCTCCCAGCTAGTGAGCTCGTCCGTTCAGATACTGCGCGACGGCGGCAACCATGTCAGGGGGCGCATCGACTTTGGCGGCGATAAACTGGAGCTGGATCTGGTGCACGAGGCTCTCCCCGATCTTGATGCGGCCGTTGAGGTAGAGTCCATTCTGGTGGAATCAGAGCGGGATCTTCATGCATCCAAGACCCCTGCGCCCCTGCCAAGGCGTCCATTGCGGAACGGTTACAGTGGTACACACCATCCAAGAACAGAACATGCAGATGCGGATTGAGCTTCAGTTCTACTTCGAGCGAGTGGACGCACGCCGAGGTCCCCCGTGCTCACGCCGAGGGGCGCAGCGCTTGATACTCCCGCGGCGGACCTTCATTGAGCGCGGAGAGCTCTCCGGTCGACCCGAGTGCCAGGTTGGCGTCGGGATGGTTCGCCTGTGGGCGGTTCTTCGCTCCCCGTCGGACCGTGATTGCCACCGAAGCCACCGACAACCATATTCCCGCCCCCAAGGCTGCCAGCGCCGTATCGTCCCAATAGCCCGAAAGCGCCATTCGCCTGACGAAAGCCGGAGTAAACCAGATACCTCTACCGGACTCCGTCAGCCAGAGGGCCACGAGGGCGGTAAGCGCGATCGTCACTGCGCCCAACGTGAACGCAACGAGATGCCGGGCAATGAATCGACGAATGACGGCTGTGAATGCGACATATGGCAATACCCCCAAGCTCGTTGCAAGGCAGAGTTGAAGGGCCCAGCTGACACCAAAGCGATCGATACCCGCTACGGCCGACACGCCCAGAAACGCCAGATGGCTGGCGACGTTCAGCGCGGTGATCCAGCCAAGCAGTCGAAGCGATTCTATCGCCGCCGACCTTCCGCGTGCCCGGGCGAGCTCTGCATCCGAAAGGACGAGGAAGCCAGCGACGAGCGGCAGAAAAGTCATTGTAGCGATTAAAAATATCACGATGGATCGAGGCGCCGCAGACCAGTACAAGGCTGCTGCGCGCCCGTAGTGCGGCTCGAGATAGTTCGAAGCGGCGGCGAGCCGGTACGGCGCGCTGCCACTCCTGAAGGCGACGGCGGCAGCCGGGATGATCGCTAGCAGCACGAGCGCTGCGAGCGCAAATAGCAGACGGATAGTGCGCGCTTTCATTTAGGTGGAACTCGCTTTCGTCATGCAACTCGCAGTGCGAAGCTTGGTAACAGCGTTCATCGTCCGGCAAATCACTGCAGCCTCGTGGCACCGAGTCAGCGCACGACGCGAGCAAGTCGCGGCGTAGCTGGCCTGACAAGGGTTTTCGATCATCACAATGCACCCAGAGATCAAGAGTACCGTTGGCAGGCCCGCCGCAACTCCGCTCCGAAGCCTCCTTCTCATTGCCAACTACGACTTGTGACGCGTGGTGAAACTCGATGACCTTGATGAAGGAAAAAAAGCGACGATGAGTCCCTTATTCCGGGATCATAATGCAACAACCTGAGAAACACGTTTCATCTGCAGAGCAGCCCTCCGTACACGGTCTGCTGCATGTAACGCCTGCGTCGGGACATGACGGCGTGCACACTTCGGGGTTCGCTACGGCCGGCGGAATCAGAAGTGGACCCGGGCCAGGCACGCACTCGCCAGGACCGAGCCTTCCATTCGCCTCGTGCGGGAGATAGTACCAGTTGGCGCCAGCCGTATTGCATCGGGTCGTGGGGTCGTCACCGGCGTCTCTCGCGCTCTTTGCTGCGCGCGCGAGGAAAGCCAAGCTTGCAGCAGCACTCTCCTCGAGCAGATGGGGAATGAGGCTGTGGAACGGCTCGTACATCGATTCGCCTCCTTTCTTGTCAGTGCCGATTGGCTTGTGCCACAACCAGGAAGCCTGATCGTTGTAGGCCCAATTGGTTACTGAGCCGCCATCTCTCGAATAGGCCGCTGTATTCCGAGCGAGCACCTGAACCAGGTTCCTCACGTCTCCTCCGGATCCCATTGCCTTCCAGTACTTGAAGCCATTGGCGAGTATGCGTGAGTGCTGCGCAGCATCATCTTCTGGCAAAAGCTCCGTGATATGATGATCCACGTAATCCTCGTAGGGACGATGGCCCCAACTGGTCGTGCCGACCACGTGATGCGGCGCCGCGGAATCGCCGATCGCGTGAAGTGGCCAGCCGAGTCCCGACGCTTCGGTAGGATTGTCTAAGAATCGGCGATACCCATACAGGGCCAGATTGTCGATCGGCGAAAATTCCTGGTGACCCAAGTTGACGGAACTCCACTGACGGTCGCTGCGCACGTTCCTACGATCGTACTCTCCGTAGCGATCATCTCCGTCGGCGTCGCCGGCGTTCAATGCCAGACCGGTGGCGTCAGTTGCCGTCATTATCACGAAGTCGATGGCACCGACTCCCCCGTCGACGGGCCCGGCCTCGTCATACAGCATGCCCGGATGGTCGTTGTGCTCACCGCGCTCGCCAACGACATTGATGAAATGCCAAAGACCGACGTAGTCGCTACTGCAAGGTTGCTTGATGCCCGGAATAAAGCTCTCGGCAAAGTTTATCGGATTGTATTGCTCGACCAGATCGGATCCGTCATCGAGCTCACAATCCTCCCCCTTTATCAGCTTCACTCCGCAGATGAACGGGACCGCCATTACCGACACGGCGAGTAGACTGAACTTGTAACCCAGCAAACCGGTGTTGATTAACCCGGATGCGGCGCTGAGCACCCCCGTGCCCAGAAGTGCATCACTACTCGTTGGTCGAGCCCAAAGCACGCTATCCTGTTCATGATCGTCGACGCTTGCTGCATGCCAACCGAGTAGATTCGCGCGATCGGGTGGGTCCATATTTCGATGTTCGCGAACATAGTTCTCGTCGAAGGTCTGGCCAGCCTGCGGGATGCCGTAGAGGCCGCACGTACCCGTGGGCTCTGCGTGGCACATACCAGGGGGACTTACGCGCGCCGGGTCGTACTTGAAGTCTTTCAACTTCATCGTCGCTATCCGCGACAGGTTGTCCGAGTGGTCCCAGTTACAGGTGCCGCCGGCCTTGGCCCAGACGCTTCCAGCGACCGTCAGCCCGCTGCGTAAGTTTCCGAGTGCAGCGGGTGCCGCGCTCACATCGGCAATGTAAGCGTTCCACTCGGCTGGCGTGGCCTCCGTTGGAATTGGAGAGACCGACGGGTTGGTTCGCATGACGCGGACGGCATGGCCCACGATTGTCCGATGCGTGACAAAACCGTAGGCACTCGCAGCTGTCGCCTGTAAACCGACAACCAGAGTCGTCGCAACGCTGACCAATGACACGATTCTAGTTTTCACGTGGTTTCCCTTTGAAGAGATCATCTGGCGACCGTCACGTCGCCTGTTGCCGTGATCAGCTCCTGTTCACACAACCAGGTGCATGCCAGGCCCATACGGAGACAATCATTGCAGGTGGTGCTTCTCCAGTCGCTCCATGGTCCCCGCGCGCCGTTTGCGTTCATGGCGCGCACCCGCACTCGTGTGGTCACCCCATGCTTGGGCTCGGCCAGCCAGGCGCGCGTGCCCGTGTCACCGGAGCCTGTACGAAACTGAATCAACCCTCGTGGCACGGGGCTCCCGTTCCCGAATGCCGCGCTGAGTTCCTCAGTGTCCTTGAAGCTCGCCAGGTAACGGCGGTTCACCCGCCCGGATTCATCAATTTCGAAGTGATACCAAACGGGGCACCCGGACGGCTGATTCGTGACGCGACCCGCGAAGACGTACGCGCCTCGATGCGCGTTGCTGGTAATTCTATGAAATAGACCAGCCGAGACGGTGTTAGGCACCGGCGCGGTCGTGCAGTTCGGATTGAAAGTGATCTGCGTTTCATCGAGCAATCCTGCCACCATCTCTGCGGATGGTGCTCGAGGCAACGTGGCAAGCGGGCATCCTCGATCGTCCGTTGCGATGAGGTCGGGCGTTCCCGGGCATTGATCCTCTGAATCGATCACCCAGTCACCGTCGACGTCGGACCGGTCGCAGAGTCGAGCCGCGAGAGACACATCGGCCCTGGCAGCGCGCATCCTTCGCTTACGATCGCGCGACAGGGCCAGTGACTGAGCGGGAGTGAATTGTCTGTTGATGACCTTCAGTGCAGTCGCTGTGTAGTCTGCGTTTGCCCGACCTACTAGCGCCGCCATGCAAGTCGATTCGCCCGACCTCAACAAACTCTGCGGCAGTACGGAGACGGGTTCGCACTCGGCGTCTTGGCCGTAGCAGTACCTCACGTTGAGCGTCAGGTTTCGCACAGCGTTGGTTTGATAGAAGCCGCTTGATGGTTGTGTGAACCAGCGGATGGGAAGCACCCCGGATTGCCGATGAAAGCACCGACGAGCCTGGTTTGCCGAAATGGCCGTGCCGTCGACGTACAGCGCTGCGCAGCTGTGGTTTTGCGAGATGCTGAAGCAGTGATAGCCCGGGTCTTCGACGGAGAACTCGGCGTTGTAGTGCGCGTACCAGGGCGATGGGCAGCTCGACCACTGGGGCGAAAAATCGTACGACGCCCCGCAGCTGTTAGTCTGGTACGTGCCCCAGTTGCTCCAACCAGAAGCCATGTGTTGCCGCTGTGTCGGCGCGTTAGCGGCGAGATACTGGTCTAGAGCTGGTTCGGTCAGAGCGCTGCAGGCGGGAAGCGTGCCCGCGATGCCACGCTCGACCATTGGTCCATTGAACACGAGCGGATCCGTCCACTCCGAGCCGTCTCGCTGCTCGGAGCAGTCGTTGATTTGGTCACCATCGCTGTCAACTCGGTCGTCGCACGCCTGGCAAGCGTCTATCACGCCGTCTGCATCGGCGTCCGGTCCCGATGCATCGAACGTGTTGCGATAGATCAGCGGTCCGCCGTTCAGGCGCATCGCAAGATTATCGACGACCAGTATGGATGCCTCGAGCACAGCGGCGTCCAACTTGTTATTCACGATCACCCCGGCCTTGAAACCGCGGAACTTGCCGCGTTCGAACGTCCCCTCTGGGCGTGGCTTCGGCGCATTGGCTTCAACGATTTTGAAGGTGAACGTCTTCGCATGGTGCGCGAAGTTGTGGATAGTCCCCGTTTCCTTCAGGGCAGTCCTGCCCCCGACTAGAACGCCATCGCCTCCACTGTCATCAACCAGTGTTCCATAGAAATTGAGCAGATAATGGGATGAAAAGTGGTGGCTTTCCATCCAAGGATAGTCGTCGTCGTCGTTGGTCGCGTAATCCAACTCCACGGTCAGCGTGTGAGTGCCTGCGGGCAGGCTGTTGATTGCGTCGATGACGCTCCGGTAGTGGGCCCCGATGACGTCTTGCCGGTTGTACTCAACGTCCGACACGCTCAGCACGAGAGCTTGTCCCTTGGCGCGAGCGCCGCGACCTTGCACGTCTTTATCGAGAATCGTCGTTTCACCGATGGTTCCACCGGGCCAAACCGTTTGCGAGAAGAAGGTCGCGGCGTCCGTCGAGTCGGCTGTGGGCCCAGTTCCGAGACCCAGGTTGCGGCACGAGTCGTCCACGCCTCCAACGACAATCGTCGCGAACCCTGATGCATCGGCTATCGTCGATCCGGCGTTCCGCTTGACGTCAACCTTTAGCTCGTAGCTGCCTTGGCCGAGACTGGAGGTGTTCCAGCTCGTCGTGGGCGGGGCATCCCAATCTCGAATAGAGGACCACGAACTCGCTCCGACACGGCGGTAGAAGAATGCGAACTGCGGCGCGTCGGCGCTGTTGCATGCCGCCGAGGCCGTCAGCGTTGCCACCGCATTGAGTGGCAACTGACGACCCGGACTGATCGCCAACGCCGTGCCCGTACACAGGGGCGCGCTGGAGGAAGCGACTTCCTTACTGTTGCTACTCTTGTTGCCGGTGTTGCTGCACGCACAGAAGAAGCCGGCGAGGACGAGCGCGCCGAGCTTTGCATTCCTCACGAGCGCTGCGCGCGTGCGGCGCTGCTTTAGCAAAGGCGGCAACCAAAACATTGCCATCAACACGAACGCACTGAAAACTAAAGACAACATCACAATACTCCCGCAGTTCTCTCGCTCCGACCGGACGTGCGCACACGCCCCGGCCCAGCGCTGCCAGCCCCGGGCTTGCAGCGCCGTTTGCGACCTGGTTTTGTAAGGCTAAAGGACGCGGTTCACATTCGCGCTGCCCGGATCTCCCGGCAGCACCAGCGTGCACGCAGCGCGTCGCCCGCAGCGCACCATGCTTCGTGACAAAAGCCAGCGTTTCGATGTTCGCGCTAGTTAGAGCGCGCCTTCAACAGCACCCAAATCCGAAGTCGTTGCCATGTGGCGCACGCCTTCACATTAACCCGTTACTCGTCCATGCCTCCTGAGAGACGGAAATATCATTTCCGCCAACGTGCCGTCAATCGTATCCCGTTGATTGATGCGTTAGTTTTGCGTTAGGTGTGAGTTCGTTTTTGTAGATTCGGATCGCGACTCCTGTTGGACGTTCGGCGGAGTTTATCGAAATTCGATTTGGACGGTGTCGCTCTGAATTCCCGCGTCCGAGTGGGGTGAATGCACGCTATGTCGCACGTCATGGACGATACGTCCTGCGCCCGTCACCCTGCTCGTTGTGTGAGGGATGGTGCGCTCGTGCACGAGGAGGAGGACGTCGAAACCTTCCGCACCCAATGCGGACGCACCTCAACAGCAGGAGATCAGGACGCCGCGGAATCCCCGGACACTCGCGGCCTTGGAGCGCAACGACCGTGCGATGCGGCGTCGCTTCAAAACCGCGCTGCGCGCCAGCCAAATGCGTCCATCTCCGGAGCTACCAGCAGCATCCCGCTTGCGTTTGATCTGCTGGTCACCAGATTGGCGCCAGGGTGCGCAAGCGCCGGGTTTTTCTCCGCCTGTACGGGAATCGCGGTGCTCATACGCCGAGCCCGACGGGCCAGCGTCTAGGTACAAGAAGGAGCTCCCAGCAGCGCGCGTACGTCGCTACCGGCCGACGCGTTACCGGCGGAGTATCGTGCGCAGCTTCAGCCCCACTGAATGGCGAATCCTGTGTCGGGGGAGAGCCCACATGTTGCGCGAGCACTGCGGCCCGTGACGCGGGTGACCACGCCGGCCAAAGTCGATCATTTCGTTTAAGTCGGCGTGTTCAGCGGTCGTTTCCAAGACAAAGCGGAAGCGCCTGGAAGATGAGTAGTGCCATGCTGGGCGGTTCAGGCTGGGAGCGACTATCGGCGCTCGACGCGATGTTTCTCGGAATCGAGAGCGACAACGCTCCGATGCACGTCGGCGCTTTGACGGTCTTCGAGGGCAAAGGGCTGCTCGACCAGGCCGGCAACATCGACCGCGGTCGATACCGGCAGTATGTCCAAGGCTTCCTGAAGTACCTGCCGCGATTTCGGCGCCGGCTCACACGAGTTCCGCTGCTCGGGCGGCCCGTGCTGGTGACGGATGACGCATTCGATCTCGATCACCACCTGCAGTTCACGGCTGCGCGCTCGAACGATCCGCGTGAGCTAGAGAGCATCGCGGCGGAGATTTTTTCGCGCCCGCTGGATCGGCAGCACCCGCTGTGGGAGCAGCATGCGATCGAGCGGCTTGGAGGGGATCGCTTCGCGACATTGACGAAGGTCCACCACGCGGTGCTGGACGGCATGTCCGGAATGGGTTCGCTTCTCAGCATTCTTCGCACGGCGCCGGATCCGGCGGCATCGTTCGGGCCGCCACCGCTGTTCAGCGTTCCGCCTCCGGGCGCCGACCTGCTGAGCGCCGAGCTCCGGCACCGCGGCCACGACCCAGCCGCGCTCTACCAGCGTTTGCGGGATTTTAGCGCGCTGCGGGCGCGCGTGCGGAACATCAGCGAAGGCTGTGCCGCTCTGACTTCCGGGAACTGGCGCCCTGCGCCTGAAACGATCCTCAACCCACAGGCGGTCGGACCGCGCCGTTGTTTCCGCGGGGTGAAGCTCGATCTAGAAGAAGTCAAAGCCGTGCGGCGCGCCAGTGGGACCAAGATAAACGATGTCGTGCTGGCGACCGTGGCCGGGGCGCTGCGCCGTTTCTTCGAACATCGCAGGCTGCAGCTGGGCGACGAGCCTCTGCGCTGCATGGTGCCGGTCAGTCTGCACGAGGCGGCGAGCCACGACGTGAGCGGCAACGCGGTCTCGATCCTGATCGTGCCGCTGTTCGCCCGCGAGCGCGATCCCGTTCTTTGCTTGCGCGCGATCGCAGCAGCTACGCGCGACGCCAAGCGGCGGCATCAGAGCGATGCGTTCGCCGTGACAACGGGTTTGGCTGAGTGGGGGTGGAGCGGACTCATGCCCTGGGTAACTCGCCTTGCCATGCAGAGACGGCCGTTCAATTTGGTCGTAACCAACGTTCCTGGGCCGCCTTACCCGCTCTATTTGCTCGACGCGAAGCTGACCGAGCTCTACCCCGTCGTGCCTTTGTTCCAAAATCAGGGCCTCGGTATCGCGCTCGTCAGCTACGCGGGTTCGCTGTTCTGGGGGTTGAACGCCGACGCCGATCTGCTGCCGGACTTGCAGGTTCTTGCCGACGCCATCGTCGATTCGTTCGCAGAGCTCCGTAACGCACACCTCGCCGGTGCCAGGCAGCAGCTCTCCGCGTAGGGCATGTTACGGTGCGCGGCGGTGAGAGCGTGCTGCTCGAAAACATGACGCCAGAGGGACGTCTGCTTTTCCAGTTGCCCGGTATCACGCCACCGTCGCCGCGGCGCTCGCCGCGCTCGGGCCTTTGCCACATCCTCGAGCACGAAGACAACGAGATGATGCGGTCGCTCGAGGTGTTGCCGGCGCCTTGATGGCGCCGCTCGACGGCCATTGCCTCCCCGGCGCGTTCGGGGGATCGCAGCGTCTGCGCTGTCGAAGTCACCACGAACGCGCCCGTCGAGGCGTGCAAAATGGCCGAGCTACATGCCCGCGTGGACGGCCAGCCGTGCTTTGCAGCGCTCGATCCGGCGCTTCACTGAGCGTTCCGAACATCGACTCAGGCTTCGTTTGCGCTATAGCAAACTCAATCCATGACACTGCGCCGACAACAGCTGTTCGAGTTCAACGATCTAACCTGGATCGGCTCGGACGTGCGCGACACCATCGTCGAAACGCTGGGCCGCGGAATGCGCTGGGGACGCACGCTCACCGGCCTCGTGCAGCCGTTCGCGGACTTCCTGCAAGCCGCGGGCACGGACCGTGTGCTCGACGTGTGTGCGGGCTCCGGGGGGCCTGCGCAGCTCTTGGTGGATGAGTTCCGCCGTGCGGGCCGGGAGCCGCCGGAGCTGCTGCTGAGCGATCTGTATCCGCGAGAGCAGGCGTGGCGACGGCTCGCCGCCGCAGACCCGAGAATCGTGGCGCACGCAAATCCTGTCGATGCCACGGCGATTCCAGCCGAGATGGGAGCGGGGCGCGCCCGCGCCATCATCAACGCGTTTCACCATTTTCCGCCCAGTCTAGCGGCGCGGATCCTGGCAGATGCCGTGCGCTGTCGCGCGCCAATCTGGATATCGGAACCGTTCGAGCGCAATCCCCTGCAGTTCCTGCCGTTCGTACCCTTTGGTCTTGCCGCGTTGCTCGCAAATCCGCTGCTCACACCGGAACGAACCGTTGGTAAGGCCGTGCTGTCTTGGGGCCTTTTGCCACTCACGGTGGGAATGGGTGCGTGGGACGGATTCGTGAGCACGCTGCGCGTGTACGAAGAGCGCGAGTTACTCGAGATTGTAAGGCCGCTCGCTGCCGATTACCGCTGGCACTTCGGGACGTATCGCTACGCGTTCGGCGGCAAGGGCTACTATTTCTGGGGCACACCTTCGGTCGCCGCAGCGCCTTCGGCCGCAGCGACCCTCGACGACGCGCGATAGACCCAGGAATCCCATTCGTGTGTCGAGGGTGCAGGTTATGCTCTCGCTGCACTAGACGCTGCGCTCACGGGTCGATGCGCGCTTCGACTCCTTCGAATGCGTAGCCGAGCGCGCCGAAGCCAGCGTCGTTCCGGTCCGTCGTGTAGTAGTGATCTTTGGTGTTGCCGTTCCAGTAGCGATTGAGCGGGCGCTTGGTGGTGGTGGTGGTCGGGTACACCCAACCCTCCACGCGTTCGAACGTGTACCCGAAGAGGTTCATGTCCGCGTGACGGCAG
>DATDJP010000189.1:0-3646 GCA_036520475.1 Polyangiaceae bacterium | reverse complement strand
CCGTCGCGCCGAGCACGCGGGCGATGTCGTGACGTTGGGCGGAGGTGGAACGGACAATGGAGGTGCTGCTCATGCCGCCATCAACACGCGAGATCCCCATGGATTCCCGCCGCCCGCCGCGTCAGGATTGGATCTGCACCGTCACGTGTCACGTGAGGTTGCACCCATCGTCGAACGATGTTGTCGGACGATGTTGCGTGGCTGGCTGACACATCGACGCGGCGATTGGCGGAATAACACGCATGGCGCGCGTGACGCGCGTGAAAGACGGAATCCGTCATTGCTCGGGAGTGGAAGGTGCTTATGATGTCTGCTCGGGAAGCCAGCGATTTTCGGGAAGTGAGTCGGACATGGCTTTGCCACGTTCCGACTCGAACTCGTATCAGATGGCTTCAATCGCTGCTGTCAGCGTGAGCAGAGCGGCTCGAGAAGCGTCGCAGGGGAGGCGGCGCTCAATCGAGCCGCCGAGTAGCTGCGGAGCGGAGTTCCTTTACGCGGAGTGCCCTATGAACATCATGAAGAAAACCCGGCTGACGCTAATCCTGGCGCCGGCAGTTCTGCTGCTCGCGTGTGGCGCAAGCGTACCTCTGCCGACGCAGCGCATGGCGGACGCGCAGTCTGCTCACCGCGCCGCGGAGGAGCTGGGTGCAAACAAACATCCGACCGCTCAGCTGCATCTGAAGCTAGCCGAAGAGCAGATGGACAAAGCGAAGCGGCTGATGAGCGAGGGAGAAAACGAGCAAGCCAGCTCCCTGCTCGTACGCTCGAAAGCCGATTCGGAGCTGGCGCTGGCGCTGGCTCGCGAGCAAAAGTCGCGCGGCGAGCTGCAAGCGGCGAGCAAACAGGCCGCCGCTACCAAGAATCTGAATACGACCCAGGGAGCACGACCATGACCACCAAGAGCGCTTTATGTCTCGTACTGAGCGCCGCCGCCTGCGCCGCCGCCTGCGCCACCGCCGCACCGCCACAGGAGCTACGGAACGCACGTAGTGCGTATGATCGCGCCTCGCACGATACGACGGCCCGGGTCAATCCAGCGGACTTGCATGCTGCCAAGCAGACGTTGAACCGAGCGGAGAGAGCCTTCGAGGAGGATGGGGACGATCAAAACACCAGAGACGTCGCGTACACCGCGGAGCGTCAGGTCCTGATCGCGGAAGCGCGCGCGCGCACGGCGCAGAACATGAGCAAACGGCAGCAGGTCGCCGGCCAGATGACCGAGGATCAGGCCGCTGCCGTGCAGTCGACCTCGGCCGCGCTCGGGCGCGCCAACCAGCAGCTGGCCTCGCAGGGGCAACAGCTCGACACCGAACGGCAGCGGCGACAGGAGGCGGAGCGACGCGCCGCGCAGGCTGCCGCGGATCTCGCCCGTATCGCCAGCGTAAAACAAGAGTCGCGGGGCATGGTGATCACGTTGTCCGGGTCCGTGCTGTTCGCGTCGGGCAAGTCGGAGCTCCTTCCGGCGGCACAGGCCCGGCTGAGCGCCGTGGCGCAAGCGCTCGCCGCTCAAGATCCCGATTCGAAGCTCGTGGTCGAGGGGCACACCGATTCGCAAGGTTCGGCGTCCTCCAATCAGGTTCTCTCCCAGATGCGCGCCGAGGCGGTGCGCATGTATCTGGTGTCACACGGCATTGCGGACGATCGCGTGACTTCGACGGGTGTCGGTCCCTCGCGCCCGATCTCGGACAATAAGTCCGTTGAAGGCCGCGCCAACAACCGGCGTGTCGAGATCATCGTGCAGCCCTCCAAGGGTTGAGCGCCACGTGCGGGCGCGTTAGTGCTCTGGGGGGGGACCTCTCTGCCGCTGCGCGCTCGAAGGTTCCGCGCGGGCCCGCGGGCGCGCCACGTTGCGGCAGAATCAGGAGATGTCAGCCATGCCCAGCATGTGGGAGTCATGACCCACGTTCTGAGCTCACGTCGGCTCAACGCGTGAGCTGCCGGTGAGTGACTGAGTCAAATCCCGCCAACGTCGAAACGCGCGGCACACCCGTGAGCCGCACGAGACACCACGTGACGACGCCGTTCGCGAAGTATGCGCACGGCAGCGCGAGCAGAATATCGACCGTATAGTGACCGCGCGTGGCGATCAGCGCATAGGCCTGCAGTACCTGAAACACGATCAGCCCCATTCGCACCGCCGGGTGCCAGTTGCGCGTGGCCCAGTACAGCAGCAAGAACTCACCGACGTGCCCGGAGAAAACCAGGTCGTTCGTCGCCCACACGCGCCACGGCAGCTCGATGGGGCCGAGCTGCAGCGTGGGCACTCGTTTGAGCGCGACGGTGCCCGCTGTGAGGTTGGCGCGGCACAGCGGCAGCAGCATCAGCGTCGCGCAGCGCAACATGGCCTGCACGGCTAGTCCTGCGCCGAAGCGCACCAGGCCGCGGTGATCGCCTCGCACTGCCTGGTAAATCAGCACGGCGACCGAGCCCACCGTGAGCACCTCGTACAAATCGTGGGTGATGAGGTCCCAGCGCCTATCGTGCGGGATGACCGCGAAGAGCGGGTCCGGCAGCCGCAGCAGGCAGGGCCGGACGTCGACATGCACGTGCACGACCGACCACATGAGCAAGTAGACCGCGACGAACGCCAGGCTGGCCAAAACCCAGACGCGCAGCGGCAAACGCGGGGGAAGGACGCCGGCCGGATCGTCCCAGACGAACGGTTCACCCGGATTCGGCTTCAACGGGCGCTACCCCGAAGGCGCGTAGGTTCTGCGGTTTCCATGAGGCCATCCTAATGGGACCGTCGACGGGCGTGTTGCCGACGACTCGAGCGCGTGCTTAAAGTGTAAAGCGAGCACGGTCCAGATGTTCGATCGTGGTTTTCTGAAACTTGGTACCTGGCGCGGTGTTCCAGTCCGGCTTCACTGGACTGCTCCGCTGGGCGCTGCCCTGTTCGGCGGTCTGCGCTGGGCGCCCGCGGTCTGGGTCTCCTTCTTCGTGCTCGTGATCGTGCACGAGCTCGGACACGCCTATCTGGTGCGGCGTTACGGCCACCATGTCATGGCGATCGACGTGACGGGCTTCGGCGGCCTGTGTCGCTGGTTCGGCACCGCGACGACATTCGAGCGCGCCGCCATCGCCTGGGGTGGTGTGGTGGCGCAAGCGGCGTTGCTGGTGATCGCTCTGGTGCTGTCGGCGGTCTTCGGTCCCTTTTACGTGGGCGTCGGCCGGGATCTCGTCGGCACGTTCATCTACGCAAATTTCTGGCTCATCATTCTGAACCTGCTGCCTTTTCCGCCATTCGACGGAAAAGAGGCTTGGCCGCTCGCTCGCCTGCTGTTTCAGCGCTGGCGTAACGACGGGAAAGGCGTTCCCGCGTCCATACCGCCCCCCGCTTCGCGTCGCGGGACATCCGTTCCCCACGCAGCGGTGCCCAGCACGGAGCCGAGCGCGCCACTGGCGGACACCAACGAATTTGCGGACTTTTTGCGGCGCGTTGCAGAGGCCGCTGGCGAGGCGCGGGGGGATTCTCCGCGGGCGCGCCCGCGGCCACGCTGATAGCTGCGTTGACCATGCAACTCGTGGAGCGGCTCGCGCTCGGAGTACGCGCTGGTGACGTCCGCGCGCTCGCGCGCGCGTGCCGTCTCGTCGATGACCGGCGGCCTGGGTACCGAGATCTGCTGCGTTCGCTGTTTCCTCATAC
>DATDJP010000188.1:0-5460 GCA_036520475.1 Polyangiaceae bacterium | reverse complement strand
GCGGCTCGCACGGCTTCCGGCGCCAGCGCGCGAGTTGCTGCGCGCGGCCAGCGTGTTCGGTCAGTCGTTCTGGCCGGCTGCGCTCGCCCGCGCGATGCCGTCGCACGACAAGGGGCAGCCACCCGACGAACTGCTCCAGCTTCTGCTGGAGCGCGAATGGCTGACGCTCGCGCGCAGAGCGCGCTTTGCCGGCCAGACGGAGCTCAATTTCCGCCACGCTCTGATTCGTGAGGCGGCCTACGCTTTGCTCGATGAAGACGCGCGCCGACTGACGCACCGGGGCGCGGCCGAGTGGCTCGAAGAGGCTGGCGAACGCGATGCGGCTGTGCTTGCGGAGCACTGGGAAATAGCGGGCGAGCTCTCGAGAGCGAGTGTCTGCTTCCAGCGCGCAGCGCAGCAAGCACTCGAGTCCAATGATCTGAGCGCGACGCTGGCTCTAGCGGAGCGCGCTACCTCGTGCGGGGCGAGCGGTGTGACGCTTGCCCACGTGCGTGTACTCCAGGCAGAAGCGCACAATTGGCGCGCCGAGCATGAACGAGCCCGTGAGCTTGGCGAGGAGGCGATGGCGCTATTCGAAGCGCACGAGGTCGACGAGACGCACACGGCTGATTGGACACATGCGGTGGAGCTGGTGACCTGGGCGTGCGCGGATTTGGGTCGCGCAGATGAAGTGGAGCGGCTTGGACGCGAGGTCTTGACGCATGTCAAGGGCAACAGGAGTGGGCTCGCGGCAGTCGCTCTGGCGCACATTGTGCCGCACCAGCTCACGGTGGGTAACCTGTCTGTGGCAAGCGCGATCATGGATATTCTGAATGAACCTGCCGCTGGTCTGATTGCGCAGGATCCAGCAACAGCCGCAATGCTCGAGTTCGCGAGGGGAAGTTATGCGCGTGCGCACTCGCGGCACGCGGTGTCGTTACATCACTACGAACGGGCTGCCGCGCATGCAGCGGACACCGGCAACGACCGCTTGCTCCTTACGCTGCACGCCTCCAGTGCCGCGCAGCGCGAAGCTGTCGGGGACTATGAGCAAGCAGAGAAACACCTGCTCGTCGCAGCCGATGCAATCTCCCGCCTGGGGGTTCAGGATGCGACATTACTGGCTAACTTCGGTTTGGTGCGCTTGGGGCTTGGTCAGGTAGCAGCAGCGGACGAACTCCTGCGAGCTGGGCTGCGGCTCAGTACCGAGCGGGGCGAGCGGCGCCTCCAATGCTATTGCCGCGCCTGCCTGGGGCGCGTGCTGTTGCTATCAGGTCAGGCCGATGCTGCAGAAACTGAGGCGCGCGCCGCGCTGGCCATCAGCGAGGGGTTCCCCACGGGCGAGGCTTACGCTTCCGCCGTGCTCGCGTGTGCACTGTTGGCCCAGGCGCGGACGGCCGAGGCCGAAGCCGCCGCGCGCCGCGCCTTTGGCGTCGTCGAACGAGGTGGAGTCGAGGACGGCGAAGCGTTCGCCCGGCTGAGCTTCGCAGAGGCTCTCGACGCCAACGGCCGCTCGAGTGAGGCGTGTGACGCGATAAGCTCGGCGGCGGAGCACTTGCTCGCGCGCGCAGCCGGCCTCGACGAGGAGCTGCGTCGCAAATTTCTCACGCGAGTTCCCGAAAATGCCCGCACGCTACAGCTGGCAAGCGAATGGGGATGTGACATCGGAGGGCGCGTCGTTAGCTGATATCCGCCGCGCGGACGGCTTCGTAGGCACGCTCGACGTCCGTCAGGGACTCGTGTGCCAACGCGGCGAGCGCGTCGTCCACGTAGACCGGCTGGCGCATGCCGACGAGCACACAGCTGACTCCCGGCGTGCTGGTCAACAGGGACAACGCCTTCTGTGAGAGCGGGAGCGTTCGTGCTTCGGCCGGCAAAACTTTGGCCAGCGCTGAGTGAAAGCGCTCGGTGCGCGCACGGCTGCGATCCGCGGTGCGCTTGCGCAACGACATGAAGAGCTGCTCGAGCTCCACGACGTAGCGCGAGCGCCAGTCGCGCCAGGTGGCGCCGATCTCGTCGTCGAACACGTCGTCGAGGGCGTGGAACAGCTGAGCCACCTGGGGAGCGACGGTGTGCGTCTCGATTTCTTGCCACTGTTCGTAGCTGGAGAGGCGCGCGGAGAGCGGCTTCAGCTGTTCGGCCCAGGTGAAAAACTGTTCCGGCTTCACGTCCGGCGAAGAGCTGCCCAGGGCCGGTGCGATCTTCTGCTGGAATTCGTGTTCCAGCGCCGCAACGCGCTCGAGCTGAGCGTCGAACGCGGGCGCTTCGCCGATATCGGGTGGGTCGGCGAGACGGAGCAGCTGGTCGCCGGAAATGGCGTTGAGTGGACGATTCACGAGCACCGCGGTTTGCGTCTCCCTGGCGCACTCGAGGACGGTCTGCGTGCCGCCCGCGGTGTTCTTCTCGAACACGGCGCCCGATTCGACCAGATTCATCGGCAGTTGCAGGACACGGAAATGGTGGTGCTCGCCGCCTGCGGCGCGCGCCTCCGCGAGGAATCGGTCGAGCCCGGTGGCGTCGCGGCTGTCTGCCGGGGACGTCACGGTATTGCTCGAAACTCCGTAAAAGCTCAGGCGGCCGCGCGCGACCTCGCGCTCGAGGTGGGCGAACGCAGCGCGAATCCGCGCGTAGAACGTGTCTCGCAGCGTGCTGAGCGGCCCTTGTCCGCGCTTGATGGCGTCGCTCAAGAAGTACTCCGGGTTGTGGAGCAGACAGACGTCGAGCGTTTCGAGGCCGAGCCGATCCAGCGAGCGGCTGAGCTGGTCCTCGAGCCACTCCGGGTGCAGGCAGTGCCAGATGCCGTCAGCGTACTGGACCATTTCCGGGAAGGGCTTGCCGTCGCGCTCGCGCTGCTCTGCGACCTTCAGGTTTTCGCCCTGGACGTAGCCAATCTTGGACACGACCACGACTTGCTCGCGGCTGAGCGCGCTGCTCTGCACGAGGTCAGCGATGACTTGCCCGATCAGCGACTCGCTGTGACCGTCGGTGTAGTTAGTCGAGGTGTCGACCAAGTTCACGCCGCTCGTCAGCGCGTGCTTCAGTGCTTCGCGATGCGCCGGTTGTGCGTCGTGGATGCGGTAACCGCCGAAGCCGACCTTGCTGGTGACGAGCCCGGTGCGGCCGAGCTCGGCATGAGCGGCGGGCAGCGATTCGAAGCGCGTTCGGTACTCGGCGGTGGCACTCGCGGTGGCGCGTCCGGGGAGCTTTTTGCCGGTGAGCTGAGCGCGCGCGCGGGAACGTTTTGCATGCTCGGCGAGTGCGTGCGCTGCCGCCGCGGAATCTGTGATGGGCGCCTGACAGGCGAAGTTTTCGCAGATGTACAGCGCCGGTCGCCCGTGCACGAGGGTCTTGCCGGCGAGTAGCGGCAAGCGCTCCGAGGCCGCTACGTCGGCTTCGGCATGGGCGAGCACGCGGTTCGGCAGATACACTCCGGAGAGCGCCGCTCGCAGCGCCGCGCAAGCCGGATCGCTGGCGCTCCCCACTACGGCCACTTCGATGGGGCCGGCGAGCAAAAAAATCGCGACGGCGAGCGCCGTCGAGAAAGCCCGCGGCGTCCGCTCGATGAGCGCCCCGTAAGCGCGGATCGCAGAGAGCGACAGCTCTCGGTACGGCTCGCGATCGAGGTGATACGAGAGCCGCGCGAGCGCGCGGGCCGCGACGGCGTTGGCGCTCGGGACGGCGCCGTCGTGACCTTCGCGCGAACGCACTATCAGGCTCTCGTGGTGATGAGCGGTGTTGTAGAAGGCGCCTCCGTCCTGGTCGGCGAAGTCGCGGATCATGCGCTCTGCGAGCTGTTCGGCGTGTTCGAGCCAGCTCGCCGGCGCGCCCGCTTCGTACAGATCGACGAGCGCATCCGTGTAGTAGGCGTAATCTTCGAGGTACGCGTCGAGGTGTGCCTTGCCGGCCCGCGCCGTGCGGTAGAGCCCGCCATCGGCGCGGACGAGCCGCTCGCGAATGAAACGCGCGGCGCGCTCGGCGCGCGCAGCGTACACGCGCGCACGCGAGTCCTCGAGGTTGGCACGGAGCCGCGGCACGTCCACGCCGAGCTCGCGCGCGACGCTGTCCAGCGAGCGGCGTATGTTCGGGATGCTCTTCCCCTCCCAGTTGCCCTCGGGCGTGATCTCGTAATAGAGGCAGAACCAGTCCGCGGCGTCGGCGTCGAGCACGTCGCGGATCTCGTCGGGCGTCCAGATGAAGAATTTTCCCTCGACGCCCTCGCTGTCCGCGTCCGTCGCCGAGTAGTAGCCGCCGTCCGGCGCTTGCATCTCGCGGCACACGTAGTCGAGCGTCTCGCGCGCCACTCGCTGGTACTCGGCGTTCTTCGTGACTTGATAGGCTTCGACGTAGACGCGAGCCAGCTGCGCGTTGTCGTAGAGCATTTTTTCGAAGTGCGGCACGAGCCAGCGCTCGTCAGTCGAGTAGCGGGCGAAGCCGCCGCCCACCTGGTCGTAAATGCCGCCGTTCTTCATGGCGTCGAGGGTGCCCGTGACCATCTCGAGCGCGCGCGGGTCACCGCTCCGCTGATAGTCGCGGAGCAGGAGCGACAGCGCCGCCGGTGCGGGAAACTTCGGCGCGGGACCGAAGCCGCCGAAGCGCGCGTCGTAGCTGGCCGAGAGCTGTGCCTTCGCCTTGGCGAGCGCTTCCTCGCCGACCGAGAGCGCGCGCGGTGCCTGCGCTTGATCGCGCACGTGTTCGGTGAGCTCTTGCGCTTGTTTGAGCAACGCCGAGCGATCGCTCTGCCAGAGCTCGGCGATGCGCTCGAGCAAAGTGGCGAAGCCGGGACGGCCGTGTTTATTCTCCGGTGGGAAGTAGGTGCCGGCGAAGAACGGCTGCTGATCGGGCATCAGAAACACGGTCATCGGCCAGCCGCCGCTGCCGCTCATGGCCACCGTGGCGGCCATGTAAATGTCGTCGATATCCGGCCGTTCTTCGCGATCGACTTTGATGCAGACGAAGCTTTGGTTCATGAGCGCCGCGATCCGCTCGTTCTCGAACGACTCGCGCTCCATGACGTGGCACCAGTGACAGGCGGCGTAGCCGATGCTGAGCAGGATCGGCTTGTCTTCGCGCTGCGCGCGCTCGAGCGCGTCCGGACCCCACGGATACCAATCGACCGGGTTGTGGGCGTGCTGCAAGAGATAGGGGCTGGTCTCGTTGGCCAGACGATTGGTGGGTCGCGGCGCGTCGGCAGAGCTCATCGTGCTCAGGTACGGCGCCGGGCGCCGTCACGCAATGCTCGAACGAGGCGCGCGCGATTTTCTAAGCGCCGCGCGCGGTGCGCAAAACGATCAGGTGCTCGGAGCGCGGTTTCTGGCGAAAAGCGTGGCGCGTCGGCAGATGGAAATGCGGCCGCGCCTGCGACGCGCATGCGCTCACGCTGAGACCCGCCTCCGGCGCGATCTCGCGCAAGAGCGCGTCCGCGTACACGGCTTGGCCGGCCAGCACGGCGTCGGCCAGGACGAGCGCCGCCCGGCCATCGGC
>DATDJP010000187.1:0-32928 GCA_036520475.1 Polyangiaceae bacterium | reverse complement strand
CAGATAGCGACCGAGCTTCAGTGTGCGCCCACCGCCGCCGGCTATGACCGCCGGGTGCCGCATGTGCTGATTGTCGTGCCCGAAGTGTCCGAACTCGCTATGCCAGAAGATGACGGTGTTATCGAGGATCGAGCCGCCATTCGGATCCAGCGGGTCGGTCACCTTGGAGAACTCGTCGAGCACGGCAGCGAAGTGTCCGGCGGCCCAGCGCAGGCCGGCGGTGTAACCGCGGCGCAAGGTCGTTAGCCGGTCGCCGCTGGCGCTCCAGTAATCGTGCACGAGGTTTTCGTGGTAGCGGTAGCTGGCGCCGTAGAGGCCTTCGGCGCCCGACGCTTTCACCTCGGGGAGCTCGGTGTAGTAGTTCGGATAGTCGTCGAGGATGCGCAAGGTGGCGCACATGGCGCGGCCGCAGGCGAACGCCTGTGCAATCACCGCGGCGTGCGCTCGGGCAACGGGCTGGACCATGGTGTAGTCGCCGACGTTGCCGTTCACGGACGGTACGTCGGTGCCGCTGGTGGTGCAGTACCCAACGGGGGGACGTACGTTGCCGGGGGTCCCGAGGAACCTCTTCATCGCCTCGCGGTGGGCGGCGAGCTTGTCCTTTTCGACGCCCGCTAGTCGCGCTTCGAGGGCAGCGAGCTGGCGCTCGTTGACGTCGATGATCCGGTTTTCACCGTTCGTGTAGTCGACGGGAGGCGGGTCGCTCGCAGTCGGCGGCCTGAAGTCGGCCGGGAAAGCTTGGCGGAACAGCGCGCTCGGGCTGGTCTGAGGCTCGCGGCCGATGCCGGCGGAATCGAAGCTCATGCACTTCCAGGTACCGGCACCGAAGACGCTCGCGGTGGGGAGCACAGGCGCACCGAGGAGGCCGTGAAGGACGAAGTCGAGCGACGGGTGACGGTCGAAATTGCCGTCGCGAGCCGCTGGTGCCTGGGCCCCGGTGAGCAGCGTGCCTTGTTCGCCGTGGCCGTGGTTCGTGTACAGGTTGCCGCGAGTTCCCTCTTTGATGCACTGGGTGTCGAGCCCGTCGAGGATCGTGATCTTGTCCCGCCATGGCATCATCGCGCCCAGGATCGAGTTTTCGTATTCGAAGCTGAGGCCGGAAAGCGCCTCATCCGCTGTCCTGGGCTCGCTGCCGTCGGAGTTGCGTGGGATCCAGAAGTCGCGATCGGCGCCGTGGGGAGTGCGCACGGCGAGGAAGCGAACGGGCCCGGCGGGCACCGGCTGCGCGATCGCACTCCGTCGTCCGCCGCTCAAGGCGAGCGCAGCCATGGCGGCGGAACTGCCGAGCACGAAGCGTCTGCGAGCGATCATGGCTACTTTCTAGTCCTCTCGATAAATGCGGGGTCGCGCACAATCGCGACGAGCAGCGCCTCGAAGGATCCGCCGCTGTCCTTGAAAGCCTGGTACGCCGCGCCCGAAGCGCGAACTGTCACAGGCGCACCGAAGTCAGCGCCCAGTACGAAGTGACCGAAGCGCCGGACCAGGCACTGCTGAAACCGCTCGTCCTGGGCAAGGGCGGCGGAGACCTGTACCGCGGTGTCGTAGGGCTGACCGTTCATGACCACCGCAGCCTCCACGGGCTTGCCGTCGGGATACGTGGTTTGGAAGCGACCGTCGCCGGCAAAGCTCTCGAACGAGAGCCCGACCGGATCGGAGGTGGCGTGACAGCCTCCGCAGACCCCGTCGCTGCCGCGTGCTTGCGCGATCTCCTTGATCGTCGCCTCCGCTCCGACCAGCTCTCTCTGCGCCGCGTCGAGATCGATGTTGAGCGGTTTGATGTCCTGGCACATGGCGTCGCGGTAGACGCCCATGCCGCGCCGCACCACGTTGTCGCGCCCCTTCTTGCCGTGCGCGACGAGCCATGCACCGAGGGTCAAGAGACCGCCGCGCTGATCGGGGTTGAGCGTGATGGGTGCGACTGCGCCGCCCGGGTGGCTCACGCCGTAGTACGTGGCAACTTCGGGTCTGCCCCAGGTGGTGGGCGAGGTCAAAAGGTCCGACAACGTGCCGCGGTTCTTCACGACGATGGTGTCGACGAATGTACGGTATTCCTCCGTGAGCGCCGTCACCAGGGCGGTACTGAGTCCGGTTTCGACGCCCTGGCTCGCGAGCGTCGACATCTTCAGCCACTCCCAGAAGAAGCGCTGCCAGATCGTGGTCGTACGCGCCATGAGCCGGCGAGCGTGCTCTGCCCGGGTCGCCGGGTCGCGTAACTTGCCGGCCTTGGCGTCGGCGAGCAGCGCAGCATCGGGACTGCTGTCCGTGAGCGAGAACGAGAGCAGCGACGCGATCTCGTAGTCGTCGAGCTGGACGACACCGGTGCCGCTCGGACCAATCTCCGAGCGATACATGAACTGTGGCGCGAGCAAGACAGCGCGGACCAACGCGGTGAATGCCCACGGTGCGCCGTACGCGGCCACGGACTCGTCGTAAATTGCGCGAAGCTCTCTCTTCTCGTCAGCCGTGGGCGGGCGGCGGTACGCGGCTTCCGGGAGCCAGCCGAGGAGCGAGTCGACGCAGGCGGTCGTTCCGAACGTCGTGCAACGCGCCGCGCGAGCTCCTTGCGCCGTCACCCATGCACCAATCGCGCGCGCCGCTTCACGGTATTGCGAAGCATTGCCGGAATCGATACGCGCCGATGAGGCGATGTTGGTCAGGCCGTGCTCGCTTCCCCCTACCGGCAGATCGACCGCGGGCGCTCCGGGAAAGAGGCGCTGCACTTCCTGATTGTACTGGGCCGGTGTAAGCCGCCAGACCCGCACTTCCAGTCGCGGGTCGCTCGGGTTGGTGCCGTTGTTCGTTCCGTTGCCGGGCTTCTCACCGTCGGACGGGGCGAGAATGTTCCCAGTGCATCCAGACACGGTCAGTGCCAGGAGCAGTCTCCGCAAGTACGCCACCCTCGAGTATTACCAAGCTCGACGCGGTTCGCACAATGCTCCCGCTCCCTACAGCTGCCCACAGCCCGCATAGCGCCCGGAATTCCAAGAGTTTCGAAAGAGAAACTGCGGGCTGCGCGATGCGCCTCATGCTCGAGTCTGCTGCGCGTGGCGAGAGCTCCACCATTCAGCGCGAGCGGCGCGGGTGTAATGGTAGGATTACGCTTGGCCTTTTCCGTGTCCTCGAGAGGAACAGATGCGCTTAGCTCCTTTGTCACTGGCACTCCTGTCCGTCGTGTTCGGCATCTTCGCCGCCAGCGCTTGCGGAGATTCGGATTCGAAAAAGAACAAGGGTAAGCCGTCAGCAGATGCTGGCGCGGACGTCACGACGGACGCCGGCCAAATGGACCTGTTCACCGCCTGGCAGCGCGTACGTGAGGCGCTGCGGCAAAGTCCGGATCACTTGGCCGCGCGCGCCGATGCGCGGGTAGCGGCCAAGAACGCCGAGGGCTTGTTCCACTTCGTGCGCGACGACATCGCCACCTATCCACCGTCCGATCATAGTTTCGAGAGTGCGCTGTTCGCTCAGCGCTGGGGTACGCGCGGCACGTTGCGCGGCGGCGCGGGCACGCCTCGCGAAAAAGCCGAGCTCCTGGTCGAGCTCTACGAGCGCGCCGGCTTCGAGGCGGAGGTGGTGCGCGGCGATCCGGATCCAGCACGTCTGGACGGAAAAAAGATCTTGCTGCGCAGCGTGGCCCGGCTGTTCGCGCCCGCCATCACCAGCGCGGAGAGCGCCACGTACCTGCAGGCGCTCGGCCATTCTTCGGCTCCACCGCGCACGCTGATCGACGCGGACGGAGCCCGGACGCGACAGCTCGCCGCCTCACTGCTTCCGCTGTTGCCCACTGACGCGAGCGCTCCATTCGATTTCACGCTCGGACCCATTCCGCTCGTGCGCGTACGTGTCGACGGCACCTGGAAGTTCGCCAACCCGATCGCACCGGGAGCGGCATTCGGCGATCCGGTCACGCTGGCCGAACCCATCCCGACGGGAGGCGCGGGTGCCACGCCGCCCCTGTTCGTGAAGCTGGAAGGCGCACGCGCGGACGCACCCTACGAGCGCTTCACATTGGTCGAGCGACGCTATGAAGCAGAAGACGTCGTGGGCCGCCGCGTGCACATCGGCTTTGCGCCGCCCGCCAGTACGGACACGCTGCTCACTACCCATCCGAAGAACCTCGATACCTTCGTCCCGCTGGTCACCGTCAGCGCACCGGGCCTGGATCAAGCCGAAAAAGAGCGCCTGGCGGCCGTTGGCAAGCCGATCAGCGTGCGCGGTGATCTATACGAGGTGAACGCGGGCGGTGCGCTTACCGTCAACGGCGCCGCGCTCGCTGCCGTCACCACGGATCCCGCTGCCGTGCAGAGCGTGACGGCGGTAACGGCCGGTGCGCAGGCAGCCGGCTTTCCGCAGATCCGGCTGCAGGTCTCCGCCACGGACGCCGCGGGCAGGGGAGTGCCGCGGCTCGGTGCTTCGGCGTTCGAGGTGCTCGAAGGGGGTCAACCCGTGACCTTCACCGTCACGCAAAACGAAGCCCCGCCTCCGCGCGTCGTGCTCGTGTTCGACGCCTCGACCAGTGTGCCAGCCGCCTTCCGGGGAGCCGGAGCGGTAACGGTTGCCCAGAACATCATCAACCCGCTCTACGCGGAGTTCCCGAACGCTCAGGTGCGCATCGGTGTGATTTCGTTCGGCGCGAACTGGCTCGGATCGACGTACGCGGCCACCGCAAGTGCGGCGTTGACGCAGGCCCAGGGCCTGTCCACGGCGACGGGTGGATCGGAAATCTGGGAAGCGCTCGCGGATGCCAACGCTCAAAGCCCGACGCTGATCGTCCTCGTGACGGACGGAGAGGCCACCGACGAGGCGGAGGCGCGCTTCACGAACCGCATCGCTTCCGGCGCGCCGGTGCTGTCTCTCGGGGTCGGCACGGTCACGGCTGCCACCCTGGACCAAATTTCGACTCTCTCCGCGGGCACGGATCTGGCGGTGACGCAGCAAAGCGAGGCAGTGAATGCGGTGCTCTCGCGCGTGCGAGCAAGCCGCAGCGTCGACTACGTGCTGTCGTATCAGGCGCCCAAAGCGGGCAGCTCGCCGCGTTCCGTCGCCGTCACCATCAACGGCAAGCGCGCGCAAACGACCTACGAAGTTCCCGCGTCACCGGCGACGCCGGGAGCGCTGTCCGGGCTTTACTTGACGGTGCGCGTGGGCGGCCGTGAAGTCACGCGTGCGCTGGCCGGCTTCGACCAGGGCTACACGACGGCGTTCACCCCCGTCACCGAAGCCGAGCTGGCAGACGTTCGCGCACTGCTCCTAGGACGCGTTTCTCTCTCCGTGGAAGCCGCGTCTCCCACCGCATCCCAGGTGTACGACGACTGGATCAGCGAGAAGCTGCAGCTGGCTCCGCTGTGGCAAGCTGCGCGCGCGAACGATCAGAGCGCCATGAAGGCGGCCTTCGCACAGGGTTTCAGCCTGACGCCTTCCAAGCTGCTGCTGGCTCAAGCACCGCTCCGCGACGCGGCCTCGACCACGTCGTTGACGTTCGAGACTGGCCTGCGCGTCACTTCCGTCATCCAGAAGACGCGCGAGGGCGGCCCGGTCACGCGGCAGCTGGATGTGTTTCCGCTCACGCAATGGGCCACGGCCGCGGAAGATCCGCGCACGGCGTTCGAGCGCACCTTGACGGCTACGGCGAGCCTCGCGGTCCTCGAGTCCGAGCTCTTTCAAAAGCAGAGCACGTTGAAGGCGCTCACTGGCCAAACCCTGCTGCCCTTCATGGCGGGCACGGTCAGAGATCAGGCAGGGCTGACGGACGCCGAGCGGCTGAAATGGGCTGCGCTCGAAGAGCATTTCCCACGCGAGTACCAGCTGCTCACCCCGGGTAAACCCGGCCCATTTTGGGCGGTGGATACCACGACGGGAACCGTGATGGGCATGCTCCAGGACGGCACCGGCGGCGCCACCGAGGATGCCTGCGCGACCTACGACGCGGCCAACAGCTACATTCAGTTGATGAGCCTGCTGGGTGGCCTGTTCGGCGTGAGCATGGGTGGCTGGACGGCGCTCGCTCAGTGGGAAGTCAAGTACGTCACCGTTGCCACGATCGTGATCGGCGGCGGCGCCGTACCAGACGGTGCCGCGGATCTCACGAACCCAGCATTCGACATGGCCTGCGGCGCCGCGGACGATGCCCTCGGCGATCGCATTCCCGGGCTCGGTACGTACGAATCAGCGGTCGGCACCGCCGATACAACCGGCATGGATACCGGATTGCCCACCGTATGTGGCGGTGGCGGCGATCTCTGCCGGTGACCGGTGAGGTCTCGGATCTTCTTCGGCTCTACGGCGCCGCTGGACGGCGGCACCGCTACTCCCGCGTTTTGCACGTGGACTAAAGCGTTCGTTGCCAGCTTCGAGTAGCGTGCGGTCATGATCACTCTGCGGCACGGAGGCGCGCTGCTCGCGCTTGCTGCGTTCTCCTGCGCTTCTCGGCAGGCACCGACGCTCGTCGGTCAACCGATCAAGAAGCCTGTCGCAGTGCTGGTTCGTGTTTCGGATGAGGTTGCCCAAACGGATGACTTCGGCGGAACGGCAAGTCTCGTAGAAACCATCGAACGCGGACTCGCCGAGCGCGGCGTGGAGAGCGAGATCTTCGCCGCGGACGACGACAACCCGCCCGCGCCGCGCATCGAGATCTGGGTGGAGCGCTGGGACGCCGGCGATAGAGGCGAGCGTGCCGCCATGAGACTGGGGACGACTACGGCCACCGCAGTCGCGAGTCACATCGCGGGAGGCGGGATAATCGCGACGGTATCGACTGCAGGTGCCTATATCGTCCACTGCCGGATCTATCGCGAAGGGGAGACCCAACCGGCGTACGTTCACCGCTATTCCGGCAGGATCGTCGGCACCGAGGCGGAGGCATCGGCGGACGAAGGCGAGGACGTCGGAGAATCGATCGTGGCTGACGCATTTCGAAAGCCACGAGCAAAGAGGACGAAGTAGCGCCACGCGGGCGCGCGGCTCTGCGTGATGGGCAGCGAGCCCTACTTCTCCCCACAATTCAGCGTCAAGGCCGTCAGCAGCACGGGCGCCGAGCCGCGCCAGCGCGAGGTCTCGAACCGTCCAACTACGCGCACAAGATGGCCAATCATGGCGCAGGGTGTCGCTACCTCGGCGCATCAGCATCCAGCGCCTTGACGCTCATCGCGGATCTCTAGGAGCATTCGGGGACAAGCTCATGCGACACGCTGACACGGTCGACCTTTCGAACCCTTGCGCGCACGTAACACGCGAGACGCCGCGTTCCACCCAGCGGCCTCCGGCGGGGTGTGAGGATTGCCTCAAAGTTGGCGGACAATGGGTGCACCTGCGCGTGTGCCTCGGCTGCGGCCACGTCGGCTGTTGCGACTCATCGCCGAATCGGCACGCCACCGCGCACAATCACGCGTCGGGGCACCCACTGATCACGTCGGGGGAAGTCGGCGAGACGTGGGCGTATTGCTACGCCGACGATCAGTTCTTGTCGAGCGAGTGAAGCCAGTTCGCGAGCGCGCGACGCGAGCGGCCGTCCGGCTTGGTGGCGAGCTCCGAAAAATTCGTGGTTCGTGAATCTTTATCCCACTCGTTTCGCGATACCTACACGCGCTCCGGCTGTGCTGTCTGACGGCGGCCTGTACGATGGAGTTTCGGAGGCGAACCGAAATGAGACGATGGTCGTGCGCGTCATTGGCGCTGCTGATCTGGAGCTACGCTTGCCCGGCGTCTGCGAAGACGTACGAAGTCGGACCGGGAAAGCCCTACACGGCGATTGGTGCGGTGCCCTGGGAGTCGCTCGTCGGGGGCGACACGGTGCTGATTCATTGGCGTGACACGCCTTACAAGGAAAAGTGGGTGATCGGTGGGCGCGGCAGCGCCACTCTGCCGATCGTCGTGCGCGGGGTGCTCGGACCGTCCGGACAGCGGCCCGTCATCGACGGCAATGGCGCAACCACGCGCGCGCAGCTGAGCTTCTGGAACCCGGATCGCTCGGTGTTGAAGATCGGAGGCTCGAGTAGTCCACCGAACAATCCGTCGTACATAGTCGTGGAGAATCTGGATATCGGTGGTGGTCGGTCACCGGCGACGTTCACGACGTCGCAAGGCAGCAGCATGCCGTACCGCGACAACGCCGCTTCGATAATGATCGAAAATGGCGATCACATCACGATCAGAAACTGTATCGCGCGCGACTCGGCCAACGGCATCTTTTCCGCTCACGATTCGAGTCAGGTGTTGATCGAGGCAAATCACATCCACGGCAACGGTCGCGTGGGTGATATTTACGTGCACAACAACTACACGGAATCGAACGGCATCGTATTTCAATACAATCGCCTCGGTCCCTTGTGTGCCGGGTGCTCGGGCAACAACCTGAAAGATCGCTCGGCGGGCACGGTGATTCGTTACAACTTCATCGAGTCCGGCAATCGCCAGCTCGACCTGGTCGAGAGCGGTACGTTTGCAGCGGCGCCGAGCTATCGCGCGACGTACGTCTACGGCAACGTGCTCGTCGAGCCCGATGGCGCCGGCAATAGCCAGATTGTCCACTACGGCGGCGACAACGGCGACACCAGCACGTACCGCAAAGGGACTCTGTACTTCCACAACAACACCGTGGTGTCGACGCGCGCCGGGAACACGACCCTGCTCCGTCTGTCGAGCAATGACGAGAGTGCGGACGTGCGCAACAACGTGCTCTACGTCAGCGCAGCGGGCAATCGCCTGGGGATGCTCGATGGCAACGGCCGGCTGACGCTTGCGAAGAACTGGCTAAAAAGCTCCTGGGTCGGCTCACACGGCACGCTGTCGCTCGCGATCCAGCAGCCTGCGCCGCAAGTCAGCGCTACGTCGCCTGGCTTCGTCAACGAAGCGGCGCAAGACTACCGGCTGCTGGCGACGTCCAGTTGCGTCAACGGCGGCGGAAGCGTGCTCGCGGATGCGACGCACTTTGCCGTGCGGCAGTACGTTGCCCACTTGTCCAGTGAGGTTCGGCCGGATGACGGCCCTGTTGACATTGGGGCCTTCGAGTATGCGAGCGGCGGTGCCGGTGCCAGTTGCGACGCGAGTAGCGAGTCCGCGCCGGCGGCGGCCTGGATGGTCGGCGGCTTGTTCGGGTTCGTGTTGACCCGGCGCCGGCGTCCAGCCACGGCTCCGCCCGTTTGAGCGAACCTCGCGAGAGGAAGCCGGTCTGTCGGGCATTTCGTCAGCAATGGGCGTCGAGCTTTCGGTGCTCTATGCTGGCCCGATGCGGGCTGAGCTCGACTTCAACTTGCTGTTCGAAGAGTCCCCCGACGTGCTCCTGGTGCTATTGCCGGACGCACCGCGCTTCACGATGGTGGCGGCGACCAACGCGCGCTTTCGCGCGACGCACACCACCCGCGAAACTCTCGGCCAGGGCTTGTTCGAGCTCTTCCCGGACAACCCAGACGATGCCTCGGCGAGCGGCATGGCCAATTTGCGCGCTTCGCTCGAGCGGGTGCTGGCCACGCGCCAACCGGACACCATGGCCGTGCAGAAGTACGACATCCGCGGAGCGGACGGTACCTTCCAGGTCAAGTACTGGAGTCCGAAGAACCTGCCGATGCTTTCCTCGACGGGCGAGGTGCTTTACATCCTGCATCGCGTCGAGGACGTGACGGAGCTCGTCCGCGCCAGCGAGGTCGGCGCGGAGCTCCGCGATCGCTCGCGCGAAATGGAACGCGAAGTCATCGCCCGTAGCCGGGAGCTCGCTGAGGCAAACCGTAGCCTGCGGGATGCCAACGCAAAGCTCGGCGAGCTCGACGTGGCCAAGACGGCTTTCTTCAGCAACGTGAGCCACGAGTTTCGCACGCCGCTCACGCTCATGTTGGGACCCATCGAGGAGAGCCTGGCCGACACGATCGAGCCCTTGAGCGAGCAGCAGCGGCTCCGCGTCTCCCTGGCACACGACAACGCCTTACGCCTGCTCAAGCTGGTCAATGCCTTGCTCGATTTCTCTCGCCTGGAGGCGGGCCGGATGCAGGCTTGCTTTGCGCCGCTCGATCTCGGAACATTCACGGCAGAGCTCGCGGGTATGTTCCAGTCTGCCGCGCAGGCGGCCGGCATCGGGCTTCGCATAGACTGCCCGCCGCTTTCGGAACCGGCCTGGGTCGATCGCGACATGTGGGAGAAAATCGTCCCCAATCTGCTGTCGAACTCCCTGAAGTTCACGCTGAGCGGCGAGATCCGCGTCCGCGTTTCCGAAGGCGACGGGCACGTGGCGCTCGAGGTAGCCGACACCGGAGTCGGCATACCCGAGAACGAGCTACCGCGCGTGTTCGAGCGCTTTCATCGAGTGGCGGGCGCCCAGGGCCGAACGCACGAAGGCACGGGAATCGGCTTGTCGCTCGTGCGTGAGCTGGTCACGCTGCACGGCGGACAAGTCACGGTGGAGAGCGCCGTGGGACGCGGCACCACCTTTCGTGTCGAGCTTCCCAAAGGTACCGGCCACTTGCCGGCAGATGCCGTGTCGCAGGCGCCCGCGGACCCGCGTGGCGGGCGGCGCGATATCGCCGCTCACGCCGTGGAAGCGATGCGCTGGGTCCGCAAAAGCGAAGCGAAGCCCAGCAGCACGACGCCAGCGCCAGCGGAGGCGCCCGAGCTCGCGCCGCGAGACCACATCTTGGTGGTGGACGACAACCGCGATCTCCGCGAGTACATCGCCTCGCTGCTCGTGCCCGACTACGAAGTGTCCACTGCCGCTGACGGGCAGCTGGCGCTCGAGTCCATTTCGGAAAGTGTGCCCGATCTGATCATCAGCGACGTGATGATGCCGCGGCTCGACGGGTTCGCGCTGGTCCGCGAGCTCCGCGCGAATTCGCGAACGGCGTCGGTGCCCGTGATCCTGCTGTCCGCGCGTGCTGGCGAGGAAGCTTCCGTGGAAGGTCTCGTCGTGGGAGCGGATGACTATCTCGTCAAGCCATTTTCGGCGCGCGAGCTAATGGCGCGCGTGCGCACCCACGTCGAGCTCGAGCGGAAGCGGCGCGCGTGGACCCTGCAGCTCGAGCGCGCCAACCGCGAGCTCGACGCCTTCAGCTACTCCGTGTCTCACGATCTGCGCGCTCCCCTGCGAGCCATCGAAGGCTTCAGCCGAGCACTCGCCGAGGACTGCGCAGAAAACCTGGACGCCCGCGGGCACGACTACCTCGAACGGATCTGCCGAAATGTCGAGCGCATGGTCACGTTGATCGACGCGCTGCTCGAACTGGCACACATCAGCCGCCGCGATCTGCACACCACCACCGTCAACTTGACCACGCTCGCAAGCACGGTCGTCGCCGATCTCCAGAGCGCCAACCCCGAACGAAACGTGAGCGTTCAGGTCGCACCGGACCTGTTCGCGCGCGGCGATCGCGCTTTGCTTCAGGTCGTGCTCGTGAACCTCATCGGCAACGCCTGGAAGTTCACGTCGCGGAGCGATCAGCCGCGCATCGAGATCGGCCGGCAGCCGGCGGAAGACCCCACCTTCTTCGTGCGCGACAACGGTGCCGGTTTCGACGTGGAAATGGCGCGCCGCCTGTTCGCGCCGTTTCAGCGTTTCCACCGTGCGAGCGAATTCGAGGGTACTGGCGTGGGCCTGGCAACGGTCCAGCGCGTGATAGCCCGGCACGGCGGCCGCATCTGGGCTGATTCGGCCGTTGGTCGCGGCGCGACGTTCCTGTTCTCGCTGCCTGGGCAGCGCTTGGGAAGTACGCGGCCGAGCGACGAGCTCAGCCGATGACAGACGCGGCCGGGGTGTTCTTCGTCACAGGGTGTCCCCGCACCGGTTCACCGCTTTGTCGTACGGGTAGCCGATGAGGAAGTCGTAACACATCTCGTCGGTAGTGGCCGGGCCGTACCCGACGGCTCGCGGACTGGGGTTACTGTACCAGCACGTCGTGCGCAGAACCTGATTGGGCTGCACCACTCGGCGCGGCCTCTGGAGATACGTCCTTTGCACATCGAAGTTGTACTCGCCCATTGGAAGGTACGACAGGTCGTCGTAGCCCCAGTGCTCGGTGCGGAAGCCTCGGCCAAGCAGGTGCATGTGAGGCGAAGTGCTGACGATGGTGATGGGCGTGCCGTCTATCGACAGGTTATCGCAGATGCTTTCTGCGCCTTTGAAGTCCATGGCCCCGGCGGGGACGTTGATGTCGGTGCTGCCCAGCGTGATCATGCCAGCCACGTTTTGTCGAGGGGACCCCGTGCAAAACGCCACGCCGCTCGCGTCGGTCTGAGTCACGTTCGTCGTGTTCGAGTGGTGCACCTGCAGCGTGTAGAACGGGTAGTCCAGGCCGAGGCTGACGTCCCCGTCCAGCACCGCATTGGGGCCGCCCGGACCCCAGGCAGCCACCGTGGTGCCGTACCCCGCCGCCGCGTAGCAGGCGTCGTCCCGGGTCACACTACCGTGCGTGCCGCTGTCCATCCCGAACAGGACCCAGTGATGCACGATGGCAGCGTTGTCGAGGATGGGCGCCCAGGCAGTCGCATGCTGGCCGGCGGGAAATGGGTTTCTGAACGTGAAGCACGAGTACGTGTTCGTATACGAGGTCGGCACGGTGTACTCGTTCGTCGAGTTGACGGCGTGTGCCGTGAACCGAACGTTCGGCGTACACGGCAGATACTCGGGACCCGTGAGTGAGTTCAAATCACCCGGAGGTACGAGATCAGTACAGGCTGCCGTGCCAGGGGGTGCTTGCTGGGCGAAGTACTCGGTCAGGCGCGCGCGCTCCGAGTCGGTCAGCGGCATCTGCCCGCTGGGCGGCATGGGCGACGTCGGATGATGCACGCGCCAGCTCATCATTTTCCACACGGGCGCCGAGGGATTGGCAGGCGCCGGCTTCAGCAGATCCGCGTAGGTCGTGAGCGGCATGGGCGCGCCGTACTTCGGCGTCGTGCCGTGACACGCCTGGCACTTTTCGCGCAGGATGTTGTCGATGTCGCAGGGCAGCGTCGAGCTCGGAGGCAGCCCGCATTCATTGGCGAACGGTGCCGCGAGCAGCGCGACAGAACATAGGGTTGCGCGGTGGCCGCGCGTGAGCTGCAGGATAGGGGAGTGTGAGCCGCGGTATGCCATTCTTGCCTCCGTCACCCCGCCCAAAGGGAAACCAGCCGTCCAAGCGATCGTCGACCCGCCATCGCCGGCAGCGGCAGAAGCGTTCGATGGCAGATGCTCGTTCGCACACACGGTGTCTGGCAACTGCGAAATGCAGAGTTAGCTCAAAGAAACTCAGCCGACCGCCGTTTATCGTGCCGAGTTACTGCATTGCTACGCTCAGCACGGAAACGCGGCGCTCCCGCGGTTCTTTGACCGACGCGAAGCCTGCCTGGTCGTACCAAACCGAGGAGCCAAAGATATCGACTCGACTTCGTGTCGAAAGCGCAGACGCAGAGCGAATGCACTAAGCGCTCGGCTGCGCTTGGCACTTGGGCGGCGCAGCTGCGATCTTCCCGAGTAACGCGATGACCGCGTGCTCATCGCGTTGACCCGGATTCCGCCCGACGAGGCGACCGCGCTCCCGCCCACACTCATCGAACACGACGATGCCCGGCATCGGTTGTTCCGCGTCGGCCACCCATAGGCCGAGCGCTTGGAGGACGCGGTGCCGCGAGTCGCTGAGCATTGGGAGCGCCAGTCCGACATGTTTGGCAGCCTCGGCGTTGGCTCGATGCGAGTCGGCGTTGAGCCCGACAGCCCGCGCTTGGAGCTTCTCCAGACGGGCGCGCAGCGCCGAAAAGCGCGCGAGCTGCCCCAGACAAATCCCGCACCAGTGTCCCTTCATCGTCACGAGGACGAGCCGCCCGTTCCGAGCGCGCTCGATGAGGGACGTAGTCTTCCCGTCGGGACCAACGAGCAGCCGCGACCGCCAAGGATCGATCGCAGCCTCGGCCGCGCTCGCCTCGGTTGCGAAGGGCGTTAGCGCCATGCACAGGAGCGCGCTCCGTCGATCCATATCAGGCAGTATAGCCCAACCGTGCGCGCTCCGGGGTGAGGGGCGGTCAGATTCAACGTCACGCGCAGATGCGCTCGATCGCCGCGACTTCTTCGTCGCGAAGCTCGAACGCTTCAAGATCCTGCTGCATGTGCCTCGGGTCGGACGTTCCCGTGAGCGGGATCATGCCCAGTTGTCTGGCGAACGCGAAGATTACCTGTGCGGCGGTGCGACCGGTGCGAACCGCGGCGCGGGTCACCGGCGGCGCAGCAAGCTGCGCGCGGTTGGCGGTGAGCAGCGAGAACCCCTGATACACGACGTCGTTGTCGCGGCAGAACGCGCGCACCTCGCGGTCCCAGCCGTGACTCGCATAGCAACGGTTCTGGACGAAAGCTGGGCGCGCCTTTTCGCACAACCCCCTGAGCTGCTCGAGCTCGACGTTGCTGACACCGAGAAGCCGGACCTTGTTCGCGCGCTGCAAGTCTTCCATCGCGGACCAGACCTCCCAGTCGGCGCCAACGAGCAAGCTGCGCGACGCCGGACCGTGAAGGACGTACGAATCGAGGTAGTCGGTACGAAGGTGCTCCAGCGACGAGGCGAACGACTGCCTGACCTGCTCGGCGAAAGGCGCCTTGGGATCGTAGGGCAGACGGTGATCCTGTCCGCGCGCGTACGTGAACTTGCTCTGCAAGAAGAGCTCGCTCCGCGCCATGCCGCTCTGAGCGACCGCCTCCCCGACTGCAGCCTCGAAGTAGTGCTTGCGCTGGTTCGCGGTGTCGATCGCAGAAAAGCCGGCCTCGAGCGCCAGCTGAGTGAGCTCGGCCGTCCGCTCCTCCTTCCACGCCGTGCCATAAATCATCGAAGGAACGGCGATGCCTTGCAGAATGCGTGTCACCGCTCCGTAGTACCTGGGAGTAGCAAGTGAGTTCAATAGCTGTGCTCGAGCCTCGCTCAGCCGGCGGACGTGCTCGCGTAACTGCGCGTCGCGCGTCCCGCTCGAACGCAAATAGGCAATGGTGGCCGAAGAGCTCGGGCGCCCCTGTCCCAGGCTTGACTCGCTGGTATACACCACGTTTACACTGGGGGAGCGCGTTCGCGCAGACGATCCGGCTGGTACGCGGTAAAGGAGCGACTGCATGGCAAAGACCACACACCTTCGCTGGCTCTGGATTGCAGCTGCGACCGTGATCGGCTCCGGCTGCGACCCAGAGCTTGGCGCGCCCATTGAAGTCGCTCCCCAGGACTTGGAGCGCTGGGTATGGGTGCCCGTCCCGGAGATGCGCTGCTCCGACAACTCGCCGGCTGGACTCGTGGTCAACTTCACGGCTCAGAGCCGGGACTTGGTGATCTTCTTTCAGGGCGGCGGCGCATGCTGGAATGCGCCGCTTTGCGCGCTGCAAAGAGAGCATCTGGTCCCGATGGGCCCGAATCCTCTGGCGACCTTCTTTGCCGATCCCGAGCACGCTCAAAGCGGCATCTTCGATCGCGCGGATGCCAGCAATCCCTGGCGACGCAGCAACTTCGTGTTCGTTCCCTACTGCACGGGCGACGGCCACATCGGCAACAAGGTGGCCAACTATGGCGGCGACGTGGGGACAATCCATCACGTCGGCTACGCCAACGTCACCGCCGCGATCAAGCGCATCGTGCCGACGTTCCGCGACGCGCCGAACATCCTGGTCGCCGGCTTCAGTGCAGGTGGCATCGGCGCGAGCGGCAACTATCACCAGATTGCGTCGGCGTTCGAGTCCGTTCGGACCGGCCCCATCATGCTGGTCAACGACGCGGGTCCGAGCATGCGCATGCCATACCTGAGCGAAGCGTCTCAACGAACGCTGGCGGACGCTTGGGGCTCGGATCAAACCATCGGGTCGTGGTGTCCGGAGTGCATGACGGAGGGCTCCCACTACCAGGACAGGAAACAGGCAGAGCTGCACCCGGGAATGCGCAGCGCGCACATTTGCGCGTACGACGACTTCATGGTCCGGGTGATGTACCAGGCGCTGCTGACTCCTATCGAGGGCGGCTTGGCCAAGCAGGGCCTGCTGGATCTGGCTAACTGGCGCACGAGCATCGCCTCGAACGTTGCGCCCAGCGTGCTGCGCGAGTTCTACTATCCAGGCGCGCGGCACGGCGCGATCGAGACCATCCCGCTGTCGCTGACGCCGGGGCTGGCCGAGTTCTTGACGGCTCAGAAGGACGGAAGCCCGAACTGGACCAGCGTGCGTCCGTAGCGCCGGCTGGAGCGATCCACCTCACCGGTCAACCCATCCCGTATCGGTGACGAGTCGCGGCACCGAAGCCGCCCGGGTATGCTAAGGCGTCGTATGCTTTGGGGTTCGAGCTCCTGCGCGCTACTCGTTGCCGCCTTCGTGGTGGGGGGCTGCACGCGCGATTTCGATCCCGAAAAGATCCGCGGCGCCGAGTGCTCCGGCTGCCGCCAGGGAAATGCGTGCGCGCCCGGAACGTTGCCGCAAGCATGTGGCGCGCAGGGCAATGTCTGCGTGGCGTGCACCGGCGCCGCGCCCGAGTGCCAAGCTGGGCGCTGTGTGGTGCCGCGTGCGGTCATCTCCGTCGGGGCTGCACGCCGGCACACGTGCGCGGCGGACCGGCTGAAATCGCTGTGGTGCTGGGGAAACAATAGCTCGGGCGAGCTCGGGAAGAACGGCGAGCGGGCTCCGCGCCCGATCGAAACATCGGCCGGTGCGTGGATCGAGGTCGTGGCGGGTGGTGTCGAGGCCGGTCACTCCTGCGCAATTCACGAGGCACGCTCGCTGTGGTGCTGGGGCAGCAACGCGCTCGGGCAACTCGGATTGGGACGCGGCGAGCCGGATCAAGCGTCTCCCACACGCGTGTCGGCGGATGCCTGGCAGCACATCGACGCCGGCGACGGCTTTACGTGCGGAATCCGTCAGGGCGGCACGCTGTTGTGCTGGGGCAGCAACGCCGACGGACGCCTCGGCTACGAAGGGGAGAATGCGACGCCCGCTCCGGTGAGCACGGACACGGACTGGGAGAGCCTGGCTGTCGGTGATGCCCATGGGTGCGCATTGAAGATCGACGGCACGCTCTGGTGTTGGGGAAGCAACCGGTACGGCCAGCTCGGGCGCGAGGTAGGGCCGGGCAATCGTCCGAACCTGGTCCAAAACGAGACGACCTTCCGCTCCGTCAGCGCGGGAGGACGGCACACGTGTGCGGTCGGTGTGAACGGCGCGCTGTATTGCTGGGGTGACAACGCGCAGGGTCAGCTCGGATCTTCGGCGCGCGCCGGTGCGTCAACGGCCGCGCGCGTGCCCGGTGCTCTCGTCTGGACCAGCGTGAGCGCAGGCGACTCCCACACATGCGGCATCGACGACGCGGACACGCTGTACTGCTGGGGCGCGAACGCGACGGGCCAGCTCGGCGTGGAGTCCCAAGCCGCCAGTGAGACGCCTGCTCCCGTAGCCAGCTCGGAGCGCTGGGCGTTCGTGTCAGCGGGGCATTCCCACTCCTGCGCCGTGAGCAGCATCGGTGCCACCTGGTGCTGGGGTGCTGGCGACAGTTTTCAGCACGGCCTCGGCGTTGGCACCACCGTTTGGACCCCGGGCCTTCTCACCTGGGAGTGATCACCGTCGGTCTGGTCTGGTCCAGCACACACCCGGCCTGCCAGACCCGTCCGCGGGCGCGGGATTCTCGTGGTAAAATGCGGAAAACGACGCTGCGCGCGCCTGGCAGGGCGATTGCACGTGCGAGGTACAAAGGCCCGCGCTGTGCAAACTGCGCTTTTCAGCTCTGTCGGACGTTGCTCGTGCTTACTCCTGCACGCGCTCCTGGTGATCGCTTGCGGTGACGAGGCGGACACGGCGCTCGCGCCGGTCGTGTTCGAGCGCCGCTGCGGGACCCGGAGCGCCCTCCCGAACGACATCGTCAGCGAGGTGGCGCTGCCGCGCCCGGAGCTCGGTGTGTCTGTGCTCGACCCCGCATTGGGCGGCTGCGTCACCCGCGTCACCGACCACGTGCATGCCGGTCAGCGCGAAGCGAGTCACGGGGGCTCGACGCGACAAGCTTGGAACGCCGACGCCAGTCTGCTCGTGATGCGCGCCGGACGAATCGTCGATGCACACTCGTTCGCGACGCGTGCCAGGCTCCCGGATCGCGGGGCCTTCATCTGGTCGGCGACCGACGCCAACACGCTGTATGCCGTGCGTGAGCAGTTCGTGGAACGTATCGACGTCTCGACCGGTCAAGTGGACGCAGTTCCCGTCGAACCGCTGACGCGTATCGACGCCCGAGTCTCGTTTCACGATCTGTCCGACGATGGGCGAGTGACGGCGCTCGCAGGTCCCGATCGGAGTGGCGGTTACACGCTGCTCGCCTACGACGTGAACGCGGGTGTGCTCGCGAGCCTGCGCACGCCGCTCGATGCCGTCGGCCAGCCGCTGGTTCCGCACTGGGTGCGCGTGACCCCTTCGGGCAGCCAGATCGTCGTCGCCTGGCCCGAACGCGGTGCGGCGCGCTTTCAAGGCGTGGAGAGCTTCGATCGGCGCTTCCGCTTCGTGGGCAAGGTGACGTCGGGCTTCGGACACGGAGACCTGGTCCGCGATCGGGCAGGAGCCGAGTGGTACGTGGACTTTGCGCCCGACGCGCGGCACGGCGCTGCCTACGTGGTGAAGCACCGTGTTCCGCCCGCAGACGCCGTCAGCGTGCCGCTCCTACGCATCGATTGGTCGGACTCCGTATTCATCTCGTGTCGCGCGCGTGGCGTGAGCTTTTGCGCGCTGAGCTTCTATGCGTCGGAACAGGGCGCGAACCACCCGCTCAAGAACGAAGTCGCCCTGCTCGCGCTGGATAGTCGTCCTGAACGACCGAACATCGAGCGCCTGGCGCATCACCGGAGCGATCCGGCAGCGCTCGCGCACCACACGACAGCGGCGTGTCCGCTGGGCACGAGCGCAGCGCTCCCGGAGCTGAGCATCGAGCCGCGCGGCGGAAAAATCGTGTTCACGAGCAACTGGGAGGGCCATTGTTTCGCCGAATCCTACGTCGTCGTGCCCTGACGCGGACGCATGACCGAGCCGGCATTAAGCTCCCCCCATGACTCACGAAGGCACCCTGCCGATCCAGCGCGGCGGCCTACCGGTGCGGCAGATCCGCGTAGAAGTGACGTCAGGACCCGATCTGGGCGCGGTCGTGCAGGCGGAGGTAGACGATCTGGCCCTGACGATCGGCACCGCCGAGGGCAACACGCTCGTCCTCCACGACAACACCGTCTCGCGTTATCACGTCGAGGTTGGACGCAGGGCAGGGCGCATTCTTTTGCGCGATCTGGGCTCGACGAACGGCGTCAAAATTGGTTCCGTGTTCGTGCGCGACGCGGCGGTCGAATTGACGAGCGGTACCGAGCTGACGCTGGGCGCGACGAGCCTGCGGGTGAGCGATGGGCAAGTCGTCGTGCTCGAGCACGGACCGGATTCGCTCGGGGATATGCTCGGCCGCGCGCCGGTTTCGCGCCGCCTGTTCGCGACCATCACGCGCGTGGCACGTAGCGACGTCTCGGTGCTGGTGCTGGGAGAATCCGGCACCGGCAAGGAGCTGGTCGCACGCGCCATTCACGACGGGAGCGCGCGTGCCGAGCAGCCCTTCGTCACGGTCGATTGCGGCGCCCTGACGCCCACGCTGTTCGCGAGCGAGCTGTTCGGACACGAACGCGGCGCCTTCACCGGCGCGGATCGCCGGCACATCGGCGCATTCGAGCGTGCCCATCGCGGCACGCTGTTTCTCGACGAGATCGGCGAGCTCCCGCGCGAGCTCCAGGTCGCGCTCCTGGGTGTGCTGGAGCGCGGGCGTCTGAAGCGCGTCGGTGGCGGAGAGGAGATCCCGGTCGACGTGCGCGTCGTTTCGGCGACGCACCGCGATCTGCGCGCGGAGGTGAACGCGGGTAGCTTTCGGCTCGACCTGTTTTATCGCCTGGCCGTCGTGCTGCTCAGCGTGCCCCCGCTGCGTGAGCGCAGGCTGGACATCCCCGTGCTGATCGAGCACTTCTTGCGAAGCGCCGGGCACGCAGGCGCCGTCGACGAAGTGTTTTCCAAGAGCGCGCTGGAGAGCCTTCTGGCGTATGCCTTTCCGGGCAACGTGCGCGAGCTCAGGAACATCGTGCTGGGCCGGCTGGCTCTCGGAGACGATTCGGCGCTCGCGGTGTCGCGGGCGACGGCCACGAACGCGCCGGATCAGGACGCGGTCGCGCGCGCGATCACGCTGTCATTTCGCGAAGCGCGGCAGCTCGTCTCGGACGAGTTCGAGAAGCGGTATCTGCAGCATTTGCTCGAACGCACGGGCGGAAACATTCGCGCGGCGTCGCGTGAAGCCAACATGAATCGCTCGTATTTGATGGAGCTCTTGCGCAAGCACGGTTTCCGTTGATGGGAGCAGCGTTCACGGGTCCTCTGCGCGCGCAGGCGCGAGGAACAACCAGTCTGCCGCAAACAGCGCCGCGCCGACGACCACGACGGAGAGCGACACGTTGGTGAACGTCCTGGCCCGTCTGCCGTCGTCGTAGGCGTCGCGCGAGCCGGTCCGATCGAACTCATCGCCGAGCGTGTTCGTGCGCAGGCCGAAGTAAACGGTTCCCGCCAGACCCGCGCCGGCCAGGCCCGCACCGAGCCAACCGACGGCGCTCGGCGCCGGCGCACGGCTTCTGACCTTCGACGACTTCGCCACACGCGGGCGTGCAGCAGGCTCGGGAGCCGGCGCGCTGAGGCTCAGGCGTTCACCCGGCGCTAGCTCCACCGTGAGCTCGCGAACGCCGCTGCGCGTCTCGATCCGCAGCGCGCGTCGGCCTGGATCGACGGTGGCGCGACACGAGCGCCGGCAGCGCGGTTCGCCATCCACGAGCAGCACGCCGCCCTGAGGAGCCGAAAAGATCACGAGCGAGAGACGCTGCTCGAGCCTCGCGGCGCGTGCATCCGCGTCGCGCCGGGCGGCCTCGCCGAGCGTCTTGGACGCGCCCACCGCGCTGTACTCGGCGATGGCTTCGCGCCAGCGCCCGAGTCGTTCCAGGCAGACCGCGACGTTGAAGCGCGTCGCCGGATGCGGCGCGAGCCCAACGGCCGCGCGAAACAGACGCAGCGCCTCGAGGTAATTTCCCAGAGCGAAGGCGCGCTCGGCGCTCTCGAACGTCGCGCGTGCTGCGCTGGGCAACACGTTTGCTGCCCCGCGTGTGTCGGGCTCCGTTCCTTCCGGTTCGGCCAGTGCAGGGCGGCTGCAGCAAGCGAGCAGCGCGATGACTGACAAGCAGTGGACATTCCGCAGGCGTGTGCGCACGAGCAGCTCCGTCTCGCTTTCAGTAGGGGTTTTCCAGTAATGGCGTCGCCGCGTCTGCCGGCCCCTGCGGAGCAAGCGATGGCGCGGGCCGGCGGGATCGCGTCCGCAGCCGTGTTCCGGCGTCCCCTTGCGCCGACGGTGCCGCCGCGGGCGCGTCGCTGCCCGGGTCGAGGGAGAGACCCGCCTCTTGTCCGAGGTTCGTCGGAGCGGGAGGGGAGGTCACTGGCGACGCCGGGCGCGCGCCCGCGTCCGAATCGCGGCTCAGCGCGGGCTCGCGACCAAAACGCGCGTACGACGCCCCGGCGGCCAGCGCGAGCAGCACGAGTAAGCCAGGCCAGGGCCGCGGCGCCGGACGGTGGTATGTGCGGGCGCTCGTGAGCGGAGTCGCGCCCCCGTCGCGCGGCGACTCCGGGCGTGGCGAGCGCGTGGCGTTCGGCGCGTCGCGCGGCACGGTGTCGTCTGAACTCGAGCGCAGGGGCTGGAGCCAGGCGGCGATCTGCGCGTCGTCGACCTCCCCGAGCCGCCGCGCGGCGCTCGAGACGAGCGCGGCGATGTCCGCGCAGCTGGCGGGTCGCGCGCCGGGATCCTTCGCGAGGCACGCGGCGACCAACTCGACGATTTCGCGCGGCAACTCGGGGACGTCCAGCGCTGGCGGCTCGACGTGCAGAATGTTCCAGAGCGTCGTGGCCGTGTCCTGCTCCCGAAACAGCGGACGTCCGCTCAAGACCTCGTACGCCGTGACGCCCCAGGCCCACGTGTCAACAGCGGCGGTCACGTCGTGGGTACGCGCGATGCGTTCCGGCGCGAGGACGGCGGCCGTGCCGCGTAGATCTCCCGCGTCGGTCTGCGTGACGCGACCGCGCGCTTGCGCGATCCCGAAATCTAGCACCTTGACGCGTCCGTCGAAGCCGACGTGCAGATTGTGAGCACCGAAGTCGCGGTGCACGATGCCGAGCGGCGCGCCGTGCTCGTCGCGCGCGGCGTGCGCGCCAGCGAGGCCGGCCGCGGCCTGGCCGAGTATCGCGAGATAAACGGCCAGTGCCCTGCGGCCCTGCGGCGCTCCGTGACGCTCGGCAACCTGTGCCAGCGTCCAGCCGTGCAAGTACTCCATGACCAGGTACGGCGCGTTTTCCCACTGCCCGACGTCGAACACGTGAACGACGTTCGGATGTTCCACCTGCGCCGCGATGCGCGCCTCATCGAAGAACAGCGCGACCAGCGCCGGGTCGCTCTGCAGGTGCGGCAAGAGCACCTTCAGCGCCAGACGCTTCGAGAACCCCGCCACGCCGCGGCGCCGGACTTCGTACACGACGGCCATCCCGCCCTGGCCCACGCGACCCGCTATCTCGTAGCCGTCGAACATCTCGCCGGGCTCGAACAGGCGGGGGCTGGGCACGCGCGTAGTCTAAGCATGAGGCCGCGCCGTTGCTGGGGTTCTCATGGACGAGCATCGGCCCAGGCGTAAATCCCGGGCCGATACGCGATGGGGCGCCTCAGTCAGCCGGCGGTAGCAGCACGCGGTCGACGACGTGGATGACGCCGTTGTTCGCCAGCACGTTCGTCTGGGTGACGTTGGTCGAACCGTTGAGCCTCACGTTCGCGCCCGTGACTGCGATGGACACGTCCGCCCCGAGCAGCGTCGTGACGGAATTGAGCCCGACCACGGCCTCCGAGTACGCCTTGGTGGGCACGACGTGATAGCGAAGCACGCTGCTGAGGGTGTTCACGTCGATGGTCTCGAGCGTGACGCCGAGTGACTGCAGCGCCGTACTGAATGCGGCGTTCGTCGGAGCAAACACGGTGAACGGCCCCGCTCCCGCGAGATCGTCAGCGAGTCCTGCTTTCTGGAGCGCTGCAACCAGGCTCGTGAAGCCGGCCGCTTGGGCCACTGTGGGGATGTTGTCCGGGGGCAGCATCACCTTGTCGATCACGTGGATGACGCCGTTCGACGCCTCGATGTCCGTGGTCGTCACGTTGATGTCGCCGTTGCCTGCGGAGAGCACGACCTTTCCGCCTTCGACGCGGATGCGAAAATCAGCGCCGTTCACCGTCTTCGCGGAGTTCAAGCTCGTGACCTCCGAGGCTGTCACCTCGTCGGCGACCACGTGATACGTCAGGATTGGGGCGAGTTGCTCGGCGGTGAGCTCGTCGAACGTCACGTCGAGAGACTCCAGCAGTGCTGCGAAGGCTGCGTCCGTGGGGGCGAACACGGTGAACGGCCCGGGACCCTTCAGCGTATCGACGAGGTTCGCCTTTTGTACGGCTGCCACCAGGGATTCGAAGTCTGGATTCCCGGAGGCGATCGTCACGATGTCTTGCGCGGCAGGCGCGCCTGCCGTTCCACCGCCGCCTGACATCCCGGCGCTGCCGCCGCTTCCGCCCCTGCCGGCGTTGCCGCCCGTCGCGCCGGCGCCGGACGGATCGTCATTGTCGTCGTCACCGCAGCCCGTAAGAGCCAGCGCCGCCGCCAGCGAAGTCAGTGAGATAAACTTGAGCATCTTCATGAAAGGACCTCCTCGTGGGGTACGCTGGTCCCTTCTGCACGGTCCGTTCCAACGTTTGACTAGGACAAAACATCGCTATTCTGCGAGGATCTCCGTCGGCGGCCGGTATGGACGAGCCGCTGCTGGTCTGGTGCGGCATGCCGGCGGGTGGGGCCGCTCACGGACGGCCGATCACCACCCTGCTTTCTCCGCCTGCGAGGATCGGGCACCCTCATTCGGGTTGCGTATGCGGTGGTTGAAGAACTCGCTGGTGTGGTCGTGTGGCTTCACCGTCGAGACGACCTTCGACACGCTATGACGAAGACGTGTCTTTTCGCTTGGGTGTTGCTCGGCTCGGTCGGGTGCAGCGGCGCGGATGACGCCCCTGACCGGTCGCTCGGCGAACCGCCGCGCTACCCCGTTCCGGGATGCGAGGCGTTCGATCACCGCCCGTGCGATGTGCGAACGACGGCTTGTCAGAGCCAACTGCTGGCGCTTGCGGCGTGTCTTCGCGGCGACGAACCCCGGACCGATGAAGCAGCGTCGGTTGCTCGCCGGGAGGGTTTGCTCATTGCAGACGATCGATGACGAAACACCGGCATTTCGTGCGCGATCGTCCAGACAGCGCGACCCCTCGCAGGCCATCGCAGACTTCGAGCCGCGAGGCCTGGGTGCCGATGTCCCCCTCGAGGCCGCGACATCCTGCGAGAAACGACCTCACTCGAGAGGCTCGAGTGCATCCGCTGGCTTGAGCCTACGTGATCTTCAGTCTGCGTGGACGGTGATGTGGACGTCTTTGGGATACGGCGCGCCTTTCCCCGTTTCGAGAAGCGCTTTCATGCTCATCAAAAAAGTGGCCCACTTGGTGCTGCAGTGGTGCATGAACTCGCTCGGCTCCTTCCAACCCTGGTGCTTGAAGAGGACGGCGGTGGCGTCGTCCTTGTGCGAGAGCTCGAAGCTGACTTGGGTACCGATCCATTCCGACGGCCCGCCCACGACCTGCCACAGCACGCGCTTTCCGGGATCGAGCTCGAGCACCTTCATGTCGAAACCGCCGAGCGTTCCGAAGCGGAATCGAATCACTCCACCGACCTGGCTGGAACCTTCCGTGCCGTCCGTCCACCAGCTCGCGAGGCCTTGCGTGGTGGCGAGCGCCGCGTAGGTATCCTTGGCTGACGATTGGACTTCGACACGGTGCAGAATGTCCGGCATTGGCTTGCTCCTTCTGGGTTCTTGTTCGTGACACCAGATAGGTAGTGCGCGCCGGCGAAGCCCGGGAGTAACAAGCGTGGCGCGCTATGATCGACGCCAGGCGCCGACGAGCTCAGATGCCCCAGTACTCGGCCTGTAACTCGACCAAGTAGAGACGGCGGGACCGGTCGTCGCAAACGGCATTGCCCGAACAGAAATCCGATGCGCTGGTCTCGGGCGAGACGTCGAAGACGAGCCATAGGCTCAGCCAGGGTTCGCGCTCGGTCTGGGTCCGATCTCGTTGCCGAGCTTGGCAGCGAGCGAGCAGCGATCGGGAAAGGACGGCTCTGCGTCCTCGTGTGCTGCCCCCGGAGTCGACGGCGTTGCCGGTTCGGCCGCAGGCCTTTCGATCAATGGCTGCACGCGTGGCGGGCGGTGTCCACAGGCCAGCGGGAAAACAGCGGCTGTCGCAGTCATTAACGCCCAGCGTCTGTTGTGCCGTGGACTTGTCGTGGACGCCAGGTGAACGTGCATCATGGCGGCGGGCAGACGACGGGCAGTTGCGTGAGCGGGGCATCGTCCGGGTATTCGCGTGTATCTCGATCGACTTGGCCGGACGCGTTGGCGCCCCAGCACCAGATGGAGTGGTCGGGCTTTTGTACGCAATAATGGGCGCCGCCTGCCCAGATGCGCTCGTTGTCACTCCCGAGTGGCTCGAGCTTGCGCGGTCTGGGCTCGAGGCTCACGAGCGCATTCTCGCGCTTGAACGTGACGCTCGGTTCACCGAGCATGTCATTCCACCCCGCACCGCCCCAGCACCACACGCTGCGATCTTCCGCGATGATGCAGGCTGTGGCGCTGCCGAGGACCAGCTCGCGGAAGCGCATGCCGAGGTTGAGCTTCATCGGCACCGTCTGCGCAAGCTCGTCGCCCGAGGTGTCGCCTTTCCAATAGCGATTGTCGGCGAACAGCGAATACTCGGCCGCGCCCCAACACCACGCCTCGCCTGTCGCCGTCAGGCCACAAGCGGCGATCGCGCTCATCCGCACGTCGGTGAGCTGCTTGCCGACATTCAGAATCGGTGCAGGGGGCTCAGACCACACGCCAAGATTTGCGTCGGAAACGGTTCCTCGTCCAAGCTCGCCGGCAAGGTTACTCCCCCAGCACTGGACCTGTCCGTTCTTCATCTTCGCGCAGGCGAAGTAGTTGCGGACGTAGAGCTTGGCGACGCCGTCTAGAACCTTGCCCACGAATTGGGGAACCGAGCCTGGGAAATCTGGAATGAGCGCCTCACACCAGACACTGGCGTCCTTCTTGAGAACGCAGACGCGGTCACTGCCCAGTCCGAGGCTCACGTTGTCCTTCCCTAGACCGGGATACGGAACGGGGAATCGGCCGTCGGTCTCAGTAGACGCCTTGTCGCTGCTCACTCCCCAGCACCAGACGGCGCCGTCTTCCCGCTTCAACCCGCAGGTATCTTGGTATCCCGCTGCGATCGCCGAAAATCGCAGCGGCGTCTTCACCGGATAGTGATCGGAGCGGACGGTGATGTCGCCAGTGCCCACGGTGTCCACGTGACCAAAGCAATGCACCCGACCGTTGCTGAAGAGCACGCAGGTGTGTCCTCCGGCTAACGTGAGACTTTTGATGCAGGTCAGCGGCTGACCGTCGTGGTCCGTCGCTATCGAAGCTGTTCCTCGCATCACCTGGTGAGTTACAGCGGCTCCGCCGCAGCCCACGACGACAAGGGTGACTGCTGCCCACTTCTGTTTGCGTGTCATGAGCCCTCGCCCTTTGGGAGCACTTTGCTCAAGCGGATCTCGATCAGCAGGATGCCGCTGACCCACAGCATCACCTTGCGGAACTGCAAGAATATGCCGCGCTCTTGCTTTGCGTACTCCACGCGCTGAGCGGCGCCCGCGGGGCCTGCCGGAATGTTTTCGGGACGAATCAGGCCATCCTGAATGGCAGCTCGGTCGCCGTAGCCGATCCCGCTCGCGGACACCGCTAGCTGACCTCGAAATGCGTTCCGGACCACCTCGATGGCATTGTCGGCTCGCCGCTGCGATAGCCCAGCATTGTCCGGACCTTCGGGCGATGCGTGCCCTGCCGCCCGCGCGTGGCCACCGCCGGACACGAACAGCGCGCGTTCCACCGCGAGCGCTTCCTCGAACGCGCTCAGGTTCCGCCCTTCGAGCGTCGCGCTGTTCTTTCGGTAGTAGGCGCCAAAGCTACGCTGAGCGCGGCCCATGGTATCTTTGGGAGGCGTATCGGGCGTCGGCGGCCGCACGTCCGTCGGCTCGGTCTCGATCATCCATCCCCAGCCGAGCGCCAACGAAAACAGGGAAAAGCTGACTCGGAGTGGTTTCTTCTTGATGAGCTGCGGGCTCGTCTTGATGGGGGGGTCGAAAAGAGGCGACGCCGGCCACCATTCGCACCGGCGTGCTCGCCCGTGCTTTAGAGAGGTTCTCCACGGTCATAACGACCACCGCGTTGCTTGCGGCCGTGGCGGACAGCAGGGCGCCGCTGAGGTGCAGTGCCGCGACACCCACCACGTAAAAGGTCGCTCGGTTGAACGACTCGGGGCGAATCTCGTGGAACGACCGAGAGGTCTGCGGCACGATTGCCATGGACGCGAAGCCGTTCGGAAGCAATTGGGGGATCTTCTCAGGTCGGTACCCGCCGTGACTAGGCTCGACATGAACTCTGCGGCAATGTCGTGGAGCCAGTCACCTGGTGAGTCACAGCCGCGCCGCCGAAGGCCACGGTGGCTGCTACCCACCGCTTCTGCTTCGGGTCATCACCCTTCACTCTTGGGGGAGGGGGGTGCGTCGTCTCCGATCGCATGCTGACTTGGCAGGTGCGTGCATCACGGCGGTGGGCATGCGACCGGCAATCGACTGAGCGGAGCGTCGTACTCGTGTTTGCGGATATCTCGATTGACTTGACCGTAGAGGTTCGCCCCCCAGCACCAGATGGACTGATCGGTCTTTTGTACACAGTAGTGAGCGCCGCCTGCCCAGATACGCTGGTTGTCGCGACCGAGTGGCTTGAGCTTGCGCGGTCTAGGCTCCAGGCTGACGACAGCATTGTCGCGCTTGAACGTTACGCTCGGCTCACCGAGCATGTCGTTCCACCCGGCGCCGCCCCAGCACCACACGCTGCGATTGTCGGCGATGATGCAAGCCGTGGAGCTGCCGAGGACCAGATCGCGGAACCGCATTCCGATGTTCAGCTTCATGGGGACGGTTTGCGCGAGGTCGTCCCCTGAATCGTCGCCTTTCCAATACCGATTGTCTGCAAAGATCGAATAGTCCGCGCCCCCCCAACACCAAGCCTCGCGACTCGACGTGATGCCGCAAGCGGCGATGGCACTCATGCGCAGCTCCGTGAGCTGCTTTCCGACGTTCAGAATGGGAGCCGGTGGTTCAGACCACACGCCGAGATTTGCGTCGGAAGCGGTTCCTCGTCCGAGCTGCCCGGCGAGGTTACTCCCCCAACATTGGACCTGTCCGTCCTTCATCTTCGCGCACGCGAATGAATTGCGGACGTAGAGCTTGGCGACGCCAACTAGAGCCTTGCCGACAAACTTTGCAACCCTGCCGGAAGACTCCGGAATCAGGGTCTCACACCAGACACTGGCGTCCTTCTTGAGGGTGCACACGCGATCCGTGGCGAGTCCGAGGCTCACGTTGTCTTTGCCTAGACCGGTATAATGGACGGGGAACCGGCCGTCTCTGTCCCTAGATGCATCTGCGGCTTCGGTGCCCCAGCACCAGACGCTGCCGTCTTGGCGCTTCAAACCGCACGTGTCTTTGTACCCGGCTGCTGTTGTTGAAAATCGCACATTCGTTTTCACCGGGTAGTGATCGGAGCGTACAGTGATGTCCCCGGTACCCACGGTGTCCGCGTGACCAAAACAGTGCACCCGACCGTTGTGGAACAGCACGCAGGTGTGGGATCCACCCAGCGTGAGGTCTTTGATGCAGCTGAGCGGCTGACCGTTGCTATCCGTAGCGACGGAAGCAGTCCGGCGTAAGACCTGGTGAGTCACCGCCGCCCCACCGCAGCCCACGACGACCACGGTGGCGATGACCCACTTCTGTTTGCGTGTCATCCGCCTTCACCCGTGGGGAGCACTTTGCCCAAGCTGATCTCGATCAGCAGGGTGCCACTAACCCACAACATCACCTTGCGGAACTCCACGAAGATGCCACGTTCTTGTTTTGCGTACTCCAAGCGCTGTGCGGCGCCGGCTGGGCCCGGCGGAATGTTTTCGGGGCGAATCAGGCCGTCCTGAATGGCAGCTCGGTCGCCGTAACCGATGGCGCCAGCGGATACCGCCAGCTGGCCTCGAAAAGCGCTTCGGACCACCTCGATGGCGTTGTCGGCGCGCCGTTGGGATAGCCCAGCGTTGTCCGGCCCTTCCGGCGACGCGTGCCCGGCGGCCCGTGCGTGGCCGCCGCCGGACACGAATAGCGCCCGTTCAATCGCGAGCGCTTCCTCGAGCGCGCTCAGATTTCGGCCTTCGAGTGTCGCGCTGTTCTTGCGGTAGTAGGCGCCAAAGCTGCGCTGAGCCCGGCCCATGGTTTGTTTGGGAGGCGTATCGGGCGTCGGCGGACGCACGTCTGTCGGCTCCCTTTCGATCATCCATCCCCAGCCGAGCGACAGCGAGAACAGGGAGAAGCTGACTTTGAGCGGCTTCTTCTTGATGAGCTGCGAGGGCGTTTTGATCGGGGGCAGAAAGGAGTCAACGCCGGCCACCATGCGCACCGGCGCACTCGCGCGTGCTCCAGCAAGGTTCTCCACCGTCATCACGACCACGGCAGTGCTTGCTCCGGTGAAAGACAGCGAGGCGCCGCTGAGCTTCAATGCCGCGGCACTCACCACGTAGAAGGTCGCTCGGTTGAAGTTCAAAGGGCGCACGTCGTGAAATGACCTGAACGCAACTTTCGAGAGCATCGCGCTGGCTCCCGTCTTCACACCGTCTCCGACGGCGATGCCGATGTCGCCGAACCCGCCAAACATCGACTTCCGTTTCAGGGGAAGGTCGAGCCACGGATCCCCGGGTGGCGGCTCGCGTTCGATGCCGCTCTTGAGCACATTTCTGCGCACATGCGCCTCGAAGGCGTACGCGCCCGCGGCGATACCGAGCTCCACCTTTGCCCCCAGCGAGAAGAACTCCACGTTGTACACGAACAAGTGCTGCGGCACGATTCCCATGGACGTGAAGCCGCGCGGAAGCAGGCTGGGGATCGTTTCGGGTTTGGTGTCCTTCGTAACTAGGCTCGACATGAACTCCGCGGCGATGTCGTGCAGCCAGTCGTACGTGCTGCGTGTCACCCCTTGAATCGTGAGCTCCACGTTGCTCGCGAACAGCGTGAAGTGGGCGACAACTGCGTCGGCGAATTCGTTCTGCGGTAGCCGATCGAGGTAGTTGCTGATGTCCGTGAGCAAGCGGCGGCGCGCGTTGCCTTCGGTGGTTGTCCGGTGCGCAACGATGAGTGCGCCGAGCACGCCGGTTGCCAGCATGTCTTGCTGGAGCAGCGGCCAGAACGCGAGCGGGATCGGGCGCTCCTGATAGCGCGCTGACTTCTTGATGAACGGCGAGGATTCTGCGGCGCGTGCCAGAACGATGTCGATGGTTGCGTTGGACCAGCGCGGCGTGGGCTCGGTCATGCGCAAGAACAGCACCGTGGACGTTTCGCCCCGGCGCAGCGTCATGCGCAGACGCTCCTCTCCCTCGATGCGGATCGTGCCCACGCCAGTGTTCGAGCTCGGAGACGCAGAGAGCGCGCCAACTAGCTCAGGCGAGGGATCGCGTGAGACGGGCGTTGGGCCCCACAGGATGCGAAATTCGTCGTCCTCGAAGTGACCGAGCAAGACGCCGAACTCGCCGCGCTTGAGCGGAGCCGCCAGAGGCGGCTGAGTCAGGCGATGGTGGGCGTGGGCGGTGATCGTTTCCGGCGGTGGAGCCCACCACCCGGCCACGGCGCCGCCCGCCAGATTCAACGCTACCATCAGGCTCGGCAAGGTTTCGGCCGGTTCGGCGCCCGCGCTGGCGAACGCTTCGTACATGCCGGTGATGTCGGTCGGCGGTAGGGCACGACCCGCGGGAGCCGGTGCGCCCGTGCCTTCGCCGCTGCCGCCGACCTTCGCGGAAATGGCGGCCTCCACGGCCTTGTTGTCGACGATCGTGGGTTTGCGCTGCGGGTTCGACTCCGCGAGCGTTCCCTCGCGCCAGGTGTTGCTATAGATGATCTCGTTCGTCGCTGGGTTGGTAACGATGATCACTACGCGCCGCTCACGAAGCGCTTTGGCGGTGGGTAGACGAATGACGGGGCCGAAGGACAGCTCGTTGTGCTGGTCGCGCATGCCGAGCGCAATGTCCGCGAACACGGCGCGTGGGGTGCAGCCCTTCACGTTCTGTGCGGGCCCGAACGCCCACTTGCGGTGAATTTGCGCTCCTCCTCGCGGCACTTCGCCCACGACCGCGCGTTCGAACGTGAGCAGCACGCCGTTCGCGCCGTCAGTTATCAGGGGCGCTGCGTCTCTCACGACGCTGGGCATCACCGGGGCAGCGCTGCCAATGAACGCTGCGAGGACTCTCACGTAGTGCTGCGCCAGGGCTCCCGTGCGGAACAGGTCTTCGTCAAAGACCGTAACGCGTACGGTGATCCCGGGTATTGCGGGCTGAAACAGCTGCAGCTCGATCTCGGGCCGCACGTCGTGCGTCGTGGTAAGCCGAACCGGGTGCATGGTGGTGCGTCCGGTCGCCACGCTACGCCTCCCTCGGAGACAACAAGGTCAGTGTCTCAGCCCCGAATTCGTCGTGCGAGACGTCGATGACGCCCTGCAGGTCGCCTGCCCTCACGACGTAGTAACCTTCGGGAAGCATCACTTTGGCAACGGCCTGTTCATCTGTGGACCCTGCTGCAATCGCGCTCTGGTTACCGGCGTTGTCGACCTCGATCACGCTGAAGCTCGTGTTTCGAAGCAGACCGTCGGACTCGTCGGTGAGCGCGATGAGGGTTGGAAGCGGCTCGGAGACGTCGATGGTTTCGACGGCGCGCTGGCACCAGCGGACATAGACGCTCGGATTGCCGGGCAGTTCCGCCTCGGACGGGCTCAAGGCGTTCGCAAACAGCAGCGCTTCGACGCGACGCAGGCGCTGCGGCGCTTCATCGGGAAACACCTCAGCCTGTGTTTCTCCAAAAGCTCGCGGAGGATGGTCCTTCCCGGCGCCGACCGTTCGCACTCGCTCGCTCGGTACGGGCCGGTCGGCTAGCTCCACGTATCTCTGAACGAGGCGTTCGAGCGTCGCGTCATCGGCAAGACCCGTGATCTCGAGCTCCTCTTTGACCTGGAAGTATTCGAGCCCGCGGTGCGTGTTGGGGCCGGGATAGCCATCGACTCGGCCGACGTAGCAGGGGAGCGTGTCGAGCTGCACGACCTGGAGCATCCATTGCACTTCCCGCCAATCCCACTTCGCAGCGCTGCCGCCGCCTGCGAACCTCCCCAGCAGCGAGGGGGCGTCGCCAGTCAGCCAAGCCTTGACCGCGTCGGCGCGCGCCAGCGACAGGGCCTGCTGCGACTGGTCCACTCCGATGTCGTCGGCGTGTCCAATCAAGAGCACGTGTAGTGTGGGGTCCTCGAGCATGCGCGCCTGGATGGCGCGGACCGCGCGAAGCAGGCTCGGCTTGGGGAAGTCCGCGTTGGCCGTGAAGCGCGTGGTCCCCCGCACGCCAATCAGATCCACGGTTCCGCCGGGGCGTGCACTGTCTACACGCAGGGGCCGCCTCTCGTAGTACCCAGGCAAGTACAGCTCGCTCGTCTCCGGATCCTCTGCCGCGTGCTCGAGATCGGGCTCTTCGCTCGGGTCGAAGAACAGGATCTCCACCCGGCGATTCGCCTGGCTCTCGTAGTGATCGACGCCAAGCTCCTCCACTGGGAAGTGCTCACTGAAGCCCAGGGCCGGATGCTCGTCATCGGCGAACACCACGGTCTCACGCAGCCGCTTCACGCCCTCGGGTTCTTCGGCGAGCTCCTCG
>DATDJP010000186.1:0-9137 GCA_036520475.1 Polyangiaceae bacterium | reverse complement strand
CGATCGGTCGCTGCTGGTCCATCCAGGTGCGCACGAGAGGTTCCGTGACGTCCTGCGCCTGGTCGAGGGCGTGTCGGCGCAGGCCAGGGCCACGCGACACTGGCGCCCCAGGCAGACGCTCATCGAGGCGACGCACGACCTCCGGCATCGTCTCGGCAACGAAGCTTGTCCGATGGTCGTCGAAGAGCTGGCCGAGCTTCTTCTGCTCGGCGTCGAACAGGTACCGCAGCTCAACTGCGGCCTGCTCGGCGTCGCGCGCGCACTTACGAAGAGTCCGCAGTCGTTCCTCTGACTCCTCGACAGGACGCTGGAGCGCAGCGCGTTCCTCGCTCAGGTAGCGACGGAGTCGGTCGACCAGTCCCTCGAGCCCGCGGGTCGCCGCGCGTGCGACGAGCTCGGTTCCTCCCTCGCGCCCGAGCGTTTCGAGCTTGGCGAGGAACCTCGGCCAATCGCGCTCCTCCGCAGCGTCGCGCAGGCGTTCCAGCGCGCTGACCTCGAACAGCACCGGCTCCTCGATGGCGAGCTGCTCACGCAAGACGGTGCGGGTGAAGGCGACGGCTTCGCGCCGCTCGTTCTCGTTCAGCCGGTCTGCCTTGTTCAGCACGAAGAGGACGTTCTGGACGCGCTTTGCGACGTCCTTCACGAGCTCGAGCTCGTCGCCCGAGATGGGCGGGTCGCCTCCGAGCACGACGACCGCCGCATCGACGTGCGGCACGAAGGAGCGTGTCTCCTCCGTGTTGCCCGCGAAGACGGAACCGATGCCGGGCGTGTCGACGAGACAAAGCCCGCGCTCGAGAAACGGACTGCGACAGAATACCTCGACGCCCGTCACGCCCTTCCGGTTCTCAGGGTTCCGGCTCTCAGCGACGTACTCGCCCAGGGTCTCGACCGCGACGTCGTGCCACTCGTCGAGACCGACGCGCACGCGGGCGCGGCGCTCGCCGAAACGCACCACTGTCACGACCGAGGTGACCGGCGCGACACCGCTCGGCAGGACCTCCTCGCCGAGCAAGGCGTTGATGAGCGTGGACTTCCCCCGCTTGAACTGACCGAGGCACGCGACGAAGAATCGACCCTCTCGCACGCGCTCGAGGAGCGCGCGGGCGTCTTGGACAATGCTGACTGCGCCCGCCTCGTCGGCGAGCGCGATCAGGCCTTCCAACGCGTCGACGGCGAGAGGCACGCGGGTCAGCCGACCTTGCTTGGGCGAAGGAACGGGGCACGCCCCGCGTAGGTCGCTGCGCCGCCCAGCTCCTCTTCGATGCGCATGAGCTGGTTGTACTTGGCGACGCGCTCGCCACGGCACGGCGCCCCCGTCTTGATCTGGCCCGCAGCCGTTGCCACCGCGAGGTCGGCGATGAAGTCGTCGCTCGTCTCGCCTGACCGATGGCTGATGACGGTTCCGTAGGCGGCGCCGCGCGCTTCCTTGATGGCCGCGAAGGTCTCCGTGACGGTGCCGATCTGGTTCAGCTTGATGAGCACCGCGTTCGCGACGCCGTCCGCGATGGCCCTGCGAATGAGCTTCGGGTTCGTCACCAGGTTGTCGTCTCCGACGAGCTGGATGCGGGCACCAAGCTTCTCGGTGATGAGCTTCCAGCCCTCGTCGTCGTTCTCCGCGACGCCATCCTCGATGGAGAGGATCGGGTACTGGCGCACCCAGTCCTCCCAGTACGCGACCATCTCAGCCGGCGTGCGCTTCTTGCCGTCCGACTTCTTGAAGACGTAGTGGCCGTCCTCGAAGAACTCGCTCGCCGCGGGGTCGAGCGCGAGGACGATGTCGTCGCCTGGGCGAAGGCCCGCCTTTGCGATGGCCTCGAGGATGACCTCCACCGCCTCTACGTTCGACTTCAAGTTCGGCGCGAAGCCACCCTCATCACCGACAGCCGTCCCGTAGCTCTTCTTCTTCAGCGTCGACTTCAGCGCCTGGTAGGTCTCGGCGGCCATCCGCACGGCCTCGGCGAACGAGGCGGCGCCCACCGGCGCGATCATGAACTCCTGTGGGTCGACGCTGTTGTCGGCGTGGACGCCGCCGTTGAGAACGTTGAACATCGGCACTGGCAGGAGGCGTGCGTCGGAGCCGCCGAGGTACCGGTAGAGCGGCTCGTCCTTGCTGGCTGCTGCGGCGCGCGCGACGGCGAGCGAGACGCCGAGGATGGCGTTGGCCCCGAGCTTGGCCTTGGTGTCGGTGCCGTCGAGCTCGCACAGCTTCGCATCCAGAGCCGCCTGCTCGAACGCGGCCTGCCCAGCGAGCGCGTCGCGGATGGCTTCGTTCACGTGGGCCACGGCCTTGCGGACGCCCTTGCCTCCGAAGCGAGCGGAGTCTCCGTCGCGCAGCTCGACAGCCTCTCTCGTGCCGGTCGAAGCGCCCGAGGGAACCGCGGCGCGGCCGCGCGATCCATCCGAGAGCACTGCGTCGACCTCGACGGTCGGGTTGCCGCGGGAGTCGAGGATCTCGCGGGCGTGGAGAGAAGTGATGGTGATGGTCATGGTGTGGGTCCTTTTCACGAGGTGAGCGTCAATAGTGCGCCGGCAACCATGAGCGCGGTGCCGACTCCGACTTTCCAGGAGATGCTCTCGCCGAGCACGACCGCGGCGAGGATGATGGTGAACGCGAGGCTGACCTTGTCCGACGCGGCCAGCGCGCACGCGAACGCATACATCCACCAGGTCATGGCGTGCCCTCCTTCGGCGGCGGCGGCGAAGGTGGTGGCGGCACGGGCGTCGCGGTCAGATCGCGAAGCGTGGTCGGATGCGTGAGCCGCGCGCCACCCTTGCCGTTCAGAAGGCGCTGCGCCGGGTAGATGCTGCGGTGTCCGGCGAGCAGGTACGCCAGCACGCAGACGATGACGACGTGCGGGAACACCGGCGCGCCGAGCAGCTCCATCGCCATGATCGACAACGCGAGCGGCGTGTTCGATGACGCAGCGAAGACCGCGGCGAGTCCCACCCCTGCTCCGAGCTCGATGGGGATCCCGAGCAGACGTGCGAGCACGCTGCCGAGCGCGGCACCGACGAAGAAGAGCGGCGTGACCTCGCCGCCGAGGAAGCCGGCGCCCAGCGTGATGGCCGTGAAGAGGAGCTTCAGCGCGAACGCGTAGACGGGAAAGTTCGGATCCTCGAACGCGCGCACGATCATCGGGACACCGAGCCCGAGGTAGTCGCTCGTGCCGACGAGCTTCCAAAGGCCGACGATGATGAGGCCACCGAGGAACATCCGCACGGGCATGCGCGGGATGTGCTTCTCTCCGCGCTTCTTGATGAAGTGGGTCAGCTCGATGAAGAGCGTCGTGACGATCGCCACGGCGGCGGCGAAGACGAGCCACTTGAGGAGCAGCACCGGCGTCAGCGCGAGGTGCGGAACAGCCGGGTAGTGCGTGTGCCCGATGCCGAGCGCGCGGGTCGTCATGTCGCCGACGATCGAGGCCACGAGCGCGGGCACGAGGGCGTCGTACTCGATGCGCCCGAGCACGATGAACTCGAGCCCGAACACCGCGCCAGCGACAGGCGTACCGAAGACGGAGCCGAAGCCACCGGCGACGCCGGCCGCGAGGAGCTGACGACGCACGTGCTTGCTCACGCGCAGGCGGTGCGAGACCCAGTCGGTGATGCTCGCGCCCATCTGCACGGCGGTCCCCTCGCGGCCCGCACTGCCACCGAAGACGTGCGTGAGCACCGTGCCGATGAGGACCATCGGCGCCATGCGCAGCGGGATCTCGGGCCCCTCGTCGTGGATGGTGTCGATGACGAGGTTGTTGCCGGCCTTGATCGACTGCCCGAAGCGCTCGTAGATCCAGCCGATGACGAGGCCTGCGATGGGCAGCGTATAGACGATCACCTCGTGGCCCGTGCGGAACTCGGTCGCGCGCTCGAGCAACCATAGGAAAAGCGCCGAGGCTGCGCCGCACAGGACGCCGACGAGGGAGCCGAGGAGGATCCACTGCCCGAGGGCTGCGAGTCGATCGCGTCTCGTCACGCCGGGACCCCACGCAACGAGAGGGGCGGAGTGCTGTCGGAGTTCTGGGTCACGTGGCTTCTCTCCTGGCTTTGCGCCGGAGGGGCTCACGTGAACTCCTACGGCGCCCTCGTGGGCAGCATCGTAGGAGTCATTGGCGGTCGCGAACGACCACGGTTGTCGGCGGACTCCACCGCCATCGCAAGTTGTAGGCCAACCCTGCCCGTGGACGCCGACATTGTCAAGAAAGCTGCGCGGCGGCGGGAAGACCCGCGAGGAGCTCAGCCCAAGGCCAAGAGCGTCGGTTTTCGAGGTATTTTCAGGCGGTTAGAATAGTCGCGCGGTTTCGCGGCCTTGCCGCTTCCATTTGGTTGCGCACGCAACTATATGCGTGTTATCCGAAGATCATGGCAGTGGATCAGGCCGACGAGCTTCGCCGCGTCATGCAGCGGTTCTTCCGCCGCTTCGGCGCCCTCGCGGCTGACTCGACGCCGTGCGGCAAGCCCCTCTCGATGGCCCATGCCCACGCTCTGATGGTCCTCCTCGCGAAGGGCGAGCTGTCCCAGCAGGAGCTGGGTGCTGAGCTTTGCATCGATAAGAGCAACGTCGCGCGCCTGTGCGCCAAGATGGTCGACGCGGGTAATGTGAAACAGAGGCCGAGCAAAGAGGACGGACGCAGCCGCAGAGTGTCTCTCACGGCTCGGGGCGAGCGCCTCGCGAGGGAGGTCGATGACGCGAGCAGAGCGCGCTTCGGCACCCTCCTCACTGGCTTGCCGGAAGCACGACGAGACGACGTCATCGAAGCGTTGCAGCAGCTCGTCGCCACCATCGATGCCGCACCCGCCGTTGCCCGCGATGAAAGGACCTCCGAATGACTCGCCTGCTGCTGCCTCTGGCTTCTGGACTCGCCCTCCTTGCTGCGTGCTCACGCGACGCACCGCCGACGCCGGCTGCAACCTCGAGTGCGCCAGCGACGCCGGCTGTGTCTTCTGCCGCTGACGCGCTCGATCGCATGGACACACGCACGCCCGTCCCCCTGCTGCCGATGATGGCAAACCACCAGAAGCAGAACATGCGCGACCACCTCGTTGCCGTGCAGGAGATCGTCACGGCGCTCGCGAGCGACGACTACCCCGCCATCGAGCGCGCCGCGGGTCGCATCGGTTTCTCCGAGCAGATGGGCCAGATGTGCACGCACATGGGGGCGGGAGCGCCGGGCTTCACCGAGCAGGCGCTCAACTTTCACCACACGGCGGATCGCATCACGGCTGCAGCTCACGACCGAGATCGGGCGCGCGTCCTGACCGAGCTCGGAGCGACGCTGCAGACCTGCACGTCCTGCCATGCTGCGTGGAAGCAGCAGGTCGTCGACGAGCCGACCTGGCAGAGATTGACGTCGGCGGCGCCGCCGACGCACAGCGCGCCGCACTAATTCACGCGCCTGCTCGTCGGCGACAACGATGGCGCCATCGACGCGTTCCAGAAGTGCCTGCAAGAGGAGGTCGGCTGCGCCTTCGGGTTGGCGCTTGCAAAGCTCCGTGCGCTCGGCCCTTCTGCGGACATCGGCGAGACTTTGCTGATCGGCTTCGCCGCCAACCGGTACGTCGCGCCGATGCTCCTCGGGGAGACTTGGGAGCGCCTCGATGCGTTCCACGGAACCAACATGGCCGAGCCTGAGTGGGCACACGATGTCATCGCCGCGCAGGCCAACCTCTGGCAAGCGGTCCCACGCGGTGCAGAGCTGCTTCAGTTCTGGTGGGCGCGCTCGGCCTTGGTCTCCGAGTGGAGCGCCCTGCGGAACAGATGGCCGAGCTGCGCGTCGCAGCAACAATGACGGCCTCCCCCACGGCGCGTGAGGCGGCCGCGCGCAGGCCCTCTTTCGCATTTGAAAGTTAGTATGTATGCAAACTGCGGCCGAGCACGGAGCGAGCACGGCGCCGAGCCCACGGCCGAGGACTACACCTGCCGCGTCAACGGCGGAGACTGGCGATACGATTGCCCCGACCCGATCGCCCATCAGCTGCTGGAGGTGGCGAAGGCGCGCGGCCTGCTCGACGCCACCGGACCTTCACTACTTTGCCAAACGCCATAGCTAGGCCGCGTGCGCGGTCGCGCCGGCGACCAGGCGCGAAAGGCGGCGCGCGATCGCTTCTACGAGAGCACACTCATCCGGTTTCAACTCCAAATACGCGATCGCATCGCCGAGGTGAGACGGCGCGAAGCCTCGGATGCCTGGATTGGTCAGCGCGAACACCGAAATCACGAAGCGCACCGCCATGCTCGACGAGACGACCGCGGTTGGGACGGTACGCCCTCCCATCAGGGTGTTCAGTTGCACTTGTTGCTCGCGCAGCGGTCGGCCCCCCTCGCTAAGAACGAGGATTCGCATCTGCTCGAGTCGGTGCAAGACTGGGCCGAAGGCGTCCAAGTACCTGCTCCACTCTTGCGAACTCGGCGCCAAGGGACCGTGTTTGACCACAATCAACGACATCTCGTCATGAATCTCGAACGCCAAGTTCGGAGCGGTCGATTTGGCCATCAATGACCCGGAACGGCCACGCTCCACCAAAGGTGAGTCGGGGCCGCTATTTGGAGCTTGCCGCGCGAAGTTAGACCCGGCGCTTGCCGACAACGGAGCGCATGAGCCAGCGTAGCAACGCCGACCGGCGCTGTACACGCTGCAGGATGCATCTCAGTCTGTGCGTGTGTTCGCTGATCCCGCGCATCGAGACGCGCACGCGCCTGCTGCTCGTGATCCATTGCATCGAAGACCGCAAGACGACCAATACCGGCCGCCTCGCCAGCGAATGCTTGGTGAACAGCCAAGTGGTCGTGCGAGGTCACCCGGCCGCTGCAAACGAGCCGCTCCCGCTGCAGACTCCTGCCATCCTGCTCTTTCCCGCCGCAGACGCGCTCCCGCTCGAACGCGTTGCGTCGCGCCTCACCGCAGGCGGTTCGGCGCTGACCTTGGTGGTACCCGACGGCAATTGGCGTCAGGCCTCCAAAGTGCGAAGGCGTATTCCCGGACTTCGGGACATGCCGTGCGCCATGCTCCCTGCGAGCGAAAAGTCGAACTACCGCCTGCGTTCCGAACCGCATGAACATGGCCTCGCGACGATCGAGGCGATCGCGCGCGCATTCGGCATACTGGAAGGGCGCGCTGTGCAGGACGCCCTCGAGTTGCCCTTTCGCGCCATGGTCGAACGAACGCTCTGGGCTCGCGGCTCCGTCGCCACCGCCGACGTCACGAGCGGCATCCCCCGCGGCGCCATGCGCCATAACCCGCCCTAGTTTGTTGCTGGAGACACCGACTTCGGAACGCTCTCGCGGTTTCCTCCGGGTACGCATCCTGGGCATAGTCGTGCTCGCTTGCCGAACGCTGACAACGTTCACGCGTCCCCCTGCTCTCGGCGCCCGTTCGGCAGTGACAGACCATCCGGCTCCATCGCCGCGGGAGCGCACTCGAAGGCGGCGCGACCAGGCGCTCGCGACCGCGAGATAGATCGGCCTGCGCGCGGCTACTGTAAGCTCTTGACGCAGTCTGACTTGACGCAGCGGGAGGGACATCTAACCGCGAACGTTGGTATCGCGACCTTTGAGTCTGCGTTGCACTCATAAGATCGAAAGAGGGGGCCTTGATGATCGGCTCGCGCGCGTCGCCTCGCGTGCCGCGGGGACGGGTGGATCCGTTCCCCAGACCCGTCCGCCAGCATCATCCAGCCCGCTGTGTTGACGAACAAAGGCGCAGCCCTGACAGTGCTACGGGCTCACCTCGACCGCACCCACATCGCAGCCCGCGCTTTGGGGTCGCACTACACCGCGCGCATCCGTAGGCAGAGTGCACTCGGCCGCGGGAATCGCGTCGACCAAGGAACTGCCCGGACCCGGCAAGCGTGTCGGCACGGGGCCGCCGTTGTCGGCGAGCGGCGCGAGCGCGAAGTTCGTCGCGTACTCGTCGCCCGGGCCGGTCACGGGGCAGCTGCCGTCGCTCACACGATTGTACGACGACTCGATGATGCGCACGGTGTTGCCGCAGAGGCTCGGGCCCTCGCTGAGCAGCGCCGAGCGGTACATGCGCACGCCATCGCCCATGATCATGCCGTAGTACCCGCTCGCGCCACCCGTGGCAGAGATAGTGCTGTGATTGAGCTCGAGTCCGTAGGCCAACACGACCGTATTGACGCCCTGCACCGTGCTATTGATGAGGTAGCTCATGCTCCACCTAAAGTGCGTGGCCACCGCGATCCCATGCGATGTGACGATCGTCGAATTTTCGATGCGAAAACTTCCCGAGAACACGCCCGCGTCGTTGCCGGATATCAACGTGTTCTTGAGGACGACCGCACCGCTGCCATCGATGCCCACCTGCGTATTGTCCTTCACGACCGCGCGAAGCGAGTTGAGACGGGGCACATTCGCGATGACAGTTGGATGACGGACGCGCTTGCCACGGAGCGTGGTCTGGACATCGAGCACGACCCGTGGACGCGTGCGCTCTGGGACGCTGCTCACCAGAGCTTCGCGCTGAGGCGCTGGGTGAGCGAGAACAAGTTCGGTCCGCATCGGGTCGTCTGCCGCACCCCGCTCGCCAGCATCCGCATCACCACCTTCTTCGCGGGCGAGCACGAAGCGCGGGTGCTCGATCCGTCTCGCGTCGAGCTGCTCGCCGCCATCGGCTGTGAAGTGAAGAGCGAGGGGTGAGCGTAAGGGCGCCAAATCCGTCGCTCTGTACCGTTACGCCCCCAAACGTCGGGCTCGGCGCCGTGCTCGCTCCGTGCTCGGCCGCAACCTGCGCGATCGGTTCGCGAGGCCTCCATCGCCAGGCGTGTTAGACCCGCCGCATGGGACTCTTGACCTTCAGTATCAACGTCACCCTGGACGGCTGCGTTGACCACCAGGAGGGAATCGCCGACGACGAGACACACGCCTTCTTCACCCGCCTCATGGACGAGGGCGGAGCGATGCTGTGGGGCCGCGTCACCTACGAGATGATGGAGAGCTACTGGCCGGCGGTCGCCCGCGGCGACGAGGAGGCGCCGCCGGCGATGCGCGAGTGGGCGGTCGAGCTGGAGGCCAAGCCGAAGTACGTGGCGTCGTCGACACGAAAGGACTTCCCGTGGACCAACAGCCACCACATCGCCGGCGACCTGCGCACGGGCGTGCAGAAGCTCAAGGACGCGACCCC
>DATDJP010000185.1:0-27832 GCA_036520475.1 Polyangiaceae bacterium | reverse complement strand
CTTCCTGGATCCAGAAACGTGTGAAATTATAGTAGTGATACGGAGCAAAGTGCATGTACGCCGTCTGAGGAATGAGAAAGATGGCATGTCCTCCGGGCGCGAGAACCCTGCTGATCTCGTGCACCATGCGCATGGGTTCTTTTACGTGTTCGAGCACCTGAATGTTCAGGACCGTATCGAAGGAGCCATCCGCAAACCGCATTTGGCATCCGTCACCCAGCACGCATTCGAAGCGCGGGTCATCCATTACGAGCAGTTTATTCGTGGAGTTTTCCAGGGTCGTCCAGCGCGTAAACTGCGCACCTTTTTTCTTCAGGATCAGAAAGAAGTCCCATCCGCCCACATCAAGGACATTACCCCTGCAATATTGCCTGACGGCGGGAAACAGCTGGCTGGCCAAAAGGTCCCGCGGGACGCGGAGAAATCGATAAAACAGCGTACGAACTCCCTGCTTCCCCTCCCCAGCAGTGGAGTGAGGCAGTGATTCATCGATCTGCTTGGTAGGCATCTGATCGAGCTTAGCGAGGGTTTTCCTTTCTGGGAAGCAGGTGTAAGCGGCATCCGCCGCGTTGCGCACGACCAGCGCGTCGCTGAAACGCAACACCGTGTAGCCGTGCCGCAGCAGCCAGCAGTCCCGGCGCTCATCCGCACAGCGCGCAGCCGGCCGTGGTAGCCCGCCATCTACCTCGACGACGAGCCCCACTTCGGCGGTGAAGAAGTCTGCGATGTGCGTCGGGAGGCGCCGCCTTGGAACGGCCGCGGCCTCTGGCCGGGAACTACCTAGTGCCTCCTCAGCTGGTCGTCACTCCTTGGGCGGAGCGTTGATGCACCCCGATATTCCCGTGTACGGCGTGTAGAAAAAGACCGTCGCACACATCTCGGTTTCGGAGCTTTCTCCATATTCCACGGGCGAATCGGTAGGATTGTGGTGCGCGCATTCCAGCCCCAGCTCATCGCCGAGGTTGACCTGCATCTGGAACGGAGTGATGGGCTGCTCATCGAAGTTCCACGGCTGATTGAAGGTCTCCGTGCCGTTTTTGAAGACCCTGAGCGAGCTGCCGAGCTTGTGCATGTGCCCCAGGATCGCAAAAACATTCATGGCGCGGTTCGCGGGGCACGTCATCTTGGTGCGCACGTCCGTGCTCTGCGGCGGAAGGTGGACCATGCGGTTGTCGAGTCCATAGATACCCGCAGGCACGAACGTGTCACCCTCGGGCTGCAAGGTCAGGCGCATCTTCACCCGGTTCACGATGGGGCGGCGCGTGGTGTTCTGCAGGTGCAGTTGCAGAATCAGCTGCTTACCGCGTTCGAGGTCGACCGCGGCGCCTTCGGGCATTTTCAAAGGCGACGTGGCGACGCCGCCCAGATAGATCGGTATCCACGTCGTCTTGAACAGCACGGGGCATTCCGTCATGCCTTCCGGTTCGTCCTGGAGAAACGTCCAGCCGAGAAAGGTGTGATGGGTACCCGGACCGTACTCGGCCGCTATCTCGCGTACGGCTACATCGCGATCGGCAGGCAATCGGCCCGACCAACAGATGTACTTCTCGTCCCCGGGCGCGACCTCGAAGTCGCCGCTGGTGAACTCGACGACGTCCTCGATCAGACGCAGCGTCGCATTCGGATTCCGCACCGTCGGCTCCTCTGGATCCGAGTCGCCCGAGCCACAGCCCGACACGCTCAAGCACACCGCAAAGCACGCGACCCAGCAACGATACTGCATGCAGCCCGATAACATTGCCCGGACTGCCCGGCTATGCGCTGATGCCGATGTATTCCGGTTGTCGGGGGGGCATGGTCGCGCGCATGACGCTCTGCAGCGCACTGCCGTCCGCCCTGCCAACGGCACCTGGCTCCGCGTGCCAGCTGCGGCTCCCTTGCGCACTTCGCGACGCGGCATCAACGCTAGCGCCGCCGCTGCGGGCTTGTTCGATAATGAACGGGCAGGCGTTAGTCGCGTTACTTCTCGGTCTTGCGCGCTCTCGGCTTTTTTTGCCACTGCACGGCGGGGTCGTAGTCGGGGTCCGGTGCTTCCGGCGGACGCAGAGCTTCGGGCACGTTGCGCAGATTGACGCGAATGCGCGTCCAGACCGACGACCGCCCCCGCATACCGTCGACGAGCACGTCCTCCGGAGCCAGGAGCGCCGCGACGTCGGGGTGACGCAGCTTCCAGCGCTCGAGGCCTGCGAGCGCCTCCTCTTTGCTGGCTGAGCGTGCCACCACGAGCAGCGGCATCTTCTGCCGCGGCGCTTTGGGAGCACGCTTGGCGCGCGAGGGAGCGACACGCGGCGCCTCGCCTTCCATGCGCTGGAAGTGCGGCGGCCACGGCGCGTCCGCGAGGCCGGCTGCTTCGTCGCGGGCTGCGAGATCGAGCAGCGGCTCGAGCGAACCTGCGGCAGCGTCCATCTGCGCGTGCGGATCGCCGAGCTCTGCGAAGCGCTGCGGCATGGTCTGGACGGTGAAGTCGGCGGGGTCGCAGTCGGGCACTTCTTCCCAGGTGAGCGGCGCCGAGACACGCGCATCCGGCAGTGGGCGCACCGAGTACGCGGAACACGTCGTGCGATCTTTGGCGTTCTGGTTGTAGTCGAGGAACACGCCGTGACGTTCCTCCTTCCACCACTTGGAGGTCGCGAGGCCCGGTGCGCGGCGCTCGATTTCGCGTGAGAGCGCCAGCGCGGCGCGCCGTACTTCAGTGAACGTCCAGCGCGGATGAATGCGCGCGTTCACGTGCATGCCGCGCGATCCGCTCGTCTTCGGCCAGCCCACCAGGCCGACTTCTGCGAGTAGCGCTTTTACTTCCAGCGCAACGCGCCGGACGTCGGACCATTCGACGCCGGGCCCAGGGTCCAGATCGACGCGCAGCTCGTCCGGGTGCTCCAGATCCTGCGAGCGCACGGGATGCGGATGCAGCTCGATGCACCCCAGGTTCACGATCCAGGCGAGCCCGGCCGCGTCGTCTATCACCACCTCTTCCGCCGTGCGTCCGGACGGGAACGAGAGCGTTACGGTGCGCAGCCACTCGGGACGCTTGTCCGGAGCGCGCTTCTGATAAAACGCCTCCCCTTCCGCGCCGTTCACGAAGCGTTTGAGCACGATCGGCCGGTCGCGAATTCCGGCCAGCGCGCCGTCTGCCACGGACAGATAGTACCGCACCAGCTCGAGCTTTCTGACCCGCACCGCGCGCGAGAAGTACGGCTTGCTCGGGTGAGTCACCCGGACTTCGCGGCCACCAACGGACAAGATCTCGGGCGCCTCTTCCTTGGCCACGAGGGGAAGGTTACATGAGGGACGTGGCCGATACGAAAGAAGACGTGCTGGACATGCTCCGCGAGCTGTCCGAGCTCACGATGCTGGAAGAGGGCGACCCACAGTCGTTTCGCGTACGCGCCTACGAGAGCGCGGCCCAGGCGATCCTGGCCCAGGCCACCGATCTCGGCAAACTGACGCCACGCGAGCTTCAGAAAATTCAGGGCATCGGCAAGAGCACGGCAGAAAAGATCCGCGAGCTGCTCGATACCGGCAAGCTGCAAAAGCTCGAGGCATTGCGGCAAAAGCACCCGTCCAGCGTGGTCGCGCTCTTGCGCGTGCAAGGGCTCGGCCCCAAGACGCTGAAGAAGCTCCGCGCGGAGCTCGGCATTCAGTCGATTGACGACCTGCGGGCGGCGCTGGCCGAGCACAGGCTGCGCGACGTCAAGAGCCTCGGGCCGAAGTCGGAGCAAAAGCTCGCGGCTGCACTGGCGCGGCTCGAAGCGCAAGGCCCGCTCGAGCGAACGCCGATCTCCGTCGCGCTGCCGCTCGCGGAGCGCATCGCTCTGCACATGCGCGAACGAGCGGGCGTGTCACACGCCGACTATTGCGGCTCACTCCGGCGTTTCTCGGAGACCATCGGTGACATCGACATCGTGGTCGCCGCCGAGAGCCCCGAGCCCGTGATGGAAGATTTCGTGGGCATGAGCTTCGTCGAGCGCGTGCTCGTGCGCGGCGACGCCAAGACCAGCGTGGTGACCCGCCGCGGGACGCAGATAGACCTGCGCGTGGTCCAGGCACATCAGTACGGCGCCGCGCTCCTCTACTTCACGGGCTCCAAGGGACACAACATCAAGCTCCGTCAGCGCGCGCTGGCGCGCGGCTGGACCTTGAACGAATACGCGCTCTCCGAAATCGCAGGCGGCCGAGTGATCGCCAGCGAAACCGAAGCACAGATCTACGACGCGCTCGGTCTGCCGTTCATTCCGCCGGTGCTCCGTGAAGATGCCGGAGAAATCGAGGCCGCCGAGCGCGGCCATTTGCCGGGAAGCATGGGGCCTATCATCGGCGACTTCCACGTGCACACGGATCTGTCCGGTGACGGTCGCTCGAAGCTCGAGGACGTCGTCGAGGCAGCGAAAGCGCGCGGCTGTCGGGTGCTGGCGATCACGGAGCACGCGGAAAACACGCTGTCGGGGGTGGGCCGCGACGCGCTCATCGAGCAACGCGCCCGCCTGCGCGCCCTGCAAGCGGAGCTCGGCGACTCGCTGCGTCTGCTGCATGGCGTCGAGCTGAACATCGGACCACAGGGCGAGCTCGACTACGACGCCGAGTTTCGGCGCTCCTTCGACTGGTGTCTGGCATCCGTCCACGATCGCTTCGAGCTCGACCGGGCCGCTCAAACCCGGCGCATCGTGACAGCCATGCAGGATCCCGCGGTGCGCATGATCGGGCACCTGTCCGCGCGCATGATCGGCGGCCGCCCGCCCATCGACCTGGATCTCGACGCCATCTTCGACGCCGCAGAAGCCACGAACACCGCGCTCGAAATCAACGGCGGACTGCCGCGCCTGGACCTCTCGGTGGCGGCGCTCACCCGCGCGCGCGAACGCAACCTGACCTTCGTGCTCACCAGCGACGCCCACCACACGCGTGAGCTAGACCGCGTGCGTTACGCCGCCCTCAACGCCGAACGCGCCTGGCTCGATCCGAAGCGCGTCGCCAACGCCTGGCCCGCCGAAAAACTGATCCCGTGGGCCCTCGGCGATGCGGCTCGCGCTCCGTGAGCAGGGCTCGTTACGCCCACTGCAGGGCGTCGTCGTTCGACGTCATCTGCAGCGACCAGAAGCTTCGGATCAGATCCGTGGGTGCGTTCGGTCGCTCGTCGGCGAGCGGCGTCGTGCTGGACGCGCTGGTCATGGCGCTGGAGCTCGCGTCGTGCGTGCTCTGCGCATCCGATTTCGCGTGGCTCTTGCGCAATAGTCCGAGTCGCATCGTCGTAACTCCCAGAGACTCGAGCTCCAGCGTCCCCCGGCGAGTTTCCGCGGGACTGGGCTCTGTCTTCACGACGAACGACCCGCGCCGGAATCGACAGCTCGCCGAACATTTTTTGCGCCGCGGGCTAAATGCCCGAATTGGCTTACAATACGGGTGGCTCCCAGAGCCGGCCGGTTTCGCAATCGACATGGTACATACGGATACGCGCGCCCTCGAGCTCGATTACACCAAATACGATGGGCAGCTGAAATCGCCGCGGTCCGATTGAGCCCGGATTGAACACGGCCAGGCCCCCATCCCGGCCGATGAATGGCACGTGTGAGTGACCGCAGACCACGAGCTGTGCGCCTTCCGCGCGCGCCAGACGGGCGGCATCGGCCCTGAGCTTGGGCCCGTAGACCGCGATGTGCAGCAGCAGCAGCGTCACGAGTGTCCGTCCCTCGCGCACGAGGGAGACGGTCATCGCATCGGGAACCGACGCGGCCGTGACGTCGATGTTGCCCCGGATCGCGAGCACGGGAGCCAGCTCGCCGAGCTCGTCCAGGACCTCCAGATCGCCGATGTCACCCGCGTGAAGAATGTAGTCGGGACGCACTGCCGCGACGTGCTCGCGACTCCTTGCATGCGGCCGGCTGTGCGTGTCGGCGACCACGGCGAGCCGCAAGGTTCCGCCGTGCACGTCGATCGTGCGGCGCGTATGCGTCCGGACCGCCTTGGGGCTCGCCGGAGCCGCGCGCCGCACGCTGCGATTCGCTGTCACGCGCCGGACAGTGTTGCACAGGCGTGCGAACGGCGCCCATCAATCACACAGGGCTGCACAGGCCGTCGCGCACCCGCCACCGCAGGCGCATGCCACGTACGCGTCGAACTCGGAGCTCGCGCCGCAAACCTCGCTCCTGAAGTCGACGTCCCTGCAGTCGCTGCAGATCGCCGACGCCGAACAGGCGCTGTTCTGGCCAACGCAAAACTCCGACGCGCAGTTGCGGCACGAGGCCGGCACAGCATTCGATGCTCCCCCGGTGCCACCGGTGCCGGCACTTCCCGCGGAGCCGCCGGTCCCCGTCCCCGAGCCACCTCCGGTTCCCGCGGATGACCCGGCAGTGCCGGCGCTGCCACCAGTGCCCGCGGCTCCGCCGGTGCCCGCGTTCCCGCCGCCGGCATTGCCCGCGACTCCAGCGCTACCGCCCGCGTTGCTTTGCCCGCCGGTGCCGGCAGCGTTGCCGCCGACCCCTGCAGAACCTGCGCGGCCGCCCGAGCCGGCCAACCCGCCTCCTCCGCCCGCACCCGGCGAGCGCTTCGGATCCTTGTCCTCATCGTCAGAGCAGGCAGCCGGTACCAAGGCCAGAGCAAGAGCCAAGCCAATCAGCGGTCGTTTCCACACGATCATCGTTCCTCCAAAGTGACGAAGGAACGTAGGAGCCGAGGTCCTCGACGTCAGCTCGCCGCGAAGAGCGCAAAAAATGCGAACGAAGCCGCAAGGATCCGCGTATGCGCGCAGCGATTGCTCGCGGCTTCAGCCCGGCTCTGCGCGCAGGTAGCGGACGGGCAGCTCGACGAGCTCGTTCAAAAACTCTTCGTCTTTCAAGAGTTCGGGATTCTGAGTGACGGCCGCCTCGAGCACGGCTTCCACCGCGCGCACGATGACGAACGCCATCATCGTCCGGTTCCCCTCCCGAACGTCCGCGCGCTCGTCCAGGTGCGCGGCCAACGCGGACGTCACCATTGCGTCCACCTCGTCGCTGACTTCGCGCGTCCAGGAGCGCGGCACGTGCGACAGGATTTCGCGACGCGTCGCCAGGTCGCCCAGCTGTTCGCCGGCGAGCGCTGGAATGAGGGCGCTCGCCACGGCTCTCAGCGATCGGCGGACACCTCCAGCGAGCGCCGTCGCGAAAATTTCAAGCGCGCGATACTCGAGCTGACGCGCCAGCGCAGCGATCACCGCCTGCTTGCCGGGGAAGTACTGATAGAGCGATCCGATGCTGACGCCGGCGAGGTCGGCGATGCGATTCGTCGTCAGGCTCGCGTAACCTTCACGACTCAAAATTCGCGTGGCACTTTCGAGGATCGCGCCCACGATGTGCAGGGAAGGGCCGCGCCGCGGGGTACGTCGGGGAGTGGCGTCATGCCGTGGTGCGCGACGAGACATGCACGTTGAAATGTTAGCACGCCGGCTGTACCTGGAGGGTCGTCGCGAGGTTACGGCCATATTTCCGCCCGCCGCGCCGCGCGCTCAAAACCTTGCGGGTTGTGTTTCACCGGGCATTGCAGACAAACTCTACGGATCCCGTGACCGAGCACACGAAGTCGCCCGACAGTCTGGTTCTTTTCAAGAACTCGCGCGACGTCGCGGGCCGCGGCACGCTCCTGTATCTCACGCGGCACACGGTCGCCCTCGAGGTGTACAATCCGTACTCCATCGTTCAGCTGAGTGAGGTATTGAAGGACCTCACCATCCTGCGGCAAGACGTGGCCATTTATCGAGGCCGCGCCGTCGTCACGACGCTCGTGCCGACGGGAGCTCTGACGATCGTGTCGGCTGCACTCGTAGATCCGTGGTCCGATCTGAATGGCCTGAATGCGGTCGATGACGTCATCGCCGAGACGGAACGCTTCATTCAGACCTGGGAGCGCGGCTACCAGCTCCTGCCGGAATATCAACTCGCCGTGAGCAATCTGGCGAGCTTTCTCCAGGAGCTCGATCGCTGGCTCGGTCAAGCAGAGGCCCTGCATACGGCACCCGTGGGCCCGCGCGGCGACCAGCTCACGCTGTTCGACAAGGTGCGGCAACCGATCGAGCGCAAGCTGCGCCAGCTATTCTATGCGTTCGAGCTCGAGGCTCGTAAAATTTTGCCCGAACAAACTCCCGTACATAAGAATTTTGCACAGCGAGAGCTCCACCCGCTCTTGCTTTGTGATCCGTTCATTCATCGTAGTTTTACCAAGCCGCTCGGATACGCGGGCGATTACGAGATGGTGCGGATGATCCTGGGAGCGGGCGATCCCTGCGGCAGCACGTACGCCCAGATCATCAACCGCTTCAACCTGACGAGCGCGCCGGCGGTTGCACACCGCAATCGCGTTCAGTTGTTGGAAGAATACCTGGGCCAGGAAGCGCGCCGTAAGAAGGCGGCGGGTCAGCCGCTGCGCGTATTGAATGTCGGGTGCGGGCCGGCCGCAGAAGTGGAACGTTTCGTGGCCAATAATCCGGACTCGAGCGGGTCGGAGTTCTTGCTGGTCGACTTCAACGAAGAAACGCTCGAATATGCCGGGGCTCGTATCGCCGAGGTCACCCAGAGACTGCGGCGCAAACTGGCCATTTCGACCGTTCATCAATCTATTCACGACTTATTGCGGGCGGCTGCGAGCGGGCAGTCGCCATTAGCAAGCCGTTATGACTTCGTTTATTGCGCTGGATTGTTCGACTACATCTCGGATCGGGTGTGCCGCAAATTGCTGCGCCTGTTCGTGGAGTGGACTGCAGCGGGCGGGCTCTGCATCGTGACCAACGTTCACTCTTCCAATCCGATTCGCGGTTACATGGCGCACATCGCCGAGTGGTACCTCGAATACCGAGACGAGAGCGGTTTGCTCGCGCTGGCTGCAGACGACATGAGCGCGCGGGTGTTCGCCGAAGCCACCGGCGTCAATCTGTTCCTGGAAGTGCGCCAATCGGAGTCGGAGCACTGAGTCATGCAGGCCGGCGCGTCTCCCGAGCTCCTGGCCGCATTCGAAGAACACGACCGTGACGTGCGCGTGCGCTACTCGAAGGTCGGCCTGGGGCTGATCATCGCGCTCGTGCCGGCGGGCGCGTCACTGGATTGGATCGTCTACCCCGCGCACGTACGAAGTTGGTTCGCTGTGCGCCTGCTAGTGACCGTGCTCGCGGCGCTCACGCTCGCGCTGCACTACACGGCCTTCGCGCGCCAGCACATCCGCTGGCTCGCCATGGTCTGCCCGCTGGCCGTCAACGTATCCATCTGCTTCATGGTCTACCGCTCTGATGGCGCGACCTCGCCGTACTACGCCGGTCTCAACCTGGTGCTTGCGGGCGTCGGGGTGCTGCTCCCCTGGAGCCTCGGCGAAGCGGCCGTCGCGTGCGGCGTGTCGCTAGGAGCGTACTTCGCGGCCTGCGGCCTGCACGGAAACCTCTCCAGCGAGAGCTCGCTCTTCTACAACAACGTCTACTTCCTGGTGCTCACGAGCATCATTTGCGTTACGGCCGCCTACTTCAAGTCCAAGCTCCGTCTCGAGGAGTTTCGTCTGAGCTCGGAGCTCGCGCGCTCGTACAAACACGTGAGCGAGCTCGAGCGCCTGCGCACCGAGTTCTTCGCGAACGTCAGCCACGAGCTGCGCACACCCCTCACCCTGATCCTGTCACCTTTGTCGGATCTCGAAGGCCGCCGGGAGGAGCTCGCGACCGAGGTGCAGGAGCTCGTGCGCGTCGCGCGTGACAATTCGCTGCGCTTGCTCAAGCTGATCAGCAATCTGCTGGAAGTCGCACGCCTGGAGAGCGGCGAATTCACGTTTCGCGCCGAACCGCTCGAGCTCGGTCAGTTCGTGACGAGTCAGGTCGAGACGGTGCGACCGCTGGCACGCCTCAAGAATCTGCAGCTGCTCGTGGAGCCGAGCACCGTACCGCTGTGGGTCACCGCGGATCCGGTGCACATCGAGAAGATCCTCGTGAACGTCCTGATCAACGCCATCAAATTCACGCCGCGCAGCGGCAGCGTGCGCGTGAGGTCGACCCGGGCTCACGACCTCGTGGTCGTCGAAGTGCACGACACCGGCATCGGTATCTCCGCCCAGGAGCTACCCCACATCTTCGACCGTTTTCGGCAAGCGGGGGGCGCGGGGGCCCGCCGCCTGTCGGGCGTCGGGATCGGCCTTTCGCTCGCGAAACAGCTGGCGGAGGAGCACGGCGGAAGCCTGGAGGCGCAGAGCCGCGTGGGACAGGGCAGCACCTTCACTCTGCGGCTGCCGGTGCGCGCCGAAAGCGCCGTGCTGTTCGTGGAGAACGGGCGCTGCAGCGGCACCGAGGTCAAGGCAGCCCACTCCCTTGCGCCCTCGGGCGATTCGCTGGCGCAGCTCTTCCACGACGCGGATCGCTTCACGGCTCTCGAGGAAGAGTCGATACCGGACGTCCTGCCCGCAAACCAGAGCGCTGACGCCACCGTGCTCGTCATCGACGACGAGCCCGACATGAGGCGCTACGTCGCGAGCATTCTCAAGGATCAGTATCGCGTGTTCCAGGCCGCCGATGGCGCTGCGGGGATCGAGCTGGCGCGCCGCGTCCAGCCGGATCTCGTGGTGCTCGACCTGATGATGCCCGGCATCGACGGCTGGGAGGTGTGTGCGGAGCTCAAAAAGACCGCCACGGAGGCGCCGAAGGTCGTGGTCGTCACGGCGCGCACCGACGAGATGGCGAAGATCGCGGCGCTCAAGCAGGGCGCCGACGACTTCATCAGCAAGCCGTTCAGCACGCTGGAAGTCCGTACCCGGCTCGCCAATCTGCAGCGCACGCACGAGCTCGAGCGCACCTTGCGCCAGCAGAACCAGGAGCTGCGCGGCGCGCTGGAAAAGCTGCGCGCCGCCGAGAACCGCATGATCCAGCGCGAGAAGATGCGCGCCGTCGTGCGGCTCGCGGGCGGCATCCTGCACGAGATCAACAACCCGCTGAACTACACGCTCACCGCGATCAGCATCGCCGCCGAGCGCTACGCCCCGGGAAACGCCGAGCTATCGCAGATCCTGGACGACGTGCGAGACGGCATGGTGCGGATTCGGGACATCGTCTCCGATCTGCGCTCGTTCGCGAACCCGGTCGTCAGCAGCGCATTCGTCGCGTTCGATCTGGAAGAGCTCGTCGACCAAGCGCTGCGTTTTACCGCCATCGAGCTCTCTGGCGTGAAGATCGAGCGCCAGGTGTCGCAGGAATGCCCTGCCTACGGCTCCAAGTCGCAGCTCCTACAGGTGCTGACCAATCTGCTCCTCAACGCTGGAGCAGCAGTGCGTCAGGTGGCGGGCCAGCGCGAGCCCACCATTCGCATCCACGCAGAAGCTGGGCAGAGTGGCGTACGCGTGCGGCTCTGGGACAACGGCGGCGGCATCCCCGCCGAGCTGCTCGACAAGGTGTTCGACCCGTTCCTCACCACTCGCGAAGTGGGGCAGGGCCTGGGGCTCGGGCTCAGCATCTGCCACGCGCTCATCGCTGCGCACGGCGGGGAAATCAAGGTCCAAAGTCAGCACGGGAGCTGGACCGAGATCTCGTTCGAGTTTCCCGTCGCCGAAAGGGGGGCCGCGGCATGACCGAGGCTGGCTACGATTACAAAGAGTTTGCGATCCTGTTCGTGGATGACGAAGAGCAGGCTCGCAAGTACTTCCGCATGGCGCTCGAGCCGGATTTTCAGATCCTGACGGCCGGGAGCGTGAGCGAAGCGTCCGAGCTCATACGCAGAAGCGCTCCGTCCGTGGGCGTCGTGATCACGGACCAGCGCATGCCCGAGCGCCTGGGAACGGAGCTGCTCGCCGAGGTGCGCCGCACGCGTCCGGAGATCGTGCGCATGCTCACGACCGCGCACGCCGACATCGAGGCCGCGATCGACGCCGTGAACAGCGGCGCCATCTTCAAATACCTGGTGAAACCCTGGGACATGCGCGATCTACGCATGACTCTGCGTCACGCCATGGAATATTTCCTGCTCCGGCGCGAGCGCGATTTCCTCCTCAAGGAGAAGCTCTGCTCGCTCCAACAGCTCTTGATCGCCGATCGAGTGCGCAGCCTGGCGGTGCTCGCCGAAGGACTGTCCACGCACGTGCGCAACACGATGACGGCGCTATTGGCGTACGTCGAGCTCGTGCGCGCGGACTTCGAGGCCTCCCTGCCCAAGGCCGCGCGCGACGCCGAGAAGTACTGGCAGAACCTGCAGTGGGAGACCGAAGATGCCAATCGGCACCTGCTGGACGTGGTGCGCAGCATCGCGTCGGCCACCCTCGACGCCCACTACGAATTCAACGACCGCGCGCCTCTGGCAGAGCTCGTGGATGCGGCGTGGCATGGCAGCAAGGCCGGAAGCGCCACGCACGATTCGACGCCGGCCCTGCAGATCGACGAACGGCTCAGCGAGCTCCGCTGCGACGCGGCCATGCTCAAGAAAATGTTCGGTCATCTTCTGAACACCCTGCATGACGCAGAGCATCCTGCTGGACGGGAACCCGTGCAGGTGGTTGCCACGGATACGACGCAGCTGTGGGGGACCGAGTGTGTCGTCGTGCGCCTCGTGCAGCCGGGCTTCGACTGGGGAAAAACCTCGATCAACTCGTTGTTCGTGCCGGTGCTCGGCAGCGAACGAGACGCGCCCGACCTGCTCGCAGCGTTCTTCATCGCGCACCACCACGGCGGGACGATCGCGCTCGAACGCAAGGATTCGCGCGGAGCCGGATTTACCGTGACGTTGCCGTTTTCTCCCGAGCGCGTCTCGCGTCCGAAGCTCGACCGGCGCGCCGTGGAAAAACTCTTCGACCAGCTCCCGAGCTGGGACGTACATCAGAGTTAGTCAGCGCACGCAGCTGACTGACGTACCTGTCGGGCTCTCGCTACTTGGAGGGTCGCTCGGATTCCGATTCGGGCGCACCGCCATTGTCGGGTACTGGTGCTGCGCCGGATTCCGACTCGGCAGCTGGCGCCTTATCCGCTGAGCTGCCCGCGTCGGACGCGCTCAGCGCTTGCGGCGAGTCCAGGGCCGTCTCGTTGACTCTGCGCGCCGTCTTTTTCTTCTTCTTCTTGCGCTTGGCCCCCGGCTTCGCGCCGCCGAACTCCGCGTCCACGTCCGCGTCACGCTTGATGCTGCGCCCACGCGGCTTTTCTTCCTCTTTTTCCTCCGGGTACTCCTCGTACCAGCCTGCCGGGACGCGCTTCTTGAAGGCCCAATACAGACCGAAGAGGCCGAGCAGGAAGCCCGGAACGCTCAGGTACTGCCCCATGTCCAGGGTCGCACCCCGGTACACCTGCTGCTCCTTGAAGAACTCGACGGTGAAGCGCAGGGCGAAGTAGAGCGTGAACCAAAACGCGATCATCGCGCCGCGCGGCCGCTTCTCCTTGCCGATGGCCGAGTCGAAGACGAACAGGGCGGCCATGATGAACACCCCCATGCCGGCTTCGAACAGCTGCGTCGGGTAGCGGTACAGCTGTGGGTTCTCGGGGTAGCGCAGAAACTGGACGCCCCAGGTCTGGTCCGTGGGACGACCGACGATCTCCGAATTGAAGAAGTTGCCGATGCGCACCATCGTCGCGGACAAAGTACCGGCGTAGGTCGAGCGATCGGCGCCTTCGAGGAACGAAATGTTCCGCCGCTTGCAGAACAGCCACATCCCGACGCCGACCCCCACCACCGCGCCGTGACTGGCCAGGCCGCCCTCCCACACGCGGAGCAGCCACGTCGGATCGGCCGCCAGCTTCTGCGGCTCGTAGAAGACGGCGTGGCCCACGCGCGCGCCGACAATCGAGCCGATCACTCCGTATGGAATGAACTCGGCCCCCTCGTCCCACTCCCCACCCCCCCGCCGGATATGCCAGGCCAGGAGCAGATACCCCCCGAAAAACATCAGGGTAAAAATCAGGCTGTACCAGCGCATCTGGAACGACCCGATCTCGAACGCGATCGGGTCGATGTTCCAGGTGAACTTAGGCATCGAATACCTCCGGCGGAGGCACGACGGCACGACCATTCACCACGCTCGGCCTGGTCTCGGGCATGCCGCCGTTCACGATCTTCAACTTGCGCTTGTTGCTCGACGGTTCCACTTCGACGGGCACGGTGTTCGGTGGCGCCTCGTCTGCGTCTCGGCGAAGCCGGCCGAGGAGCGCAGGCGCGACATACTGCTCAGCCAGCGCGCGCGGCCCCGTCACGGCGAGCAACGCCGCCATCTCCACGGTGATTTTCGCCATGCTGCTCAAATCCGCGTACACCTCGCGCGAACGGGTGCGGAAGTACTCGCTCTTGGACAGGATCGGGAAACCCGGCCGGCGATTTTTGCGCCCTTTCATGCGGAACGCGCCGGTCATCATCGGATGGCGCCCCTCGGTGAACATCGAGTTCTTGTACCAGCAGCACCGGATGAAGTTGTTCCAATAGTTGCACGGCGCAGTGCGCGCCATGATCGCCTTCATGTTGTGGAAGCTGTAGAACTTGACCCACGCTTCCTTGTAAACGGCCGTCCAGGAGCCGTCTTTCATCTGCGGGTGCACGGTGCACTCGTGGTTCGAATCGTAGATGTTGTAGTCGGGGTGCATCCACTCCCCGCGCTTCATCATCTCCAGGTGGTCCTCGGACCCGGGCAGCGGCATGAGCATGAAGAACGAAGCGTGGTCGGGCCGCACTTCGTGCATCAAAAATTCGATGTCACGACGCACGGAATCCACCGTGTCCGTCGGAAATCCGATGATGTAGCCCACGTGACTCGTGATGTCGTGACGGCGGTACGTGTCGATGAGCTGCCGGTACTCGTGCACCTTGTTCTGGCGCTTTCCAGCGGCTTTCAAGCTATCGACGTTCACGCTCTCCATGCCGATGAACACGTTGATGCAGCCGGCCTCGCGTGCTTTTTCGATGAAATTCTTGATTTTCCAGGACAGCACGTCCACCTGCATCATGAACGTGAGCGGAATTTCGTCCTCGTTGCGCAGACGGATCAACGCGTCGAAGATGGCTTCCCAGTTCTTGTTCCTGGCGAAGTTGTCGTCCGTGAAAAAATAGAAGCTGATCTGGTGCGCGCGCCAGTTCTGGCGAATCGCCTCGGCGATGCGATCCGCGGAACGGAAGCGCATCTTGCGCCCCTGTACGTTGATGATCGTACAAAAGCTGCATTCGAAGGGGCAACCGCGCCCGCAGTCGAGCGTCGCGAAGTTGTTGGAGGCGATGAACTTGCGCAGATACTTGGGATGAATCGTCGGGATCGGCTTCTCGTAGAGATCGGGCTTGTCGTTCAGGAAGTCGTACATCGGCTGGAGCCGCCCTTGCACGGCGTCGCCCAGGATCTGAGACCACGACTCTTCGACTTCACCCTTTACGACCGTTACGCCCAGATCCAATAACTCCTGTATCTCGGGCGGGATCTCCTTGATCATGGCCAGGTATCCACTGACGTGGAACCCGCCGATCATTACCGTGACGCCCGCCTGGCGAAACTCGCGCGCCAGGTCCGCCGCGCGCGGGAATTGGTTGGTCTGCACGCCGACCAGGCCGACGATCACGTGCGCCGCCTGCTGCAGCTCGCAAATCTGCTCGACGGGCACCTGATCGACGTTCTCGTCGAGCATGTGGATCTCCACCTCGACCTCGTCCCCCAGGAGCTTCTTGGCGACGACGTCCTGGGTCAGACCCGCCAGACAAGCCAGCGTGTTACTGGGCAAAACACCGCGCCAGTGCCGCACCACGTAGCCGTCATCGTCGTACTGAGTGGGTTTGATCAAATAGAGGTGAACTAGCTTGGCCATAAACTCGCCCTTCGCGCCCAAGGGCGCTGCGGCAGATAGCGGCACTTGCTGGCCACAATCGGCGTGAATCCCGGGGACTTCGACAGTGCTCGCACGGACGGCGATCAATCCATGTCGCGGGCCGAAACGCGACCCCAAAGTCTCGATGGCGCCGGCGGGCGGAGGGCATCCGCGGTCCGAGTCGAGGCTATTGAACGGGCACCGTGCTCGCAGCAGGTGCTGCTTTTCCGGAGATTCTGCTCGAAAACATGGGCCGGCCGACGCCAGAGCCGCCAGCGTTCCGGCCGACGGACAGCAGCAGCAGCAATGCGGTGAGACGTGTCTCGATCGCTGCCCGCGTCGGCCCGTTTCCGGTGGCCGCGTGAAAGTTCCGTAAGACCAGAAGGTTCAGAACGCTTTCCGACCGGCGCGGTCGCCGGAACGAAACACGCAACCGCGCCCCGAGACTGCCCGATGCGAGCCCATCAGCAGGAGGCGGTCATGGACGCAGCGACTCTCATCGAACGCATCAATCGGGACATCCAGGAACAGGAGCCGACCTTCGAGGCGCTCCGCGAGGCGCTGTGGAGCTGCGACCCACGCCTGCAGTTTGCTGTCCCGAGAGACGTCCTGGCGAGCTTCGAGCTGTCCTGCGCCGTGACGTCTCCACGCGACTGGAAGCAACACAACGCCGCGCTGTACGGCGTGGTTTGAACACCGAGGGCACAGAGCAATGTCAATCGAAGTCACTACACCGTCTCCAGCAGGCGCTGCCGGTATCCCTCCACTTGGCGGCTTTCGCACGGACATGGAGATCATGTCTCCGGAAGACATCTTGGCCTACGTAGCGCTGGCCCTGGGCAACATCGGCAAGCAGCTCGACTCGTACAAAGCGTACGTCCAAGAAAAGCAAGCGGCCGCGGCCGATCTGAACAAGGCGCTCAATCTGGCACGCGAGGCTAGTCGTACCGGAGAGGACCACGAGAAGTTCCCCCAAGAGCGATACACGGAGTTCATGCTGCTGCTCGCCAAGTACCCCGAAGATGCGGGGCTCCAGGCAGCCCACACAGAACTGTTGAACAGCTGGGGCGGGTACATCACACCCGAGGGTGTGAACGTCGGCACGTTGGCAATGGCCGACTTGAGAGTGAGCGGCGTCAACGAAAACCTCCCCGGGGATGCCGACGAGCAAAACGGTCACTTGAGTCCCACGGAATGGAAGACCGTGATCGACCACATCACGTCGTCGCTCGAGGCGCTCAACTCGGACAACGAGTACACGATGATGAAGCTTCAGACTCTGATGCAGCAGCGCAATCAGATCTCGCAATTTGCGAGCAACATGCTGAACTCGCTGCACGAAAACGCTAAAGCCATCATCGGCAACCTGCGGGCGTGAGTGATGGCCGAGCAACAGGGCACGCACATCGCGCGAGACGCGGTCAACGCCGTCTTCAACGTGGCCGTCGAACGCTACGGAGCGGGCGCCATCGACGAAGCCATCTCCATTTTGCAGTTGCTATCGTTTCTGGCACCAACGGACCGAGGTGTGTGGCTGGCGCTCGCGCAATGCCACGAGGACCTCGGTCAGGAAGCCGTGGCCGACAGCCTGCGCAGCCTGGCCGACCGCATCGAAGAGGTGGCCGCATGATCAGCCAGGTCGCGGGCCAGGGCACGAACATCGCGCTGCTCGGATCGATCCAGAAGAAGACCCCCTCCCCTCATCCGCTCACGTCACGCGAAGGGGCGACACCTGCCGTGGATCAGAGCGTCCTGAGCGTCGCATCCACGAACATGGACCTCCTGTTCGCGCTGCAAATCGTCGCGCGCGACGCGCAGCGGGACCTCGGCGAAGCCGGCATGATCAAGAAGCGCGCGGACGCGAGCTGCGCGCGCGAGCAGATGAAGAAGGCCATGGAAAAGGCCCGAGAAGAGGCCGAGAAGAAGGCCGGCTGGGGCGGCATCCTGGGCAAGCTCCAGACGGTGGCCCAGGTCGCGGGCATCGTCGCTGCGGTGGCCAGCCTGGCCGCGTCCGGTGGGCTGTCGGCGCCGGTGGTGCTCGGTCTTGCGGGCACGTTACTCTCCGTTTCCGCAAAACGTGTCGGGGAAGCCGTCGACAGCGAGGCGCTCACCAAGGGCATGTCCTACGCCGGCGCCGGGCTCGGTTTGCTTGGCTGCGGGGTCGGTGTCGCGCAGCTCGCTCTTGGCTGCGGACAAGCGGTGAGTGCGGGCGCGGCGGCTGGGAACGCGGTGGCCAAGGGTGCCACGTTCGTCAGTGGCGCGGCCACGACCGCGTCCGGTTACGCGACGTACGAGGTGGGCCGTCACGAGTCGCTCGAGCTCGAAGCGCGCGCCGACGAAAAGGAGCACCGCGCCAAGCGCACCGCGCACATGCGGGAGTTCGATCAGTTCGTGCAGCAGCTCAAAGACGCCGAGGCGTCGTTCCAGCGCGCGCTCACGTCACTCGGCAAAGCTCGAGAACAAGCAGCCCAGAGTGCCCTCACTCTGGCCACATTGGGAGGCAGATCATGATCATCACAGGAACGGGTGGCTCCGGGTTGTCTTCGGAGCTCTTGCACATGATTGAAGAGCTCGGCACACAGCTCGAGCGCGATCACCGGGAAGCGGCGAAACAAGAGGCAGCCACCGCGCTCCGTCAGGGTCTGAAGGAAGCCGACGCGCTGCGCTCCGCGGCCAGCACGGCAAAAACCGGCGCCTTCGTCAGCGGTCTGATGACAGGAGTCGGGGGTGCTGCGCAGCTCAGCGCCGCCACGAGCATGAAGACATCGGCTCCGTCAGACGAGCCGGGGCTCGCGTCCTTCGGGGCGCACAACAACCGGGCGGACCAGCTGGGACGCTTCGGAGGCACGCTGGCGCAGACCGGCCAGATCATGAACCACGGCTACGTCGCCGCTGCGGACATGGACCGCGCGGACAGCCGCGAAGCCGCTGCGCGCGCCGAAGCCGCCGCACGTCATTCGGAGTCCGAGCAGTCCGCGGCCGAAGCCGCGCAACGAACGGTCGACAAGGCGCGCGAGATCTACGGCCAAATCACGGAGCTCGAGCACGCCTCGGTGATGGCCTCACTGCGCGCGTGACACCGCGAGCGTCAGACGTGCAGGGCCTGCCGGCGCGCCACGAAGGCCGCGAGCTCCGCGGCGATCGCCGGCGGAGCGAGCACCTTGCTCGCCGCGCCGAGCAGCACGGCCGCCTTCGGCATCCCATACACGACGCAGCTCGACTCTTCTTGAGCGATGGTGTGCCAGCCGCCTTTGCGCAGCTTGTGGAGCCCTTCGGCGCCATCTCGGCCCATGCCGGTGAGCAAGACGGCCGCGCCCGGTGTCTTCCAGTGCTGAAGCAAGCTCTGGAACAGCACGTCCACCGAGGGACGATAAGCCAGCGCGCGCGGCTCCGGCGTGTAGCGGAAGCTGCCGCCCGCGGTCATGATCAGGTGATCCTTCGAGCCGGCGAGCAGCGCGACACCCGACTTGGGTGCCGACCCGGGCCGCGCGATCTCGACGCGAATACCGCTGCCCTCCTGCAGCCATATCGCGAGGCCCTCGGAGAACTCACTGTCGACGTGCTGCACGATCACGATCGAAGCCGAGACGTTGCGCGGCAAGCCAGAGAGCACGGTGAGCAGCGCTTGTGGTCCGCCCGTGGAGGCTCCAATGGCGATCAAGGCCGGCGGCCGTGCCGACGCCATCAGCGCACCGGCTTGGATCGAGCGCATTTTGCCCGACGTGTGACCCAGCATGCGGCTCGCGGTGCGCAGCTTCGAGAGCAACGCTTCGGACGAGACGCGTTCGCCGAGCGCTTGCACGCGCAGCACGTCGAGCGCCCCCGCGGCCATGGCGTCGTAAACCTTGGAGACGCCTTCAGACGTGTCATGCGCCAGCACGATCACGCCGCACGAGCGCCTGGCCAGGAGCCGTCGCGTCAAATCCGCGGGGCTCATGTCGTCGAGCGACGCGCTGACGAGCAGCACGTCGGCGTCCCCGTTCTCGAACTGATGCAGAGCTTCGGCGCCCGTGCCGGCGGTCCAATCGATGACGTACTCGCCCCCATTGAGAGCGCGCGAAAGCGCTCGCCGTAGAAGTGACTCCGGAACGACGACCGCGACCTTCACGGGTCCGCTCCTCCGATCAAGTCCTCGACCGCTTGCACCAGCGTCTGGTCGTGGAAGCTGCTCTTGGTCAAATAGTAGTTCGCGCCCGCATCGAGGCCGCGCATCCGATCCTCTTTTCGATCCTTGTACGAAACGATCACGACCGGGATGGCCTTCAGCGTGGCATCTTGCTTGATGGTCTTGACGAGCTCGATACCGTTCATGCGCGGCATGTCGATGTCGCTGATCACCAGATCGTACCGGGTCTTGCGTACGGAGTTCCAGCCGTCGATGCCGTCCACTGCCACGTCCACCTCGTAGCCTCGGTTCGCGAGCAGCTGCCGTTCGGCTTCCCTGACCGTGATCGAGTCGTCGACCACCAGAATGCGTTTCTTGGTACGCGCGGGCAGCGCCGCACCGGCGGTGGACAGCTGGTCGATGCGCCCGGCGTGCGCGAGCCTCTCGATCGAGCGGATCAGGTCCTCGACGTCCAGGATCAGCGCCGGCGAGCCGTCCATGAGGATCGCCGCTGCAGCGACGTCCTGCACCTTGCCGAGGCGGGAATCGAGCGGCCGCACCACGAGGTCGTGCTCGCCCAGGAACTTGTCGACCGTGAGCGCATAGCGCGAGCTTTTGTCGGCGATCACCACGATGCACAGCTCGTCGTTGGCCAGGCTCTCGGCGCCCAAACCCAGCGCCTGGCGCGCGCTGACCAGCGCGACGTTCTGCTCGTCGATCACGACGTACTGCAGACTGCCGACGCTACGCACGTTCGCTGCCGGGACGCGCAGGACGCGTTCGATACCGAGCAGAGGGAACGCATACGGCTCACCGGCGACATCTGCGACGACCGCGCGCAGCACCGAGCGCGTGACCGGCAGCGACAGATGAAAGGTCGTGCCCCTGCCGAGCGCCGAGCTCACCGTGACGCTGCCCGAGGCGGCTTCGACCGCGTTTTTTACGGCGTCGAGCCCCACACCGCGTCCGGAGATTTCCGTGACTCCGCGCGCCGTGGAAAACCCCGGGAGGAAGATGAAATCGGTGAGCTCTTGCGGGCTCAGGCCGGCGGCGACGCTTTCGGTCAAGAGCTTGCGCTCGACGACCTTGCGGCGGAGCGCGTCCAGATCGATACCGCGCCCATCGTCGCTCACGGTGATGGCCAGCATGCCCGCGTGATGGCGCGCTTCGACGCGCACCGTACCCATCACGGATTTGCCTGCTTCCAGGCGCGCCTGGGCGGGCTCGATACCGTGGTCGATCGCGTTCCGCAGCAGGTGATTCAGCGGCGCTTCGAGGCTCTCGAGCACGTCCCGGTCGACTTCGGTCGACTCGCCATGAAGCTCGAGCTTCACCTGACGATCGAGCTGCCGCGCGATGTCGCGCACCATGCGCGGCAGGCCGTGCACGCCGTCGCGGAACGGCCGCATGCGGCTCTTCAGCGCCTCGCGATACAGCCGATCGCTCAGGTCGTCGACGCGCTGCGCGTAGGCGTCGAGCTCTGTCATTTGCAGGGCGACCAGACCGCGACAATCCGCGGCTTTCGCCTTTGCCTCCGCGATCAACGCGCAGAGCTCGGGAGCGTGGTCGGCGGCGCCGTGGCGCTCGAGCTTTTCGAGAGTCGTGCCGAGGTCGGCCTGGCGGCGTTTCAGTCGCTGCATGGACGCGCTCAGCGACTGGACGCGCCGCGACTCCACCAGCGACTCCCCCGCGAGACCCATCAGTCGATTGATGCTGGCCGCGCCGACTCGAATCACGCGGTCCGCGCTCTCCACGGCCAGCGTGGTCACGGACGCGGCCATGGGGACGCGGTGCGCGTCCGTGGCACCCGGCTCGCCGGCTGCGATGGCATGCAGGGTGCGCGAGAGCTGCTCGGCGGCGGAGGCTCTGTCGGCCTGCCACGCGCCCAGGCGTCCCAGCGGACACCGCGCCACTTCCGCCAGCAAATCCACGCCGCGCAGGAGCGCGTCCACGTGCGACGGTGCGAGCTTCAACCGGCCCTGTTGCGCGGAGACGAAGCATTCCTCCATGGCGTGCGCCACGCGCGTCGCGACGTTGATGCCGACCACGCGCGCCGCGCCCTTGAAGGAGTGCGCGGCACGCATCAGCTCGTCGAACGAGCCTTGCTGTCCCGACTCGAGCTCGACGAGGCCGCGGCTCAGGGTCGCCATGCAACCCTCGGCTTCGGTCCGAAACAGCTCGAAGATAGTCGGATCGACGGCAGGGATAACGGACAGGCGGACCGCGGAGTGCGCCTCTGCTGGCGCCAGCGCCGCACCGGGGACGCCACCCTTCTGCAGCGCTTTCAAGGCCGCGAGCACGGTCTTGACGTAGGCCGCGTTGTCCGCGCCCCAGCGCAACAGCGTCGCGAGCGGCTCTTCTGCAGCACGCCCCAGAGCCTGGGCGGCGGGCAACAGCGCCCGGCATACTTCCGGCGAGAGCGAGAGCTCGCCCTCTTCGACGGCGCGAAAGCAGTTTTCCAGGGCGTCGGCGACGCTCGCTACCTCATCGAGCTGCACGATGCGTGCTGCTCCCTTGACGGAATGCGCCGCCAGCATCAACTCGGGGAGCAGCTTCTGTGAGTCGGCTTCGGCGCGCGAGATGGCGGACAGGCCACGATCGAGCGCCGCCGCGTGCGCGCGTGCGTCCGAAGCGAACAGCTCCAGCAAGAAGGTATCGGAGGCGCCGAGCTGGAGCGTCATCGCAGGCTCTGCTCCAGAGCGGCGAAAGTTCGCTGGAGATCCAGGTACCCTACCCGACGATCCTGCCAGGAGAGCACGCTCTTGACGTAGCAAGTTCCGTCGTATTTGGCCGTGGCGGGCACGTCGGACATGGCACGCGACTCGAAGCGATGAACGCCCCGCACGCCGTCAGCCGCGAACACCCAGCGCTCAGCGTCGTGCTCGACGAGCAACATACGCGCCGCCATCGCGGCAGGACGCTCCGGGACTGCCGAGATCTGTAGTAGTCCGCGGAGCGACGCGCACAGCTCCAGCTGACCGTGGATGTTCACGATGCCGGAGAACACGTTGCCGGAGCGATGGCCGATGCGATGGACGCGCCGTGGCTCGGTGACTTCCACGACGGCGCGCGTATCGAGCGCCAGCGTCTGATCGCCGATGTCGAAGAGCACGACCGAGAGCTGGTCGGCCTCGACTCGAGCGGCTGCGCTCTCGGACAGCAGCGCCGTCATCTCCGCGACGTAGGCGTCCGGCGCGGGGCGGTCCAGAAACGCCTGAGCCGCGCGCGCAAATACGGAGCAGGCATTGCAATGCTGCGCCATCTCCAGCTGCTTGCAGCTGCGATCGCCCTTCACGCCGATGATGTTCCAGCAGTCGGCCATGGGCAACGCCACGCTGTTCGACGTGGTCACTTGTCCGCCCCGCCTTGCGTGGCCGCGCGCTCGGCGCGGCGGCGATAGTTGGCTGCCTGCGCCGGCTCACCGCGCTTTTCGTGAAGCAGGGCGAGGCGGAGCAGCGACTCGTAGTGCGCCGGGTTCAGGTATGCGGCCTTGTCGAAACACTCGCGCGCCAGCGCGTCGTCGTGGGCCGCCTGTTTGAGGACGCCCAGCAGGTAATAGGCGTCGGCGCTCGCGCCGACCTCGGACAGATGGCGCTCACACAGGGCCGTGGCGGCCGCGAGATCCCCGCGATCGGCGAGCCGCATGGCTTCCTCGAGTGACGGCCGTGAGCTCACGACGGGCGGCTCCGGCGCCGGTACGCGCTGTCGTCCCGTGTCGGTCTTTGCGGCCTGGCTCCCCGTGTACGACGCGGCGCGCTGAGTCGGCGCACCGCTGACGCGCACCGGCGCGCTGCCAGACGTTGCACCCTTCGGCCCGCGCTGCGCGCTGGTCCGGCCCGGAGCGCTGACACGCTTCACGTAAGCGAAGTGGACGCAGCCCTCGAGGCGCTGAAAGCGCGCATCCATGTTCTCGAGCGCCTCGGCGTGACCCGAAAACAGCACGCCGTCCTCGGCCAGCCAGTGGTGCAGACTGTCGAGCGCCCGCTCCCGCGCCTCACGCTCCAGGTAGATGAGCAGGTTCCTGCACAGGACCACGTCGAATTGCTGGCGCAAGAAGCGCGACTTGTGCTCGAGGATGTTGCCTTGCGCGAACTGGACGGTCGTGCGCGCTGCTGTGACGACGCGCAGGCCATCCGGTGTTTCTTCGAAGTAGCCCTTTCGTTCCGGGGAGTTGAGGCCGCGAAACGAGTTCTTTCCGTAGACGCCGCGCTCGGCGACTTCGATCGCGCGCGCGCTGACGTCCAGCGCGTGGACCTCGAAACGACCATTGGGCAAGCCGCTCTGTAGGAGCGCGATGGCCACGGAGTACGGCTCCTCGCCAGTAGCGCACGGAATACTGAGGACGCGCAGCTTGTCGGTCGGGTGATGCAACCGCCAGGGGCCGGAGACGTGGCGCGTCAGCGTCCGGAACATGTCCTCGTCGCGAAAGAACCAGGTCTCCGAGACGACGATCTCTTCGACCAGCGCGCGGCGCTCCAGGTTGTCCTTTTGCAGGCGGGTCGCGTAGTCGCCGAGCTCCGAGATGCCGCAGGCCGCCATACGCGACTTGATCGCGCCCTCGACCGCGCTCGTGCCGATGGATCGCGCCGACAGCCCGATCTCGCGGCTCAGGACGGCTTCGATCCGCTTCATGGCTCGCCCTTCTCGGCGGCCCAGGTGCCCGCCTCCGTCTGTTCGAAGCGCGCCAGCACCGCGTTCTCGTCGATGATCTGCAGGAGCTCTCCGCCGTCGAGTAGAGTCTCCGCCAGGTAGTCGGCAAAAGAGAGCGGCCCCGCAGGTAACGCTTCCGCGCTGATGCGTCGAGCTTCCGTGGCGTGCTCGGCCAGAAAGCCCACGACCGCGGCGCTGCCGTCACTGCGCTTGCAGCGAAGCAGCACGATGCGACTGCTCAGGCGCCTCGGGCAGGCGTAGCCGCCGATCAGACCGCACAGGTCGATCACCGGCGTGAGCTGTCCCCGGTACGCAAACACGCCGACGAGCCAGCGCGCACCTTGAGGCATGGGACGCAGCGTGACCAGCGGAATGACCTCCACGATGTTGTGGCAGCGCAATGCGTAGCGCGCGTCCTGAACGCGGAACACGATCGCCAGCGTGCTCGCGGAACGCGCCTGCTCTGTCGCGAGAGCCGTGACCTTGGCTGCTCCCGGTCGATTCATGGCGCGCTCAGCTCACAGCCGAGTGAGACAGCTCTTGTCGCAAGCCGGCGACGACGTCGCGTAACCCTTCGGTCGCGCTGTTGAACTCCTTCAGCGACAGCGCCGTGTGGCGCGCACCGTCGGTGAGCTGCATCATCGCCTCGCTGATCTGCGCGGCCCCTGTAGACTGGCTGCGCATGCCCTCGTTGAGGGACTCGATGCGCCCGCTGAGCTCCTGAACCTGTTCGATGATCTGGCCGAGCTGGGCGTTGACGTGACCCACCGCGCGCACGCCGCTCCGGACCTGCTCGGTGAACTTGTCCATCTCCATCACGCCGGTCGACACGGCGCCCTGCATCTGGCGCACCATCTGCTCGATATCCAGAGTGGCCACGGCGGACTGATCGGCGAGCCGGCGAATCTCGCGCGCGACGACCAGGAAGCCGAGGCCGTACTCCCCGGCCTTCTCCGCTTCGATGGCGGCATTCACGCTCAGCAGATTCGTCTGGTCCGCGACCTTGGTGATGGTGGTGACGACCAGATTGATGTCGCTGGCCTTTTCGCGAATGACGGACAGCTTCGACGAGATCGAGCTGGTGGCGCCCGATAGCTCGCGCATCGTGCCGTCCATCTCGGACAGACCGGAGCGGCCACTCTCCGCGAGGTTCGCGGCGCTCACGGCCGCGTCGCTGACCTGCTGCAGCGTACCTTGCAGCTCCTGGCTGGTCGCCGAGATCTCCTTCACCGCGGCCGCGATCTCGCTGGTCGAGGTGGTGTAGTTGTTCACCGTAGCTTGCTGCTCCTTGCTCGTAGCAGAGATCTGCGTGGCCGTTGACATCAACGCCACGCTCGATCGCTGGAGCCTCGAGACCAGCGATCGCACTATCAGGTACGCGATCCAGATCGAAGCCGCCACGATCGCGAGCGCGATTCCCATGAGCCACAGGCTGCTCTTCCCGACCAGGCCCGCGGCGTCTCTCTCGAGCACGGCGTGTGATGCGGACGCCATGCGCACGACCTCGTCGATGGCGCGGCGATGCTCATCGTAGCTGTCCTGCAGCGGACCATGCGCGATCTGCCGGGCGCGCACGGTATCCCCTGCGAGCGCCGCCGGAATCAGCTGGCGATCCCGGATCTCGAAGAACTCGAGCGCGGGCTCGTAGGAGCGCACCACCATCATGTCCTTCAATTGCCCGGGCGGCAGATCGACCAGCCAGTGCGCGTGCCGACCGTCGTATTCGCGCCGCAGGCGCCGGCCCTGCTCGATGTACTTTTGAACGGCGGCTTTGTCCGTCTCCTCCGCCATCTGCATGGCAATCAGATAGGACTCGATGATGTACTCGGGCGGCGGGAGCACGTCCGCGATCAGATCTTTGCCGCGTACGATGTCGTGATAAAGTGGCCCGCCCACCTTCACCCGGTCCAGAGTGCCCCAGGCGAGGGCCGCGAACGCCAGAAAGCCGGCCACGAAGATGCCGACTAGCGTGAACAACTTAGTGGATAGCCGCAGGTTGGCAAAACGTCCCATCTTGGGACTCAAAAACGCCCTACCTGAGAGAATCTTAAGCTTCTCGCGATCAAACAGGAGCTGAGGCAGGGAAGTGGCGGCGGATAGGCGCATCGTCGTGCTGCTCGTGGACGACCAGCCGATCGTCGCCGAGGCCATTCGACGCATGCTGCAGGATCAGCCCGACATTCAGCTCGTCGCTTGCTCCGATGCCGCCGTGGCGCTGCCAAAAGCGCGCGAGATCCGGCCCACGGTGATCCTCCAGGACCTCGTGATGCCGGACGTCGACGGGTTCACGCTGGTGCGGTTTTTCAAGGCGGATCCGGAGACCAGCGCCATTCCCATCATCGTGCTCTCCTCGAAGGAGGACGCCCGCGATAAGAGCCGTGCCTTCGAGGTCGGCGCGAGCGACTACCTCGTCAAGATCCCGGACCGGATCGAGCTCATCGCTCGCGTGCGAGCGCACTCCCGTAGCTTCCTGGCGCAGGTCGAGCGAGACGAGGCGTACCGCGCGCTCGAAGCGCTCAAGCGCGAGCTCGAGACCAAAAACCACGAGCTCGCGCGCCTGTCTCTGCAGGACGGCCTGACGGGCCTCGCCAACCGGCGCCGCCTCGACGAAACATTGGACATGGAGATGCGTCGTGCGCAGCGCGACAAGAGCCCGCTCTCGCTGCTGCTCACGGACGTCGACTTCTTCAAGAAGTACAACGATACCTACGGGCATCTCGCCGGGGACGAGTGCCTACGACAAGTCGCCAGCGCCATTTCGCGCTGCGGTCGACGGCCCGCCGATCTAGCCGCGCGCTACGGCGGTGAAGAGTTCTCGGTCGTGCTCCCGGACACGCCCGAGGAGGGTGCATGTAAGGTAGCGGAGGACATCCGCGCCACCGTGGCAGAGCTCGCGATCGAACATCGGGGATCCGAGGTCGCGCGCCACGTCACGCTCAGCCTGGGCGTCGTCACCCTGGAGCCAGAGCAGGAGCTCGCGCCTGCCGAGCTGCTCCGACGGGCCGACGCCGCGCTGTACGCCGCCAAACGGGCGGGGCGAAACCGCTGGGTCGCCGCGTCCACGTTAACGCCAGCCGACGCAGTCAACGGCTCAGGGGGGCCCCCAGACGCGTCGCGGGGTGAGGCGTGACCGTTGTCACGACTCACCCCGGAGGCGCCGTCACTTAGTTAGGCGTCAGTCGAAGTGATCGAGGCGACCGTCCTCGTCTCGGTCGATACCCGAGCGACGACCCTCTCCCGGAGGCACGGCGGTGAACGTCACCGGACCGAAGGGCATCACGAGCTGCCGCAGACGGGTCAGCGTGAACTTCAGCCCGTCGTCGCGGACGAACTCCCCGCCG
>DATDJP010000184.1:0-4241 GCA_036520475.1 Polyangiaceae bacterium | reverse complement strand
CCTGCTGCGAGCCGCGTTAGCGCTGCTCGTGCCGCCAAGCATCGCGCCGTAGTCGACGACGCGGGGTGGCTACTAGCGCCACCCACAAGTCGGGGTGGCGCCGGATGGCGCCGTGGTCTCGCGATCTGGCGCGCTCGGCTCTGCGGTGCAACGCGACGTTCGTAGGGCGCTCGCTCTGCGCCTGGAGCGGACCTCTCCGTGACGCCTCGGCCATTTTCGTCGCGGGCGAGCCGCGCCCGATGTCAGCGTCCACGGACTACGAGTAGACCTTGCCGCAACTTCGCCCTGTGAAGCGAAGCCGAGATGCATCGAACTCACACACCGCTACGAAATCGCCGCCGCTTTCGCGGTAGGTGACCTCGACGGTGCCTCGCTGCGCGAAGGACGTTGCGGACCACGTGGCAGACCTCGGCGGCTATGCCAACAAGTACTCAGGCGGCCTCACGCCCTCACGGTGCTCGGCGGCCTGCAGAAAGCGGACGAGAGCCGATGAATGCTCAGACGTGACCGTGCCCGTAACGGTCACGGTCACGTTCACAGCTGGGCGACGCAGCGCGCGCTCTACAGCTTCGAGAGGTACTCGGTGCCGAGCATGTTGCTCGTCGGTTGGGCCCACTGTCCGTTCAGCGACGCGCCGCTCAAGGTGTAGACCATGACCCCCGCTGCGCCGCCCGGCGCCGCGCCCACGATCAGCCATTTGCCTTTTTTGAGACCCAGCCCTGCGAGCGTCACGCCGCCCGAACGGCGGTACTGAAAGCGGTAGACAGCGCCGTTCGGAGCGATCGACACGCTGCCGTCGTAGGTCGCGCTGCTGGCTGCGTCGTAGCCTTCGACGATCGTGAAGTTGCCGTTGAGACCGGGCGGCCCTTGCAGGACTTCGCTGCTCAGCTTGCCCGTGCTGCCGTGGTGAGCCCAGCGGCCGAGCAGGCGACTGCCGGAAATCTCGTACACGAACACGTAGTACTGCTCCAGGCCCCAGCCGGCTGCGAGGTAGCCGGGTAGCTCGATGCCGGCGCCGCGGTAGCTCCGCTCTTTGCCGACGCGCCAGGTGAGCGAGTAGTAGGCGTCGCTGTGATCGATCGTCACCTCCGCGGTGTAGGTCCCGGCGCCTCCTGGATTGGTGGCGCGCGCCTTGTACTTACCGGCGAGCTTTCCGCTCGCGCCGGACGCCGGCGTCGCTTGCGGACTGTTGCTCTGACAGGCGAATAGGAGGCCCAGCGAGCAGGCGAGACACAGGAGCTTCATCGCCGCACGCCGTCACTCATCTTGGCTGAGCTTGGCGAGCACATTCAAGTCTTCCAGGGTGGACATGTCGCCCTGCGCGGTGCGGCCGGCGGCGACATCCTTCAAGAAACGCCGCATGATTTTGCCGCTGCGTGTCTTCGGCAGGCTCTCGGCGAAGCGCACCTCGTCGGGCTTTGCAAACTTGCCGATCTCGCGCGCCACCTGGTCCGTCAGGAGCTTGCGCGTGGCGTCGCTGGCGTCGTGGCCGGGTTTGAGCGTGACGAACACGACGAGCGCTTGACCCTTCAGATCGTCGGGGCGGCCCACGGCGGCTGCCTCGGCCACGGCGGTGTGCGCGACCAACACGCTCTCAATCTCTGCAGTGCCGATGCGGTGACCTGCGACGTTCAAGACGTCGTCGATGCGGCCGACCACATGGAAGTAGCCGTCTTGGTCGCGGCGGGCGCCGTCACCGGTGAAGTACATGCCGCTGATTTCGCCGAAGTACTGTGTGCGGAAGCGCTCGTCGTCGCCCCACACGGTCCGCAGCATGCTCGGCCACGGTTCGCGCACGACGAGCAGCCCTCCTTCGTTCGCGCCGAGGCTCTTGCCGTCGCTCTGCACGATGTCCGTCACCACGCCGAAAAACGGCAGACCGGCGGACCCGGGCCGCGCGAAGTGCGCTCCCGGTAACGTGGTCAGCAGGATCGAGCCTGTCTCGGTTTGCCACCAGGTGTCCACGATCGGACAGCGGGATTTACCGACGTTCTCGTAGTACCAGATCCAGGCCTCGGGGTTGATCGGCTCTCCGACGCTGCCGAGCAGGCGCAGGCTCGACAAATCAGCCTGATCCAGCCACGACGTGCCCTGCCGGATGAACGCGCGAATCGCCGTGGGCGCGGTGTACAGCGTGGTGACCCGGTGCTTCTCGATGATCTTCCAGAAGCGCCCCCAATCCGGCTCGTTGGGCGCGCCTTCGTACAGCACGCACGTCACGCCGTTGGAGAGTGGGCCGTACACGATGTAGCTGTGCCCCGTGACCCAACCGACGTCCGCGGTGCACCAGTAGACGTCATCATCCTGCAGATCGAACACGTACTTGGTCGATACGTGCACGCCCGCCAGGTAGCCGGCTGTGGTGTGGAGCACGCCCTTGGGCTTACCGGTGGAGCCGGAGGTGTACAGAATGAACAGCGGATGCTCGGCGTCGACGATTTCGGGCTCTTTGCCGAGCGCAGGATCGGCGCTCTGCATGAGCTCGTCCCACTCGAGATCGCGTCCGGCCTGCATGGTGATCGGCGCGACGCTCTCGCCCAGGCGCCGGTAAACGACGACTTTTTCGATGCTCGGCGTATTGGCCACGGCCTGATCCACCGTGGCTTTCAGGGGCACGATGTTGCCGCGGCGCCAGCCGCCGTCTTGCGTGACGACGACCTTCGCCTGACAGTCGTTGATACGATCGCGGAGCGACTCGGCCGCGAAGCCGCCGAAGACGACCATGTGCGGCGCGCCGATACGCGCGCACGCCAACATAGCGACGGCGACTTCCGGCACCATGCCCATGTAGATCGCGACGCGGTCGCCCTTATTGACGCCCAGACTGCGCAGAGCAGCCGCGAAGCGCACCACCTGATCGTGGAGCTCCGCATAGCTCAGGCGCCGGACCTCGCCCGGCTCACTCTCCCAGATGATCGCGGCCTTCTCGCGCGTGACCGTGGACAGGTGCCGGTCGAGGCAACTCTCCGTGACGTTCAGCCGGGCTCCCACGAACCAGCGCGCGTGCGGCAGCTTCCAATCGAGCAGCTTCTTCCAGGGCGTGCGGAACACGAGCTCTGAGGTTTCCCGCTGCCAGAACGTGTCAGGTGAATCGATGCTTTCGCGGTAGAGCTTCTCGTAAGCCTCACGCGACGGAATCCGCGAGCGCCGCCGGAATTCGGCGCTCGGCTCGAAGGTGCGCGACTCCGACGTGAAGGTGCCAATCGCATCGCCTGTGCTGGACATGTCCGGCCTCCTCTGGGGCTATCCCCTGGGGTTCATCCCCGCGCGTCTAGCGTCTCGGTGTACGCCACTGGCTGTAGCCGCCTCGTAGTGCGAGACCAATCATTTTGAGCACGGCGGGATCGTATTTCACTTCGCTATCCCCCAGATTTTCCATGCCCTCGATGTAAAATGACGCGGCAGCTTCTAGCAGCAGGTGCCCGAAATTCATCTGCGCGCCGAGCTCGACCAAGAAGTACGGATCGCCCCCGGTTCCGCCTTTCAGATTCGTGTCTTCCTCGCGCCCTTTCATCGTACGCGTCACGTCGAGCTTGTGGAACACGGTGCCGGCGCCCAGCGTCGAGACGAAGCGCAGCGAGGGCGCGGTGCTCATGATCCGCAAGTTCGGGCCAATGCGGCCGGAGAGGAGCTCGTAGTCGATTTTACGTTCCTCTTCGCCCGAGCAGTCTTCCGAGGCGGTCTGCTCGGAACCGGTGGGTTCGAACGAGCACGCGTCTTTCACGCTGTTCTTGCCGAACTCCAAAAGCAGCTCGACTGCTATCGGTTCGTACAGCCGATAGCCGCCGCGTACGCCGATGGTCGTGCCTTCGACCCGTTCGGCGCTCGCCTCGTCGAAGTACTGCGGAGCATCCAGCATGCCCATGCCGGCGAGCGAGCCCATTGCGTACCAGCCTCGTTGTGTGCCCTTCGGCGCTTCGGGCGAGTCGGGCTCCGGCGCCTCTTCGCGTTCCAGCGGCGGCGCCGTGACGAGCTCCGTTTGACCGTTCGCGACCCGCAGCCGGTGTTCGAACGCGACGTAGCCGGCCTTGTACACCTGGATGTAGTGCTCGCCGCTCTGCACGGGCCCGTGCCAGCGTTCGAACGCCAGCGGCTTGCCGTCCAGCGCGATCGCGGCGTCGGCGTCGCGCGTCTCGACGGTGATGAACCCGGCGACGGCGCGCAGACGCAAGCGGACCTCGCGTTTCTCGCCGCTGGCGACGCGTACCATCTGCGCCGCTCGCTGGTAGCCCGGTGCCTCG
>DATDJP010000183.1:0-82816 GCA_036520475.1 Polyangiaceae bacterium | reverse complement strand
GCGCTTTCTGACCCTCGAGCATGTGCAGCCTCATGCCTGCGGTGGTCCGGCGACCGTGGATAATCTTTCCCTGCTCTGTCGAAGCCATAACGCTCATACTGCACGCCAGGTCTTCGGTGAGGCGCACATCGAGAAGAAGCGTCGTGAGCGCAAACCGCGTGACGTGCCGGCAAAGCAGGCCGAGGCTCGACCCACGGACGCGGTGCAGTCCGATTCACGGAGCCCATCGAGGCCAAGGTCTCCTCGGCGCTGTGCAAGATGGGGTTTCGCAAGCACGAAGTCGTACAAGCGGTTGGCAAACTTCGAGCACGCCAGATCGAGCCCAAACCCGAACCCCTGCTGCGAGCCGCGTTGGCCCTGTTGGTGCCGCCAAGCATCGCGCCGTAGTGACGCGGCGTCGAAGTCGCACAACGTACGAGATAGCCGTCGCCCTTTCGCTCTAAGAGAACTCGACGGCGTGCCGCTAGGCCTAAGGAAGCCATGAACCTCGGTGCAGACCTCGGCGGCTTCGCCAACAAGTACACCGGCGGGCGTCATGGTCCCACTGTGCGCAGCGCGTTGCGTTGCAGGATCGCGACGCCAGATTGCGCCCGCGGACGCGTCGGAGCGCTGCCAGAGCGGTGCAGTGCTCTTGGTCGAAGACTGTGGCCGCGACGTCGGCACCCAGATACGCCTTCGCTTTGTGGCCGGAGTATTCGCCGCATTGGACGCCGCCTTTCTCGAGCAGCACGAGGTAGGCTTTCTCGCCTTCGTCCTGGAAGTCGCAGATGTGCATGCTCAGCGCCGCCTCGATCCGCGTGAAGCCATCGACATCACCCCGAACAGCGCGTGGCGCAGAAGCGGGCTCGAGCGACGCAAAGAGCTTGCGGAGTTCCGCAACGGGGCAGCCATGCGTCTTGCCGGCGCGCGCCGTGAGGCATGCCGAAACGCGGCGGGCAGGGTTATGCGAGAGAATCCAACGCTAGCTGATAAACATCCGGCGTCAGCTCTAGGTGTTTCGCCGTAGCTCCACGGCGCTGGCGATGGTCGCGGCGAGCTCGCGCGTGCAGCCAAATGCGAATGGGCCCTGTCGGGTCTGGATGAGCAGGTGCGCAGGAGACTCGGGCTCAGCGTGCGAGCTCACGGCGAACACGCCGAGTAGCGCCGATTTTTTCACGCTGAAACGCGCCCACGGCACGCCGAAGGCGCGGCGCTCGACGCAAAGCGTGTCTTCGTCGCTCACCACGCGCAGGCGCGCCGTGGTGAGGTAGGCCGCGAGCACGATCAGCAAGGTCAAGCTGAGCGCCGGCAGCATCAGGCTGAGCGCGTCCACGTCTGCACCGCGACGCAGACGTGCAACGAGGATCATCCCGATGATGAACGCGACGAATGTCCCGCCGACTCCGGTCGCCAGCGCACCTCCAACAGCCGAGGCCGAGGGCCGGCCGCGCACGTCGATCGCGGGCGCGCTCTCGATGCGCGCCGCGCGAGCGTCATGGACCCACGGCTGGGCGTCTTGCGGCAGGCCCCAGCCCCGCTGCACCGGGATCGGCCAAACACTGAGCAGGCGACTCAGGTCGCGCAGCACGCCCGCAGGTTCGTTTCGCTCGAGCAAGCACTCGCGGCGGCCGTCACCGAGCGAGAGCTCGACGCGGTAGGGCACGTGAGGCGCGCGCTCCGGGCCGCGCTGGCTGCTGCCGAGCCTCAGCGTGCTGGTGCGGGGTAGGGAAGTCACCCGCGTCCCGTGGGTCAGCGTCTGGGCCTGGAGATCCACCACGATCGAAAGCTGGCGAGCGCGTCCGCTGCCGAGCATGAGCACGGCGAGCGCGGCCAGCGTCCCCGTCGCCAAGAGCCGTGCAAAGCTGAAGGGGGGACCCATGAGAAGAGGCACGGCAGCCATGGCGCTGAACACACAGCCCGCAATGAACAGTGGCTGGCGCCCCCTACGCTCACGAAATGCCAAGCGTTTTCCGGCTATTTGAGTGAGCGCGATCAACTTCGGCGCGGCACGCTATCCGATTCAGAAGAGCGCAGGAAACAATCCAAGACCCTTCGCCGGCCGAGGTTCCAGGGGTTTCGAAAGCGGGTGTTCAATTTCAGAATTGCAATTGAAAAGCCTCGCGTAGGGAGTCAAGTGGTTGACGTGTTTACGCATGGACCCTGGACCGCGCCTTGCAATATCCCCCTGCACGGCAGCAGCCCGAGGTGTCCCCCCCCCTCCGCCCGGGCTGCTGCCTTTCTTTATTTCTCGCGCGGAATCGGTTGAAGCTTCGGCCATGAGTGAATGGTCGACGAGTGACCTGGCCCGCATCGTTGCCCGGTCCGAGCCCGGGAGCGAGCTACTCGACGTTACGCTGCTGAACCCGGACGCAGGCGAGGGAGCGGCGACCAGCAAGTCGGTGGGGTACGGCGAGCCGCTGAAAATTCGAGTCCGCACACGAGGTGAGGAGCGGATCTTCGTGCTGCACACGGCAGGCGCAAACCCGTTCGGCCACGACCGGCGTGCCGATCGCGCGTCGGCCATGTTGCTCGCCTACGACACCTTCTCGTCGATTCCGGGGCACGTGCCGGCCATCGATGTCGGCGCCATCACGCGCGATGGCAAGGCGCTGATCTCACTCGCCGATACTTCGGAGTTCTACCTGCTCACGCGCTGGGCCGAGGGGCACGTCTATGCGGACGAGCTCCGCGCGCTGAGCGAGCGAGGTGCGCCATCCGAGCGCGATCGCGAGCATTGCCGGAGCCTCGCTCGTTATCTTGCCGCGCTCCATCGCGAGCCGCTCGAAGGTGCCGTCGCGTATCAGCGCGCCGCCCGCGATCTGGTCGGTAGCGGGGAGGGCATTTTCGGCATCATCGACGGCTATCCCGACGGCGTGCCGGAGGCGTCGTCCGCGCGGCTGCAGCGCATCGAGGCACGCTGCGTCGCTTGGCGCTGGCGCCTGCGCGCGCGCGCCAGCCGGCTGCGCCGCACGCACGGGGACTTTCATCCGTTCAACATCGTGTTCGATGATAGCGGTGTCTTGACGCTGCTCGACACGAGCCGTGGCTCGCTCGGCGATCCGGCCGACGACGTGGCGTGTATCGCCATCAACTACGTCTTTTTCGCGCTCGACCGCCCGGGCGCGTGGGCGAGCGCGTTTCAACCGCTCTGGTACGAATTCTGGCAAAGCTACGAAGCAGAGGCCAATGACCCGGAGCTTCGCGCCTGCGTCGCGCCGTTTCTGGCCTGGCGTGGCCTCGTCCTGGCAAACCCGGTCTGGTACGCGCAGGTCAGCCCCGACGCCCGCGATCGGCTGCTTTCTTTCGTTGAGCGCACGCTGGACGCGGAGCAGTTCGAGCCCGAGCTCGCTGAGGGAGTGTTCGCGTGACCGTCCATGGCAGAGGTGTGGTCGTGTGGATCAGCGGGCTGCCTTCGAGTGGAAAGTCCACGTTCGCGCGCCGACTCAGTGAGCGGCTCCGGGAAGCCCGCGCTCTGCACTGCGTGCTCGATGGCGACGTGGTTCGGGCGGCGCTGCATCCGGCTCCCGGCTATACGCCGGAAGCTCGCGCACACTTCTACGAGACCCTGGTCGACTTGGCCGTGCTCTTGGCCAAACAAGAGTTGATCGTCTTGGTCGCGGCGACCGCGGGCTTGCGTGAGTACCGCGAGCGGGCACGGCAGCGCGCGCCACGCTACATGGAGGTCGAGGTCGCAACGGACCTCGCCGAATGCGAACGCCGTGATTCGAAAGGGCTGTACGCAGGCGCTCGCGCCGGTCGCATCGAACGAGTCCCCGGAGTGAGCGCGCCGTATGAGCGCGCGGAGAGTCCCGACATCGTCGCGAGCGGGGGAAAAGACGACCAGGCGCTGGATCGCGCGCGCGAGCTGTTGACGGTGTAAGGGACTACGGGCGACGGTTCCCGTGTTTCAAAGCCGAAATATGCTGCCAAAACGGCGTCCGAGCAGCGCGCGCGTGAGCGCGATGGCGCTCGCCAGAAATACCATGGCCCAGACACCAAGGGCCGCCGCGACCTGTCGGCCGTTCCCGAGCAGCTGGTAAAGCTCGAAGATTGCCTTGGTGATCGGGAAAGTGGCCTGACGCTGGGCCAAAATCAAGGAGTCCGAGACCTCGAGCAACGACAGCGCGAATGCGAACACACCGCCGGCGAGAAGGTGCGGAGCGAGCAGCGGCAAGGTGACGCGCCAGAACGTTTTCAAGGCGCTCGCCCCCAAACTCTGCGCCGCCTCTTCGAGCGTGACGCTGACTTGCGTGAGGCCAGCCGCTGCGGAACGCACGACGAACGGCAAACGTCGAATGGCGTAGGCCACCACGAGCAGGACGGTGGGATCGTTCACGGGATTGAGCGCGGCAAGAGGGCGCCCCTCGCGGGATACCGCCAGATAGCCGAAGGCCATGACGAGACCGGGAACGGCCAATGGCAGCATCACCGCGGCGTCGAGCACGCGCACCGCCGGCCCGCGGGTTCGCACCAGCACCCAGGCGATGGCCGTGCCGAGCACGAGATCGCAGGAAGTGGAGAGCACGACATAGCGCAGGCTGTTCACGATCGAGGGCACGACGAGATCGTGACCCAGCGCCGCTCGGAAGTGATCGAGCGTGAAGCGGGCCGGCAGGACGGTGCCGTACCAGTCCGTCGCCAGCGCGGCCAAGAGCACGCCGAAATTCGGCAGGGCGGCAAGGAGCAGAAATCCGCCCACGGCTGCAGCGAGCAGCAGTGAGGGGCCCGCCGACAGCGCTTCGACCTTCCGCCGCCGCACACCCTTCGGGGACACGGCGACGGCCCGGTTGCCGACCACGAGCATGGACAACCCATAGAGCGCGAGCACCGCCCCGAGCAGCACGACGACCAACCCGTACACGCTCGGGTTCTGCGCGATGTCTTTCAGGCCGGAGAAGATCTGGACCGAGGTCACGCGCGTGTAGTCACACATCAGCGGCACGCCGAGCTCGGTGAGCGCCCAGATGAAAACGATCAGCGTGGACGCGAGCACGCTCGGCGCGATCGACGGCAGCGTGACCTTGTAGAACGCGCGAAAGCGGCTGGCGCCGAGACTCTGCGCCGCTTCTTCGAGATCCACGTTGAAGCTCGCCAGGGCTGCGCTGACATTGAAATACACGATCGGGTACAGGTGCAGCGCGGTGAGCAGCACCACGGCGAGGAAACGACCATCCCGCAAAAAGTCCACGGGAGCGGCAGCGTCGATCACACCGAGCTGGATCAGAAGCGCGTTCAGTGCCCCGTTTTGACCGAGGATTTGCTTGATGCCGACGGCCCCCACGAACGGCGGAACGATCAGCGGGAACGGCAGCAGCACCGAGAGCAAGCGTTTGCCGGCGAACGCGTACCGGTCGAGCAGGACGGCGAGCGCGACGCCGGCGAGCGTCGCAAGGAGCGTGCTGAAGACCGCGATCGAAAGCGCGTTCCGCAAACCTTCCATGTAGACAGGGTTCGAGAACACGGCCCAAAGGTAGGCGAACGTCCAGTTGCCGTCGGGATCGACCACGGCGCCGCGCACGCTCTCGGTGAGCGGTAGAATCAAGAACAGACCGAGCAGCAGCGCGAGCACGGCGATCACGCCCGCGTCGAACCAGCGCTTCCGCATCAGCGTCCCGCCCTGGCGAGCGTCGCGACGCGACGATACTGCTCGCGCTGCGCTGCGATCAGCCGATTCGAGAGCCGCGCCTGCGCGAGCGGATCGCTCGCGCGCAGCGCGCCGCGAATCGGCCCGCTGACCGTCCGATAGTCGAACAGCGAAATGTCGTCGAATAGCGCGGTCGCGGCGCGCGGAAAGCCGGCGCGCGCGAGCTCGCGGAAGGCGGCGCGGAGCTCGTCGCCCGAGTCGATGCACATGACGCGTACCACGAAGGCGATCGTCGAGAACAAACTACCGGTCCACTCCGCACGGTAGACGAAGCCGCGGCCTTCGTAGGGATTGGCGTCGGGATCTGCGCGGTGCGCGCGGTGCTCCGGCCGATACAGCCGCGGCGAGATCGGCAACCTGCGCAAGCTGTAACGCTGAGGGCCGCCCGGCGTGCCGCGCCGGAACGCCCACAGCTTCTGTCCGGCGTCTCCGAGAGTGAAGCGCATGAACTCGATTGCCAGCTCGCGGTGCGGCGCGCCCCGGAGCAGGCCGATCGGGTCGGCGCCGAACGACGTGCCATGCTCCGGGAGCACGAAGTCCATGCGGCGTGCGCGGGTGTGCGGGTCGAGCGTCTCACTCTGGAAGCGTGAGTAGAAGTCGATACACATGCCTGCGGCTGCATCACCTTGCGTAATGTCGAGCGCGATCTTGGCGTGCGCGTCGCTGAAGTAGCGGGCATTCGCGCCAATCCGGCGGATCAGGCGCATGCTGCGCGCCCACCCTTCGGCGACTGCTTCGCGTTCGGCGTCCGGTTCGTCGTGTCGGCGCGCTGGAACCGCCGCCACGGCTTCGGCCATTTGCTGCTGGATCAGCATCTCGAACGTCTTCACCCCGGCACCGCTCTTCGTCGGGTCGGTGAGCGCGAGCTGGCCGAAGTAGGCAGGATCCGCGAGCGCGCTCCAGGACGTCGGTGCAGCGCGAATGCCGATGCGGCGCAGGACGTCGCGGTTGAAACAGATGCCGTACCCCGACAGGCAGGTACCGACCCAGCGCCCTTGGGCGTCCCAGTACCGTTCTCCCCCGGCGATCTGTGGGATGCCCTGCGAGCCGAACAGCTCGGGATGCTGGCCGAGCAGGCCCGAATCGACGAGCAGGCCCGCGTCCGCGTGCTTACTGAACTCGATGGATCCGCCGCCGAACAAGAGGTCGATGCCGCAGCCGACGCTCGAGCGCAGGAAAGCACGGCGCGCGGCGTCGCCCTCGCCGGCGCGTGGATCCGAGAAGGCGCGCGCCGCCACCGTGTTCCACGGGCGGCCCAGCTCGTGCGTCCAGTGTCGTTCGAAGGCCGCCAGGTACTCCGACGCGAGGTAGCGGCTCATCTCGCTGGTCCCGCCGGGTGTGCGCCAGTCGATGCGCACCTGGCGGCCCTTGGCGCGCATGTGCGCGGCGAAAGCGCGCTCGAACTCGAAACGAATGACTTCGTTGTGGGGCGTGAGGATGACCAGTGTTTCCTGGGCGGCGAGTGGCTCCGGCTGCGCGGGACGCAGTACCAGCGGCAACGCCAAGGTGACGAGCAACAGCAGCAGCGGCGCCAGGCTACGTCCCATGGCGGGCTGCGCTGAATGTTGCGTGGCGCCGCGGCGCGTGACGACTCATTCGTCGTCCGCCGGAGGTAACAGGACGACGTCTTCCGGCGAGACTGAAAGCGCGCAGCGTGAGCCGCGCGCCCGCCCGCGCAGCGGGGGATTCAGCTCCTGCACGTTGAGCTCCGCTTCAGCGACGCGTACCGTGTGGAGCGTTGCGTCTCCCAGATACGTGCTGGAAAGGAGCTCGCCTTCGAGCGTGTCCGCCGCGCCACCGCTCGCGAAACGCAGGCACTCCGGCCGGATCGAGACCAGGACGCTAGCGCCGGCAGAGAAGGACGCCCCTGCCGTGCTCGACAGCACACCGACTCCCGAGCTGACACGGACGGACTCGCTGCTCTGCTCCAGCACGATGCCCTCCAGCAGGTTGGTCTCGCCGACGAATGCAGCGACGGCGCGCGAGCTGGGGCGGCGGTAAATTTCCGGTGCGGTGCCGACTTGCAATATGCGGCCGCGCCGCATGACTGCGAGGCGGTCGGCGATCGCCAGCGCCTCTTTCTGGTCGTGGGTGACGTAGAGCGTGGTCAGGCCGAACTCTTTGCAGATGCGGCGCACCTCGTCGCGCATCGAGCGGCGCAGGTTGGCATCGAGGTTCGAGAGCGGTTCGTCGAGGAGCAGACAGCGGGGACGGATCACGAGCGCTCGCGCCAGCGCGACCCGCTGCTGTTCGCCGCCGGAAAGCTCGTCTACCCGCCGCGAGCCGTAGCCAGCGAGGTTGACGTCAGCGAGCGCCTGCTCGACGCGCGCTCGTGTTTCGTCCCTGGGCACGCGCCGCTCGCGCAGGCCGAAAGCGACGTTCTCCGCGACGCTGAGGTGCGGCCAGAGCGCGAAACTCTGAAAGACCATGCCGCTGTCGCGACGGCTGGGCGCAAGCCGCGTGACCTCCTCGCCGGCGATGTGAATGCTCCCGCTGTGCGCCGGGGTGAAACCCGCGATCGCGCGCAGCAGCGTGGTTTTGCCGCATCCGCTCGGCCCGAGCAAGACGAACAACTCGCCGGCCTCCACCTCGAGATCGACCGCGTCGAGCACGACGCGCGCACCGTAGCGGACGACGAGCTGGCGAGCCAGGATCGACACGTTGGCCTGCCGCTCAATGCTCTTCGTCGTCCGGCGCGTCGCTGAGCGCTGGCTGGTGGCTCTTCGGAGAGGGCGCGTACTCCTGGAGCTTGTACTGGATTTTGCGCACGCTGATGCCGAGCACCTCGGCGGCCTTGCTCGTCGAGCCCGTGTAGGCTTCGAGCGTCTTCAGGATGGCGTAGCGCTCGATTTCCAGGAGCGTCGCGCCGGGAATTGGCGGCATCTCGCCGTCTTTGCTCGGGGGCACCAGCTCCGGCGGCAGGTGTTCGGTCTCGATGCGAGGGCCCTCGGACAGCACGACGGCGCGCTCGATCACGTTCTCGAGCTCGCGCACGTTGCCGGGCCAGTTGTAGCCGACGAGTCGCGCCAGCGCCGCCTCGCTGATGGTCTCGATCGGCTTCGCGTTCTCGGTCGCGTAGCGTTTGAGAAAGTGCAGGGCCAGCGCAGGCGTGTCGGAGCTGCGCTGGCGCAAGGCGGGTAAGCGAATTTCGACCACTTTCAACCGGTAGAACAGGTCCTGCCGGAATCTCCCGGATTCGACCATCGCGGCCAAGTCACGGTTCGTCGCCGCGACGACGCGCACGTCCACCTTGATGGTTTGATTGCCGCCGACACGCTCGAACTCGCGCTCCTGCAGCACACGCAAGAGCTTGACCTGTGTGGCAGGCGAGATCTCTCCGATCTCGTCGAGAAACAGGGTCCCTCCGTGCGCTTGCTCGAAGCGGCCCTCGCGCCTGCGTTCGGCCCCGGTATATGAGCCGCGCTCGTGGCCGAAGAGCTCGCTCTCGAGCAAAGTCTCCGCGAGCGCGGCACAGTGCAGCCGCACGAAGGGGCTCCTTGCTCGTGGCGATCGCTGATGAATGGCCGCCGCGACGAGCTCCTTTCCCGTGCCGGATTCACCGGACAGGAGCACCGTGGCGCGGCTCGGCGCCACCTGCGCGACGCTCTTGAACACGGACTGCATTTCCTGCGAAGCGCCGACGATGTTCTCGAATTTGTAGCGCTCGTTCACCTGCTGGCGGAGAGTTGCCGTTTCACGTCGCAGGCGCAGGTGCTCGAATGCGCGCTCGACGATCACGAGCAGCTCGTCCACGTTGATGGGCTTCGTCAGATAGTCCGCGGCGCCCTCGCGCATCGCGACGACCGCGGTCTCTACGCCGCCGAATGCGGTCATCACCACCACCGGCAGCTCCGCGTCGAGCTCGCGCAACTTCTTCAAGAGCTCGATGCCGTCCATGCCCGGCATCTTCAAATCCGTGAGCACGAGCTCGGGAGAGAAGTCCTCGAAGTGCCCCAGCGCCTTGAAGCCGTCCGCGGCGGTCTCCACCGCGTAGCCCTCCTGCTTCAAGAGCTCGGCCAGGGCCGAGCGAGCATTCGCCTCGTCATCGACGACCAAGATTCGCGCTTTCGTCACGGCTCATTTCCTCACGAGGCGGCGCGCTGCCGGCGCCGCACCATCTACGGACTCTGGCCCGACTCGGGGCATTCGGTCAAACGCGCAGCTGCGGGAGGTATGCGCTGAAACGCGTACAACCCGGCTGTGAAATCGCACGCATGCTGCCTCCGTGCTCGCTGACGATGCGATGGACGATCGCCAGCCCGAGCCCGGTTCCGCCCGGTTTCGTCGTGTAAAAGGCGTCGAAAATCGGCGCTTCGTCCGAAAAACCGAGACCGGTGTCCTCGACCTCGATGCAGACGTTTCCGTCGGCATTGGCGGCCTTGCTCCGGAACGTCACACGTCCGCCCCCCGGCATTGCCTGTAGCGAGTTGCGCGCCAAGTTGAGCAGCACTTGCCGCAGACGCTCGGGCTCTACTTCCACGCTGCCGACGCCGGGATCGAGCTCGCATTCCACTGCGACGCCAAGGTCTGCGGCTTCGGCCCTGACCAGCCCTGCCGCAGCACCAATCAGCCCGTTGAGATCGCTCGGGACGAGCGCCAAAGGCCGTGGCTGTGCGAAGGACAAGAAGTCGCTCACCAGGTGATCGAGGCGGCTGATCTCCTCGCTCACGATCGCGACTACCGGCAGGAGCTGGCTCGGGTCTGCTACGCCTCGTGACACGCGGCGCTTCAGTACCTGAAGCTGCAGGCTGGCGGAATTCAACGGGTTTCTGACTTCATGCGCCAGCCCGGTGGCGAGCGTCCCGACCGCCGCCAGGCGTTCGACCCGCAGCGTACGCCGGAGCATCTCGCGCTCCTCGCTGACGTCTATGCCGACGGCGTAGGTGACTGCCGAGCCTGCCGAGCGCGTCAGCTCCGCGCGCTGCCAGCGCACCAGGCGGTGGCCGCCGCTCTTGAGCGGGAGCTTGCGATCGCCGCCCTCTCCGATCAACTCCGTCCCGGAGGTTCCCAGCATTTCATCGCGGGAGAAGCCGGTCGCGTTCTCCAGGTAGCCGTTCCAGAGCACGATGCGGCTCTGCTCGTCGAGCGCGATCACGAACGCCGGCACCGCCTCCACGACTTCACGGTGACGTTGCTCGGACCGCTCGAGCTTTTGGCGGAGCTCCTCGCGTTCGTGGAGGAGCGCGCCCTGTGCGAGCGCGCGCCGCGCGGTCTGCAGCAGGTCATCGGGCTTGAACGGCTTGAGCACGTAGGCGAACGCGCCTTCGCCGATCGCCGCCATGGCGCTCTCCAGGGATGCGTTGCCCGTGACGATCACGATCTGGGCAAAGGGGCAAAGGCTGCGCACTTCCGCCGCGAGCTCGATGCCATCGCCGTCCGGCAACCGCAGATCGAGGATCGCGAGGAGCAGGTCCGAAACGTGGCCGGTGCAGGCCTGCAGCGCCTGACGGCGCGTGCTCGCGATCAAGCAATTCAGCTCGAAATCGGGGATCGATTCGAGGAGCTCGCGCAGGTTCTGCGCGAGCGCGGCGTTGTCGTCGACCACGAGAGCGGTGAAGCGCATGGCTCAGCGTGGCCCCGGCGAGAGCAAAGCGCTGTCGAGGCGCGGCAGCCAAATGCGCAGGCAAGTGCCGCGTTCACTGTTCAAGAGCTCGAGCTCTCCGCCGTGGGCGTCGATGATACGGCGGCACAGGGCCAAGCCGAGGCCCGTGCCGTGCGCCTTGGTCGTGAACAGTGCGTCGAAGATCTGGTGGCGGATCTCGCGTGGCACGCCGGGCCCGTCGTCGCAGACACGTAGTTCGACGCCGCCGGCGCGCTCGTCGGCAGACAAGTGCACGGTTCCGTATGGCGCCTGAGCTTCGGCCGCATTGAGCAGCAGGTTGGCGAGCACGAGCGACATGTCGTCCGCGTCCACGTCCACGGTCAGGTCGTCAGGAACGGACAGCCTGACGTCGAGGCGCTCGCGCGTGTTCGAGTGCTCGAGCGCGCGCTCGAGGAGCGGCGCGAGCTCCGTGCGGCGACGGCGTGGCGGCCGATCGCGCGCCAGGTCGAGTAAGTCGTCGATGGTCTTGGCGCAATGATCGGTCTGCTCCACGATGCGCTGGTGGTGCTTGGCCAGTACGGCGTCCTCTGCGCCGGTCTTCTCGAGATGTCGCCTCACCAGAAATAGCGAGCTGTCGATGGCGCTGAGCGGGTTCCTTAGCTCGTGCGCGATGCTGGCGGTGAGTTGACCGATTGTGGCGAGCCGCTCGGTGACGCGCACTTTTTCGGCCAGATCCTCGCGGTACGCATCGAGCATGATCGCCAGCTCGAGGTCGAGTACGGCGTTCACGGCGCGCGTCGCGCTCTCTGCCCGCGCGCGCTCAGCCGCATATGCGCCTTGCACCACTTCGAGCAGTCGTGCGCGAATGCGGTTCATCGCCGTGAACATCAGCTCCTGAGGGAGCGCGATGCGTACGTGCACTTTGCCGACGCGGGCGTGCGCCTGCACGTAGGCTCCATCGTAAGGGCCCTGCAGCACCGAGGCGAGCCAGTCCGCGAGCGTGCGCTTCAAGCGCTCGATCTGGGCGGGGCCGCCCGTGATCACGCTGCGCGCCCGCGAGTGGGCCTCGATCGCCCTGTAAAAGTCGTCCACGATGGCGGGGACGTGTGGCGCCGCCGCGCTGAACAGAGCAGAGAGCTCCGCTGCCATGGCTTCGTCGAAGCCGACGTAGCGGCGCATGCTGTCGAGCGTGTCTGTATTCATGAAGCTCCGTCCCAGCCCCGGCTCGGGTTGCAGCAGAGCTCAGTGTTTCGTGGCGCTCCCGTCGTGGCGGACCGTCAGCACCGGGCACTCCGAGCGCCGGAGCACGCGTTCGGCCACGCTGCCGAGCAGAACGTGGGAGAGGCCGGTACGGCCGTGCGTGCCCATCGCGATCAGATCGTAGTTGCCGGTCTTCGCGACGTCCACGATCGTCGATGCGGCGTCACCGTAAACGACGTGCTGCTCGCCCAAGCTGATGCCCTTGGCGGCGGCACGCGCCGTGAAGTCTTTCATGCCCGCGTCGGCCTCGTTGCGCATCAACTCCGCGAGCGTCTGACCCATCGCGGTGCTGGCGTAGCCGACGGTGATCTCCGGCGCGATGAATGGTGGGTTGTGGTACACGTACAGGACGTCGACGGTCGCGTCGAAGCAGCGCGCGAGGTCCCAGGCTTGCTCGAGCGCGACGAGCGCACACTCCGAGAAGTCGGTCGGACACAGTATGCGTTTGATCGCTAACATGAGAGAGCTCCTCTTTATTGACGGGATGTCGGCTTGCAACGGGATGCCGGCCGGGCCAGCACGGACGAAGTCCTAACTCAGTCTAGCGTTCAATGGGGAGGCTTGGGGCGCGTCCTGTTTTGCGAGAGCCGGGGCGTCTGGGGCGCGTCGTCTTGCAGGACGCGCACGGCAGGGGTCGTGAGGTCGTCGAACTGGCCGTGGCTCACGGCCCAGAAGAAGACGGCGACGGCGAGCACCGAGAACAGGACGGCCAGCGGCAGAACGACGAAAATCACGCTCATGAAGGGCTCCCTGGCAAAAGAACGAGGCTCTGACGCACACTGCCGGCGTCCACGACGCTCTGCCGCTGGCTCGAGCGGACTGACTCGAAGGTCTTCGAACGGAAGCTACTCGTGATGACAGTGAGCGAGCTCAGCGGCATCAGGATCGCGGCCAGCACGGGGTTCAGAACGCCGGCCAGCGCGAGCCCCACGCCGAGACCGTTATATATCAGTGAGAAAGCGAGACCGCGTCGAATCACGTGCAGCGTACGCCGTGCACCCAGCACGAGCTCGACGATGGGCGTGACACCGCTTTGGCGCAGAAAGGCGTCGGCCGCCGCCAGGCTGGCTTCCGCTCCGCCGTGGACCGCGATGCCGACGTGCGCCGCGGAGAGCGCTGCGGCGTCGTTGATACCGTCTCCGACCATGAACACGCGCTGGCTTTGACGCAGACGCTCCACCGTCGCGAGTTTTTCTTCGGGGGTCACGCCGCCGCGGGCGAACTGCAGCGAGACATCGAGCTGCTCGGCGACAGCGGTCACCACGGCGGGATGGTCGCCGGACAGGATAGCGACCTCGTAGCCGAGCTCCGTCAGTCGCCTCAGGCTTCGAACCGCGTCCGGCCGTAGCGGATCTCCAAAGCTTGCCAGCGCGCGCGCCTCCCCATCGCTCGCGATCAGGACCGGCGTCCAGCCCGCTAGTGCCTGCTCCCGGATCGCGGCGTCCACCCACGCCGGGACGGTGGCACGCGCGCGCACGTAGCTCTCCGAGCCAATCACCAGCTGCCGGCCCTCCACGTGGCAGGCGATTCCTCCGCCGAGCGTGCTTTCCACGCTCTCCACCCGCGCCTCGGGCTCGCCGGCGAGGTCGCGCACGAAGGCAGCGGCGATGGGGTGGCCGGAGTGCGCTTCGGCAGCGCGTGTCAGCGGCCTGAGCGATGCGTCGCCGAGCCAACTCACGAGGCGGAGCTCGCCTTGGGTAAGCGTGCCGGTCTTGTCGAAGACGAACAAACCGCGGCCCGCGAGCTGTTCGAGCGCATCGCCGCCTTTGACCAAAATACCCCGTCGCGCAGCGCGTCCCAGGGCGACGCTCACCGCGAGCGGCGTCGCCATGCCGAGCGCGCAAGGGCAGGTGACGACCAGCAGCGCAACCGCGTTGTCTACGGCGCGAGCCGGATCGATGAACAGCCAGATGCAGACGGTCACGGCAGCCAGCGCGAGCGCGGCCACGACGAACGATCCCGCGATGCGATCGGCCAGCTTCACGATCGGGGCGCGGCGCAGCGCGGCCTCCTCGACCCGCTTCATGAGTTGCCCGACGCGCGTGTCAGCGCCGGACTTCACGACGCGCACGCGCAGCGCAGCGGTCAGGTTGACCGTGCCGGCGTGGACGAGACTGTCCGGCTCGGCGAATTCTGGGCGCGTTTCCCCCGTGAGCCACGCACAATCGAGCCGCGAGGCGCCGCTCACCACGCGACCGTCCGCCGGCACGTGCTCACCAGCGCGCACCTCGATCAGCTGATCGACCGCGAGCGACGCGGACGGCACCTCGCGCACGCCGCTTTCCTCGACGAGCCGCGCCACCGCCGGTGCCAGGGAGTGCAGGAGCTCCGCCGCGTCGCGCGCTGATTCTTGCTGTTTGTTCTGGATGAAGCGGCCGATCAGCAGCAAGAATATCAGCACGGTGATCGTGTCGAAGTAGACTTCGCCCACGCCGCGCCAGGTGTTCCACGCACCCCAGGCGAAGCCGGTCAGGATGCCGATCGTCACGGGCAGATCCATGTGCGGAGTGCGGGTGCGCAGCGCCGCCCAGGCGCCTCGGTAGAACAGCGCCGCGGACCAAGCCACCGACGGCAGCGCCAGCGCGAGACTGCCAAAGCGGAACAGCTCGCTGTACTGCCGCTCCATGCCGGCGAACATGCCGCCGTAGAGCGCAAAGGCCATGAGCATAGCGTTGCCCGCCGCTGCGCCCGCGACGGCGATGCGAAGCAGCAGCGTGCGCTGCTGTTCTCGACGCGCGCGCGCGCTCCGTTGTCCACCGAGCGCATGGGCCGGATAGCCGAGCGAGTCGAGCGTCCTGGCGACGCGGCTCAGGCTGATCTCGCGATCGTCCCAGGCCACGTGGACGACCTGCCGCGTCAAATCCAGCCGCGCTTCGGCCACACCAGGCAAGAGCCGCGGCAGGCGTTCGACGAGCCACACGCACGCTGCGCAGTGCACGCCTTCGAGGAACAGCTCCGTGATGCTGAGGTCCTCGGGGGCACTCCGACAATACAGGGCGCGAAACGCCGGGTCGTCGAAATCCGCGTAAGAGCGGGCCGTGGTCTGCGCCGGTCGCGGCTCGGGTTCGGCGCGATCGCGGTAAGCGTAATAGTCGTCGAGGCCGCCCTCCGTGATCAGCAGATGCACGGCCCTGCAACCGTCGCAGCAGAATTGGCTGCCTGAGTCCGGGAGCTGGCGCGCGGCGGGAACGGGTAGGCTACAGTGAGTGCACGCGACGTAGCTCGAAGCCGAGGGCGACTTGGCCGAGAGCGGGCCAGCGCCGGCGGGCACCGCGGCGCTCATCGTGAGTGCCCCCGCTGATGACAGGGCGGCAAGCGCGACAGGTCCGCGGCTGACGGCGCCGACGGGGAAATGGCCGCTTGAATCGCGTCCACGGCCATGGCCGGAGCGTTGGCGCGCGTTACCAAGTTCGTGAGGCCGACGCTGATCAACGCTGCGGCGCTGATCAGCGGCAGATGCGCCTTGAGCGCTCGCGAGGCCCTCTGCACGGCCACGCCCAGCCCGAGGAGGAGCGGCAGCGTTCCACTCCAGAACGCCGCCATGACGAGCGCGCCCGCCCCGGGCGAGGCGGTGCCTGCTGCGGTGAGCACGAACGCGTACAGCCAACCGCAGGGGAGCAGCGTACTCGATAGTCCGAGCAGGCCCGCGCGCAGGAACGTGGGATAAGCCCGTAGCCGGCGCATGACACGCACACTTCGCTCGAGCACGCGGGCAGGCAGCCGTGGCCGCGGCAGCGCCAGGCCCAAGGCTTCGAGCATCACGAACGCCCCCCAGCCGACCATCAGCACGCCGGTCGACAGGGCGGCGACGCGGCCGAGCCCTGCCTGCGTTCCGGCGAGATCCAGCGCGCCTCCCGCAACGCCCGCGGCGCCGCCGAGGGCCGTGTACGTCGCGAGTCGACCGAGGTGATAAGCGAGGTGACTCTTGCGGAGGGCGCCGCGCTCGGCATTGCCGGCATAAAAGCTCACGAAGCCGCCGCACATGCCGGCGCAGTGCAGGCTGCCGAGCAGGCTCGCGGTGAGCACGGCCAGGAGCAGGGGCAGAGTCACGAGCGCTTCCCGTGCTGGCTGAGCTCGACGCGCGTCACGTGGGTGAACCGTATGCCGGCACGCTTCGCGACGAACCGCAGCTCCCACAGCCCGGGACGTGTCAACGGCAGGCGCTGCACGTAGCTGCCGGGCGCCCGTTCCACGAGCTCCGCGCGCACAATCTCGGCGGCGCGGGCGTTGTGAAAGGCGCTCACCTCGACGTTCGCGCCGTGGATGGGCTGCCCCGTCGCGTCCTCCAGTCGGAGCACGAGCTCACGCGCCGCGCCGGGCGCACTCTGCCCTTGGACCTGCACACCGAGCCGATAGCCGAGCCGTGCGTTGGTGGCCTGCTGCTCGCGTTCGCGATCCCAGTCTAGTGCCTTTTGGTAGTACTCCGGCTCCACGGCAAAGGACGGATCGCCCGTGGCGATGAACACCATCGCGCCCAGACCCGATAGCAGGCTGCCGAGCAGCAAGACGGGCGCCCACTTCCAGAGGGAACGCTTCGGGTGTGTGGCGATGCGGGACATCATTTACCGGTGTTGCTCTTGGGGCCGAGGAGTTTGTAAGGAGCGATTTCACTGAACTTCACGCCATCCGAGATCCGGAAGCCCACGTCGCGTTTGCCCCGCGAAAATGCGCTCTCGGGCGCGAGCACGAAGACCGTCGTGGTTTGCTGCTGGCCTGCCGCCAGGCGTAGCGGGTTCTCTGGGGCAATGAGCTGCGCGCCGGGCAGCCCGACGAGCTCGATGCGGTAAGCGTGCGCCTGGCCGGAGCGGTTCTTGACCTTGATGCGGATTTGATTGCGCACGCCGGCGGCGTCGCTCACGAAGGGCGCGCTGAGGCCTCGCAGCACGGTGATTTCGGCATCGCCGCGAGTCGACGCGGTGAAGAAGAGAGCGCTGAGCAGCGCGATCAGCACGAGCGGGTAAATCACGACGCGTGGCCGGAAGAGCCGAGCCTTGCCGCCGCGCTCGAGCGTGAGTTGGGACGCGAGGCGAATCAGGCCTGGCGGTTTCTCGATGCGGTGCATGATCGAGTCGCACGCGTCCATGCACTGTGTGCACGCGATGCACTCCAGTTGCAGCCCCTGACGAATGTCGATGCCCGTCGGGCAGGCTTTGACGCACGCGTTGCAATCGATGCAGTCACCGCTGCCGGGCTTGGCCTTGCCGACGCTGCGCGGCTCGCCCCGCCGCACGTCGTAGCCGACGATCAGCGAACGCTGGTCCAGCAGCACCGACTGGAGTCGCGCGTACGGGCAGATCACGGTGCACATCTGCTCACGAAACCAGGCGAAATCGAGGAACACGAGGCCGGCGGTGACGCCCATGACCAAGAAGGGTGCGGGGTGCTCTAAGGGAGAGCGAGTCACCCACGTGGACAGCGCATCGACTCCCACGAAGTAGGCCAAAAACACGTTACCCACGCCGACCGACAGCACGCCGAACAGCGCATACTTGAGGCCGCGCCGCAGGCGCGCGGGCAAGCGCGAACGATCGCGCGTGTGGCCGTCCCCCTCGAGCCAGCGCTCGATCGGCCGAAACACGAACTCCATGTACACGGTTTGCGGGCACGCCCAGCCGCACCAGGCGCGCCCGACGAGCGCCGTGATCCAGAAGATGCCCACGAAAATGCTGAGCAGGAGCAGCATCAAGAGCACGCCGTCCGTGGGCAGGAACGTGTGGCCGAACAGGACGAACTCGCGCCGCGGCACGTCGAGCAGCACGAGCGGTTTGCCATTCATGCGCAGGAACGGCAAGACGGCGAACAACACGAGGAGCAGCACCGCCACGGCGCGCCGCGCCTTGTACCAGCGGCCGGGGTAAAGCTTGGGCCGGATAAGCCGTCGTGTGCCGTCCGCGTTCAAGGTCGGCAAGACGCGGATCGGTGCAGGGATGGGCGCGCTCATGTCGAATCTTTCACGGAACGCGCGCGAGCGTGCCTTCCGCGGCTTTGCCGGGCAGGTTGCTCCCACGCAGGCTGCCTACGAACGCGACGACCTTGCTCAGCTCGATCGGCGTGAGCTGGCGGTTCCACGCAGGCATGCCCTTGGTCAGCACGCCTTCGCTGACGACGGCGTAGATGTCCATCAACTTGCCGGAGCCATGGATCCAGGCGTTGTCGGTCAAATTCGGGCCGATGCGACCCTCGCCGCGCTCGGCGTGACATACCGCGCAGCGCTCGCCGAACAGCAGCTTGGCGTCTGCCACGATGCTGGCGTTGGCCACGAGCTTGGCAAGGCCCTCTTCGGTCACGCGCTCGCCCAGCGCCTGTTTTGCAGCCACTTCGCGCGCGGCGCGCAGGTCCTCGGCGTACGCTACTTCGACCGACGGCCCCTTTTCCGCCAGCTCGTAGTGGATGAAGTACCCGATCGAGAACACGAACGTCGCCCAGAAGACGTTGACCCACCAGCGCGGCATCGGGTTGTCGTACTCACGGATGCCGTCGTACTCGTGATCGAGCAGGTCGCCGTGTTCGTCGGCGCCGGCCGGGTCGTTGTCTCGCCTGTCCGTCACGACTGCGCGCTCCCCGCCTGCGGCGGACGCGGGCTGGCTGGAGTTTCTTCGAGCGGCAACAGGCGCGCCTTCTGCCAAGCGGACTCGTTCTTGCCGAACGACACTTGCAAGAGGACGAGCAAGAACACGGCGACGAAGATCAGCAGCGCGACCTCGGCGTAGATCTGCAGGTGCATGGCACTCATCACGTCACTCAGTTTCATGGCTTCTGTCCTTCCGAGATCCCGCGCGGGGACGGGACGAGAGCTGCGGTTTCGCCGGTTCGCGCCGGAGAATCGGCCGCTTTCAGCGGCGTCTTGTCGGCGGGAGCGGGGGGCGCCTTCTTGATGTCGGTGCCGAGACGTTGCAGATACGCGATCAGCGCGACGATCTGCTTGGATTCGAGCCCGCGCGGTCCGCCCTGACGCGCGATCTCGGCGGCGACTTGCGCGGCCTGTTCCCGCGCCATGGCTTCCCCGCGTCGAACGGCCTCGCCGTAGGGCACGCCCAGCATGGCCATGACGTCGACGCGCGCTTGAATGGTGTCGAAGGCGAGGTCATCCGTGAGCATCCAGGGGTAACCCGGCATGATCGACTGGGGCGTGGTCGAGGTCGGATCCTCCATGTGTCGCACGTGCCAGAGGTGCGGGTACTTGCCGCCGATGCGGTGCAGGTCCGGTCCGATGCGGCGCGAGCCCCACTGGAAGGGGTGGTCGTAAACGAACTCGCCCGGCTTGCTGTACTCCCCGTAGCGCTCGGTTTCGGCGCGAATCGGCCTCACCATTTGTGAGTGGCAGTTGTAGCAACCTTCGGACACGTACAGGTCGCGTCCGGCGAGCTCGAGCGGCGTGTACGGCGTCACGGAGCTCAGCGTGGGCACGTTGGAACGCACCAGGAACGTGGGGATGATTTCGAATAGCGAGGCCACACTGACGGCCACGACGGCCCACACCGTGAACTTCAGCGGGCGGCGTTCCCACACGCGGTGCCAGTCGGCGCGCACGAAGAATCGGATACGGTGGCCGAGCTGGAGCATCGTGGAGTGCGCCGGCGCGCGCGCCGCGACGACGTCCGAGCGCGGATCCAGCGTCACCAGCGCGGGCGCCTCCTGGACGGCCTCCTCGTACTGGGCGGGGCGCGTGCGCCAGGTCATGAACAGGTTGATGAACGCGAGCACGACGCCAGTTACGTACAGTGACCCGCCGAACGCGCGCACCCAGTACATGGGTAGAATGCGCACGACCGTCTCGACGAAGTCGGGGTAGGCGAGGCGACCGGTGTCGTCGAAGGCACGCCACATCAGGCCCTGCGTCACGCCCGCTGCGTATATGGCCACGATGTAAAACAGGATACCGAGCGTGCCGATCCAGAAGTGGACCTCGGCCAGCTTGTTCGACCACAACTTGGTCTGGAAGATGCGCGGGGCAAGCCAGTACAGCATGCCGAACGCCATGAAGCCGTTCCAGCCGAGCGCGCCGCTGTGCACGTGGGCGATCGTCCAGTCCGTGTAGTGCGACAGAGCATTGACGCTCTTGATCGACAGCATCGGTCCTTCGAACGTGGCCATGCCGTAGAACGTGATGCCAACGACGAAGAACTTGAGCACCGGATCCGTGGAGACCTTGTGCCAAGCCCCGCGCAGCGTCAGAAGGCCGTTGATCATGCCGCCCCAGGACGGCATCCACAGCATCACGCTGAACAGCATGCCGAGCGTCGACGCCCACTCCGGCAGCGCCGTGTAGTGGAGGTGGTGCGGGCCTGCCCAGATGTAGAGGAAGACGAGCGACCAGAAGTGCAGAATGGACAGCCGGTAGGAGAACACCGGGCGATCGGCGGCTTTCGGCAGGAAGTAGTACATCAAGCCGAGAAACGGCGTGGTCAGGAAGAAGGCGACGGCGTTGTGCCCGTACCACCACTGCATGAACGCGTCCTGCACGCCAGCGTACAGCGAGTAGCTCTTGAACAGCCCGGCAGGGATCACGAGGTTGTTGAAGATGTGCAGGATCGCGACGGTGACGACCGTCGCGATGTAAAACCAGATCGCGACGTAGATGTGCCGTTCGCGCCGCCTGGCGATGGTGCCGAAGAAGTTGACGGCGAACGCGATCCACACCGCCGCGATCGCGATATCGATGGGCCACTCGAGCTCCGCGTATTCCTTGGACTGCGTGATGCCGAGCGGTAGCGAAATCGCCGCTGCCACGATGATCGCTTGCCAGCCCCAGAAGTGGAACTGGCTCAGCCGGTCGCTGAACATGCGCGCTTTGAGCAGACGCTGGCTCGAGTAGTAAACGGCAGCGAAGATGGCATTGCCGGCGAACGCGAAAATCGCCGCGTTGGTATGCAGCGGGCGCAGGCGGCCGAAGGTGAGATACGGTAGTCCGAAGTTGAGGCTCGGCACTACCAGCATCAACGCCAGCCACAGGCCCGCGAGAGTCGCAACCAGACCCCACACGATGGTTGCGAACGCGAATTTTCGTACGGTGGCGTCGTCGTAAGTGAACTGCTCGACACGGGTGCTCATGGATTCCGGCCGGCCCATCGCAAGAGCCGTGCCCCGGCCCGAAAGCGGCTTTTCTCGAGGCACATGGCGCGCCGCCGGCAAAAATTTCGCCACGTCTCGACGCGTCGGCAGATTGTGCGCGGGCGCTGGCGGTTCGCCTCCGCATGTCGCGCAGTTGCGGTGCCGATGCTCTGGCACACGACCTGCTCAATACGAGACGGACCTCGGAGGAACACCCATGGCTGAAGACAAGCGCGCCTATGTCATCTTGCTCGCCTACGACTACACGGACATCGGCAAAGCCGCCTTGGCGGAAGCGTTCAACATCGCCAACACGCGTGTGCCCTCCGAGCTTCACGTGATCCACGTCGCCGGCCCACTGGGCGACTTCGGTTTGGTCGAGCTCCCGAGCGCCCTGCTCCACCTGAGCGTCGACCAGGCTCTCGAACACCTTCGCGACGCGGTCGACGCGGAGCTGCGAGCGTTCGCCAGTGTGACACCGGTCATTCACTTCGAACGCGTGGTCACGCATCAGCGCGTCGGCGATGCCGCCAGGGAAATCGCGCAATTGGCGGCCGATCTGGGCACAGACCTGGTCGTCGCCGGAACGCACGGTAGAAAAGGCGTGCAGCGGCTGGTGATCGGTTCTGTGGCAGAACGCACCGTCCGCTTGTGTCCGTGTCCGGTGCTCGTGGTGCGGCCGAAGGAATCGTCGAATCTCCCGGAGCTCGACCCGGTCTGCCCGGACTGCGCCCGCGAGAGGCAGCGCACGGCCGGTCAGGAGCTGTGGTGCGAAGGCCACCGCCGCCGGCACGGAGCGCGGCATACGTATCACTACGTCGACCGCAATACGCTATCCTGCGAGAACATGCCGCTGGTCACGAGAGGGCGAGCGGAATGATCGCAGGAGGGACCCCGAGTGATTCACGACGACTGGCGGACACGCTACGCGACCAAGATTGAAACAGCCGAGCGCGCCGTGCGCCGCGTTGGCGCCGGTGAACGCATCCTGATCGGCTCCGGCGCCGCCGAGCCGAGCACGCTCGTCGAAGCGCTGGTGACGCACGGCGAGCAGTGCGCGGACAACGAGATCGTGCATCTGCTCACGCTGGGCCCGGCGCCCTACGTGCAGCCTGGTCTCGAAGCGCGCTTCCGACACACGGCGTTCTTCATCGGCGCGAACGTGCGCGCTGCGGTGCAAGAGGGCCGCGCGGACTTCATGCCGGTGTTTCTCTCCGAGATTCCGGAGCTGATCCGTTCGCGGCGCGTGCGCATCGACACCGTGCTGGTTCAAGTGAGCCCGCCGGACCGGCACGGTTACGTGAGTCTCGGCGTGTCCGTGGACATCGTGAGAGCCGCGGTGGAAAACGCAGAGCTCGTCATCGCGGAGGTGAACCCGCAGATGCCGCGCACGCTAGGCCAGTCTTTTCTTCACGTGAGCAACATCGCGTCGCTCGTGCCTGTGGATCAGCCGCTGCCGGAGCTCGTCGGCGAGCCGGCCAACGAGGTGTACGCGGAAATCGGGCGCAACGTGGCGAGCCTCATCCCGGACGGCGCCACGATTCAAACGGGCATCGGCCGCATCCCTCATTCCGTCGTCGAAAACCTGCATGGCCGGAGGGATCTCGGCATGCATACCGAGATGCTCTCCGACAGCGTGATCGATCTCGTGGAGGCGGGCGTGCTCACTGGCCGCAAGAAGACCCTCTTACCGGGGAAGATCGTGACGTCCTTCGTGATGGGCACGCGCCGCCTCTACGAATGGGTGCACGAGAACCCTGCTGTCGAGCTCCGGCCCAGCGACTTCACCAACGACCCCACGATCATCGCCCGCAACGACGACATGATCGCGATCAACTCCGCGCTGGGCGTCGACCTGACGGGGCAGGTCGCGGCGGACACTCTGCTCGGACGCTTCTTCTCCGGCATTGGCGGCCAAGTAGACTTCGTGCGCGGCGCAGCCCGGAGCCGACGCGGTAAACCCATCATCGCGCTACCGTCCACGGCGAAGAGCGGCAAGGCCAGTCGCATCGTGGCGTCGCACGAGGCCGGAGCCGGCATCGTCACGAGTCGCGGCGACGTGCGCTATGTCGTCACGGAGTACGGAATCGCCGACTTGTGGGGGAAGAACATCCGCGAGCGCGCCATGGCGCTGATCGAGATCGCGCACCCGGATTTCCGAGCGGAGCTCTTGAACGCCGCCAAGGAGCGGCGCTACGTGTTCTCCGATCAGCGTCGCCCGCGAGCCGCGCTCATGGCCGGCAAGGAGTGCGTTTCGGTCGACGTCGAGGGGGGCCGAGTCAACGTGCGCCCGCTGCGGATGAGCGACGAAGAAGGGCTACAGGATTTTTTCTACGGGCTCTCGGAAAAAAGCGCCTATTCGCGGTTTTTTCAATACAAAAAGGCGTTCCCGCACGACGAGATGCAGAAGCTGGTCGACCTCGACTACGAGCAAAACATGGCGCTCGTCATGCAGGACGCGCAGAGCCCGAGCGGAGAAATCATCGGAATGGCGCGCTACGACCTCGATCGTGCCACGCACCTCGCCGACATCGCATTCGTCGTTCGCGACGACTGGCAAGGCAAGGGCCTCGGCACGTTGCTCATGCAGCGCATGTGTGCGGTCGCGAAAGCGCGCGGCCTGGCAGGTTTCACGGCCGATGTGCTCGCGACGAACTCCGCCATGCTGTCGATCTTTCACCAGAGCGAGCTGGCCGTCTCGAGTGAGCTCGACGCCGGCGTCTACCACCTGACATTGCGGTTTCCCGTTCGGTCTGCCAGCATCATCCCGGGCCCCCCATCCGACTCGCCATGACGAACACTCCTCATCAAAAGTTACTAGTAGCCGTCGACTACAGTCCTGGTTCGCGGCGCGCTCTCGACCTCGCCATCCGTCTGGGCGCGCAGCTCGACGCCGAGCTGCACATCCTTCACGTGTGGGAGCTCATGCCGCACCCGCCGAAAGGCATGCGCGTTCACACTCCGGACGGGCGGTCGCAGCTCCTGACGGAGCTCATCCAGAGCAACGCCGAAGGCGAGATGAAGGCCTTCCTCGCGGACGTGAAGTTTCCGCCAGGCGTGCGGGCAACCCACGCCATCGAATCAGGCGAGCCCAGCCGTCGTATCGTGGAGGCCGCCAAGGGCGGCGGGTTCGACATGATAGTGATCGGGACGGAAGGCAAGGGTGCGCTGGCGCAGGTCGTCCTTGGCAGCGTGGCCGAGCGCGTGGTGCGTCACGCCGGCGTGCCAGTCGTGATGGTGCCGCGGCCAGCAGAGTAGCGGATCGCTACCAACGATCACTCGGCGTTACTTCTCTTCGCCATCGGGCGGCGTGGATTCGGGCGCGTCCGGTAGCTCGCGCGGAGGCAAGAGATCCGGCTCGGTCTTGATGTTCTGCGCCAGAAATATCGCGGCATCGAGCTTGCGAAAGCCGCGTTTGCGATACCAGCTGAGCGCGTTCTCGTTGTTCTCGGCGACTTCGAGCACCAGGTGCGTGAGCCCGCGCAGCTTCGCCAGGTGCTGCAATTGCTCGAGCACGAATGAACCGATGCCGCGGCCGTGCCAGTCCGGGTGTACTGCGATTTCCTCGACGTACAGTGGACGCATGTCGCGACGCTCGAAGTAGCTGGGGTTGAGCCAGGTATCCTTTCCGATGAGCTCGAAGCTGCATTCCGCGTAAGCCACGATCTGGCGCTGGACGGTGAACAGCAACTGATCGACGCCTTCCTCTTCGTACGTCTCCAGAAAGCGCTGCTTGGTTTTCGGACGCTGGTATTCGACCGTGCCGCGGTTCACGTCGCGAAACGACAGCTTCAGAAACTCCCAGACCGCGTTGAGATCTCGACGATGAATGCGCCGCACCTCGATGGACTGAGCCTTTTTGGCTTTTCGTTTGCGCGCGGACGCGCCGGCGTTCTCGTCCTGCTCGCTCGCCCGCACCGGCCGAGGTGTGAGGAGGTTCGCGGACTTGGCGCTCGGATCGGCGGAACGGGAACGGGCCACGACAGCAGCGTAACGCGAAGCGCTGCTCCGCGAAACTACTCCGGTTTTCCAGCGTTTCCAGCGCCCCCTGTGACATGGCGGGGAGCGAGTGGCGCCCTACCGACGCCATCCGCGGCTGCGCTTTACAACGCGAGCAGCAACGCCGACAGGGCGGACAGTCCAGCGAACGTCAGGCCGACTGGCTTCATCTGTTTGACCGATGGCTCGATGCACGACAGAAGCGCGCAGGTGACGGCAGCCATGCCCGTCGCGATCGTCAGGGGAACGCGCTCGAGCGCCATGAACGCGGCGGCGGCGGCGAGACAGAGAGCGATACTGCAGACCTCGAGCTGGTAGGCGCGCTCGTGCTGCTGCGCAGCGCGCGCGAACGCGGCGCGTACGATCAGCGCGCTCGGCACGAAGATGGCTGCCCAGGCCACGCCGGTCAGCAGCGCATCGGCTGCGCGCGCGCCGGCCGCGAGCTCGACCGGGACACCGCCGAACGCCAGCGCTGCCGAGGCGGCGATCTGCGCCGATTGTGCGCGGCGCACGGAGCGGCTGAACAGTCCACCAAGCACGCTGCTGGCGATGAGCACTGCGGGAGCCATCAGCCACGCGGCGATGGAGTTTCCCGACTTCGTGAGGGCCGTCACGAGCACGGCGCACGACATCACCCAAAAGCCATGCTCTCGGGGCAGCCAGCGACGGGGAGCTCGGCCCTGCTTAGCCATGGGTCACCCGCAAGTGATGCCGTCCGACGGTCACGTCTGACGAAGCGAACGCCGGTGGGACATACGAGCACAGCGGATCGGATGCGAGCAGGCTGCCCGTGGTGGCGTAGGCGCGCGCCCGCGACCCGCCGCACACGTGCTTGTACTCGCATGCTCCACATTTACCGGTCAGCGCGGCGGGATCACGCAGGGCGCGGAACGTCGGGTGCGTCCGATACGCGGTCACGGGATCCTGAATCCGCACGTTACCGCATGGCACCGGGAGGAAGCCGCTCGGATAGTAGTCGCCTCGGTGTGAGATGAACATGAACCCGCGACCTTCGTTGATCCGCAGCGTCTCGAGGCCGCGCACGGCGTGCCGGCGTGCCGCCTTGCGTGCGAGCAGCACGCGCCGGTAGTGGGGCGCGGCCGTCGTTTTGACGCCGACCGACTCGCTCTCGGCGACCTCGACCAGCCATTCGAGGCAGCGCTCGACACGCTCCGCCGTTGGCAGCATCGAGAGGCCAGCACGGCCCGTCGGCACGACGAAGAAGACGCTCCAGAGTAGACAGCCGACCTCGCGTATCAGGGGCAGCATGGAGCTCAGCGCATCGATGCTCTGAGCATGCACGCTGGTGTTCACCTGGGTCGTGATCCCGAGTCGCTTGGCCTCGCTCAGGATGCGCAGCGACTGCTGGAAGCTGCCGTTGACGCCGCGGAACGCGTCGTGCTCGGGGGCGTCCGGAGCGTCGATGCTGATCGCCAGGCGGCCGAGCCCCGCCTCGGCAAGCCGAGCGAGCAGTGCGTCCGTCATGAGCGGCGTCGCTGATGGCGTGAGCCCCATATGCAGGCCCAGCGCGTGGCCGTGCGCGACGAGCTCGACCAGGTCCTCGCGCTTTGCTGGGTCGCCGCCGGTGAGCACGACGAGCGGTACGCGACCGCGTGCCAGGGCGTCCAGCAGTTGCTTGCCCTCGCGCGTATCGAGCTCTTCCGGGTGCCGCTCGGGCTTGGCACACGCGCGACAGTGTTTGCACGCGAGGTCGCAGGCCTGCGTCGTCTCCCAAATCGCCAGGAGGGGGTGATCGTCGAAGGAGCGGGTTTGGGGCACGTCTGGCGGATCGCAAGGCCCGTGCCCGCGAGATCGTCTCGCAGTCGGCGCGGGGCGCCATGAAACGCGCAAATTTCGCCGCGCGCCGCCCAGCGAACGCAGTGAGTGCGCGTCCGCGGGTACGCCACCGCTCAGTGCTGGGTCTCGACTTCGCGCGCCGTGGTCTCGCGGCTGCTCGGCGCTTCCCACGCTGACCCCGCGCGTGGGAGATCGAACCAGAATGTGCTCCCTTTTCCGACGTTCGAGCTCACTCCGACTTGGCCCCCGTGACCTTCGGCCAGCTTCTTCACCGTCGCGAGACCGAGCCCCAGGCCGTCGCGTGCCCGGCTGACTGCGGGGCGCACGTAGGGTTGAAACAGCGACGCCAGTTCGCTCTTGGCGATGCCCGGACCGGTGTCGGTGACCTCCGTGCGGACGACCGATCCGCTATCCAGCACACGCACTCTGATCTCGCGCGTGGCCACGTCTCCCATGTGCTTGATGGCGTTGCGCGTGAGGTTTCCCAGCAGGCTCAGGTACACGCCGACGCTGCACGGCACGAACACGGCGGGCGCGGGCTCGATGTGTATCGAGATTCCGGCGCGTTCCGCCTCCTGGATCAGCGTCGCTTCCGTGTCGGCCAGCACTTCTCGTGGATCCGTGCGCGCGCCGGGATCCGGCCGCGCGCCGGAACGCGCGAAGTCCAGGAGCGCGCTCGTGATCGACTCGGCGCGCGCGAGACTGCGCACGACGCGCTCCGCGTACTCCTGGCTGCGTTCCGTGGAAACACCGCCCGCGATCAACTCGGCGCCCATCTTCGCCGAGGAGAGCGGGCCGCGGATGTCGTGCGCGACGCGACCAGCGAATTGCTCGAGCTCGGCCGCGCGCTCTTCGAGAAACTTCGAGTACGTGAGAGCCGCGGTACGACGATTCCGCGCCTGCCGATCGATGAACAGCGCTCCGGCGACTCCGAGCGCCAGACAGAACGCGGTCAGACCATTGGCGAGCCACATCGTGCGCTGACGAATCTGCTTGATGCGCGACGCGAGCTGTCGCCCGTGTTGTGCGTCGAACTCGATGGCGCGCACGGACGCGTCCAGCAATCTGCCTGCGGACGGCTCGACGACGCGAGCAAAGCGCTGCCCCGCTTCTGGTGCCTGCCCGGTGTCGACCAGCTCGCGCGTGCGGCGAACCGACTCGTCGAAGCGCGCCCAGGCTTGCTGGACTTGGTTTTCGTAATGCTCCTCGCCAGGCAAATCCGTGAGCGCGAGGTAGGCGTGGACGTCGTCGTTCAAGCGTTGGAGCCCGTGATCGAGCGGCGATCCGAAGGACGCTGGTCCCCGCGCATCGTGCAGATAGTGGGAGAGGGCGAGCTCGACTTCCAGCGTAGAGCCGCGCAGCGCCGCTAGCTTCTCGATGCTCGGGCTGGAGCTCGAGACGATGCGATCGGAGAGCGTATCGACTTCGCGCGACGCGCGCTGCACCGCCAACGTCGTGAGCAGGAAGCTGCCCATGACGATCGTGAACACCCCGACCAGAATGCGCGAGGACGCGTCTTTCGTCGGAGCGGCGGGCGCGGCCATCGGGGACGATGTGACGCCCGTCCCGCGAGCCGTCAAGGACTCCGCGCAGGTTTTCGCCAGAAACCGTTCAGCGATCGCGCTCCGCGACCGGTGTCGCGGCGTCCGCCGCGTGCGCGGCTTCGCCTCCGTCCGCCGGCGGAGCGGCTGCTTCGGCCGCGTATTTCGGATCTCGAAGCGCGAGCTGACCGAGCCGAGCGGCGTCGAGCGACAGCGCCAAGATGCGCATGGCCTCCTGGTCCGCATGAAAGCCAGTCGAGTTTTCTGCTTCCACGAAATCGAGGAAGAACTGAGCCTTTCGATGTAGCTTTTGGGCGCCCAGTAACTCGCTGTCGACCCTGCCGGCCTGTTTGGCGCTCTGGAGCTCGCCGATCAGCGCCACGACCGCGTCCATGGCCCGGTCGCGCATGTCGTGCGTCTTCTGCTGAATCACCTGCACGCGTCCGAGCAACTCGGCTTCCGAAGCGCGATGGCACCCCTGGCAGGCGTTGGCGACGTTGAGCAGCGGGCTCTGCACGTGGTGATCGCTGACCTTGACCGCGCCGACGCGCTGATAAGGCATGTGGCAATCGGCGCACGCGACGCCGGCGCGGGCGTGCGTGCCCTGATTCCACGTTTCGAACTCCGGATGCTGCGCCTTCAACATCGGGCTGCCGGCTTCGGCGTGCGTCCAGTCCTTGAACCCTTCTGTCTCGTAGTAGGCGTAGATTTCGTCCGCTTTGAGCCCGTTGTCCCAGGGAAAGGTGAGCGTCTTCTCCTTGCCTTTGAAGTAGTACTCCACGTGGCACTGCCCGCAGACGTAGGCGCGCATTTCCTGGCGCGTGGCATCGCGGTTCACGTCGTAGTCGTCGCCCTCTGTTTTGGCTTTGACCTTCTTGATGGCCAGCATGAAGGCGGGGCGCGTCACACGCAGTGCCAGGGTCTTCGGATCGTGGCAGTCGATACACGCGACCGGATGCGCGGCGTACTGAGTGGCCTCGGCGTAGGACATGGCATTCACCGCGTGAAAACCCGCCACCAGGTCGCCGTTGCCGAGCTTCTTGTAGATGCCGTACGCCGAGGCGTGACAGTGCAGGCATGCGCCGGGCTGCTTGGCCGCCTGCTGTCGCTCGGTGAGCCGCTGATCGAGCAGCATGTAGGCGTGCCCCCGCTCCTCGCGGAAGTCCTTCGAAAACGCGTAGCCGGCCCAGATCGTGCGCAGTCGCGGATCTTCTTCCAGGCGCGATTGCGCGACGATCGAACGCGGGTCGGCTCGAGTCGGAGTGCGCTGAACCGCTTCGCTGCCGCCATACCGTGTGCGCGTTTGATCGACGGTGCGCCGGTAGCCGTCGTATTGATGCGGGAAGTTCTTGCCCCAGATCGCGGGATCCGCCGTGCTGTCGTCGAGCTCCACGACGCGGAAAAACGGATTCCTCGCCTCCTGCTTCTTTTCGAAAATGTTGACCAGGAGTGCCGCCGTGAGCGCCGCGATGGTCGCAGCAGCGATCACCCCGGCGATGAGCACGATGCGCCGGCGACGCCCGCTTTCTGCCGGCTGAGAGCGGGCAAGGGCGCGCTCTTCCTCGCCGCTTCCGGGTCGCTTTCCTTGATTGTCAGTCATGCATTCCTCGTCGCAGGTGATCGATCAATGCGGGTGGCCCACCGCCTGGTGACAACGCGTGCAGTCCGGCGCAGCTTCCTCGGCGGGCAGCCCGCCATGGCTGATCGAGCGCACCAGCTCGCCGTGACACTTCGTGCACGACTCGCGCGCGACCTTCTGGTTCAGTCGATTCGCACGGATCGGCTCGTTAAAACGCCCTGTCGTGAAGGCAAGCGAGTGGTTGAAGCCGTTCAGCGCCTTCACCCCGTACTTTGCGAAGAAGCCGGTCGGTGTGTGGCAATCGTTGCAGCCGGCGACGGTTCGATGCGGCGATTTGCTCCAGCCTTCGTACTGCGGGAGCATCACGTGGCAATTGGCGCACGCGGCGGGATCGTCCGTCAGGTACGAGTAGCCCTTCGCGTAAACGAACGTGTATCCGCCAATGCCGACGACCGTGCCCACCACCAGCGCTAGCAGCAGCGGCGCAATGTGCTCGCGAAGACTCAACACTCCTCGACTCTCACCTCTCGGCGCCGCGCGTGACTCCCCACGGATCAGATAGTCAGCATCTGCCAGATAGTCAGCATCTGCAGGTTTCGCAACTCGGCGCGCCGCAATTGTCGAGCTTTTCGGCTGACCCTTTCAGCACGGGCCTCTCGGCTCGCTGAAAGGGCGATCAACCCGCGGCCCCGTCCACGCGCGGCTTCACGAGCATGGGCGCAAACTCGCGCAGGAACAGCGCGAACGCCAGCGCCCACGCTGCGGCGGAGAGGCCGAGCACCCACAGGTACGGAAGCGGGACCAGCGGCGCTGCCACGCGCACCACGCCCGCTGCGAGCATGGCGACGAACGCGGCGCGGGTGCTGGCGCTCGCGACGATCATGCGACCGGTGTGCCCGAGCGTTACCCGGACCATCATTCCGAGCGAGAGGCAGCCCAGCGCGCCGGCGGTGAACGCGTGAATGGCAGAAGAGCCGAGCACTGGAGCCAGAGGCGTCATGGCCTTGAGCAGCAAGCCGACGGCGATCCACGCGTGACCGAGGTGCAAAATCCACAACATCGGTTCGCGCAGCGCTGCGCGCGATCCCCAGTAGCGTGTGCGCAGTGCGACGAGCAGCGCCGCCGCGCCGCACAGCCAGGGAGTGGCGAACGCGTCTCCCCACGTGAGGTCCGCGAGCGCTGCGCACACGGTCGTGGCCAGGGCAGCGCGATCGAGCGCGGGAAGCGAGCGGACGCTCGGCTCAGCGAGCGCGTTGCGCGTGAACATGGGCAGCACCCGTGTGCTGATCAGCAGCATCAGGAGCACGATCAGGTGCAGCGCGGCGAGCGTCGCGCGCCGACCCAAGCCGGCTAACACGCCGAGCGCGTCGAGATGCACGACGGCGTTGCTCGCGGTGAGGCCGAGCAATACGCCAACCATGACGAAGTTTCTACGATTGCCGGTGCCCACGATGGGGCGCGCGATCGCGAGCGCCACTGCCGGCAAGAACGCGAGGTCGATGGCGGCGGCGACGCCGGGGGCGAGCGAGGGGGATACGAGGACGATACGCCCGAGCACCCACAGCGCAGCCAAACCGAGCAGCGGCGCGCCGACCAAGGTTTCGCGTTTCGTCCAGTTCGCGACCGCCGTGAGCAGGAAGCCGGCGACCACCGCGGCGGCGTAGCCGAAGAGCATCTCGTGCGCATGCCACGTCTGTGCAGACAGCGTGGTGGCGAGCGGCACGTGGCCGCTGAACACGAGCACCCACGAGGGAACGCCAGCCAGCGCATACGCGGCGGCTAGCAAGAAGAACGGACGGAACCCTTTACGCCCGAGCGCCAGGTCACGCCGGGAGGATGACGTGACGCGGCTCGAGGGTCGAAGCTCCAGGAGACTACGGCCATCGGAGCTCGAGCGCGTCACAGAGCGGATCGTGGAACCGTTGTCGCGCGCGGTCAATGTAGCGCGACGGCGGCCGCCGCACGCTTCAGCGCGACGTGGTCATGCAGACGACGTTCGAGCGCGTCGAAGGCGTCGCGCACGGCGACGTAGGCGTCTTCGTGTCCGTGGTCGTGACCCGGATCACGACTGACCGCGACCTCGGCGTCCGGCAGCACGACGTCGAGCGTGACGCGAAACAGGCGGCCTTTCTGGGGACGACGATGCGGGGTGTCCACGGTGACGTGGCAGCTCGTGATCTGCGGGCATAGCTTGGCGAGCTTGCTGATGCGCGTCTGGATGCGGGCGGCCAGGGTCTCGGAAGGAGGCATGTCACGAAAGGTGATTTGAACCTGCATGCCGCGCTCCACTGCAGCCCGCGTGCCAACGCGGATTGCGCGAAATCGCACCGGGGAGCGCCGTGGGGACGTCGGTTGCGGAAATTCTGCGCGTGTCCCTCCGCGCGCCGGCAAAGCGTGCGCAGATGGCGCCTCGCGACGCCACGCCTCGCGCTCTCTGAAACGTGCCAAACGGCGCCGTAGGCTGTTTGTTCACGTGATGCGACCCGAGGCACGGCCATTGCACGTCGAATCGCGGTGTCGCGGGTCTCCGGCGAGGTAGCGCGACGACGGAGTTGGCTTTCCAAGGAGGTAGTGCATGTATCGCGAGCAACCCACATTCGTGCCGGTCAGGCGTCTGGAGCAGCTCGGCGGCGCGACGCGGCTCACCGCGTTCTGCCCGCGCAAGGAGCACAGCGTCGATCTGCTCGGGTGCCTGGAATGCGAGCACCGCATCACCCTGTCTTTGGACCACGCCGAGGGTCAGAGCGGCATGCAGTGCCGCACGCCCGCGCCCGGAAAAAGGCAAGTGGCAACGGCGGTGCGGCCCTCGGACGCCGAACGCACTCAGCTCTCCGAGATCTTGCCGCTGCGAAGCACCGTGGTCCGCGCCGACATGGACCTGGAGAGCGTGGCCCAATTGCTCCTCGAACGCGGACTGAACGGCGTCCCGGTGGTCGACAAGCGCGGCGAGGCGATCGGTGTAGTTTCGAAAACGGATTTGCTGCGCTATCAGCAAACGGAGGTTCAAACGTATCAGGCCTCACCGAACGATCTCGATGGCACCGATTTCGAGGGCGAACGCGGCCTTCACCTCGAGCAGCCTTCGACGGCGAAGGTCGCCGACGCGATGACGCCCCTGGCTTTCACGCTACCGGAAACGTCGTCGATCGCGCGCGCGGCCGCGCTCATGGCCTTCGAGCACGTCCAGCAAGTCCCGGTGACGGGCCCCGACCGGGCCGTGGTCGGCATGGTCGGTTCGGCAGATATCCTGCGCTGGGTCGCCCGGCGCGCCGGTTACATAGTGGAGCCAAGCTAATCCGGAGCGTCGCCTTTTCGAGCACTTGCCGATCGAGCGCCGCCTCCTTGTCAAACATTCAGGCGCCGGCCCACGGCTTCGTTCGCGAGTCGCCTGCACGCGCGTGAACGAGGTTGTGGCCAATCATCAGACGTCCACGTGTGAAGGGAATTCAGGACTGGGCTTGCCCCATTCCTGGCAAGTTTCTTGGCGGCGGTGGGTGCTTCGTGCCATACGCGGGCGGAATGCTGTCTCGGCGCGCGGCCGTGCTCGTGTCCTGTCTGGTTCCGGCCTGCACCAACGACGAGAAGCCGGCCCTCAGCCGTGCCGAGCGAACGCCAGTTCCGACGTCCGTTGCAGCGGCAGCTTCTGATACGTCCCCTCGAGCCGAGCAGCCCCAGCCAGCGTTGGTCGACCTGAGCGGACGGGGACGTCCCGTGGCGCTCGCGCAAGTCAGCGCCGGGCCCCGGGTGCACGGCCGTGCCCTGCGGACCTGGGTCCACGAGCGCCCGAGCGAGAGCTCGCGCCGGCTCGGCTACCTGCGCGCTGGTTTTTCGTCTCCCACGTCGGCGGAGCCCGCTGGTCGCGAGTCCTGCCCGGGCGGTTGGTATCCCGTCCAGCCGCACGGGTTCGTGTGCGTCGGGGAAGCGGCGACGCTCGACGCGAGCGATCCGCTGGTCCGCGCCACGGCCGAGCATCTGCCGGATCACTTGCGCAAGCTGCCGTACATCTACGGCACGGTGCGCAAGGCGGGGCCGATTTACGCGCGGTTGCCGAAGTCGTCGGAGCTCGCGCAGGCCGAGCCGGATCTCGCGGAGCGCATGCAGGCGTGGCTCGACGCGGAAGGCGAGATCGGCGCCGGGTACGCGCAGGAAGTGTGGCTCGGACGACCGGGCGCGGCGCCGCCCGACGCGCGCGCCCTCTGGACCGCGAAGCACAGCGATGCGCTGCCCTGGTTTCTGAGAGGCAACGCCATGCCGCCGCGCTTCTCGACGCGCGCAGGCAGCGCCGCGCCGGTGATCGAACGCATGCGCTCGCGGGTCGGCCACGCCTTCGTTCGAACCGTGGTGCACGAGGGCAGGCGCTACGGCATCACGCCGGAGCTTCAGCTCTTGCCGACGGACCGCTTGCGACCGATTCGTGGATCCGACTTTCACGGCGTCGAGATCGGCAAGGACATCGAGCTCCCGTTCGCGTTCGTGCGCCGCGAGGATGCGCGCATCTGGGTGTACGACCGCGCGAAGAGACGGCTCATCGACGAGGGCGCGGCTGCCTACCGTGCCGCCGTGAAGCTCACCGGAAAACAGCAGTTCTTCCGCGGCAGGCTTCACTTCGAAACCGCCGACGGAAAGTGGCTGAGCGATCGCGACGCGTCACGTCTCGACCCGGCGAAGCGCATGCCGGCGTGGGGGAAGAACGGCGAGAAGTGGCTCGACGTGAACGTCACGAAGCAGACATTGATGTTGTACCGGGGCACCGAGCCCGTGTTCGCCACCTTGATCTCCACGGGTGAAGCAGGGCTCGAGGATCCCGAGCACACCACGGCCACCAAACGCGGCATCTTCCGCATCCACACCAAGCACGTGAGCGCGACGATGAGCTCGAGCGAGGTGGGCGAGGAGTTCGAGCTGCGCGAGGTGCCCTACGTGCAGTACTTCGACCAGCTCGGCTACGCGTTACACGGCGCGTACTGGCACGACCGCTTCGGCGTACCAAAGAGCCACGGCTGCATCAATCTGTCTCCCGAAGACGCGCGCCGTGTCTTCTACTTCACGGAACCTCAGGTGCCGATCGGTTGGCACGGTGCGCTGCTCCCGCTACGAGGCACCGTGATGTTCGTCCATCCGTGAACCGTCACTAGCCGGCGTCGCTGCCAGCGTCGGCTCCCGGATTCACCACGCAGTTTGCAGGGGTAGTGAGCGCGAGATCGACCGTCACGCTCACTGGCTCGCCGTGGAGCAGGAACTCCGCGCCGTCGTCGCTGCGCAGCGTGGCGCGCAGGCCGTACGTGCCCGCGCTGATTCCGGGAGGCGAGGTCACGTCCCGGGCCGCGATACCGAAGTCGGGCAGCGCCGTGTCCGTGCGATACACCAGCGCTCCGCCCGAGCTGAGCTCGAAGCTCACGTGACCACAACGCGCGCGTGTGCCGCAGGCGCCCGGCGCGCGCAGCAGCCAGTTCTTCAGGGAACGCGGATCGCCGTAGGGATCGGGCTCGCCGAGTCTCACGACCAGCGCCGCGCTCGGCGGGCAACCGAGATCCAGCGGATCGGCGCTGCCGCGTTGCCAGGTCGCTCCGGAATGGGTGCGGACCTCGGCGATCGTCAGCTCCGGCGGCGGGGGCTCACGCGTCTCTTCCTCGCTGCTGTCGTCACCGCAGCCAATCAGCACGCACAGCGCCAGCAGCGCCGCAGCGCTGCGCTGAATTCCGTGTGCTTCGTTCATGGTCGGGCCTCGGGCAAGCTCTTGAGCTCCATTTCATCGAGGGCGACGCGCTCCGGGTCGATGCGGAAACCCCGCACGCTGTGTTCGAGCTCGTCCGCCAGTTTCTGCAAGCGATCACCTTGTACCACGGCATTTTCGCTCGAGCTCAATACCGATTGAGCGATGCGCTGAACCGCGTCCATGTTGCGGGCAATTTCATCGGAGGCGATGGCCTGTTCCTGAACGGCGCTCGCCGTATCGTCGATGACACTGACCAGCGTCTTCAGATCCGCCAGCGTGTTCTCGACGAGCCCCGTGCCTTCCTCGACCTCGCGGCTGCCGTCCTGCATGACGCGCACGGCCTCGCCGGTCTGATCGCGGATCGTGGCGATCAGGTCCTCGATGTCGCGCGCGCTCTGTCCCACGCGCTTGGCGAGCGAGCTGACCTCGTCTGCCACGACCGCGAAGCCGCGGCCGTGCTCGCCGGCGTGCGCGGCTTCGATCGCGGCGTTGAGCGCCAGCATCGTGGTCTGCTCGCTGATCTGGCGGATGACTTCCACGATGTTGCCGATGCGCTTGCCGCTCTCCCCGAGCATGCCGATGCGGCCCGCGGCGTCCTCCACCGTGTTTCGGATCTGGCCGAGCCGCGCGATCGCTCGGGTCACGGCCTCGCCACTTTGTTTGGCCGTACGGCTGGCTTCGGCGGCGTTCTCGGCCACCTGCTGGATCGAAGACGACAGCTCCGTCACGGCCGCCGTCGAGTTCGAAATCTTGCCGGCCTGCTCCTTGGCGCCGTCGTGCATCTGCTTGCTGACCGTCGAGATCTCGCCGCTGGACGCGTTGACCTGAAAGGCGGAGCGCTGCACACCCGCGGCCAGGCTGTGGATCTTGGCGAACACGCGGTTCAGGTTGCGCGCCAGCGAGCCGAGCTCGTCGTGCGTCTTCACTGCGAGTCGCTTCGAGAGATCCGCGTGACCGCGCGTCAGCTCCTCGGTCGCGAAGATGTATTGCTTGAGGGGTCGCGTGATCTGAACGGCGAGCACGTAGCCCATGATGATCGCGACGGCGAGCGCTGCTGCGAACACGCCGAGGACGTCCCAGATCGCATTTTGAACCTCGCTCGTGCGGTGTAGCCGCGAGCGCACGAGATAGAACGTGCCGATCTGCGTGGTGTCGGGATCCCCGCTGCGGTCGTAGCCGTAGGCCGGCTCGGACCAGAAATCGTAGGCGCCTTTATCGCCCATCTCGAGCACCGGCACGCGAATCTCACCCTCGCGCGCGGTGGCGGGCTTGCGCACGGCGGCGAGCAGGTTCGGCCATTCTTTTTTTGGCAGAGCGCTGGCGAGCACGGTCGAGCCGGTGACCAGCGAAATGCGGTGTTGCTTCTCGGGATCGTCCGACGCCGAACGGCCTGCCACTTCGGCGAACCAAGCATCCAGCAGCTGCCCGAGCAGAACCGTCCCGAGCACACGCTCGCCGCGCCGCACGGGCGCACCCGACACGCGATACGCCTTGCCACCGAGGACGGCGTATTTCGCGCGCACCGGACGCCCCTCGCGTAGATCCTGAAACAGGCGCGAGTTTCGCCATTCGCTCTCCGGAAGGGCCAGACCCGTGCCTCCGAGCCGGACCCCGGCCGCGTCGGAGATGGTGAGCAGGTCCGGCGCGAGGGTGCCCTGCAGGGCCTCGACGGCGCGTTTGCCAGCCTCGGCGACGGGCGCCGGATCGGCCGCTTCGAGCCCGGCGAGGATGGCCGGGTCCCCCGCGACCAGACGCACGACGGCGTACTCGGCAGTGCCCAGATCGCTGGCGGCGCTCCTATATCTCTCCCAGTGGCGCGTCAGGTACCGCCCTTCGCCCCGCGTGCTTCGGACCTCCTCGGATGCCGACCACGCACCCAGCGCGGCCACGAGCGTGGAGACCAAAATCACGGTCCCCATGATCTTGCCGCGCACACTCAGCATGGGAAGACGCATGAGCTCGGCACGCTATCACTACTTGCCTGCGGTCGCGGCGTTTTGGGCGCCGAGTGCGCCGGGCCTACAAGCGCACGCGGCAGAGCGTCGCCTCGAAACTGCCGCTGATGCTGGCGGCCTCGCGCTCGGCGCTGCCGGCGAATTCGAACGCCAGGACGCCCTTGAGCTTGCCTGCGCGCTCGAGCACCACCTCGGTCAGGCGGACCCCGCCGCCCGGCGGGATGACGAAGCTCTTCTGCCCGATGCGCGCGTGCGGGACGGCGTACGCGCGCTCGGGGGATGATTGAATGCCGCCGTGTGCGTTGTGTCCGTCCCAACCGTAGGTGCCTGGCGTGAGCGGCGTCCCGCGTGGCGTCACGACGCTCACGGACACCAGCGCTTGCCCGCTCTTGGGCGGTACGAAGCGCTCACACGAGGCTTCGTACCCGGCGAGCGTCAGGTGGAGCTCGTTTCCAGAGCCCGGCACCTGAACGTACTCAGCGAACCCGGCTACGGGGCTGAAGGTTACGCGCTCGTGGCTGTCGCCGCCGACCACGAGCTGGATCGGGGCCGCGCTCTCGGAGCGGCAACCGAACGCCGCCAGCGCCGGCAGCAGGCGAGCGGCTGCGCCGAGCGCGCGGGTCATGCGCTGAGCTCGGCGGTCCGAGTCGGATCGGGCGCGTCGCGACCAAGCGGCCACGAGAGCTCCGAGTATTGGGCACGCAGCGCGGCCAGACGCTCTCGAACCTGGACGGCGCTCGGGCGCGCGCGCGGGTCCTTGCGCAGGCAGGGTGCGAGCACCTCTGCGAGCGGTGCGCATTCCGGCCGCTCCGCGAAGGTGCGCAGCTTCTCGGGCCAGCCGTCGTGCCCGAGTTGCAGCGCGATCAGCGCCATCTCGTCCTCGGCATCGAGCAAGAGCTCGGCCGTGAGCACCTCGAAGGCCAGACACCCGAAGGCATACAGGTCGGTGGCCATCGGCTCGCGCGTGTACTCGGCGGGCATTACTCCCAGGATCTCCGGCGCGCAGTACTCGAGCGTTCCGCAGCCCGGGCGCAAGTGGCGGCCGCTCAGTCCGAAGTCCGCGAGCACGGGCGTTTCGCTGTCGCGCAAGATCACGTTCGACGGCTTGACGTCGAGATGTCCGATGCCCACGTCGTGCATGGCCGACAGGCCGGCGAGGATGCCGTCCAGGTAGCCAAACGCGCTGCTCGTGGTGAGCGAGCGGCTGCGCACCAGGCGATCGAGGCTCGCGCCGCGAATCAGCTCCATCACCAGGATCGGCTTGGGGCGAGCCGCGAGGTCGAATGTGACGAAGCGAGCCAAATTCTGGTGTGAGGGCAGGCTGAGTAGCGCGCCGGCCTCCTCCCGAAACATCTGCAAGAATTCCTGTTCCGACAGGCTGCGCGCCATGGTGGGATCGAACTGCGGCACCTTGAGCGCGAAGGCTTCGGCGTTGGGATCGTGGCGCTCTTCCAGACGGCGCGCCATGAACACCGAGCTGACGCCGCCGGTGCCAAGCGCGCGCACGACGTAGAACGCGCCGATGGTACGCCGTGGCATGAGCCAATCGGGTAGGGCGACGCGGCGGCGCTCGAGTGGAATGGCGAAGACGTCGCTGGTGACGGACGTGGGCAGCGTCTCGAGCCGCGACAGCACCAGCAAAAGGCGCTGCGAGATGGCGTTCGGGAGGTCCGCGGCGAGCTCCTGAATGGCCATCGCGAACGGTTCTTCGTCGAGCGGCGTGTCGGCGCCGACGGCGCGCTCGAGCAGCGCGGAGAGCGGCGCGACGTCCGCGACTACGGCGATGTCGCTCTCGGTGTCGTCCTCGAGCACGCGGCGTACCGCGCTCGCCGTCAACATGCGCAGCGCCTCGACCGACCCCTCGAGCTCGTGAATCGGATCGCCGCCGGCGGCGCGCGGATCGACGATCTCGCTCAGCCCGCGCGCGCTCGCCACGAGCTCGAGCGCGCGTCCCACGCGCAAGAGCACCTTGCGCAGGGCCTCGCTCCGGTACGAGCCAGCCGCACCGAAGCCGCGGCTGAGCTGCACGATGCGTCGCGCGATCTCCAGCTGATCCTCACTCGAGCTCTGGCCTTCGTCGTGCTCGCCGGGATCATCCGGCGGAATCACCTCGAGAAACTCGCAGTACGCCGCGAACATGCCGCGCACGTCCGGGTGCGTGGACCCTTCGGCGACCGCCTGAATGCTGCTCGGGCGATCGACGCGCAGCGCCACGGCCAGCAGCAGATCGCACGGCTCGTGTACGCCCTCGCGCGCCGCCGCGTCCAGGCTGCGCGCGAGCGCGGCGCACAGCACCGACTCGACGGCGGCGTCGGGCTCGTGACCGAGGTTCTGCACCAGCAGCTGCACCGTGTGTCGGATGCGCGCGCGCAGGCTCGGATTTTCGGCTTCCGGCTGCGACGTCTCGAGGTCCACGAGGTGCTGCAGCACGCGCAGACGGCGCTGATGGGCCAGAGATATTTCGGATGAGCGCGCGCCGATCTCCAGCGTCTGCTCGCGCTCCAAAATCCAGCGCCCGAGCGCATCGTACAGGTCGTAGATCTCGGAGGCGCTGCCTTCGCTTTCGCCCGGGTGCCGGCCGAGGAGCAGCAGATCGCCCAGGCGTGAGCGCTCGAGCGCGGCCTCGTCCAGGTCGCTGAGCAGCGCGAGCTCCTCCTCCGCGTCAGCGTCCTCCGTGCCGAGCTCGCTCAAGCGGCCGACGAGCACGCGCGCTTGGTGCATGGCTTCCAGGGCGAGCTCGTGGGCCAGAGTCGCGCCCTTGATCTCGTACGCCGCGAGCGCGCGCCTCACCTTGCCGCGCAGGCTCGCGTCCTCGGAGCTATCCAGGCGCGGGCGCGCCACGGCGGCCGGTCCCTCCAGCACGCGGCGGCCCGGTACGGATTGGGCCGCCGTTTCGTCTGCGACCTGCGTGCGAATGCGGGCGCCGAAGCTCATCGACTGCACGTCGCGCAGTAGATCCGCGATGCTCTCGTTCACGTCCGGGCGCTGCAGGGCAGTCAAGCTGTCGAGCAGCTGCTCGGCGGCGTCCGGCTCGGCCTCGATCACGCGCGGCAAGCCCCAGACTAGCGTCGCGGTGAGCCCCGGATCGCGCTCCACGAGATCGCCTTGCAGGAGCTGCTGGCAAAGCCCGAGCGCGGTGATCGGTTCGGCGACGAGCCCCGCGACCAGCGACACCGCGCCGCGCCGCCAGTCGCTCGGCGTCTGGGCTGGATCGAGGTCGGCGTCGATGCGCTCCCGCAGATCGGGGCTCAGCGCCGCGAGCAGACCGCGCGCCACGGCGGCGTGGCGCCAGACCAGTGGCTCGCGATCCGCCAGCAGTTGCTCGAAGCTGCTGCGAACCGCAGGCCGTCCGAGCAGGTCACTGAAGAACACGTCGCCCTGTTGCGCGCGCGTGCAGGCCTCGCGCGCGGCGTGCTCGAGCACCTGCGCGGCCAGGCGGCGGCTGTGGAGGCTCCGCGTCGCGGGCTGCACGACCCAGCGCTCCAGGAGCTCGCGGCGCGTGACGAGCGAGAGGGCCAGGGCGTCGGCGTTCACCGAGCTCAGGATCGGCATGTCGAAGACCAGCGCGACCCGTGCCCGCAGCGTCGGCGTTTCCAGCGGCTTGCCGGTGGTCAGCGCCATGCGCGTCGCCACCGCCGCGAAGGTGCCTGCCGTCCCCTGGTAAAGCCGCGCAAACACGCGCCGGCCGAGCTCACGACGTTCGCGACCCGGAGGGAGCGCCGCGGTCAGCTCGTACAGGGCGACCGCTGCAGCCCCGGGCAGCAGGAAGTCGAGATCGTCGCACAGGTTGGTCTCGAGAGCGACCTGAGCAGACCGCACGAGGAGCTCGGCGCTGACGCCATCCAGAGGCGGGGGACCACTGACCCGCAGCGACTGGCCGAGCGCGGCCATCGCCTGGCGCCAGTTCGCACGTCTCTCGGCTGCATCTTGCAGCCTGGGTAGCGTAACCAGGGCTTCAACGGGATTCGGGCGCCCGCGCATGGGACAACTGCAGCTTAACCAGCGAGCGCCGCTGCGCTCGGGGGCCGACATGACGGCGTCGGCCTCGAGAACGAGTGTTCACATGCCTGCTTGCGAGTGTCTACCCCGAGCTCGCAAAAGTTGGAAATTGCGGCTGTTTCGCGGTTTGACGGGTTTGTCGCCTGGGCTACGGTAAGGGTGCATGTCGCGCGCGCCCGAACCGGCGAATGAACCCATCCTGGGCTATGCGCCGGGCTCGGCCGAGCGCCGCGCGCTCGAGCGCGAGCTCCAGCGCTGGCGGAACCGCACCGAGGACGTGCCGCTGTTCATCGGGGGCGAGGCGCTCCATACGCGGGAGCTCCGCGAGATTTACTGTCCTCACGATCACGCGCGCCTGCTCGGGCGGCACGCCGTGGCTGGCCCGGTCGAGGTGGAGCGCGCGATTCTGGCCGCCTGTGAGGCGCGTCAGAGCTGGGCGAGGTCTGGATTCGAGAGCCGCGCCCGGATCTTCCTGCGTGCGGCGGAGCTCGCGAGCGGCCCGTACCGGCAGCGCCTGAATGCGGTCACGATGCTGAACCAGAGCAAGACGCCGCACCAGGCGGAGATCGACGCGGCCTGCGAGCTCAGCGACTTCTTCCGGTTCAACGTCTTTTTCGCGCAAGAGCTGGCGGCGTATCAGCCGAAGAGTGCCCGCGGCGAATGGAACAGCCTGGAGCTCCGCGCGCTGGATGGTTTCGTGTACGCGGTCAGTCCGTTCAACTTCACGGCCATCGCGGGAAACCTGCCCACGGCGCCGGCCCTGATGGGCAACACCGTGGTCTGGAAGCCGTCGCCGCACGCCGTGCTGTCTGCGCACGTGGTGCTCGACGTGCTGCTTCAGGCCGGCCTGCCGCCGGGCGTCGTCAACTTGGTGCTCGGCGACGCGCCGGCGATCACGCAAAGAGTGATCGCACATCCGAGCTTCGCGGGACTGCACTTCACCGGATCGAGCGCCGTGCTGCAGCAGCTCTGGCTGCAGATTGCCCAGAACCTGCCGTCGCTCGCGAGTTATCCGCGCATAGTCGCGGAAACCGGCGGCAAGGACTTCATCGTCGCGCACGCGAGCGCGGACCTCGACGCGCTGGCCGTCGCGATCGTGCGCGGCGCCTTCGAGTACCAGGGCCAGAAGTGCTCCGCGGCGTCGCGCATCTACGTGGCGCGTTCTCTGTGGAAACCACTCGAGGAACGCTTGCGCGAGCTCGTCGGCGAGCTGAAAGTGGGCGATCCGGCAGATTTTCATAGCTTCATGGGCGCGGTGATCGGGCGTGACGCGTACACGCGCATCACGGGCTATCAGCGGCTCGGAGACGAAGACCCGAGTTGCCGCGCACTCGTGCCCGTGCGCGCCGAGGACGAAACGGGCTACTTCGTGTGGCCCACGTTGTTCGAGGTGGAAGACCCGCGGCACCGGCTGATGACGGAAGAAATCTTCGGCCCGGTGGCGAGTCTCTGGGTGTTCGACGACGATCGCTATGAGCAGGCGCTCGAGCTCTGCGATTCGACGAGCCCCTACGCGCTGACCGGCGCGGTGTTCGCGCGCGATCGCGCCGCGATTGCGCTCGCAGCGCAAGAGCTGTCGCACGCCGCGGGCAACTTTTACATCAACGACAAACCCACGGGCGCCGTGGTCGGCCAGCAGCCGTTCGGTGGTAGCCGCTGGTCCGGCACGAACGACAAGGCCGGCGCCCCGTACAACCTCTTGCGCTGGACTTCGCCGCGCACCATCAAAGAGAACTTCGACCCGCCGCGCGACTACCGCTACCCATACATGTCCGGCGAGTGAGCCGAGGGCGCGTGGGGCTGACTGGCAGTCTCCCGATGCTGAGCGTTGGACGCACCGCACCGATCGGGACTCCCCCCGGAGAGCAAGACATGTGCCCCCAGCGCTCGGCTCCGCGGCGCGGGGCATCGCCCGAATTCGGCGGGATTATCCCGGACGTCGGGCGCGAAGCATGACAAAAGTGGCAGTCGTCGGTGCTGCCAGAAACGGCACTCCGGAAGCGTCGCCTTCGCTGAACGCGGTTGTCCGTATCCGCGAAAGCGCTCGCGACTAGAATGCGCGCGATGTCGCGGATCGTGCTCTGTTCGAGCTTTGCGCTGCTGTGCAGCTGCAGCTTCGAATCGAAGAACGCCACCTACCACCGCGCGGGAAGCGGTGCCGTGTACCTGAAAGCGCCCGCGCCGGAGGCTGGTTCGCACTTCGGCGACGCGCTCGCGTACGACGGGCGAATGGTGGTGGTCGCGGCGTCTTTCACCAGTGTCGAGGGCGACAGTGGCGTGATACCGCGCGTGGGCGCGTCGTACGTCTTCACGCTTACGGACGGCCGCTGGGGAGAAGCCACACGGCTTTACGTCCCAGATCTGGCGGCGCACGACGCGCAGCTCGATTTCTCGAGCTTGCCGTCCGAGGCGCCTAACTTTCTCGAGGCGTGGCCGGGAACGCGAGTCGCGCTCGGTCCCAATCACGTCGTCGTCAGCCTCCTCGGTGATGATGGCCACGACAACGCGACGGCGCGATCCGGCGTCGTCTACGTCTACGATCGTTTCAATCTGAGCGCCGCACCGGAGGTCGTGCGCGCTCCGAACCCGGGCGAGGGAGATCTGTTCGGCATGGGCCTCGCGCTGCACGGAGACCTCCTGGTCGTCGGTGCGCCCGGCGAGGCCAGCGCTCTGGGCGAGTCATCTGCGCATTCCCCGGAGCAGCGGATGGCGAACGACGGCGCGGTGAAGAGCGGTGCTGTCTACGTGTACACGCTGCAAGCGGGCCGGTTCGTGTTCTCCGCCTATTTGAAGTCGCCCACACCGCGCGCGGGCGACTTCTTCGGGACGTCGGTGGCGCTGGAGGACGACGTGTTGGCCGTCGGCGCACCCGCAGAGGACCTGCCGTTCAGTGGAGAGAGGACGTCTCTCGATGCGAACGGGGCGGTCTATGTGTTTCGCACACGAGCTCCGCATGACTGGAAGCTCGAGCAGACGCTGCGTCCCGTGACCCCGGCGCACAAGGGTTTCTTCGGCGTGTCGGTGTCACTCTCGGGTTCGCTGCTCGCCGTTGGCGTGCCAGGCGCGGCCAGCTGCAATCCGAGCGATCCGGTCGCAACCGACGACGTCCTGACCCGGCGGCGCGGCGCATTCTATGCGGTGCGCTCGCAGGACGGCGCGTGGCCCCTGGAAGAGACCTGTTTCTCCCCGTCGGAGCTGAGTGGTGGGACTGCCTTCGGCTTCAACGTCAGCGTTGGGCAGCAGCTGGTCGTGGGCGCGCCGCTCAATTCCAGCGGTGAGCTGGAAACCTTCTCGGGCACGTCGAGCCGCCTGAGCGGTGCCGCCTACGTGTTCGCGCGGACGGAGACGAGCGTGGACAGCGCGCCCCGCTTCGTGAAGGCGCCAGTCATCGACGAGGAAGACGGCCTCGGTTTCACGGTCGCGGCGTCTCCCACTGACGGAAGCTTCGCGATCGGAGCTCCTCGGGAAGCCGGCAGTCAAGCGGGTCCCAAGGCGGACCTCGAAGACGACGGAGCCCTCGAGGCCGGCGCCGTATTCATCTTCACCCCCGATTCGTAGCAATGCAAAACGGCTTATCCTCTCGAGTCACCGTCACCGCGAGCAACGAGCTGCTCGTCGGCTTGGAGCCGCCGCAGCCGGACACGGCGCGGCGTTACGCGCTGCTCGTCTTCTGCGATCGGGACACGCAGCTCAAGCCGCTCACGGCGCACGCGCCGATCGTGCTTGGCCGCGAGCCGCCGGCGGAGGTGGTGGTCGACGACCCGTCGATCTCTCGCCAGCACGCGCGCTTCATGCTGCGTCAGGGCGAAATCTGGGTGGAAGACCTGGATTCGCGCAACGGCACGTTCGTCGCAGAGCGCCGCGTGCGTGAACAGCGCCTCGAGCCCGGCGACGAGGTCAGCGTGGGCCGTGCGCGCGTCGTGCTGGCGGCGACGCGTTCCGGCGCGGACGATGCGCCGGACAGCCTCGCGCCGGAGACGGACGTGGTCGTTCAGAACGCGTCGATGAAGCAGCTGTACGAGCAGGTGAAACGCGCGGCGCAGGCCAACGCCCCCGTGCTCATCCTCGGTGAGACGGGCTCCGGAAAGGAGCTGGTCGCGTCGGCGCTGCATCGTCACGGCGTACGCCGTGACAAGCCGCTGATCGTGGTCAACTGCGGGGCGATTCCGGCGGGTCTGGTCGAAAGCACGCTATTCGGTCACGAACGCGGCTCTTTTACGGGCGCGGTGAACCGCGCGGTCGGCGTGTTCGAGCGCGCCGCAGGCGGTGTATTGTTTCTGGACGAAATCGGCGAGCTCGCGGCGCCTGCGCAAGCGGCGCTGCTACGCGCCATCGATACGCGTCGCATCGTGCGGGTCGGAGGCACCGCTGAAATTGGCGTCGACGTGAACATCGCTGCCGCGACGCACTGCGACTTGTCTGCCATGGTCGAAGAGGGCACGTTCCGCCAGGACTTGTATTTTCGCCTCAGCGGCATCGTTCTCGAAGTTCCGCCGCTTCGCGACCGAGTCGATGAAATCGAGCCACTGGTGCGACTTTTTCTGCACAAGGCCCGCGCGGAGTGGGGCGCGCGGGCGCGCGACGTCGCTCCTGATGCGCTGCGAGCGCTCTGCAGCTATGCCTGGCCGGGCAATGTCCGGCAGCTGCAGCACGCCGTCGAACGCGCCGCGTTGCTCGGCACGGGGGATACGATTGTTGCCTCTGCGCTGCCCGCGTATATTTTCCAGGATGCTGCCGCCAGCCGCACACCGGTCTCGTTCGACGCAGGCGGCGTCGATCTGGCGCTGCGCCAGCAGCTGCGCCGCTTCGAGCGCGCGCTCATCGAAGAAGCGCTGCGGCGCGCGGCCGGCAATCGTCAGGTGGCCGCCAAGCTGCTGCGCATCCCGGTCCGCACCGTTTTCAGGAGAATGCGCGCCTGTGGCCTCATCACGGACAAGGCGCCGCAGAGCTGAGCGCCCGGGCTGGCGAGCCCGGGTCGAGCCGCGGGGAGCGGGGGCCGCGCGCCTGCGTGCGGAAGGTCGTTCATGCCCATCCTGACGGCTGCGGAACGGATCGGACAACGGGTGGGCAACCGCTACCGGTTGAACGGCATCCTCTCGGCTGGCGGCATGGGTGTGTTGTTCCAGGGCACCGACGAGCACGACGGCCGCGACGTCGCGGTGAAAATGCTCAAGCCGGACTACCTGCTCGAGCCCGAGCGCGTGGCGCGCTTCGTGCGCGAGACGAAGATCGCGGCGGGGCTGCGGCACCCGAACGTCGCGCGCGTGCTGGACGTGGTCGTGGACGACACTGGCGTGCCATTTTTGGTGATGGAGCTGTTGCGCGGCCATTCGTTGCAGCAAGAGCTCGAGACACGCCACGTGCTCCCGCCGGACGAAGCCTTGTCGATCGTGCTGCCGATTGCCGAGGCTCTGGCCGGTGCGCATGCCGCGGGTATCGTGCACCGCGACGTCAAGCCGGCGAATATCTTCTTGAGCACGGACGAGAGCGGCGAGGCCGTACCCAAGCTGCTCGACTTCGGCATCGCCAAACCGCTGGAGGACGAGTTCGAGACGCAAAGCGGTATGGTGATGGGCACTCCGGGGTACATGGCTCCGGAGCAGGCGCAGCGCGGCGAGTGCGGCCCGTTCACGGATATCTGGGCCACGGGCGCGGTGCTGTACCGGTGTCTGGCGGGCAAGACTCCGCATTCGGGCAACACGCTGGCCGAGATCGTGGTCAAGCTCGTGCAGGAACCCGTACCGGCCTTGTGCGCACCAGAGGTGAATCGTTCACTGGCAGCCAGCATCGATCGGGCCCTGGCGCTCGATCCGCAGCGCCGGTACCCGAGCATGGCGGCGTTCGTGCAAGCGCTTCGCTCTGCTGCACGACTCGACGCTGAAAGCTCGACCGACGTGCTCCCGGCCTACGCCGCACCGGCCTCGAGCAGCGCCGTGCGTGAGAGCGTTCGACCAAAGTCGAAGGTCCCCTCGCAGCGTCCGTCGCGCCGGTTTTCCGTGACGCCGGCGCCCGCGACGCTGCGCGCGCTTGGCATGGTCGCCCTCGGGTTCGTCGCCGCGTTGCTGGTGACCGCCTGGCTCACTCCGAGCGTGCAGCCGCCGCCGCCTGTCATGGAGCGTGCGGCGGCGGCTCGCCCGGCTGCAGTATTGGAGAGTCCACTGGCCACCCCCGGCGCGCTGACGCAGACGGCGCCCGCGCAGGCGGCCGAGCGCACGGATTCTGACGCCTTGTCTCCTCCCTCCGGCACCAAAACCGTTGCGCCCGTGCGTTCGGTAAGCTCGCGGCGGCGCCCGCGCTCTTCGCCGCCACCTGCCGCGCGCGGCGCCAGTATCGAGCGCGAGAAGACGACCGGGCTGCCGGTTGCGACCGAATGGTAGGGCGCGCTGGTTCGCTCCTGATCGTTGGCGCGCTCTTGCGAGTGGCACCGGCTTTCGCTCAAACAGAGGCCGCTGCTGCCGGCTCGGGTGAGAACGCTTCGAGCGACCGGGCGCGCGCGTCGTTCAGCGAGGGGCTGCGCCACCTGCGCGCCCTGCACTGGGCAGAAGCGGAGGTCGAGTTTCGACGCTCCCTCGAACTCGTCCCGCGCGCCAGCACGCGTTACAACTTGGCGCTCGTGCTGTTCAAGCAGCGGCGCGCGCGCGCAAGCCTGGCGCAGCTCGACGCGCTGCTGGCCGCGCCGCAAGCGGCGGGGGACGCGCGCCACCATGAGTACGCCCGGACGCTGAGACCACTCGTGCTCGCCGAGCTTTTGCCCGTGAAGGTGCTGGTCGAGCCAGCGAACGCGCAGCTGGAAATCGACGACGAAGCGGTGACGGCGACCGGATCACCGCGCAGCGTGTGGCTCGACCCCGGCCCCCACCGCGTGCACGTCTCCGCGCCCGGGCATACGTCGTACCGCGCGTCGCTTCGTGCCGAGCGCGGTCGAAGCGAGCAATGGGAAATCAAGTTGCTCGCTTTGCCGGGCGACGCACCGCCAGCGGCGGAGCGAGCGAAAAGGCCTTCCCATCCGCCCGCTGTGCGCGCGCCGCGCGAGCCGGGGCAGCGCTCGACCTTTGCGCGCGTGGCACCGTGGGTGACCATCGGCACCGGCTCACTGCTGCTCGCCGGTGGCGTGGCGGCCTGGGTGGCGGCCAAGGACGCGGACGATGACTTCACCGAAGCATGCCCGACTTTGCGCCGGTGTGACCCGGCGCTCGAGGAGACGCAGCGCGACGTCGAGCGTTACGAGCGGCTCGGCACCGTGCTGCTCGCCAGCGGCGGTGTGCTCGTTGCCGGCGGCGTCATCTGGCAGATCATCACTCCGAGCCTGGCTTCGCAGAGCGGAGCCGCTGCGTCAGATGCCTGGATGGTGTCGGCACGCGGACGGTTCTGAAACGACGCTCTGTGCTTATTGACCGCGTGGACACGCGCTGACGCAAAAGCGCAGCTGTGAAGACTCACTGGTGACAATTTGCAGCAACCCGTTGTTGCCAACAGCAACAATGCCCCGACATAGCGTCGTGTCAGAGTGCCAATCTGCGAGCGTCGGCAGAATCGCGCGCGCGTACGCTTGACAGAGGACGGGCGCGTTTGCATCGGAGTTTTTTCCGAGGGCAACCAACGCATGATGAAAACCAAAGCGGGGATCTCCGTCAACCGACGCGCGATGCTTCTGGGGCTCGGCGGCAGCGCTGCGGCATTTACCTTCGTGGGCTGTGAACCGCCGAATCCCACGCCAGGTCAGCCCACGAATTTACCGGGCAACGACGTCGTGCAACTCTTCACGCAGCTCGACGTGCTCACGCGTGACACGCTGGCGGGCGTCATCGCCATGCTGGTACCCGGCAATGACGCGTATTCGCTGTGGCAGGGCGTTTCGATGCCGGAGAGCGGCGGCCTGGCCGCGCGCGGAGACGAATACCTGGCTCACTACTTGAACAAGTATTTCCCAGTCCCCCCGCTCGGACAAATCATCTCGAGCGCGATGTTCCCGCGGCTGTCGTCGATCACGCTGCAACTGCCGAGCGGCGTGGTGAGCGCCCTGCTCAGGCCCATCCTGCAGAACTACGGCTCGATTTACACGAACGCGGTGCACGCCAACAATCTCACGCTGCCGCTCGCGCCGCTCGTCGCCGCCATCTTGAACTTCCTTGCGGTGACGGTGCGCCCCAGCAGCGTCGTCGGCCCCTTCCTGACGCCATTTCCGCGGCTCACGTATCGGGAGAAGGGCGAGGTGTGGAATCGCTTCGAGGTGTTCGTGCCGGACTACTTCTCACCCGGCTCCGCCACGTCGATTTTGCCGCCGGGCAACTATCCGGACGTGATCCGCACGCTCCCCGGCCTGCTCGACTACGCGAGCGGTGTCGTGCCGGCGCTCGCGTGTTTCGGCAGCTACTCGGAGTGGCACGTGTTCGACTACACCACGCGCACGATCACGGCGCGACCGGTCGGGTATCAGCTGTCCGACTACGGAGGCCCAGTCGAGGGCTGGGACGAGTTCAAGGGCTACTACCAGGGGCGAAGGAGCGCGACCGATGCGTGACGTGATCGTGATTGGCTGCGGAGGCGGTGGGCCAGTGATCGCGAAGGAGCTCGCGCAGCGCGGCCTCGACGTGCTCGTCCTCGAGGCTGGCGCGCGTCACGCCAATCCAGAAGAGGCGTGGACTCATTTCGACAACGACCAAAACAACGTCATCGATGGTGAGTTCCGATTTGGTCCGGAAGATCGCGATCGGTCGGCGTGGCTGCGTGAGGCGCCGCAGAATTCGTTCGTGTATCAGGTCGCCGGGGTCGGCGGGACGACGCTGCACTTCTATGGCAATTGTCCGCGCGCGTTTCCGGGCACGTTCGACGGATACTCCGAGGCTGATGCCGCCGCTTACGACGTCGCGCATCGCTTTCCGTTCACGTACGAGAGCTTCGAACCGTATTACCGCTGGGTCGAGGCGACCTTGCCCGTGATGACGAACGCCATGGGCACGAAGGAGGAAGTGTTCTTCCGCGGCTGCGAGAACGTCGGCTTGCCCGTCAATCCCAACAAGGACATCCGCTTCGACTCGTTCCGGCCTCAGGAAAACTGCATCCTGCAGCCCGAAGGCACGGCGGGGCGCACGCGCGATTCGGCGCTGCTCATGTACCCGCAGGCTCAGGGCTGCACCTTCTGCGGTTACTGTTTTCAGGGCTGTTACGAGCCACGACGCGCGCCGCGCAACCTGAAAGCCAAGCGCTCGACGGACAACAGCTACGTCCCGATGATGCTGACCGCGGATCTGTGGGCGGCGGGTGGCAAGGCGGTGACTTTGGAGACCGACGCTTACGTCACGCGTATCGTCAGTGAAACGACCGCCGCCGGCGACGTCAGCGCGCGCGCGGTGACGTGGCGCAACACCAAGACCGGCACGGTTTACACCGAGGAGGCGCAGGTCATCGTCATGGCCGGTGGCTGCACGGAAGATCCGAGGCTCTGGAAGAACAGCCAGCTGCCGGATCCGAATCAGTGGGTGGGACGCGGGATGACCGATCACGCGTTCGACTGGCTCACCGGCGTCTTTCCGTCCTACACCGGCCACTCGAAGGGCCCGAACTCCGCCGCTCGCGCCGATTTTCCGGGGCGCGGGGCCATGGAACAGGTCGGGCTGACGCCGGCGCTGCAAACCCTGGCGATGCACATCAGCGACAGCGGGATGCGCGGCCTGTACGACGCGGGCCGCGGCGTGACCGGGACGTGGGACGGCAAATCCGGACGACCCGTCGGACGCGAGCTCAAAGAGGTGATGGACAACATCGATCGCCTGATGAACATCCTGATCCTCACGGACGACGACGTGGAGTCCGTGAATCGAGCCGAGCTCTCGATCCTCCCGCCCGACGAGCATGGACCGATTCCGCGCGTCGTCATGAACAAGCGCACCCGCTCGGCGCGCACCCTGGCCAATCGCGAGTGGCTGGCCAACAAGGCGGGGGAGATCCTGCGCGCAGCCGGCGCGACCAAGGTGATCCGTATCGACATGGCGCCGCTCATCCTGCACATCCAGAGCTCGATGCGAATGGGCGGCGATCCCGCGAGCTCGGTGCTCGACGAGAGCTGCGAAGCGCGCTGGGTCAAGCGCCTGTTCATCGCGGACAACGCCGCGCTGCCGAACGCGCTCGGAGGCGCCAATCCCACGCTCAGCACGCAGGCGCTCGCGACGCGCACGGCCGAGAAGATCCTTCAGACGTATTTCGGCGGCTCGCCGTGGGTGGAAGCGGAAACACCGATTTCCTCTATCGACGACCGGGTGACGCAGGCCGTGCTCTCACGCGGCATCACCTGACCGCCCGACATATCCGGCGCTGCTGCCAGCTCTGGCATGCCGTTTGTGGCACTGCTCACCAGCGCAGCCTAGAAAATCGGCGTCTCGTGATGGCACTGCTCATGCTAAGGCGCGGGCGTGCCCGGGACGCTTTCGCGACCGCTGCTTGGCCGTCTCGTGTCTGCGCTGCCGCGCTGGTCGGATGTGCGCGGCGTGCTGGTGCTGTTGCATGTCGTCGCGCTCTGTCTGGCCGCGCTCCCGACCGCGCGCGGCACGGTCAGCAAGGAGGCGATGGCGCAGCCTTCCGTGCAAACGGAGCTGCACCTGTGGGGGGAGCTGCTCGGGGTTTCTCCACGAGCGCTCGAAGAGTTCGCGCTCGAGCTCGCGAAGCGCTGGGACGCAATCTACGCCGCTGTTAACCGCCCCGCCGATCGCTATTTCGCCGTGACGGGTACTTATCAAGCCTGGGCCGTGTTCATCGCGCCGAACCGCTGGCCCACTCGATTTCAGATCCAGGTGCACCCGACCAAGAGTCCGCCCGACGAGTTTCACACGGTCTTCGAGGAGCAATCCGAGCAATTCACCTGGCGGCGCGAGCTGTTCATGCAGGAGCGAGGTCGCGTTTATTTCGAGCTGCAAACCTGGCCACGCCTTGCCTGGCTCGGGCCGCGCGTGTGTCAGTGGGCGGCGCGCGAGTTGTTTCGGGAACGGCCTACCATCGACCGGGTGCGCTGCCGCAACTACCGCGCCCCCTCGCGCTCCCCGGAGCAAGTCGCGCGGCGCGAAGCGGTGGCTGGTGAATGGCTCCACGTCGATCAGGTGTGGCGGTGAGCATCGCGCGGACCTGGCAGCGCTGGACGGCGCTGCTCGAAACGCGCGAGGCGGCCACGTCGCTCGCGTTGTGCCGGATTTTAACGGGACTGACCTTGTTACACGGCCTGTCCCGCATGGGGCTGAGCGGCGCGTGGCGCGCGGTCTGGGTCGACGTGGCGCATGGCGGCGTGCTGCCGCTCGCCGAGCCCTGGCTCTCGTGGCTCCATCCGGGCACGCCGGAACAGACGCTGAGAGTGATGGCGGTGACGGCGTGCGGAGCCGTGCTGACGACGCTCGGGCTGTTCACGCGGGCCGGTCTCCTGCTCGCGTGGCTCGGGGCGCGCTCGCTCTCCACGTCGATCGTGATCGGGCCGCAAACCTCCGATTTCGTGCTGTTCAACTTGCTCTTTCCGCTCGTGTTTTCCGGCTGTGGGCGGAGCTTGTCGCTCGATGCGCTGCTCTTCGAAAGGCCGCGCGAGGTGCTGGCCTGGCCGCGCTATCTGCTGATCGGGCAGATGACGCTGATGTACTGGGCGGCGGGCATTCAGAAGATCTCTTCGGGCTGGATCCCGGGCGGATCGCTGGACGCCGTCTGGTACATCCTGCAGTGGACGCACTGGTTGAAACGTCCGATCGCGATGGAGCCGCTCGCGCCTTGGTACTGGCTGACTCAAGCGTTGACCTTGGGGACGTGGGTGCTCGAAAACTCGGCGCCCGTGCTGCTCTTGGCGTTCTGGTATCGGCGTACGCGCGATCGCCCCGGCAGGCTGCGCGCGCTCTTCAACCGGCTCGACGTGCGCTCGATCTACGTCGCGCTAGCGCTGGCGATGCACTTCGGCATCTGGGCGACGCTCGAGGTCGGTGAGTTCTTCGGCTACTGCACGGCGTACGTCGTGTGCTGCTACGCGCCGGCCGAATGGCAAAAGGCATTCGCGGCGCTGTCGTGGAAGCGGCGCCGCGCTGCGCTGGCATCAGTCCGCAGTTGAGGCGAGCGGCGGGGAGGGGGCGCGGCGCAAAGCGACGACGCCGGCCACGATCACCAAGAGCCCGCCCGCGGATGCCAGCGGATCCGGCAGCCGCTCAAAGACCCACCAATCGAGGCCCGCCGCGAACACCACCGACATATAGATGAACGGGCCGACCTCCGCGGCAGGCGCGTGGTGGTAAGCGTTCGTCATGAGCAATTGGCCAAGCGTCGCGCACACGCCGACACCGAGCAGCACCGGCCAGAGCGCGAGGCCGGGCGTCTGCCACTCCCAGAGCGCTGGGCCCAGTGAGAGCACGCTGGAAATCACCGCGAAGTAGAACACGATGCTCGTCACGGACTCCGTACGCGTGAGCTGACGGATGCCGACCTGCGCGGTCGCGGCGAACAATGCAGCGAGCACTCCGACCAAGGCAACCGGCTGAAACACGCCGGTGCCAGGCTTCAAGATCAAGAGCAAGCCGGCGAAGCCCAGTAGTAGCGGCCAGAGCACCGCCCGCCGGACCCGGAGGCCGAGCCAGGCGCGCTCGACGAGCGGCAGAAACAGCGGCAGCGAGTAGTTGAGAAGCAACGCTTCGGCCAGCGCCATGTTCGCGATGCAGTAGAAGAAACAATACATCGCGGTCATGCCGAACACGCCGCGCAGCAGGTGCCCGCCAGGGCTCTGTGTTCGGAGCGCGCGTCCGTGCCGGAGCGCCCACGGCGTCAGCAGCGCGAGGCCGATCGCGGAGCGAAAGAACACGACCAAGGTGTGAGGCAGCGTTTGCGACGCCAGCTTGGCGAGGAGGCCCATCACGGCGAACGAGAGCGCCGCCGCCACCATGTTCGCTGCGGCGCGGCCGAGGTGGGTGGGATGGCCGGGCTCGGATGATTCGTCCAGAGCTCGCGCGTTCACGTGAGCGGCTGCGCGATCTCCCCGATGCGGCCCAAGGCCTGCATGTCGGCGAACGCATCGCCGAGACGCTTGCCCATTTCGATGGAGCGACGCCAGCTCTTCATGCGCTCGTCGTCCGTCATGAGCGAGAAGTCGCGGCGGTCGGGGATACGGCCGTTCGGTAAGGACGCGACGTATTCCGGGGTGGCCGTGAGCACGACCACGCGGCGCAGCCCGCGCGTCCGGCGCCACGGCATCGCCTTGTCGAACCAACCGGGCACCAGATACGGATAGAAGTGCGGATACAGCGTGAGCCCGTCGGGCGCGTCGATCTCGAGGCCGAAGTGATAGTCGGCCACGCCGCCGTCACGGTAGACGCCGGCGGGAGCGCCCGGCGGATTCCGTACCCCGCTCATGACTCCCGGAATGGCCGCGCTCGCGAGCACCGCGGAGCGTACGTTCTCGAGCGTCAGGGCCACGTGGCGCGTCGGCAGCGAGCGCCAGGGTGCAAAGGGCCCCGGGTCGCCCTCTGCATCGAACACCACGCGCTCGATGGCACCCGCCAGCGCGCGGCGGTGGACGGCGTTGGCCAGCGCCGCGAACCCGAAACCGAGCCAGTTGAGCTTGCCCTCCGCGGCACCCAGGTGACGGAAACGCGCCGTCACCACGTGCAGCCGAAATAGCGAATGCGAGAGGTGCGGCGCGAAGCCGTCGTCTCCCAGCAGGCAGTCGAGGATCCGCTCGCCCTCGCGGCTCACTTCGGCCGGGCTCGGCTTGTGCCGATAGCGCTGCGCCACGTACGCCTCGGCGAAGCGGTCCAGAGCCTGTACCGGATCTTTGGACAGCAGACAGGCGAAGCGCCAGGTTCCGATCGAGGAGCCGACGGCGTGCACGGGGGCGCTCGCCCCGGCAGTGAGCCAGGGAAACAGCACGCGGTCGAGTCCGTACAGGAGCAGCCACTTCGGCCCCCCGGAGGCGCCCACGATCGCGCGCACGCGGTCGGGCCGTAAGCCGTGCTCGCGCAGCTCTTCGAGCGCGTCAGGACCGGCGAGAACTTGCAGCGGGCTCTGCATGCGATCGCCGTGTAAGCGTCACGCTGGCGGCTGTAAAGCACGAGCGGTGAGGGTTCACTCGTCCCACGTATACAGCGCCTCGCACGTCGGCCAGGCGCAGCGCTCGTGGATGATGGCCACGTTCTGGAGGCCCATCATGCTGTAGACGACCGCGCCGCTCTGCCGGTTCACGGCGCAAACGAACGAATGATGCCCCTGCCAGCCTTCGACGCGGTTCAGCGCTCGGCTCGCGGTCAAGTGGTCTATCGTGACCTTGCCGCTGTCGTAGTGCATGTCCCAGAGTTTCTGGACGTAGCGCGCGTAGAGGGGCGGCGTCGCCATCAAGCGGAACAGCTTGGCGTACACGCCGCGAAAGGTTTGTTCGACGATGGTCTTGCCCGCTTCGCGTGCCAGCTCCAGGTGCTCCGTAGCGGGCGTCGTCGCGAGCAGCGCGTCGAGGACGAGCTTGTAAATACGGGCGTCGTACCAGGCGGATGGCAGCGCGCCGAGGTGGCTGGCTGAAAGATCGAGCCCGGCGCGGAGCTCGCCAGGCACGCTCATGAAGGCACTTTTTACGTCTTCGACGCCGAAGCGGCGATTCAACCACGGTACGAGCTCGCGCAGGACCATGCCCTTGAAGTGCGCGCGCCCCGCGGGCTGGGAAGTCGCCAAATTCCGTCCGCTCCTGGGAACAAGGCTTTCCCTTAAAGAACCGGCCGGGTCCAGCTGATTGTCGTGGGTGGTCAGCCCATTGTGTCGTGCGCCGCGCATTACCGGCGCAAAGGATCGCAATTGGGGTGATTTTTCTGCGCGCGCTGCGGCCGCTGCGGGGTTCGAAACGAGACAGTGGGCACGGAGGCTCAGCAGGTCGTGAAGCCGCCGTCGGCCGCCAAGGTTTGGCCGGTGACGTAGGAAGCCGCATCGCTGGCCAGAAACAATACCGGTCCGGCGATCTCCTCGGGTTGTCCGACGCGGTTGAGGCAGGTGCGCTCGTTGATGCGCTGCACCAGGGATTCGCTGGACGTGAGCGCCGCCGACAGCCGGGTTTCGACGAGACCCGGCGCGACGGCGTTTACGCGCACGCCGAGCTGGCCGAGCTCGAGCGCCAGGGTTTGCGTCATGGAGATCATTGCGGCCTTGGTCATCCCGTACACGCCCTGCATGGGCGCGGCGCGCAGCCCGGCGACGCTGGCGATGTTCACGATCGAGCCCTTGCCCTGACGGCCGACGACGTGTTTGGCGAAGGTGCGCGAGACCTCGAACGCGCCGCGCAAGTTCACGTCGAAGGTCTTCATGTAGGCGCCCTCGTCGATGTCGAGCATCGGTCCGAAGAAGGGATTCGTCGCGGCGCAGTTGACCAGCACGTCCACCTTGCCGAACGCGTCTACGGTCTTGCCGATGAGCTCCCGGCACTGGTCGGTGTTGCCGATGTGTGCGGCGAGCGCGAGCGCCTCGTGCCCGCGCTCTTTGATCTGCTCGGCGACGGCGCTGACGCTGTCGAGCTTGCGCGACGAAACGACGACCTTGGCGCCCGCGTCGGCGAATGCGAGCGCGATGGCCTCGCCGATGCCTCGGCTGGCACCACTGACGATTGCGACCTTGTTCTCTAGATTGACGAGCGCCATGGCGCGCAAGGATTAGTGATGCTCCGGGCCGCCGTCACATGAAAAATGCGGGCCACTCGCGGTAGCCGTGGAAAGCCGGACGCCCGCTCGACGCTGCGATGCTACAGTCGCACGCATGCAAGCCGGCGCGCGGGATGGCGTCCTTCTGGTGGCGCACGGCACCGTCAGCGAGCTCGACGATCTGCCGGCCTTTCTCGCGCGAATTCGTCACGGACGCCCCGCGAGCCCCGAGCTCCTGGCCGAGCTCCGGCGGCGCTACGAGGCGGTCGGCGGCTCGCCGCTGCTCGAGCTCACACGCGCGCAGGCGAGCGCGCTCGGCCGCCGCCTGGAGCTGCCCGTGCTCGTCGGCATGCGGCTGTGGAATCCGAGCGTGGAGGATGCGCTGCGGGGCGCCGCTCATCTCGGCGTAAGACGGCTGGTGGTGCTGCCGCTCGCGCCGTTCAGTGTGTCCGTGTACTGGCAGGCGGCTCAGCGCTCGCTCGACAAGGTCAAGGCCGAGCTCGGCGAGCGCGCGCCGGAGCTCGTACCCGTGCCGGCGTGGGGAGAGGAGCCGCTGTTCGTCGAGGCGCACGCGCGCGCGATCCGTGCCCACGGAGGAGACTCGCCCGAGTCCGAGCTGCTACTCAGCGCACACAGCCTGCCGCTGGTAGCGATCCGATCCGGCGATCGCTATCAGACCGAGGTCGAGGCGTGCGCCCGCGCGATCGCAGAGCGCCTGCAGCGGAGCTACCGCGTCGTCTACCAGAGTCAGGGAGCAGACGGCGGTGAATGGCTCGGACCGGACTTGCACGCCGTGCTGCGCGAGTGCCGCGACGCGGGCCGGCAGCGGGTCGTCCTTGCGCCGTTCGGCTTTTTGGCCGAACACGTGGAGACGCTCTACGACCTGGACATCGAGGCCCGCCGCTGGGCGGAAGAGCTCGGCCTGTCCCTCTCGCGGGTCCCGGCGCTGAACACGGATGAGACCTTCACCTCTGCCCTGGCGAATGTCGCGCAGCGCGCGCTGGCAAATTGATAGGCTGATCGACATGCGCCCGATCGACGACGCCCGTGCCGCACCGCCCGCCCAGCGGGTCCGTTTTTGGGTTCGTCTGCTCGGTTTGGTGCTGGCCGGGTCGATCGCGGTGGGCTGCCCGTGCGTGCGCGGAGCAGTGAACGCTAGCCCGGGTTTGCGCTGGTGGCTGTTCTCGAATTTCGGGGCGCAACGCATGTGCCCCGAGATGCTCAAGCGCGGTGCTGGGCTGAAGCTCGCTCCGACCGGCAACACCATCGGACGGTTCTTCCCGACGCGCTGCCAGCACAACGTGAACGATCAGGCTCAAACGGTCACGCTCTACTTTGGAGGCACCGGGTCGGCGTGGACCCCGCTCGCCGGACGCGTGGGGTTCGCCGCCGAAGCGTCGGTCGAGTACGGCATGGACTTCTACATGGCCGAGGACGCCATGTACGTCTGGGCGAAGACGCGGCGGATTCTGCAGGGGCCGGATTTCAAGGTCGGATCAATCGAGAACAAGCTCGCGGACTGGGCGGCGCGCTCGCCCGTGGGCTACATCGCGAACCTGTTCGGCACCCAGATCGTGTCGAGCCAGCTGACGAGCGGCTTTACCGTGGTGCACTCCGACGAAGGCGACGAGTTCGCGCTCGGCATTCTCCAGCCACCCGCGCGCCCGAAGAAGCCGTTCGACACCTCTGACGGTGACCGTTACGTGTTCGCCAACGAAACGACCGAGGTGCGCAACGGGCAGGTGGATTTCCTCGGTCCGCTGGAGGTGCCGGACTCGGACCAGGCGCTGTTCTTCCGCTTTCGCCTGCAAGGTCCGCCCATCGACGTGCTGTTGATCCGCCGTACGAGCGGCGACATGTGGCGCGATGGGTTGCAGAAGGGCGCGGCCCTCGGCCCACCGCCGGAGCTCCCGCTATACGTCTGGCAGATCAACGCCGGTGCCGAGCAGCGACGCAAAATCAAAGTGCCAGCCGGACAATACTACGCGGTGCTCGACAACTCAGCGGTGGTCGGCGCGGTCAGCCCGCCGTGGAATCCGTTGAGCGTGGTCGGTGGCAACCTCGCTCTCGTCTCGTACACCGCAGAAGTCGGCGACGACGACGACGACTTCTGAGCCGCGCGAGCGTCACTGATCGCCGGCGAGCTGGACACGCCAGTCGAGTGGCAACTCGAGGAAACCCTCGAGGCACAGGTAGTCGTAGAGGTGGTCGCAGAGCACCTGGCCGGTTTCGCTGAAAACGTGCGGATCAGTGAAGAACTTCACCGTCTCGGCGCGCACGCTGCTGTCCAGCGTCTTGAGCTGGGCCAGGAGCTCGTCGCCGCAAAAGTTCACCAGTTGCTCCATCAGCAGGCGCTCCCACTGATGCCGAAAATCCGGAAACGCGTCCACGCTGATCTTGTAGCCGACGCTGCTCTCGCGGTGCGCGGTCTTGGCCGCGCGCACCGTGAGCTTGGCCAGCTGGTCGATGCGGGGGGGCAGGAAATCCTGCAAGAAACTGCTGAGCACTGCGGTAAACAGCATCATCACGCGGTTCAGCTCGGGTGAGCGGCGCGTCAGGAAGGCGACCTGCAGATCCCGCTCGATCTTGGCGAGCATGGACACGGTCAGCTCCTTGATCTCCGGCGTGGCATATTCGAAGCCCTCGAGCTCTGCGCGCAAGCGGTGCGAGTAGCGCTGCAGCACGTAGTACACGCCCTGTTCGGGGTGCTGGATCACTTTGGCTTTGTCGCCCTTGGTCTTCTGGTGCAGCTCGCTCGCGAAGAACAACTTGGCCACGCGCCGCCCGACCGGCTTGATGACCTGTGTGGCAAAGTTCGATTTCTTGCCAAACACGCGTGAGAGGAGCGAGCTGAAGGTGGCCGCCTGCTCCGCTTCGGTCTCCGGGGCGGTCTTGCGCACGCGCTCATCGCCGGCAACGCTGGCTTGCAGCTGGCGGAGCTGCGCCACGACCTGGGCCGTGATGGCATCGAGCTCGGGGCTGGTCTTGAGCTCCGCCTTGTAATGCACGATGCGCGCCTGGATCTGCTCGTCGAGTAGGCCGAGCGCCTCGAACGTGATCGCCTGTTTCTGATTGTCGCTCATCGCCGGCGCGTGGCTGATGCGACTGGCTGAAACGGGCGTGCTCGAAACGCGGCCGGCCGAGACCGGACCTTCGGTGGCCGAGGGCGGAGGAGGCTGGCGCGGTGGCGCAGCTTTCGGAGGAGGCGGATCGGTCACGGGCCCCAAACAATAACCTGTTTGCCACGCGGGCGCGCGGAGTATGACAATGCGCGGATCAGGCGAGCGGCAGGCGCCACTCGCCTACATGGAGGCGAACACGCGATGCGACGGCTGTTTGAGCTTTGCGCTCTGGGACTGGTCTTACAAGGCTGCGCGCGCGGCCCGAACGTCGCCACCGACCAGCTGCCGCTGCGGCGGGTCGTGGTCTATCGCAACGGCGTCGGCTACTTCGAACGCAGCGGCCACGTCGACGCCGATCAGGTCAAATTCAAGGTCCGGCAGCGCATGATCGGCGACTTTCTGGCGACGCTCGCGATCGTGGAGCATGGCGGGAGCTCCGTGCGCTCCGCGTCGTTTCCGCTCGAGATCGAGCAGCTGCAGAGCCAGCCGACGCCGCCCGAACCAGATCCGCGACCTGGCCGTGGCGTGCCCGTTCCACCGCCCGCTCCCTCCGTCCCGGATTCGGAGAAGATGCGCGACGTGATCCTGTACATGGACGGCAAGGAGCACGACCTCGCCATCGGCTATGTATCGGAGACGCCGGTCTGGCGGCCCTCGTACCGCGTGGTCGTGCATGAAAACGGCGCGGCCGATCTGCAGGCCTGGGGCATCGTGCAGAACTTGTCCGGTGTGGACTGGAACGGCGTGAAGCTCTCGCTCGTGGCCGGCGCGCCGCTCGCTTTCGAGTCCACGTTGGGCGATCCGGTCGTGCCGAGTCGACCGATCGTGACTGACAACGGCGAAGTGATCGCAGCGGTGCCGACGGGCGAGACGTCATTGCGCGAGGATGCATCCCAGGGCGTGGACATCATCGCGCCGTCAGCGCCATCCCCGCCACCCGCGGCTGAAGCAGCAGCAGATGAAGCGGATTCGGACGAAGAGTCGATGAGAGAGGAGGTCGCGACCGGCGCGGGAGGAGCTATGCGACCGAGCAAGAAGAGCGCGGGTCCAGCTGCAAGTCGTGTCGCCAGCGCACCGGCCCCGAGACCCGCACCGGGCAGCCCCGCAGATGGCCAAGCCACTGCCACCGAGCGGCGCCGCTACGCCCTCGAAGCCGCGCGCCAGGCGGGGCTCAGCGCGCCCCGCAAGATGAGCGCATTGGCGGCCGTCGCCGTCGAAGCCGGCACGACCCGCTACGAGATCCCAGGCTCGATCACGGTGCCCAACGAGAGCGCGACGATGGTACTCCTGCTCAGCCGGCGCGTGCCGGGCGAAGCGGTGTTTCTGTTCGCGCCGGACGGTGGAGTGCCGGACTCGGCGTCGCATCCGTTCCGCGTCGTGCGCTTCACCAACGCCACCAGCGGGCTGCTCGAACGCGGCCCGATCGCGGTCTTCGAGAAGGGCTCGTTTCTGGGGCAGGGGATACTCGCGTCGTTGCCGCCGCGCGCGACGGCGACGGTGCCGTTCGCGCTCGAGCGCAGCTTGGCGGTCGACAGCGAGCGTCGCTACGAGCAGCAGGGCGCGCGCCTCGTGCGCATCGAAGCCGGAGAGCTGTTCATCGAGCGCGACAACGTGATCAAGACCCTCTACAAGATCAGAAACGGCAGCGACCAGCGCGCCAAGCTCGTCGTGAAACACCTGCGGCAGCCGGGGTCGCGGCTGTTCCGGCCGCCAGTCGGCACGGAGGACAACACCGGGACCGGCAGTGCGCTGGTTCCGCTCGAAGTGCGCGCGCACGCGCGTGCGGAGCTCACCGTCGACGAGCGGCAGAGCGGCGAACAGCGCGAGGACTGGCTCAGTCCGCTGGCCGACGAGGCCGTGAAGAGCTATCTGGCGGATCCGCGGCGGGACGCAGAAGTGGCGGGCAAGCTGTCTCAGGCGTGGCAGGTGCGACAGACTCTGCGGCGCGCGCTCGACGAGCAGGCAAAGTTCACGGACGAGCAGGGTGAGCTCGAAAAGGCGGCCCGAGAGACGCGCCTCAGCCTGCAGGCCATCGAAAAGAACGCCCAGGCGGCCGATCTACGCGCCAGGCTCACGCGGCGCTTGCAAGAAGTCACCGCCAGACTGGAACAGATCACGAAGCGTCTGATCGAGCTCAAGCTCGCGATCAACGAGCAGCAAGTGCGTTTTCGCGACGCGGTCCGCGACGTGCGGTTGCTCAAGGCTCCGCCGCCGCAGGATTGAGCTCGGCTGTGCTAGGGTAAGGAAAGCCATGATCGAACCGGACGAAGTGAAGCGGCTCTTGACCAGCGCGTTTCCTGACGCGGAAGTCGAGCTCGTCGACCTCACGGGCACGAAGGACCACTACCAGGCGCGGATCGTCTCGGATAGATTCGCAGGCAAATCTCTGATCGAGCAGCATCAGCTCGTGTATGGCGCGCTGGGCGACGCGATGGCCGGGCCCATTCACGCGCTGGCGCTGAAGACCTATTCGCCCGATGCCTGGGCCAAGCAGAGCGGAGCAAAGTGATGGACGACACCGTTCGCACGCGTATCGAAGACACCCTCAAGAGCGACCGCGTCGTGCTCTTCATGAAGGGCAGCAGGCTGTTCCCTCAGTGCGGCTTTTCGGCAAAGGTCGTCGAGATCCTCAAGCGCTCCGGCACGGAGTTTCGCGACGTGAACGTACTCAGCGATCCGGGCATTCGCGAGGGCATCAAAGAGTTCTCGAAGTGGCCGACCATTCCGCAGCTGTACGTCGACGGCCGTTTCGTCGGCGGCTGCGACATCGTGACGGAGCTCTATCAGAGCGGCGAGCTCGCGAGCGTGCTCGGTCAAAAAGCCAACCAGTCGTAAACTGGCGATAGCCTCGAGGCCTGGCTAGCCCCACGGCACGACTGCGCGGCGTGAATCAGAGACTGGTATAGGGTCGCGGGGGCGAGCGACACATGGCGGCGTTTTTCAGAAGCACGAGGCCCACGTCGAAGCTCGCTTCGCGACTGATCAGCCGATCGGGATTGTATTGGTTGTTGGTCACGGCTCTTCTGGTGGCGTTCGTGCTTTCGGTACGTCGCCTCGATCTCACGTACCCCGTGCCGTGGCCCGATGAAGGGCTTTTTCTCTGGCAGGCGTTGGCGTTTCGAGACAGCGGCGGATTGTTGGCTCCGGAACTTTGTGAGAAGCGCGACGTGTTTTTCATGCCGCCTGGGTACATGGTGCTCCAGGGCAGTCTGTTCAAACTGACGGGCTTCAGTTTGCAGTGGGCACGCACCCTGTCGGCTCTGTACGTGTGTGGCGCGCTCGCCTGTTTTGCGTACATCGCGCGCGACTTTCACGCGCGCTTCGCGCACGTGTTGCTATTTGCGGCCGCCTTGAGCAGCCCAATTTGCAGATTGGTGGCCAACACGGCGCGTATGGAAGCTCTCGTCATGCTCACGGGCGCGGTTGGACTGGTACTGCTCACACGCGGCCGTCTCGTCGCAGGTATGGCCGTCATCGCTCTGGCGCCGCTGGTGCACCCGAACGGGCTATTCATCGTTGCCGTGGGAATGCTGTTCGTCTTCGGCAAACTGGTCACGCGCGGTCTCATCCGCGAACCGGTCGCAGCGGATGAAGTGGCACGCGTGAAAGCGCTGTCACGCAAGCTGTTCCGGTTTACATGGCGTCCCTGGGAGCTCGTCGTCCTCGCCACCGTAGTGTTGGCCTGGTCAACGTTCGCCCTTTACTTCGTTCGGAGTTGGGACGACTTCGTGTGGGATCTCGCGGTTCAACTCAACTACAAACGCAATCAACCCGGCGCGTTGACCTTCTGGCTGCGCTTCAAAGAGTCGGGGAGCCACTGGTTCGCGTTGATGTTGCTGTCCAGCATTTTGTTCGGGTTCTGGTGCTGTCACCACGCGATCGCGTTCGTCGCACTGGCCAGCGTCTTTTTCCTTCGTGAGGTCGCGACGGTGGGATGGCTGTACGAGTACTACACGCTGCTTGCGTTTCTCGGCATCGCCATCGTGCTCGTCGAAGCAGCGACCATCGCGCTTCGAAAAACCTTCGAGCTCGGCCCGCGATCGAACGGATTGGCCGTCGCAGCATTCGGCGCTCTGGTCGGTCTGTCACTATTTCTCGTGGGGAGCGAAGCACACAGCCTGCAAGGATCGAATCGGACCGCCACCGTGTCAGTCGCGCCGAACGTGCCCTCGAAATACGTGTCCGACGAGGCCAGGGCGATCGTGTCGCGTTACCTGCAGGCCGCGGCGCAAACTCCGGGCAAACCGCACCGCGTGTTCTTCATCCCTACGTCGGACGCCCTGTTGTTCGAAGGCGCGCGGAGTACCGATTTGCGATACCTGCATTCGGGGCAGTGCGCTTTTCACCAGGCGGACATCGTCGTGCTCCACGACACGCCTTGGGTTCCCGAGTACACCCGAACGATGGGGCTGGTCGGCGCCGCTATGAACCAGGGCGTAGAGGCTCCGGTCGAACAGTGGGACGTTCTGCATTCCAAGGCGGGCAACCGCTGGCTCGCGTACCAGAAGCCGCCGAAGGTTCAGCTGACCCTCCCGCCCTAGTATCTCGGTCCACCGGTGCGTTCCGGGTTCGCCGCGCCCGACACGTTCCATCGGGGCCCCACCCGCACGGCGAGGGCGCCGCAAACCCTCTGCACGCACCAGTCTGGCCTCGGTACCTTTCCTGTTCCTGACGTAGCCTAAAATCCTTCGAGGCGCAGCACCTCAGCACGAAAACATGCCGTCGGTTCGCCTTCTCCGCACGCGCTTTCGAACAGAACGCGCGCCGAAGCGTAGTCCCCCGTGGATGCGGCCAACCGACCTTTCGCCACCTTGAGCTGCGGAGACTGGGGTGCCACTCGCGTTAACCGTTCGGAGGTGGCGCGAGCCTCCTGTCGAGTTCCCAGCGCCAGGGCCAAGCGCAATTTGCTCGCCAGGCATTCCACATTATCGGGAGTGGCTTCGAGGCACGCGTTGGCAACCGCGTCGAGGCGCTTGAGAATGGGCGTGCTCTGCGGGTCGACGGCCTGCTTGGGAACCAGCTCTGCGATCTCGGTACACGCGTGATTCGTCGGGTTCACGGCCAAGCAGCGTTCCGCGAGCTCGCGGGCGCGATGCAGCTGCTCGTCGGTCATCATCTTGCTCGCCAGCAGGCGAAGCGCTCGCTCGTTCTTCGGCTGGTCGCGCAAGACTCGTGCGAGGATTTCCCGCGATCGCGGCGGATCCGTAGAATCCGCCGCGCGCGCTGCCAAGAACTGCTCTTGGATGTCGCGCGGGATGCTCGTCCAGGCTCGTTCCGCTATCACAGCGCGCTGGTCGGCTTTGGGGGCTCCCGCTCCAGCGTCTGCGGACGGGCTTGCCGCTTCGACTTGGGCGGCTTTCCTGGCTTCAGCCACCTCGATGGGCCCTTCGACGATCTCCTTGCGGTCGGCGAGTGCTTTCTCGAGAGCACCATTGGCCAATCCCAGTACGTAGATCAACCAAAGTGCAGGACCAACGACCGTGCAGCCGAGCAGCAGCAGAATGCCCGCTTTCGCCAAGCTCGCTTCGGCCCAACGCTGCGGCCGCCGCGGCGACGTTGCAGTGTCGTTCACGGCCTGTGTAGATACGGTATCCGGCCGCCAGGGTGAAGCTGCTTCGGCAGCAATGCCTGCGAAGTGACGCCAGCAAGCGTGAAGCGTGCTTTCGCCTGGAAGTGTTCCGGCGGGAAAGGCTGGTGAATGCGGTGCAAGTGTAGCGTCCCGCGCTCAGATGAGCGTGGCAGCGCTATTGCGCCGAGGCGCTGGCCACGCCCAGCGCGCGAGCCAGGGCGAGGCTGGCGCGAGTCGCGCGGTTGCCATCGCGAAAGGAAAAGCTCAACGTCGTGACGCCCGCGGGTTTGCCGGCGATCATGCCGCCGTGCTCGCCGATGATGTGCGCGATGCCGGCTCGATCCAGTCGGCTCGCGCGCTCGGCGACCGGCGTGAACGCGACGGCGGACTCGAAGAGGCCCGCGTCTCCGCCGAGCGACGCTTCGTCGAGGAAGGGCACAACGGCGTGCGCTCCCATCCACACCAAGAGCGCCGCCACGGCAGCGCCCGGAGTTTCACCGCGAAACCAGGTGCCGAGATGATGGCTCGCGCCGCGTTCGCAGCGCGCGTACAGCCCCGCGTGCGTCGCGCCCAGCTGGTCAGCCAGTGCCGCGGCGAGCCGCATGAACGTTGGCCGCTGCTCCTCGATGAAGTACGGTGACACGTAGCGGCCGAAGAACGTGAGCGTCGTGCGCGTGAGCGCGGGGGAGGGTGCATGACGTACCTCCACGAACGTCGTCGGGCCGTCTAGTTTCGCCAGCTCTGGCGCCTCGGACCAGACGAACCGGGCTCGCGTCTTGCCGTCCAGGAAGCGCAGGAACGGCGCGAGGTCTGGCGCTGACACCTGCGCGTTGGGTGAGGTCGGACTGACAGCGCTGAACTCCACCACCCAGCCCTCGACGTCCGCTTCGCCAACGGTCGCCCCGCGCGTGATGCGCTGCGCGGTTTCGCCGCAGACCCGCAGAGCCCGCTGCTGGCGTTCGAGCTCATAGCTATCCGCTGCGCTGACGGCGCTGACGCTGGCACTGACGGTCGGGCTGGGGCTGGGGCTGGGGCTGTTCGCCGAGCTGCGTTCGCTGAGCCAGAGCCCCGCCAGAATCACCACGAGGATGACGGCCGGCGTCGCCCAAAACGGCAGAGTGAACACAGTTTTTCCCCGCAAGTGACTCACCCCCGCGCACGTCGAACGGCCGTCGTTTAATCGGCGAAACCCTACTCCCGTTCGCGCCGCGACGCGAGCGCGGAGGCGCGGGCGCTCGCGGGTACGGCCATGCCGGGGCGCTCTCGTCGCGGCCATCCGCTGGTAACGGGACGCTAACTAGTACTAGAGTCCGCTACCGTGAATCGGCCCCTGGTGCTGCTCTCCAACGACGACGGGTACCGCGCGTCCGGCATCGTGCTCCTGAAACGTGCTCTGCAGACGTTCGCCGATGTCGTGGTGTGTGCGCCCGAGTCCGAGCAGAGCGCCATGAGCCATTCGCTCACCCTGCATCGGCCCTTGCGCCTGTACGAACAGGAGAGCGGCGTGTTCTCCGTCGATGGCACGCCTGCGGACTGCGTGTACGTGGCGCTGCATGCCACGCGGCGCGTGCTCCCGCGCCGGCCAGACCTCGTCGTGTCCGGCCTGAACCACGGGGTCAACCTGGGCGACGACGTGTTCTACAGCGGCACCGTCGCCGCGGCGCGCGAGAGCGCGCTCAAGGGCGTCCTATCCATGGCCGTGTCGGCCGCATACGACGCGGACCAGTCGGCTGCGTGCGCGGTGGCCACGCGTCTGGCACAGGCGGTGCTGGCGGCGCAGCTCAAGAAGCCGCTGCTCTTGAACGTGAACTTCCCGGGCGGGAGCTCCTGGCCGCTGTGCGCGACGCGGCTCGGGGCGCGCGTCTACCATGAAGAGATCGAGTTCCGGCGCGATCCGCGCGGTCGCGAGTACTTGTGGATTGGTGGGCCGGGAGTGGAGCACCGCCAGGTAGCGGGCTCCGACACCGAGGCGTTCGACAAGGGTATGGTCGGTGTGACGCCGCTCGTGCTCGACCTGTGGGATCGCGATCAACAGGGCGAAGCGGAGCACATCGTGACGATCGTCGAACAGGAGCTCGAGGGTGACGCGCGCGAGAGGAGCAGTTGATGGCCGCAAGAAAACGCACCGCCGCGAAATCGCAAAAACCGGTACCTGCACGGTCGTCACCGACGCCGCGCGGCGTGGAGAGGGACAAGCAACCCAAAGCCGCCCCGCGCCGGCGCGGGGTGATGTCGCCGGCGGTGGAGTTCGATCGTCTGGGCTACGTGCGCAACCTGGTGCGTGACGTCCCGGACTTTCCAACGCCGGGCGTCCTGTTTCGGGACATCACGCCGCTGCTCGCGGACCCCAAGGCGTTTCACATCGTGCTCGACGCCATCACCGAGCGCTTCATGGGCGAGCACATCGACGCCGTGGTCGGGATCGAGTCGCGCGGCTTCATCTTCGGCGGCGCGCTCGCCGCGCGTCTGAATGCGAGCTTCGTCCCCGTCCGAAAGCCCGGCAAGCTGCCGCACCGTACGGACAAGGTGAGCTACTCGCTCGAATACGGTGAGAGCGAGCTCGAGATGCACCGGGATTCGCTGAGCGAGGGCGCGCGCGTACTGGTGGTTGACGACCTGCTCGCGACGGGTGGCACCGCGGCGGCGGCAGGGGAGCTCGTGTATCGCCAGGGCGCGCACGTGGCCGCGTACGCGTTCGTGATCGAGCTGTCGTCGCTGAGCGGCCGCGAACGGCTGACTCCGACGCCAGTGATTTCGATCGTGCGCTACGACTGACCTGGCAGAACGGCTTACACGAGCTCGGCCGGGAAGGGCTGTACATCGGCGATGCGCTGTGCGCCGCACGCGAGCATCAGCAGGCGGTCGAACCCCAGCGCGTTGCCGGCGCAGGGCGGCAGGCCGGCCTCGAGCGCGCTCAAGAATTTCTCGTCGATGGGATACAGCGGTCGTCCCGAGGCGCGCCGCTCGTGGAGGTCACGCGCGAAGCGCGCTCGCTGCTCCGCTGGATCGGTCAGCTCGGCGAAGCCGTTGCAGAGCTCGACGCCGGCGGCGTACAGCTCGAAGCGCTCGGCCACGCTCGGATCGTGCGGGGCGGCGCGCGCCAGGGACGCGAAGCGGAGCGGGTATTCGCACAGGAAGACGGGTCGATCGAAGCGCGCGAGCGCGGGTTCGACCGCGCCGACCAGGAGCTCGAAATAGCGAGCCTCGTCGTGCTCGGCGAGCTTCACGGCGTCCGCGACGCCGGCGAAGCGCGCAAACGCCTCGCGCACGGTGATGCGTTCGTAGGGCGGCTCGACGTTCAGGACGGTCCCGTGGCTCAGCTTCAGCTCGGCGCCGCCGTTGAGGGCGCATGCGACGCGCGAGACGATCTGCTCGGTGTCGTGCAGCATGCTGCTCGAGTCGGCGAACGCCCGGTACCACTCGAGCATCATGAACTCGGGCTCGTGAAAGATTCCGGCTTCTTCCGCGCGACTGGCGTGCACCAGCTGGACGATGCGCGGCATGCCCGCGCAGAGCAGCCGCTTCATGTGAAACTCGGGTGAAGTGATCAGATAGCCGCCCTCGGCGGAGAGCGCCTCGACGTGCACGTCGAGGCCGGGCGTGCGCACGCGAATTGGCGTGTCGACCTCGCAAAACCGCTCCGCCGCGAAGTACGCGCGCGCGACGGCCAGCGCTTGCGCGCGCCGCTCGAGGTGCTGGCCGACGCCGTGCCAGAGTAGACGGCGCTGCTCCGGCGTGGGCTCGGGGTTTTGGGGCGGGTGTCGCTCGATCAGCGCGGCGTCGTGGAGCGCGCCGTCGTACCAGGTCCCTGCGACGAGCAGCCAATCTCCGAGCGCGCCGGCGAGGGTCGCCTTTACCTCGAGCGTGGCGCGGTGATCGGCGAGCCAGAGCGCGGACTCCGTGCGTTCCACGACTCGACCGCCGATGCGAACCTGCGCGCGTGCCGCCGGCGCTCCGAGCAGATCGCTCGGAGACCAGACCGCCCTGGAGAACACCGGGTGCTCAGCCAAGCGCGAACATGCGCGCCGCAAAGCTCGCGATCTGCGCGCCCATCCAGGGCGCGGCGATGGCCAGCACGACGGCAACGACGATCAAGCGGGGCAGGTGCGACAGTGTGATGTCTTGCACCTGGGTGGCAGCCTGCAGCACGGCGACCACGAGCCCGATCACGGCGGCCGCGCCGACGACCGGCAGGGACACCACGAGAGACAGCAGCAGCGCTTGCTGCGCGTGGCTCGTGAGCTCGGAAACCTGCGGCATGTGCCGGCGAGCGTTTCAGTCCGTGCCGCCGTCGTCAAGCTGACCGGCGCTTCCGCCGTTGCCGCCCGCGCCTGCGGTGCCGCCCGTGCCATTCTGCGCGTCGCTCGAGGCGTCCGGATCGCCCGCTGATCCGTCGCCGCCCGCTGATCCGCCGCTGCCCGCTGATCCGTCGCCGCCCGCTGATCCGCCGCTGCCCGCTGATCCGCCGCTGCCCGCTGATCCGCCGCTGCCCGTGCCCGCTGTGCCCCCAGTGCCGGTGGCGCGCCCCGCGCACTTTCCGCTCCCCAGGTCGCCCGGTGGACAGCAGCGATCGGCCTCGTTGTCGAGCTGGTCCGCCCCCGTGCAGACCAGGCCGTCTTCGCAGTCGTCGTTGCCGGCGTTTTGCAGGTCGCAGCGTTCACCCTCACCACGCTTGGAGCAGGCGGGGAAACCGGCGGCCAGCAGCAGCGAGAAAGCGACCGAAAAGCGAGCGAGTCTGCGCAGATGTGGGTTCATGGTGCTGTTTGGGTGGCCCGCACCCTAGTGCGCTGTCTCACAAGTCGCAATCGACTTCCAGGATCGCATCGCTTCGATGGACTCGAGGCACTACGAACCGCGGCTGCGTCGGTCCTTGGCCTCGACGGCCTCGGCGAACAGGGTCACGTACTCGAGCGCGCTCGTGATGGAAAACACCAGAGAGACGTAGATCAACCAGCGGCCGACCGGCACCAGGTCCACGACTCCCAGGTCCAGAAATCCGAGGCTCAGGTGGTACGGGTAGCCGATGATCAGGCAGAGCAGCCCCACCATTTGCAAGGCGGTCTTGCTCTTGCCGCCCTCGCCCGCCGCGATCACCACGCCCTCGCTGCTTGCGATGCTACGCAGGGCGGTCACCGATATCTCCCGCGCGAGCAGCAGGACGACCGCCCATTCCGCGATGCGCCCCATGGGCACCATCCAGATCAGCGAAGACATCACGAGCAGCTTGTCCGCGAGTGGATCGAGGAATTTGCCGAGCACGCTCACCACGTTCATGCGACGCGCGAGATAGCCGTCCAGCATGTCGGTGATGGCGGCCGCCGAGTAAACGATCGCCGCCCACGCGCAGTCCTTGGGGGTGCCACGATCGAGGAGCCACAGCACCAGCGGGATCATGGCCACGCGCGCCATCGTGAGCAGGTTCGGTAAATTGACTGCGTCCTGCCGGAGCGAGCTGCGGCGCTCCGCCCGCGCCTGCGGATCGAGGCGTGGTCGCCGCGTGCGCGGTGAGCGCCTCCAGCGGCGCGCTGCGGCGGGCGGGCGTTCGCTCATGCCTCGAGCTCCAGAAACACGGAGCCGTCTCCGCTGAAGCCGATGAAGTGTGGCATGCCGCCCGGCGCTTCGTTTGCGCTCAGTGTGTTCGGCAGCAAACGGCCGGTCCAGCCCAGCACCTGATCGCTCTTCACGACCACCGGCCGTTCTGCGCGCACCTCCAAGGCGCGCACCATGCCGCGTGTCTCGACGAGCACGCTGCCGCGGCCAGCGAGCTGCACCATGGGCACGTGGTCGCCAGCCGGTGCGCTGAATCGGCCATTTTCGTGCCGTAGCGACGCTTCGAAGCCAACGAGCTGATACTCGCGCACGTACATGAACTCGTCGTTCAGCGTCGCTGCCACGAGGCTGCGTTGCTTGGACGCGCCGAGCACCAGCGCGCCGGTCCCTTCGACGCGGATCAAGGGTCCGCTCAGCCCGCCCAGCGGCTCGTCGAGCTCACGACCGCGCGTGCGACGGGACACACCAGCGAAACGGTAGTTGGCCCCCTCCGGCAGGAGCACGCGCAGCGCATCGACGCGCGCGATGAAGCCTTGTGAGACACGCACGAGCGCGAGGCCGTCCACGCCCACACGCACGCCCGGCTGCTCCGGAAAGACGAGCTTCGTCGCAGAGGCCAGATCGTGCGGGGCCGCAGCCTGGGGTACGGCGGATGGACGCATGGACGGGGGCGCGAGCGATTCGGCGAGGGCGGGCACGGCCGGCCCGAAGCGGCCCACGAGCGAGGGGGCTCGCAGCGGGTGCACGGACGGCACCGGTTCTTCCCCTGGCTCGGTCGCGCTCCAGCGCCCGAGCTCCGGCGAGCGCGTGGCATCACTCTCCGAGATGGCCAGGAACGGCCCCGCCGGCTCGTCGCCTTCGAGCTCTTGCACCGCGTCTGCCGCGGCCTGGCGGAGCGCGTCGCGATCCTGAATGCTGGTGGCGACCAGCTTCTCGGTCTGTTCGAGCTGCTGCTGGACGCGCCGCATCATGTGTGGTTGGTCCGCGCGCTCGAACGCCGCGATCGCCTTGGCCGCGTCGCCCATGCGCTCGTACACGAGGCCCAGGTAGCCCCAGGCCCGGCGGTGATCGGGCACCAGTCGGATCACCTCTTCCAGGCCCTCACGCGCCTGCGGACTCTGGCCTGTCTTCAAGTAGCAGAGGGCGAGGTTGACGCGCGGGCTCACCTCGCGCGGGCACGCGCGGATGATGTCTTCGTAGATCTGGATCGCGCGGGGATAGAGCCCGAGCCGAAAATACACGACGCCGAGCAGCCCCTGACCCTCGATGTCGCGCGGCTGCATCGAGAGCGCGCGCTCGAGCTCCTCTTTCGCCTCCGGGACGCAGTTGTCCTGGAGCAGCTCGCTGCCCCGGTAGAGATGGAACAGAAAGTCCTCTCCATCGAAGCCGCTGCCCGTGGGACGCTCCGACTCGACCGGGGTGAACTCGTCGTGGCCTTCGGCCATTATCGTAAAGCCTATAGCGCCCTCGGGCCGAATTGGGACGGGCTTTTACGCGTGCGCACGGCCGCTCGCCGCAGCGACGGCATCTGCGAGTGAAAAGCGCTGTTCGTGCAGCGCCCGGCCCACGATGGCCCCCACGATTTTCGAAGTAGTGCGCGAGAGTGCTGCAAGGTGTTCGAGCGTTCCGACCCCGCCGCTGGCGATCACGGGCAGGCCGCCGTCATCGGCCAGGCGCGCCGTCTCGGCGATATTGGGACCGACCTCCATGCCGTCGCGTTCGATGTCCGTGTAGAGCACGCCGGCCAGCGGCAAGTCGGCAAACTCTCGGACGACGTCGCTCGCGCGACGGTCGGAAATGTTGTTCCAGCCGTCGGTCGCCACCCAGCCGCCGCGGGCGTCCACGGCGATCACGATCTGGCCCGGGTAGGCCTCGGCGGCTTCGCGCACCAGGGCCGGATCTCGGATCGCGGCCGTACCCATCACCACGCGGCTCACGCCGAGCTCGCAGTAGCGCTGCACTGCTTGCAGTGAACGAATCCCGCCGCCCACCTGGACACCGCTGCCGAAGCTCTCGACCAGCGCGCGGACCAGCTCGCGCTGCGCGTCGCGGCCGTCCCGAGCGCCGTCGAGATCGACGACGTGCAAGCGGGGCACCTGGCCGGACCAGCTCGCGGCCAAGCGCACGGCATCCTCCGCGTAGACCGTGACGTCATCGTAGCGTCCCTGCCGCAGGCGCACGACTTTGCCGCTCAGCAGATCGATCGAGGGGATGAGTTCCATCGGCTAGCTCTGGAGGAAGGCGCCGAGCAGGGCAAGCCCGGCGCGCTGGCTCTTTTCAGGGTGGAATTGCGTCGCGATCACGTTGTCGCGCGCGATGGCGGCGGTCACTCGGTTTGGCCCGAAGCTCGCCGTGGCTTTGAGCAGGCTCGGATCGGCGGGCTCTGCGCTGTACGAATGCACGAAGTACACCCAGGCGCCTTGTCCGCCAGCGGCTTCGAGGCACGGGTGGCCACCGTTGCCGATTTCGAGTTGGTTCCAGCCCATGTGGGGGATCTTGATGCCCGGCGCCGGCTTCAGGCGGGCGACCCGCCCAGCGAACAAGCCCAAACCGCGTACGCCGGGCGCCTCTTCGCTCTCCTCGAACAACAGCTGGAGGCCGAGACAGATGCCGAGGTAGGGCGCACCCTGCTGGATCTTGGCGAGCAGCGTCTCTCGAAGCCCGCTCTGTTCGAGGGCGAGGGCAGCGTCGCGAAAGCCGCTCTGTCCCGGCATCACCACGCGATCGGCGCGCGCCAATTCCTGGGGATCGGAGGAGCGCCGCACCGTGGTCGCGATGCCCTGCTCGCGAGCGGCGGTATCGATCGCTTTTTCGACGGAACGCAGGTTGCCGATCCCGATGTCGACGATGACGGTGAGCCCGCTCACACCAACATGCCTTTCGTGGACGGGATACCGGGCGCGCGCGGGTCGATCTCGACCGCTTCGCGCAGCGCTCGGGCGAAGGCCTTGAAGGAGATTTCCACGATGTGATGCAGGTTGTGCCCCTCGTGCAGCACGACGTGAAGATTGGCCTGCGCGGAGCGCGCAAACGCCTCGAAGAACACCTCTGCGAGCTCCACGTCCCAGGTGCCAATCTTCGCTTTCGGCAGTGGCACCCGCCAGACGAAGAACGGGCGGCCCGACAGATCGAGCGCCGCGGTCACGAGCGCCTCGTCCATGGGCAAGGTCGCCGAGCCGTAGCGGCGTATGCCGTAGCGGTCGCCGAGGGCGTCGAGCACGGCCTTGCCGAGCACGATGCCGAGGTCCTCGGTGGTGTGATGCCCGTCTATTTCAACGTCGCCCTGCGCGCGCACCACCAGATCGATCGAGCCGTGCCGCGCGATCTGCTCGACCATGTGCGACAGGAAAGGCAAGGGCGTGTCGATGTCCGCGCTGCCCGTGCCGTCGAGATTGAGCTCCACGCGGATCTTGGTTTCGCGCGTCTGTCGCTCGACGATCGCCTTGCGGGCGGTCGCTGGGGCGTGGCTCATCTGAAGTCCTCGATTTTCCAGACGCCGTCTTCGCGGAGGAACTCCACGGTGCCACCGGCGCCGTAAGCCATCGTAGCGCGATTGCCGATGAGCTCGAACTTCGCGGTCGGGAGCGCGGCGCGCAGCGCCTGCGTCAGGCGATCCATCTCGTCCTTCTGTTCACCCTGCCAGGCCGATTGGAGCCGCTTCACGTCCAGCGGCGGGCCCTTGGCGTCGCCATGCTTGGCGCTTTCCGGCACGAAACGCATCAGCACGTCGTAGCGCTTGTTCTCGTAAGCCCGAATGAACGCCACCACGGCGGCTTCGGGCGTCGCCTGGCTGTACAGGTCCACGGCCGACCCGTCGATCTTCCACGCGCCGTCCTCGTACACGAGCAGCAGCGTCTCCCCGTTGGGCGCCATGACCATCGCCGTCACCAGGGGTGGGCTGCTCGGGCGGGCGAGCGCCTCCGCCAGCGCCTTGATTTCGCTGGGATTGTCGCGAACCATCCGCTCGAAAGCGGCGTAGGGGATGCTGCGTTTCGCCTCCCGGCTGAGCAGAGCATAGGCGTCCTTCACCCGCCCCTGTTCGAGCGCTTCGGCGTACTGATCGAGCGCAGAACGAGGATTTTTGGGTGCACCGCCCGCGCATGCCACGCACGAGACGAGGACCAAGGCTTGGAGCCAGCGAACCGACACGGTCCGCGAATTAGCACAGCTAGCGGTTCATCGCATCAGCCGCCGTTGCCAGAAACCTTCGCGATTTCCTGACGGTCGCACCGGCCCAGGCTGCGGCCGAGGCCGGCGCTCCGGGCTTCGGACATGCCGGGCTGAGCGCGAAAGCGCTGGTACAGCTCACGGGCGCGCCGCGCATCACCCTCCGCGCACGCCACGAGCGCGCGCGTGCGCAGCGCCGATTCCTGAACGCTGGCCGGGACGAGCTCGCGTTCGAGAGCCAAGTCGAGATACCTCGCCGCCTCCTGCCAGCGCCGTCGCAGATACAGGTTCCGGCCCACCAGGTACGCGGCCACGCCGCGCTCCGGCTGTCGCTCGATCCACTGGCCGAGCTTGATCGCGGCCACGTCCCAGGACGGGCCGTAGGTCACGCCACCGACGAGCAGCGAAAGGACGGCCGCGCGCGCCGCCTCGCTCGTGGCGAGGCGTTTCACGTCCAGCGTGCGCCGGTGGTCTTCGTCGAAGGTCAGCGCCAGCACGGCGCGGTAGAGCTCGTCCGCGCGCGTCGAGTTACCCGCCACGAGCTCGAGGTCGCCCAGGGATTCGAGGGCCGTCGCCTGGTGCAAGCGATGCAGCGCGGGATCGCGGGACAGCTCCTGATAGCGCCGGCGGGCATCGGGGAACTGGCCCTGGCGCAGCGCACACAGGCCGAGCGCCATGCGAGCGCGCGTGTGCTGCGGATCGAGCGCGAGCAGTTTCGAAAACAGCTCGCGCGCGCTCTTGGGATCGTTCTCGGCGAGCCGCGCGCCCGCCTCGCCCTCGAGCGCGTCGACGGCGTGCGGGCAGCTGCGGCCGAAGATCGCCGGCCGATCGAAGCGCGCGCGCGCGGCGAGCATGGCCCGCTCTTCGACCTGCACCTGGCGAAGCGTGGCGTGGAAATCGCGCTCGAGCTCCAGAAGCCCCTTGCCGCCCGCGACTTCGGTCAGCTCCGCGCCGGCGTACCAGCGGCGGAGCGCGGCCGTGCCGTAGCGCTCCTTGAACCAGCCCACGAACGCGCCCGCGACGGTGTAGGCCGTCGCCGAGTTTTCGCCCAGGAAGCTCAGGCGAAACACCTTGGACAGCGGCGGCAAGAGCTTCAGATCGAGCATTGCCTTCGCCCAGCCCAGCGCTGAAAGATCCGCGTCGTCTCTCGGCGCTGCCGCGACGGCGATGCCCTCGATCCGGCCGGGATCCGGCAGCCAGCCGCCCACGGGTCCGGCCACGTGAAACGGCCCCTGCCCGAAGCGTCCCGCGAGCACGTGCGCGAGCTCGTGCCTTAGCACGGGGTGGGGATACATGTCTGCCTGGATGTAGATCTCGCGGCGCCAGGGCTTGGCGATCTGCGTGTTGCCGGCGCCCATCTGCGCGCGCTTTTCGTCCGCTGAGCTGAACACGTATGCTGTCGTGCGCTCGCTCGAGCGAAGCTCGAAATAGCGCTCGAGCTCCACGACGTGGGCATCGCACTCTCGTCCGAGGAGCGCCATGTCGCGCTCCAGCAAGCTCTTCGAATAATGAAGCGTGCAGCGCTGGCTCTCCAGACGACGGCCGAGCGCGCGCTGGATCGACGCGCTCGTGCTGTAGTGTCCGAGCTCGGGCCCGAGCAGCGTGATGGCCGCGCTACCGGCCAGCGCGCAGGCGGCGAGCACGAGCGCGGAAGCGCGCTGTCCCTGCGCCCACGCGAAGCGCCCGTCGTCCCGCCAGCTCAGGCGTGACGACAAGGCGCCGAGGCCGAGCAAGGTCAGCGCGGAGCCGGCACGGTAGGTGAGGAGTCCGCGCAGCGGATCGAACACGGTGTCGTAGAGCGGCCCCGCGAAGTAGCCGAAGAAGGGATCGAAGGCGAACACCATGGGGCTCGTGTAGAAACGCACGAGGCTGACGACGATGCCGAGCAGCGGTCCGCTCCAGGCGAGCACCAGCAGCTGTGCGGTGCGCTTTCTGGACGGAGGGCCGCGCATCACGAGCCGCGCCACACTGCCGCCCCACACGCCCGCGAGCAGCGCGCCGCTCGCAGGGCCGAGGCCGTACAACGCGACGCCGGGCAACGGATCACAGAAGCCCTGCCGGAGGCCGTGCAGCAGAGCCACGCCGAACCCGAGCAGCGAGAGCGCGAGGCCACTCTCGAGTCCGTAGCTGAACGCGCGGAGCGGCTGCGGCCGCCAGCGCGCCACGTCGAGCGCTGTCGCCATGCTCGACGATGCCGGCAGCACCACCCCGGCGACCAGCGCGAATTCGTATGTGGGACCGCCGAAGAGCGGCAAAAAGCCAGCCGCCACGAGCAGCACGAGCGACCCCAGCGCAAAGCCGCGCTGCGCGCGCGAGTGCCAGAGCAGTGGCTGGGTCACGCCGACGTTTTGCCGGAGATCCGCGCCGCTGTCACGGCCGCGCTTCGTGCTGCGGCGGGAGGTCGGTCGGAACCTCGGTGCGCTCCGGCGGCGCGAGCACGAGCGGCAGGATCTCGTCCACGCGCTGCACGTAGTGAATGGTGAGATCCTGCTTGATCTCGTCCGGTACGTCTTCGAGATCGCGCTCGTTTCGCGCTGGCAATATCACTTCGCGGATGCCGGCGCGGTGGGCGGCCAGGACTTTGTCCTTGATACCGTTGACCGGCAGAATGCTACCGCGCAGCGTGATCTCCCCGGTGACCGCGACGTCGGCGCGCGCCGGCGTATCGAGCAGCAGCGTCACCACCGCCACGAACATTGCGACGCCCGCGCTGGCCGCGTCGCGGGCGACGCCGCCGCGTGGAACGTGCAGGTGCAGGTCGATCGATTTCAGCCACTCCGGGTCGAGGTTCAGCCGATCGGCGCGCGAGCGGACGAAGGAGAGCGCCGTCGTGGCCGATTCTTTCATGACGTTGCGCATGCTGCCGGTCATGCGGATCTCGCCCTTGCCGGGCATGCGCGTGGCCTCGATGAGCAGGATGTCTCCGCCCGAGTGCGTCACCGCCAAACCCGTGGCCACGCCGGGCGACAGCTTGCGCTCGGCCATCTCCTGCCGGTGCCGTTCCGGGCCGAGCACCTCGCGCACGAGTTCGGGCGTGACGGCGAGGCCTTTGACTTCCTGGCCTTCTGCGAGGCGCACGGCCGCCGCGCGGCACACGGCCGCGATCTCACGCTCGAGCCCGCGCACGCCGGGTTCGCGCGTGTACGAATCGATGATCGACTCGATGCCTTCGCTCTCGAAGCGCAGGCGTGTCTCGTCGAGCGCGTGCTCTTTGAGCTGCTTCGGGACCAGGAAGTGCTTCGCGATGCTGCGCTTGTCCGAGCGCGTGTAGCCCGGGACTTCGATCATTTCCATGCGGTCGCGGAGCGCGTCCGGGATGTTGCCGCGGTAGTTGGCGGTCGCGATGAACATCACCTCGGACAAGTCGAACGGCAGATCGATGTAGTGATCGACGAAGCTGTCGTTCTGCTCCGGATCGAGCACCTCCAGCAGCGCCGCGGCTGGATCGCCGCGCATATCGACGCCCATCTTGTCGACTTCGTCGAGCACGAGCACGGGGTTCCGGCTCGCGGCTTTCTTCATCGCTTGAATGATGCGTCCGGGGAGCGCGCCCACGTACGTGCGGCGATGACCGCGGATCTCCGCTTCGTCGCGCACGCCGCCGAGCGCGATGCGCCCGTAGCGGCGGCCCATGGCGCGCGCGATCGAGCGGCCGAGCGACGTCTTGCCGACGCCGGGCGGTCCGACGAAAAGCAGGATCGGCCCCTTCTTGTCGCGGCGCAGCTGGCGGATCGCGCTGTACTCCACGATGCGTTTCTTGACGCTCTCGAGGCCGAAGTGATCCGCGTCCAGGCAGCGGCGCACGCCTTTGACGTCCAGCCGATCCGGCGTGCTGCGCTTCCACGGCAGATCTGCGAGCCATTCGACGTAGCTGCGCGTGACTTGATACTCCGCGGACTGCGACTGCATGCCCGCGAGGCGGCCGAGCTGCTTGCGCGCCGCCTTCTCCGCTTCCGCTGGCAGCTCGGCTCGCGCGATGCGCTCGCGCAGCTGCTCGATCTCGTCGTCCTCGCTGGACTCGCCGAGCTCTTCCTTGATGCTCCGCATCTGCTGGCGCAGCACGTAGTCGCGCTGCGAGCGGCTCATCTCTTCCTGGACGATGCTGCTGATCTCGTCCTTGACGCGCAGCACCTCGAGCTGGCGCTCGACCATGCCGAGCACGAGCTGCACGCGGGCGCTCACGTCGAACGCCTCGAGCACCTGCTGGCGGACGTGGATGCTGGCTTGCTCCTCGGGAAAATTCGACGCGATCAGATCGGCGAGGGCGCCGGGCTCGCGCACGTTGTCGAGAATACTAGCCGTCTCTTTGGGTAGGTTCGGGAGCAGGCCGAGCACCTGGCGCGTGCGTTCGCGAAGACGCTGGCCGAGCTGCTTCAGCTCCGCGCCGATCTCGGGTTGCTCGGTGATGCGCTCCACGTCCGCGCGCATGTACGGCTCGAGGCCGCGCGCCTCGCTCAAACGAAAGCGCCCGAGCCCGTTCAAGACCACGCTGTAGTTCGATGGGCTGAGACGGATGACCTTGACGACGCGGGCCAAGGTCCCAATGCCGTAAAGGTCCTCGAACGTGGGCTCGACTGTTTCGGCGTTCTTCTGAGTGAGGACGCCCACTAGGGCGCTCTCACGACCGAGCAGCTCTTCGACCAGGCGAACACTGCGAGGGCGGCCCACGTTGATGGGCACTACCGACATCGGGAAGAGCACCGAGTTGCGCAGGGGGAGGATCGCTATGCGTTCCGGGGCCGACGCGCTCGGGGGCAATCGCATAGCCTTCACAGTAGTACGGCCAGAAGCCACGTCCAGCGCGGGATCACATTGTTTCCGCCTGCATAGTCCGAAAATCGGGGGCGGCTAGGCCCCAGGGCGCCCCACGCCACGGAAACACCCGCGGCGCAGGGCCCCTCGGACGCTACGGCGCGGGTTTCAATCCCCGGAGATGGTCGGAACCGCGGCGCACACGGCCCAACACGACAGTGCTTCATTGCAATTCGTGTCGTCCAGGCAGTCGTTGGACGCCTAGAGGTTCGAGTCCGCACGTTCCTCGCAGTAGCGGCGCAGTCGCTCACGTCGATGGCGCGCGCGCCGCGCGCCAGAGCGTCGCAACGCGCCGGTGCAAAGTGCCACAGGGTTTTGGCGCTAACGCAGCAGCGCGGCGTTGCGGACCCGCGTTTCGACCAGGCAACTTCAGTGAGATGCTTTGACGCGCCGTGACAAGGCGTTCAGCGTCCAGCCACGGCTCTCAGCAAGTGGCGCTGCGTGAGCGCGAACACCAGGAGCGCCGGGGCGCTGAGCACGACGTTCCCCGCCATCACGATGTGCCAGCGCACGCCGGAGCCCTGCTCCCGGAGCAGCGCGATGCCCAGCGGCAAGGTGCGCACGCGGTCGTCCGTGGTCATCACGAGCGGCCAGAAATAGTCGTTCCAGTGATAAACGAAGCTGAACATGAAGAACGCAGCCAAGGTCGGGCGTAAGAGCGGCGCTAGCAAGCCGTAGATGATGCGGGCCTCGCTCGCGCCGTCCATGCGCGCGGCTTCGATCAGCGAGTCGGGCACGCTGAGCAGGGCTTGCCGGATCAGAAACGTCCCGAACGCGCTCACGCCGAAGGGCAGCACCAGCGCCGTCATGCTGTTCACGAGGCCGACGTCCGCGAGCATCGCGAACACCGGCACGAACCGCACCTGCGCTGGAATGAGCAGCGTGGCTACGACCAGCGCGAACGCGAGCTTCTGCCCCGCGAAGTGTAGCTTCGCGAGCGCATAGCCGGCGGGCAGCGCCACCGCGATCTGGATGAGCGCGATCAAGAGCGCCATCAGCGTGGTGTTCAGGAAGTAGCGCCACACGGGCATGGCCTCGAACACGGCCTGATACGCGTAAAAATGAATACCGGACGGCAGCGGTGCGGTCGGTGCCGCGACGATCTCTTTGAGCGTCTTGAAGCTCGTGAGTACCATCCACAGATACGGGATCAGCCATAGCGCCGAGACCGCGCAAAGGACGATCACGAGCACGGGACGCTTCATACGCCCCGCTTTCGTTGCCACACCCACAGCTGGAGCAGCGTGAGCATCAGGAGCAGCACGAAGAAGACGACCACCATGGCGCTGGCACGGCCGACGCGGAGATCCAGAAACACCTGCTCGTAGATGGCGTAGACGAACACCGTGGTCGCCTGGACAGGACCCCCCTGAGTCATGACGCGCACGACGTCGAACACCTGAAAGCTCGCGATCAGGCTGGTCGTGCCCACGAACGCCGCCGTGGGACGCAGCAGGGGCCAGGTCACGTGCGCGAAGCGCTGCACCGCGCTCGCGCCGTCGAGCGCGGCTGCCTCGTGCAGCACCTTTGGGATTTCCTGCAGGCCCGCGATGAACAGCACCATCGAATATCCGGCGAGCTTCCAGATGGTCACTCCCGCCAGCGTGTAGAGCGCGAAGGCAGGATCACCGAGCCAGTCTATGGGCGGACCGCCCACGGTGCGCACCAGGCGGGTGATCGCGCCGGCATCGGCGTCCAGGAGCCACAACCACAAGAGCGCGATACTCACCCACGACACGACGTAGGCGCTGAAGATCGCGCCGCGCACGAAGCTCGCGAACGCGCCCGGCCGATCGAGTCCGAGCGCGAGGGCGAGCCCGAGCAGCATGGAACCCAGCACCACCACGACGCTGAAGGTCAGCGTCGTGGTGAACGCACGCACGAGCTCGCCCGACGCCCAGAGCTCACTGTAGT
>DATDJP010000182.1:0-3045 GCA_036520475.1 Polyangiaceae bacterium | reverse complement strand
AGCAAAACGCCCGCCCCTGCCAGGCCAAACCAGGCCACGGAGAGCAGATCCGACGCTCGCTCGCTGACGCGCCCGAGCCAGAGGCGATGCAAGGGGACGTACAGCAGCACGAAGGCAAGCAGGATCAGCGCCTGCGCCAGCACGGTCAGGCCTGCCAGCAGCAGGAAACGCGGCACGTGGTGCAGAGCGCGGCCGAGCCAGGCTCCGAGCTCGAGCCGCCCCTCGTGTGCCATGGCGACGAGCAACGCGGAGACGGGCACCAGCAACAGCAGCGAGAAAATGCACCAACTGAAAGCCGCCGTCTGGAGCGCGGAGAGGAGCGCCGTGTCTCCCAGGCGCAACGCCTCCAGTAGAAACAACGCGCCGGGCTCGAACAGGGCGGCGTCGCGCTCGGCTCCGCGCCCGGCTCCGAGCCCGCGAAACACGTCCGCGATGGGCCAGGCAATGAGCACGGACGCACACAGCCGTGACGCCCACAGGAGCGCGATCGCCCCGAGGCGACGCCGCGCGAGGATGCGCGCCGGAGTGCACGGCGTCACGGCCCGAACACCGCGAGCAAGAGCTCCGTCCAGTATGCGGCGCGCTCGAGCACGCGAGGCGTGTGCTCCGTGCCCGTACTGCGTGCGTTGTTGAACAGGTCGTCGTCGAGCAAGATGCGCCGTTCGGGATCGACGCGCGCTGCCACTAGCCGGCTCTTGCCGCGGTAGTGCAGCGCAGTCCAGGTGCCGCGGCCATCCCAGTGCCGGCGCTGCCGCGTGCCGTCGCTGGCGATGAGGTCGATCTGCACCGGCAGCTCGAGCTCGCCATAGCGATAGACGGCGACCCGCCCGAGCCAGTCGCCGCCCAGCGCGTCCTGGTTGGGCAGGAGCGTCTCACGGCCTGTCTTGCGATCGAACACGCCGGAGGGCGGACGGGCGCGCGTGCTCACGACTTCGCTCACGGCGTAGTCGATGGTGCCGCGCTCGAACAGCGCCTTTTCGAGCGCGCGCGCCGCGTCGTCGCCCAGCGTTTCGCGTAACGCGGCGACGAGGTGCTTCGGGGAAGGGTGATCGAAGCGGTAGTAACGCGCGTAACGACCCAGCGCGCGCGCCATGTTCGCCTCGCCGTAGACGTTCGCGAACGTGGAAAGGACGGTCGCGGTGCGGCTGTACACGAGCGCGCCGAGCGCCGAGAAATTCTCGAAGCGGGTAGCAGCCGCCGCGATGGCTTCGTCCTTGGCGCGCCCGGCAGCGAGGGCGCGATGCCCGCTCCGCATCGAGACCCCGAAACCGGGCAGCGCAAGCAGCGACGTGTGCGAATACGCGGCCTCCAGAGCGTGCGCCTCCGCATAGCTCGTCAGACCTTCGTCGAGAAACGGCCAGGCCTGTTCGTTCGTGGCGACGAGCCCGTAAAACCACTGATGCGCCAGCTCGTGTAGGGTGACGGTCTCGAGCGCACGAATGCCGAGCAGCGGATAGTACCAGGCGCCGCCGGTCGTGATCAGCGTGGGATACTCCATGCCGCCCGCGGAGCGGCCCGCCCGCGGCGGATGGACGACGGTGAGCACGGGGTACGGGTACCGCCCATACCGGCGATTGAAGTGCGGCAAGCCGAAGCGGATCGCCTCGAGCGTTCGCTCCACGGTCGCCTCGTGTCCCGGCGGATGGAGCAGTCGCACGTCGACGCCGGCCACCGTGTCGCGGCGCTCGAGAAAGCCGTCCCACGCCGTCCAGGCGAAGTCGTGAACGTTCTCTGCCTCGTAGCGCAGCTTGCGCCGGCCTTGCGCGGCTCGTTCCGCGACGCGCTGCCCCGTGGCGCCCACGACGAAGCCGTCGGGCACGTCCAGCTCGACGTCGTAGTCGCCGAAGTCGGCGTAGAATTCGCTTTGTGCGTGGAAGGGGAAGTGCGCCCAGCTGCCGTCGGGTTCGAGCCGGGCGAGCTTCGGAAACCACTGCGCCACGAAATGAAACGATCCGCTGTGCCCCGTGCGTTCGACGATCTCGGGCAGCTGAACCACGAACTCGACGTCGAGTGTCAGACGGCCGCCCGGTGCGATGGCTTCGGGTAGGGGGACGCGGATGTCGGTTTGATCGTCCGGTTCGGCAGGGCTGTGACGATCCGCCGACGGCCACAAATCGCGCCCTCCGAGCTCCCGCGCCGACAACTTTTGCACGTCGATGTAGCCGTAGGCGTGCGCGCGCGCGCCGCTCCGCCCCGTTCCGTACGGCGAACGCAAGAACAGCGTCTGGTCGTTCTTGAAGGCGTTCATGTAGAGGTGCAGCCAGAGCTCGCGCACGGGAGACACGCTGCCGTTCGTCCACTTTATGACGCCGCTTCCGCGTAGCTCGTGGGACGACGTATCGAGCGTGACGCGCAGCGAGTAAGACGAAAGCCGCCGCGCGCGCGCCGGCATGCGCCGATCGTCGTCGAAGTCGCTGCCGATGCGCGCCGGAGGTGCTGACGGCGCCGGTGTCTGAGTCGCGGGCGCGAGCGTCTCGCTATCCGGGGCCACCACCTGGAGCGCCGCGGCCGCTGCTGCAAACGCCAAAAGGCCCGCACACGCTTCGACAAGGGCGCTGCCGCGTGCGGTAGCGCGCGAGCGCTTCGGATCGGCAGCTTGCAAGGCTTCTGCCTTATCGAAACGGGCGCTCGATCGCAATCACCCGCTGCTCGAGCAAGGTGCACATGATGCGCAGCGCGTCGAGGTGCCTCATGCCGCTCACGTCCAGGATCTCCTCGATGCTCGAGACGCCGTCCACGAGCGACAGCAGGAAGCCGGCGCGATGGTCGAGGGAGAGCCAGCGGATCTGGTCGGCAGGAATCGCCACCGAGGCGACTTGCGTCAGGGGACCGAGACGCGCCGAATACATCTGCAGCAGGACGTCCCGGCAGCTGCCCGCGATCTTTTGCGCTTCGCCGTGGCCCGGCTCGGCCTCGAGCAGAGTTTCGACCACGACCAGGGCGCCGCTGAAGTCGCCCATCGCGTAGCGATCCCGGGCTTCGGCGAGCAGCTTCGCCGGGTGACCCAGGGGTGCGGGCGCGGGGGCGGCGAACGCCGGTTTCGGC
>DATDJP010000181.1:0-19046 GCA_036520475.1 Polyangiaceae bacterium | reverse complement strand
CGCACTACGCTTGCAGTGCGCGGATTCCTTTGCTAAATGCGGGACCCCTTTTTCGGCGCGCCCGGAAAGCCTCTTCGGGGGTCGGAAGCGCCGACACCGCCCACTCGTGGCGGCGAGCGGCGCGGCCCATCGGGGCCGCGAAGTTTTACCGCCGCTACCTTGCAGTGACGGATGCCTGGGGCGAACTAGCGGCGCCCCGAGGGGCGACAAGTCTGAAGAGGAAACTGTCGATGATTAGCCAAGCCAAAGCGAATTTTCAGCGGATCAGTCCGCGCAAAGCCCGCATCATCGTCGACCTGGTGCGGGGCCGCGCCGCGGCCGAAGCGCTGCAACTGCTCGAATTCACCCCGAACGCCGGCGCGCCCTTCGTCAAGAAGTTGATCGCGAGCGCCGTCGCGAACGCCAAGGTGAAGCGGCCCGACGTCGATACGGACGAGCTCTTCATCAGCAAGGCCGCCGTGGACAAGGGGCCGAACTCGCACATGCGTCGCTGGCGCCCGCGCGCGATGGGACGCGCCACCCGGGTGACCAAGGGCGTCAGCCACATCCTCATCGAGCTCGACCAGCGCTAAGCGAGCGTTCGGCAGCACCTACCAACGGGAAGAGCATGGGACAGAAAACTCATCCGTACGGCTTTCGCCTCGGCGTCATCAAGACCTGGACCAGCAAGTGGTACGAGGACAAGCACTACCAAAAGTGGCTTCACGAGGACATTCGCATCAAGCGAGCCGTGAAGGACTACTTGTACAACGCGAACGTCGCGAGCGTCGAAGTCGAGCGAGCTGCCAACAAGGCCAAGGTCATCGTGTACACGGCGCGGCCGGGCATGGTGATCGGCAAGGGCGGCAAGGGCATCGAGATCCTGAAGAGCGGCAACCTCGAATCGGCCACTAAAGGTGAGACCAAGTTCGCCGGTGTGCAGTCGTTCACGGACAACGAGGTGTTCATCGACGTGCAGGAAGTGCGCAAGGCGGAGACCAACGCGCAGCTCGTCGCGGAGAACATCGCGACTCAGCTCGAGCGCCGCATCGCGTTCCGTCGCGCCATGAAGAAGGCGCTGACCACGGCCATGAAGTTCGGAGCCAAGGGCGTGCGCATCCGCTGCGCGGGTCGCCTCGGCGGCGCCGAAATGGGTCGCGTAGAAACCTACCGCGAAGGCCGCGTGCCGCTGCACACCCTGCGCGCCGACGTGGACTTCGGCCTGGCCGAAGCTCGCACCACCTACGGAACGATCGGCGTCAAAGTCTGGATCTTCAAGGGTGAAGTGCTGCAGCGCAAGGCGCGCCGCATCCCCGAGTGAGCGGCCTCGCTATCCGCAAGTTTTAGAAGGACGAACTCATGCTTTCACCCAAGCGCACCAAGTTCAGGAAGCAGCAGAAGGGCAAGAACCGCGGCGTGGCCTGGCGTGGCTCCGACGTGTCGTTCGGCGACTTCGCGCTGCAAGCCGTCGAGGGCAGCTTCGTCACCTCGCGACAGATCGAAGCCAGTCGCATGGCGATTCAGCGGCACGTCAAACGTGCCGGTAAGCTCTTCATCCGGGTGTTCCCCGACAAGCCCGTCACGAAGAAGCCGCTCGAAGTCCGCATGGGAAGCGGCAAGGGCAGCGTCGAAGGCTGGGTCGCGGTGATCAAGCCCGGCCGCGTGCTGTTCGAGATCGCGGGCGTCTCCGAGGTCGAGGCGCGTCAGGCCTTCAAGCTCGCAGCAGCCAAGCTGCCGCTGCACACCAAGTTCTTGCAGCGAGGTGAGGTGTGATGAAAGCCAAAGACCTCCGCGAGCGACCGACGGACGACCTGGTCGAGCTCCGGAAAACCATGCAGAAGGACATGTTCTCCTACCGCATGAAGAACTTCACGAATCAGCTCGAAGACACGAGCCTGCTTGGCAAGGTCCGCAAGGATCTCGCGCGCATCGAGCAGATTTTGCACGAACGCAAGCTCAAGGCGAGCGCGAGCGAAGGAACAGAGTCATGAGCCAGAGCCCCGAAGCCGCCGAAGAAAAGGTTTCGGCGCGACGTAAGCTCATCGGTCGCGTCAAGAGCGACAAGATGCAGAAGACCGTCGTGGTCGAGGTCGTGCGTTTCAAAATGGACCCCATGTACAAGAAGTACGTCCGGGTTCGGAAACGCTACCAGGCCCACGACGAGAATCAGGAATACAAGGTCGGCGATCGCGTGGAGATCATCGAGCACCGGCCGCTCTCGAAGCACAAGCGCTGGAAGGTCGTGCGCGTGATCGAGCGCGCCGTTCAGGAGCTGGTGCAGACATGATCCAGTCGCTGACAGTGCTCGAGGTCGCGGACAACTCGGGTGCCAAGGTCGTGCAGTGCATCAAGGTGCTCGGCGGCTCGCGACGCCGCTACGCCGGGCTCGGCGACGTGATCGTCGTCAGCGTCAAAGAGGCGCTCCCGGGTAGCAAGGTCAAGAAGGGCGATACGGCGCGTGCCGTGATCGTGCGCACCAAGCGCGAGTACCGCCGCCAGGACGGCAGCTACATCAAGTTCGACAAGAACAGCGCCGTGCTGATCACCCCGCAGCTCGAGCCGGTCGGAACGCGCATCTTCGGGCCCGTCGCCCGCGAGCTCCGCGGCAAGCGCTTCATGAAGATCATCTCGCTGGCTCCGGAGGTGCTGTGATGCGCCGTCTCAACGTTGGCGACGAAGTGCTGGTCATTCGCGGTGACGACAAGGGCAAGCGCGGCAAGATCACGCGCGTCATCCGCGAAAAGAACCGCGTCGTGGTCGAAGGTATCAAATCGGTCAAGCGTCACCTGCGCGCCACGCCCCAGCGGCCCGGCGGCATCCTCGAGGTCGAAGCGGCCATCGATGCCAGCAAGGTGATGCTGATCGATCCGAAGACGAACAAGCCGACGCGCGTTCGTTTCAAGTCCGAGAACGATCAGAAGGTGCGACTTGCCAAGAGCGGTGAGTCCATGCCGGTGCAGAGAGGCTAGCCATGGCCGAAGACGTCAAGCCCCGCGTTCGCGACCGCTACACGACGGAAGTCGTGCCGGCGCTCATGAAACGCTTCAGCTACACAAACCCCATGCAGGTGCCGCGGCTCCACAAGATCGTGGTCAACATGGGCCTCGGCGAAGCCGTGAGTAACCCCAAGCTGATCGAGTCGGCCGTCACCGAGATGGCGGCGATCACCGGTCAGAAGCCCGTGGTCACGCGCGCCAAGAAGTCGATCGCGACGTTCAAGCTTCGCGAAGGCATGCCCATCGGCGTGAAGGTGACGCTGCGTCGCGAGAAGATGTGGGAGTTCTTCGATCGCCTGGTCACGCTCGGTTTGCCGCGCGTGCGCGACTTCCGCGGCACCAGCCCGCGCGCCTTCGACGGTGCCGGCAACTACACACTCGGTCTGAAAGAGCAGATCGTGTTCCCCGAGATCAACTTCGACAAGGTCGACAAGGTCAAGGGCATGAACATCACGATGGTCACTACCGCCAAGACGAACGAGGAAGCCAAAGAGCTCCTCGGTGCGCTTGGGATGCCGTTTAGGAGTTAGAGATGGCGCGAGCTTCGCAGTGGGCCAAGCTGAATCGGCCGCCCAAGTTTTCGACCCGGTTCGTCACGCGCTGCAATGTGTGCGGCCGTTCGCGCGCCGTGTACCGCGATTTCAAGCTGTGCCGCGTCTGTCTGCGCCTGCTGGCGCTGCGCGGTGAGTTGCCCGGTGTGACCAAGGCAAGCTGGTGAACTCATGATGACCGATCCCATTTCGGACATGCTGGCTCGGATTCGTAACGCGGCCCTCGCGCGGCACGAGGTGACTCACATGCCGGCCAGTAAGATCAAGAAGGCGATTGCCGAGCTTCTGAAGGCGGAGGGCTACATCGCCCACGTGTCGGAAGACGACGTCGGCGTGGCCGAGCACCCGCGCATCACGATCACGCTCAAGTACGGCAAGGACCGGACGAGCGCGTTCCAGGGCCTGCGTCGCGTATCGAAGCCGGGTCGCCGCGTATACGTGCGGCACGATCAGATTCCGCGCGTGCTCAGCGGTCTCGGCATTTCGATACTGAGCACGTCGCAAGGCGTCCTGAGCGACAAGGACGCGCGCGCCCGCAAAGTGGGCGGCGAGCTCCTGTGTGAGGTTTGGTGATGGCTCAAGCACAGCCGGCAGCGCAGACCACTCTGCGCCAGTCGCGCCTCGGGCGGCGTCCAGTGGAGTTGCCCAAAGGGGTGACCTTGAACCTGAGCGGCCGTCGCATCGAGGTGCAGGGTCCGAAGGGCAAGCTCAGCCAGGAGATTCCCGATCGGGTCGAGGTCAAAAAGGAGGGCGACGTGATCCAGGTGGTCACCACTGCCCCCGGCAGTGACGCGCCGCGCCTTCAGGGTCTCACTCGCGCGCTGATCGCGGCCATGATCAAGGGCACGGTCGACGGCTACGAGCGCACCTTGGAGTTCGTCGGCACTGGTTACCGCGCCGAGGTGAAGGGTCGCGTCGTGCACTTGTCGGTTGGCAAGTCACACCCGACCACGTTCGAGCTCCCGCCGGACGTGACGGCTTCGATCAACCCGGAGTCGAAGGGCACCATCTTGATTTTGACGTCGCCGAACAAGGCCTCACTCGGCCAGACGGCGGCGACGATCCGCGCGTTTCGTCCGCCGGAGCCGTACGGCGGCAAAGGCATCCGGTACCGCGGAGAGGCGATTCGTCGCAAAGCGGGCAAGGCAGGCAAGGCCAAGGGCAAGTAGCCCGGGTCTCTCGGCTCATCGCGGACATCAGGAACAAACCTCGAGGTTTACGGTTAAAGCACCATGGCAACGGAACTCACAGGGCGAGAACGGCGTAAGTTCAGGATCCGGAACAAGATCTCCGGGACCGAGGAGCGCCCGCGTCTCACGGTTTTCCGCAGCGCGCGTCACATCTACGCGCAGGTCGTCGATGACGTCGACGGTCGCACGATCGCCGCAGCCTCCACGCTGTCGCGGGACTTGAAAGGCACCTTGGAGAGCGACAGCAAGATGGACGCGGCCAAGAAGGTCGGCGCCCTGGTCGCCAAGATCTGCCTCGAGAAGAAGGTCGAGAAAGTAGTTTTCGACCGCAACGGTTATCTCTATCACGGGCGCGTCAAGGCATTGGCCGACGCGGCACGGGAGGCGGGCCTCAACTTCTGAGGTCCGACGAGGAGCAACGATGGCATTCGAACAGCTCGACGAGGACAAGCTCAAAGAGCGCGTCATCCACATCAATCGCGTCGCCAAGGTCGTCAAGGGCGGCCGGCGCTTCAGCTTCTCCGCGCTCGTCGTCGTGGGCGATGAGTCGGGTCACGTCGGTGTTGGGCTCGGCAAGGCCAACGAAGTTCCGGAAGCCATCCGCAAAGGCAACGACCAGGCGCGGAAGAACCTGTTCAAGGTTCCGATGATCGGCGCCACTGTCCCGCACGACGTGACGGGTCAGTACGGAGCCGGCAGGGTCCTCTTGCGTCCGGCTGCGCCCGGTACCGGCGTCATCGCCGGTGGCCCGGTCCGCGCCGTGGTCGAATCCGCGGGCATCCAGGACATTTTGAGCAAGTGCCTGGGCTCGTCGAACAAGTACAACGTCGTGCATGCGACGATCGCCGCGCTCAAGGGGCTGCGCGCGCCCGAGACCGTCGCCAACGCACGCAGCAAGCAGCTCGACGAGATCGCGGGCGACTATCCCGTCGCGCGCGTGTCGGCAACCGCCGCGGCGGCTTCGTCGATCGTCGCCTCGCGTGAGGCGGGGAGCACGTCGTGAGCAAGCTCGAAGTTCAGCAGTTGGGCAGTGAAATCGGCCGCCCGCACCCGCAGCGCCGCGTGCTCAAGGGCCTCGGTCTGCGCGGTCCGGGGTCCAAGGTGGTCGTGGACAACACCCCGTCGTTTCGCGGCATGATCAAGAAAGTGATGCACCTCGTGCGCGTGCAGGAGACGAAATCATGACGGACATCTTGTCACGCCTGGTGCCGCCCGAAGGGTCGCTGCAGTACGAGAAGCGCCTGGGCCGCGGTGCGGGTAGCCGCCTCGGCAAAACCTGCGGGCGCGGGCAAAAGGGCCAGAAGGCGCGTCAGCCCGGCAACATTCACAAGCTGCATTTTCAGGGCGGACAGACGCCCATGCAGCGTCGCTTGCCGAAGCGCGGCTTCAACGTCCCGTTTCCGGTGCACACAGTCGCGATCAACGTGGCCGCTCTGGAGCGTTTCGACGCGGGCAGCACCGTGGACGAGGCCGCGCTCCGCAAAGCGCGCCTGGTGCAGGGACGCGGCGTGCGCATCAAGATTCTGGGCGAGGGCGCGCTGACCAAGAAGCTCGAGATCAGCGCGCATTCCTTCAGCAAGTCTGCCCAAGAAAAGATCGAGCAGGCGGGCGGCAAGGCCGTGGTTCTCCCGGCGCCGGCTGCCCGCGCCGAAGGCGCCGAGAGCTGAAGGTTTAGGCCGAGCATGGCCGTATTTCGCGGGTTCTCCAATATCGGCAAGGTGCCAGAGCTGCGCAGGCGCGTGGCCTTCACCTTGATCGTGCTCGCGATTTACCGCGTGGGCGTGTTCATCTCCACGCCCGGCGTGGACCGGAACGTGATGCGCGGCGTGATGCGCAGCAGCGATTCCGGCCTGCTCGGTCTGTTCAATCTGTTCAGCGGCGGCGCGCTCGAGAACCTCTCGATCTTCGCGCTCGGCATCATGCCGTACATCTCCGCCAGCATCATCATGCAGCTTCTGGGCATGGTGAGTAAGCAGGTCGAGGAAATGCGGAAGGAAGGCGAAGCCGGCCGCCGCAAGCTCGAGCAGTACACGCGCTACGGGACCATCGTGCTCGCCACGTTCCAGTCGTTCGGCGTCTCGATGTGGCTCGAGAGCATGAACAGCGCGGACATGGGCGGCGGTCGCTTCGGCGACGTCGTAACGACCCCGGGCTGGGGTTTTCGGCTGCTGACGATCATCACGCTCACGACCGGCACGTCGCTCATCATGTGGCTCGGCGAGCAGGCCACCGAGCGCGGCATCGGCAACGGCATTTCACTGATCATCTTCGCCAGCATCGTGAGCGGCATCCCCGGGGCGATCGGCAGCTACTGGGCCGGCGCCGCAGGTGAGGTCGAGCCGCTGACGATCGCGGTGCTGCTGGCGGTGCTGCTCGGAAGCATCGCGCTGGTGGTGTTCTTCGAGCGCGCCCAGCGCCGGATCCCGATTCAGTACGCGCGCCGGCAAGTCGGGCGCCGCGTCTATGGTGGTCAGACCGCGCATCTGCCGCTCAAGGTGAACATGGCGAGCATGATCCCGCCGATCTTCGCCTCGAGCCTGTTGATGTTCCCGGCCACGCTCGCGAACTTCAACGTGCCCGGCATGCAGACGTTCAGCTCGCTGCTCAATCGCGGCGACTGGATGTTCCACACCTTCTTCGCGTTTCTGATCGTGTTCTTCTGCTTCTTCTACACGGCGGTTACGTTCCAGCCGGTGGACGTCGCCGACAACCTGAAGAAGCAACAAGCGAACATTCCGGGCATTCGGCCGGGTAAGCAGACCGCCGAATACATCGACCGCGTGCTCACCCGCATCACGGTCGGCGGCGCGATCTACGTCGCGGGCATCTGTGTCGTCCCTGCGCTCATCGCGCAGAGCTTCCGCGTGCCCTTTCAGTTCGGCGGTACGAGCTTGATGATCGTGGTCGGCGTGGCGCTCGAGACCGTCAACCAGATCGAAGCGCACCTCATCACGCGGAGCTACGAAGGCTTGACGGGGCCGCGGACCACGCGCCTGAGTGGGCGGAGGCCGGCGTGATGCATCTCCACGGCCGGAGGAGGGGTTAACGTGCGCATCATTTTGATGGGCCCGCCGGCATCCGGCAAAGGCACACAGGGCCAGATCCTCGCGGAGCGCTACGGTATTCCTGAGATCTCGACGGGCGACATGCTGCGCGCGGAAATCGCCGCTGGCAGCTCGCTGGGCAAGCGCGCCGAGGGCTTGATGAACAGCGGGGAGCTCGTGCCCGACACCCTGGTGCTAGAGCTCGTGGACGGCCGGCTCTCGCAGCAGGACGCGAAGAAGGGCTTCGTCCTCGACGGCTTCCCGCGCACGGTCCCGCAGGCCGAAGCCTTGCGGGATTTGCTGAAGCGCCGCCAGGTGCCCCTGCTTGCGGTGATCGCGCTGGACGTGCCCCGTGAGCTCCTCCTCGAGCGAGCCTCGCTCCGGCGCGTCGACAAACGCACTGGACGAATCTATCACTTAAAGTATAGTCTCCCGCCCCCGGACGCCGAGCTCGAGCATCGAGCCGACGATCACGAGGAAACGGTGACGCGGCGTCTCGACGAGTACGACGCCCGTACGGCGGCTTTGCTGCCGTTTTACGACGAGCTCGGGCTTCTCCACAGAATCGACGGTGTCGGCACTCGCCAAGAAGTGACGTCGCGGATCCTACGGAAGCTCGAAGGATTCGAAGGATGAGGCCAAGGAGGAGTTGAGCGGCGATCGATCGAGTCAAACCGGAATCATCGAAGAGGTCTTGCCGAACGGCATGTTCAGCGTGCGCCTCGAGGATGGACGAAAAGTACGAGTCGGGTTATCGGCGCCTGCGCGCCACTCCCTGGTTCGGCTGATCGCCGGCAGCTCCGTCGAAGTGAAGCTCTCCCCTTTCGATCCCAGTCGGGGTCACATCACGAGACAGTTTTGAGATTAGGGCAAGCGTCATGAAAGTTCGACCCAGCGTCAAAAAAATCTGTGACAAGTGCAAGGTCATCAAGCGCCGCGGGGTCGTGCGCGTAATCTGCGTCAATCCGCGTCACAAGCAGCGTCAGGGCTAAGGATCAAAGATGGCACGTATAGCTGGAGTCGATCTTCCGCGTCGCAAAGCGATCGCTTTTGCACTTCCGTACATCTACGGAATCGGCAATCGGACCGCGCGCGAGATCTGCAAGAAGGCCGGTATCCCGGAAACCCGCAAGGTCGACGAGCTGAGCGACGCCGACGTCAAGGCGATCCGCGACGCGATCGACGCAGGTTTCAAGGTCGAGGGCGATGCGCGCCGCGAGGTGCAGCAGAACATCAAGCGTTTGATGGATCTCGGTTGCTACCGCGGCCTCCGTCACCGTAAGGGACTTCCCGTCAACGGTCAGCGCACGCACACGAACGCGCGCACTCGCAAAGGTCCGCGCAAAGGCTTGGCGCGTCGGCCCGGCCCCACGAAGTGAAGGAGTAGCCGATGGCACAAGCTAAGAAACGCGCGGCAAAGAAGGTCGTTCGCAAGAACATCGGCGCCGGCATTGCGCACATCAAATCGACGTTCAACAACACCATCGTCACGATCACGGACGTCAACGGCAACTCCGTGTCGTGGGCCAGCGCCGGCTCGCGCGGCTTCAAAGGCTCGCGCAAGAGCACGCCGTTCGCCGCGCAGCTCGCTGCAGAAGAAGCGGCGCGCCGCGCCATGGAGCACGGCATGCGTTCGGTGGCCGTGTTCGTCAAAGGCCCCGGCGCAGGCCGCGAGAGCGCGCTCCGCGCTCTGCAGACCGCCGGCTTCAAGGTCACGTTGATCCGCGACGTCACCCCGATTCCCCACAACGGTTGCCGCCCGCCCAAGCGGCGCCGCGTCTAAGACACGAGAGAACACAGCGATGGCACGTTATCTAGGCCCTGTTTGCAAGCTCTGCCGGCGTGAAGGCATGAAGCTCTACCTGAAGGGAGAGCGCTGCTTCAGCGAAAAGTGCGCGGTGGTGCGGCGTCCGTATCCTCCGGGCCAGCACGGCCAAGGTCGTCTGAAGCTCAGCGAGTACGGTCTGCGTCTGCGCGAGAAGCAGAAGATGCGCCGCATCTACGGCCTGCTCGAGCAGCAGTTCGCCGGCTACTACGTGCAGGCCTCGCACCTCAAGGGCCGCACGGGTGAAGAGATGCTCGGCCTCATCGAGCGCCGTCTCGACAACGTCGTGCATCGCATGGGGTTCGCCGCGAGCCGCGCCCAGGGCCGGCAGCTCGTTCGCCACAATCACATTCTGGTGAACGGCAAGCGCGTGAACATCCCGAGCTACCGCGTCTCGCCGAACGACAAGATCGAAATCCGCGAGAAGAGCCGCAAGATTGGCTACATCGCGGCAGCGCTCGCCGGGGCGGACAGCCGCCAGCGTCCGAGCTGGCTGGAAGTGGACAAAGAGAACTTCGCGGGCCACTTCCGCTCCATGCCCGTGCGCGACGAGATCAACGAGCCGATGATCCGCGAACAGTACGTCGTCGAATATTATTCGCGCTAAGCGATGTGGCCGCCTGCGCGCGGCCTCCAAGATTCAGTTTTGCCGCCGACCTCAGGTCGGCAACGCGGGCAGGCCGCGGAATTCCGGTAGGAGCGGGTTCCTTTCGGAGTTCGGGACGGCCGCGCGAAACAGCCAGCCAGGAGATGCACAGACATGGTCACCCCGATTATGAGCCGCAATTGGCGCGATCTGATCCGCCCCAAGGCCATTCATCTCGAGCCGGATTCGAACAGCGAGTTCTACGGCAAGTTCACCTGTGAGCCGCTCGAGCGCGGTTTCGGCATCACGATCGGCAATTCGCTGCGCCGCGTGCTCCTGGCTTCGCTGCAGGGTGCTGCCATCACGGCCGTGCGTCTCGACGGCGCGCTCCACGAGTTCACCACGATCCCGGACGTCGTCGAGGACGTGACCGACATCGTGCTGAACCTCAAAGAGGTCGTGTTCAAGGCGGAGACCCCCAAGACGTACACCGTGCGTCTCGAGAAGGAAGGGGCCGGCCCCGTCCTCGCTGGTGACATCAAGCTCGTGGACGGCTTGACGATCCTCAATCCGAAGCACCCGATCGCGACCCTCGACAAGAAGGGTCCGCTGTCGATCGAGCTCACCGTGAACGTGGGCCGTGGCTACGTGCCGGCGGAGCGCAACAAGAGCCCAACGATGCCGATCGGAACGATCCCGATCGATGCGCTGTTCTCTCCGATTCGCAAGGTCAACTACACCGTGCAGAACGCGCGCGTCGGCCAGGTGACGGACTACGACAAGCTCGTGCTGGAAGTCTGGACCAACGGCGCCGTGCGGCCGACGGACGCCGTGGCGTTCGCCGCAAAGATCCTCAAAGAGCAGCTCTCGATCTGGATCAACTTCGAGGAGACCGAAGAGACCAGCTACCAGAGCCCCGGTTCCGAGGAAGAGCCGCTCAACGAGAACCTGTTCCGCTCGGTGGACGAGCTCGAGCTGTCGGTTCGTTCGGCGAACTGCCTGCAGAATGCCAACATCACGCTGATCGGTGAGCTCGTGCAGAAGACCGAGCAGGACATGCTCAAGACCAAGAACTTCGGCCGTAAGTCCTTGAAAGAGATCAAGGAGATCCTGGGCACGATGGGCCTCGGGCTCGGCATGAAGTTCGACAACTGGCCCCAGATGCTGGAGCGCTGGAAACAGCAGCAAGCGCAGGCGTAAGTCACCATGAGACACCGCAAAGCTGGGCGGCAATTCGGCCGCAACACGAGTCATCGCCGGGCAATGCTGCGAGCATTGACGGCCAACTTGGTCGCCCATGAGCGTATCGAGACCACCGACGCCAAGGCCAAGGAGCTGAAACGCGTCGCGGAGCGCGTCATCACCCGTGCCGTTCGGCTGGGTGAGCTGGCGTACACCGCGCACGACAAGCTGAGCTTGGCGGATCGCGCGCGCCGCCAGGCTGCGCAACAGCAGATGAGTCGCTTCTTGCGGCGCTTCGGCACCGTCCAGGACGGCGATGACACCCGCAAGATCGACCTCGTCGAAAAGGTGTTCCTGGACCTGGCGAAGCGCTTCAAGGACCGGCCGGGCGGCTACACACGCATCATCAAGGTCGGACGGCGTCGGGGCGATAACGCACCGATGTCGATCGTCGAGTTCGTGGACCGTGCTGGCGCTGCCGTAGCCGCTCCAGCGGGCGGCGAGAAGAAGACGAAGAAGACTCCGGCTGCGGAGAGCGCCGCCGAAGGCGCGTCGTCCGAAGCCAAGCCCGCTCCGAAGAAGGCCAAGCCGAAGACGGACGAGACGGAAGCTGAAAAGGCCGAATAGGCGAGGCGGTGAGTGTCCTGTCTCCGCGGATCGCCACAGAAATCGGGCGCTACGAGCGGAGACAGGACACGTCAGGAACAAGAAATCTGTGGTGAATAGAGTAGCCCAAATTCTGATGCGATTCTCTGATTCACCACACTAGACGGAGGCGACGGCTCCACGTTTAGGGGTCGTCGCTCGGGGGCGCGGGGGATTTCAGAGTTGGCGCGGGCTGGCTGACGGCTTCGCCCTCGTCCGCTGTAGCGCGTGGCTGAATGTCAGGGCGTCGATCTCCGTCATCAGCCGCGGCTGATGGCGCGGCGAGAGGTACGCTCTGCGCGCGGTAGCGTCGTCGCACGGCCATGAACACGAGCCCCAGGAGCGCGATGCCCGCGATCGCCAGGGCCGGCGCGTACCGGCCGAGCTCTGCGCGGCTTTGAGTTTCTCCGCGCTCGATGCGCGCGAGCGCGTCGCGGGCGCGCTGGTTCGTGCCGTCGAGCTCGAGCGCGCGCCGGAACAGTGTCTGATCGGCGAGACCGCGCTCGAGCAGCACTTCTCCCTGGAGCGTGAGCAGCAGGCTGCGAGCTGGTTTTTCGAGTGGAGAGCCCTGGGCGATGCGCTCGGCCTTGTACAGCGCGACCACCGCGCGCTCGCGATCTTTGTCCGCGTACTCTCTCGCATACGAAAGATAAGCCGGCGCCATCTCGGCGCGGTGCTCGAAGAGGGGGCTCCGCGCCAGCACCTTGTCGAAGGCCTCGCGCATCTTGTCGAGGTCGCCCTTTTCGAAAGCCAAGCTGCCCTGTTCGAACAGGTCGTAAACCTGTGACAGCCGCAGCCGATCGAACTCACCGAACAGCTCGCGCGCGGTGCGTTCCCAGGTCCAGTCGCGCGCCGGCTTCTTGCCGACGATGCTCTCGTAAGTGTCGCGCAGCTGCCAGTTGGCGACCTCGCCCATGAGCGCCACTGCTTGACGCGCCGCCTCGCGCACCTGCGCGCGCTCGCTGTTCGCGAACGAGATCACGATGCGCGCGGCGTCGGGATCGCGGACGCGCCCGTAGGCACGCAGCACGTCCGCGAGCACCTGATAGTCCGTCGTGTTCACCGCCTCACCCGGGATCGCCTTACCCAGCGTGTCGAGCTGACGCTCCGCCCAGCGCGCGATCTTTTCCGCGCGGTGGCGGCGCGCTTCGATCAGCGCGGCGACGGCCTTGTTTCCCAGCTTCTGCAATTGCAGCTGCGTGTCAACGCGCAAAAATTCGCCGAAGCGCACGTAGATCTCGATCAGCTCGCGCGCGGCTTCGACGCTGCCCATTTGTACGAGCATGCGGCTCATGGCGACCACACGCGTCACGTTCTGCCAGGGTTGCTTTTGCGGTGCAGGGTGCTGCACGAGCATGCCGAGGTAATCTGGCGTGTCTATTTCATCGTCCTCGCCGGCGGCGCGGAGACTTTTGCGCAGGGCTTCGCGCGCTTTCTGGCGCGTGTCCCCGAGCAGCCCCTTCATTGCGTCCTTGTCCGCCTCCTCGGCGATCTGAGCCATGCGTCGATCGATGGCCGGCAAGAGTCGCGGCTGAACCTCGAGGACCTGGCGCACCGCGTCTTCGCGTTCGCTCGCGTCCTCGGACGTGAAGCGCGCCAGAAGCTCGTCCAGCGCCTTTACGTCGTTCGGCTCGGCGGGCGGGAGGTCGCGGCGCGGCGCCTTAGGCAGGGGCGGGAGCGGGGGTCGATTTTTGGGAATACGCCCGTCACCGGAACGTTGCTGTTCGGTTGGAGCGGGCGTGCCTCCGGCGCTCGCTGCCGAGCCCGGCGCTGCGGCGCCCGGGGCTGACAGCGCTGTCATGGCCGCCACACACCAGAGGCGTGCGGACTGCATGGCGTACCGGCGCGCGCTCGGGAGACGCCGCGCGACGCCCATCAGTCCACGATGCGAAAATCGGCGAATTCGCCGGTGAAGCTGCGCCAGCGCGTGTCCACGCGGTCGACACGGGCTGCGCTCGGCCCCTTCTGAGCCCAGCCGTAGAGCTCTCGAATGGCCAGCTCCTCGCCCTCCGCCAAGATCTCCACCGTACCGTCCGGCCGGTTCTTCACCCAGCCGCTCAGGCCGAGCCGCTTCGCTTCGCGCTGCGTCGATGCTCGGAAATACACGCCTTGAACGCGCCCCTTAACGACGAGCACCAGCTGCTTGAGCGCCATGCCCGTCCTTCGTAGCGAACCGTGCGCCGCTCGGCAACTCCTCGTGGAAATGTCGGACCTTCCATGATTCGATCGGCCCTGTGAGCTTCAACGTCCACGCAGGGTCGGCTCTGCTCGAGCGCCGGGTGGCGGAGCTCGAGGCCGCCCTGGCGCGCGAAGAGCGGATCTCCCGCGCGCTGCGTGAGGTCGGCAACGCGCTCGGCACGACGCTCGACCTCGACGACCTGCTCGAGCTGATCCTGGGCAAGCTCACCGAGCTCGTGGAAGCCGACCGCGCCACGCTCTACTTGCTCGACGAAGCTCGCAAGGAGCTCGTGAGCCGGCTCGTCGTCGGCCAGCAGGTGCGTTCCATTCGTATCAAGCTCGGGCACGGGATCGCAGGGACCGTGGCGCAGTCCGGCAAGGCCATCCGCGTGAAGGACGCCTACGAGGACCCGCGCTTCGAGCGCGAATGGGACACGCTGACGGGGTATCGAACGTCCAGTATGCTGGCTGCACCGTTGAAAAATCACCTGGGCCGCACGATCGGCGTGATCCAGGTGCTGAACAAGCGACGTGGCGCGGAATTCACCAGCGAAGACGAAGCCATCTTGAGCGCGCTGTCGACGCAGGCCGCGGTCGCGATCGACAACTCGCGGCTGTTCTTGTCGCTGATCCAGAAGAACAAGCAGCTGCTCGACACCAAGGAGCAGCTGGAGCGACGGTTGCAAGACCTCGAGCTGCTCTTCGAGCTGGAGCGCGCGACCGCGCGCGCGAGCTCCGTGGACAAGTTATTCAGCGCCGCGCTCGGGCAAGTGGCAGAGGCTTGCGAAGCGCGTGGCGCAGCAGTGCTGCTGGTCGAAGAAGAGACCGGCGATCTGGTGCAGTACGTCTTCGACAGCGAGCGTCCGGAAGAGCTCGAGCGTTTCGGGGTCAAAGCCGGAGAGGGATTCTTGGCGGCCGTGATGGTCGGCGGCAGGCCCTTCGAGCTCGCCAGCATAGCCGGCGACCGGCGCTGGAACGAGCGCGTCGAGGGCCGCTATTCGTTTCCGGTGACTTCGATCGTGGCGTTGCCGCTGGAAGGCGATGGGCACGCGATCGGCGCGCTGGGCTTGTTCTCGAAGCGCGCTGGGCGCCCCTTCAGCGGCGAGGACGTGGCGCTGCTCCGGCTGGTGTCCGCGAACGTGTCGACCGCCGTCCGGCTATTTCAAGCCAGCGCTGCCCGCGAGCGCGGCGAGCGGCTGACCACGATCGGGCGGCTCCTGTCGCAGGTGATCCACGACTTCAAGACGCCGATGACGGTGATCAGCGGCTACGTCCAGCTGATGCAAGACACGGTCGACCAGGAGAAGCGCTCCGAGTACGCCGAAGAGATCCTCAAACAGTTCGATCTCTTGACGTCCATGCAGCGCGAGGTGCTCGAGTTCGCGCGCGGGGAGCGCATCGTCTTCGTGCGCAAGGTGTACCTGAAGAAGTTCTTTGCGGACATCACCCGCCAGCTGGAGCTCGAAATCGACAATCGCCCGGTCGAGCTCGTCGTCAGCGTCGATACCAAGGTGGTCGCGCGCTTCGATGAGCACCGCGTCGCGCGCGCCATTCACAACCTGGCGCGGAACGCGATCGAGGCCATGGCCGAGCGCGGTGGAAAGCTGTTCATCGATGCGCGCATGCAGGGCAGCGATCTGGTGATCCTGGTCAGCGATACCGGCCCCGGCATTCCCAAAGAAATCGAGGGGCGTCTATTTCAGTCGTTCGTCACTGCCGGCAAGGAAGGTGGCACGGGGCTCGGGCTGGCAATCGTGAAGAAGATCGCGGACGAGCACGGGGGCCGCGTCGAAGTGCGATCGAGCGAGCAGGGGGCCACGTTCGAGCTGCGTCTGCCGCAGCCGGTGACGGGTCCGAAAAATGCGGATGCGTCGGCGCAGTCCCGCGCTTCGCGCGCATCCGGCAAGGCGGCGGCCAAGGCCTCCGCGAAACCCTGAGCCGATGGCGCCCCGGCAGCGTCAGAAGACAGTCGCTGGACGGATTTTACTCTCCTACGCGCTGGTGACGGCGGCGTTTCTGTTGACCGCTGGCTGGGGCGTCGTCGCGCAACGTCAGGCGGCGGAAGAGGCGCACCTGATGCGCTCTGGTTACCTGCCGCTGTCGCTGGCCGTGCGCGACGTGATCGCGAATCAGGATACCTGGAACACGCAGCTCAATCACATCACGTCCGCCAAGAATCCTGCCGATATCAGCGTGTGGTTCGAGAGCGCGCTCAGGCTGGGCCGACCCAAGATGTTCGGTCAGGTGCGCGCCGCGATTTCGCGTGCCTTCACGGGCAACGCTGACGCCCGCCAGATCGGCAACGGCCTGATGGAAGAGACCACGCGCATCGAGCAAGTGCTCGCGGCCGACCGCGAGCTGATTCAGCGCTTGTTTGCCGCGCTCGATCAGGATGAGGCGGGGCGCGCCGAGAAGCTGCGCGAGGAGCTGGTCACGCGTGGCGTGGCAGGCAAAAAGCGTCTGAGTCAGCTCGAGCAACGCGTGCAACACAACGTGGATCACCTGTTCGACCTGGCGCGCGCCCGCGAGCAGCTCGCGATCCGCCTGCTGCTGGGTATGTCCGCGTTCACGGTGTTGATCGGCGCGTTGATGGCGTTTCATGCGCGGCGCGTGCTGAAGCCGCTGGCGCTCGTCACCGAGCGCGCCAAAGCCGTCGCGAGCGGCGATCTGCGGCCGCACCCGGTGGTGGCCTCCGACGACGAGATCGGAGAGCTCGCGCAGACCTTCGAGAACATGGTGACGGCGATCGCTCGCGCCAACGAGCAGCTGCTCACGGCCGAGCGATTGGCGGCGATCGGCAAGATGGCGGCGCACGTGACGCACGAAATCAGGAACCCGTTGTCGTCTATGGCGCTCAACGTGGAGCTCCTGGAAGACGAGCTCGGCGAGCAGGAGCGTGAGGCGCGCACGCTGCTCCGCGCCATCGCCAACGAGATCGAACGCCTGACCGCGCTGAGTGAGCAGTATCTGTCCGTCGCCCGCCGGCCGGCGTTGCGTCTCGAGCTCGAGAACATCGGAGACGTCGTGCGCGAGGCGACTGAATTCACCCGCCGCGACCTGCAGCGCAAGCACGTCGAGCTCGAGCTCGAGATCGACGAAGCGTTGCCGCTCTTGCGCGTCGACGAGGCCCAACTCAAGCAGGCGTTCTTCAATCTGCTACGAAACGCCAGCGAGGCCATGCCCGCGGGCGGAACCGTCAGGATCAGCGCTGGGCGGGCTGCCGAGGGCGGCGTCGACATCGTGGTGGAGGACGAGGGCACCGGCATGGATGACGCGACGCGGGAGCACCTGTTCGAGCCGTTTTTCACGACGAAGAGCCACGGCACGGGGCTCGGTTTGCCCATCACGCGGGAGATCCTCGAAGCGCACGGCGGGAGCATCGCGTGTGAGCCGCGGGACCCACGCGGTACGCGCTTTCGCCTGCATCTGCCCGCGGACGAGGTCGGTCGCCCGGGGGCCGCAGCAGAAGCCCCGGCGCTTTCGCCGCTCCACGAAGAGCGCTATTGAAACGAAACATGCCGACGCGCCTGACGCTCGTGATCGCCAGCTCCAATCCGGGCAAGCTCGCGGAGCTGCGCAAACTGCTGTTGGATCTGCCGGTCGAGCTCGTCACGCTGAACGACGCGCTCGGCGAACACCACGAGCTCCGCGAGGACGGCGATACGTTCGAAGCCAACGCCATCCAGAAGGCCAAGGCGGCGTGTCAGCTGACGCAGCTGTGCGCGCTCGCGGACGACAGCGGGCTCGAGGTGGACGCGCTCGGGGGCAGGCCCGGCGTCCGCTCCGCGCGCTATGCTCACGATCGCGCTACGGACGGGGAAAACAACGGGCAGCTCCTCCGCGAGCTCGAGGAAGTGCCCGACGGGCAGCGCAGCGCGCGCTTTCGTTGCACGCTCGCGCTGGTCACGCCCTGGCGGATCGAGCACGCTCAGGTGACCCATGGCACTTGCGACGGGAGCATCGCGCGCACGCCGCGCGGGAGCGGAGGTTTCGGCTACGATCCGCTGTTCGCGGTCGCCGAGCTCGCGGGCCGCGCGATGGCCGAGCTTGGCGAGGACGAGAAGAACGCGATCAGCCATCGCGCGCGTGCCGTCCAGGCGATGCGCCCGATTCTGATCCAGCTCCTGGAAGAGCAACTCGCGGACGTCGAGCGCATCTGCCGCTGACGCCGGTGTGCGCTCAGCCGCCGCCTGCGACGTCGAAATGGCCGCCGACCTGGAACGTGAGCCAGCCGTGGCTCGCGAGCTCGTCGTCGTCGGCCATCTCGTCTTGCGTGTCGCCGTCCTGCACGCGCTCGATGGTGTCGAAGCGGCCGATGCCGAGCGTGATCAGCGGAGACAATGAAAACAGTGGGCTCAGGCGGATGTCCGCGCCGAGCCCGAGGCGGAGCTCGAGCGGCACGTCTTGAGTGAATTGAAGCTCGGTGCCGTTCTCGTATTTGGCTCGAAAGCGGCGCGCCCCGAGGTTGATCTCCGTCAAGAAGCCGATCTTGTTGGGGTCGGACGAGACGCGCAGACCGAGCCCGAAGTAGTCGGTGCTCGCGCTGGCGAGCCCACCTTGATCTTTCTCGTAGCTCTCGTCGTCGCCTGCGCCGAGCGCGGCGTGTTCCCAGAGCAGAAAGAGCGTGTAGTTCCGCCCGAGCCGCGCGCCGGCGTCGATCTCGAACATCGGGCCCGACGACGCGTAGTCGTTCCAGTCGACGGCGTTGTAGTTGCATTCGCCGAAGCTGTTCGGAGCACATCGGTAGAACACGCTGCCGAACGGCACGAACCAGCCGACGCGTGGTCCGAGCCAGAACGAATATTTCGGAGCGACGTGTCGTGGCTTTGGTGGCGGCGGGGGCTCGTACACGCTCTCGGGCCCATAGCCG
>DATDJP010000180.1:0-15109 GCA_036520475.1 Polyangiaceae bacterium | reverse complement strand
AGTACCTCGATTCACTCGAATCGAGGTACGTCACGACAGTTGGTGCTCGAGTCAGATGAGCCCATGGCGCAGGAATTTCGAGGCCCTTGCCCCGTCAGGGGCCTCGAAATTCCCATCGCTTCGATGGACTCGAGGCACTAGTGGTACGCTGACCCTCATGCAGTGCGAGCCTCCTGCCCTCAAGGACGTGGCGCAGACCCTGACTGCGCTCTTGGGCCGGCACGCCGCGGTCAGCGTGTCGAAGACGCCCTATCGCCCTGGAAGCGCCGAGCGCGTGCTGATCGCCACGTACCGCGGCCTCGACGGAACGCTGGGCGCGGTGTGCCTGGCCGATCTGGGGTTTGCGGCGTACGCCGGGGCGGCGCTGGCGATGTTTCCGCTGCCGCGCGCCGAGGAGAGCTTGCGCGCCGGAAAGCTCGACGAGCAGCTCGAGGAGAACTTCCACGAGGTCATGAACGTGATTTCGACGATCTTGACCCGCGGCGAAGCGCGCGCGCGGCTGGACGCCGTGCTGCCCAGCGTCGCGCGCGTCCCCGCCGACGCTGCCGCCGTGCTCGCGAAGCCGCGTGCTCGGCTCGACCTGGACGTCGAAATCACCGGCTATGAGAAGAGCAAATTGACGTTCTTCGTCGCTTGACTCGGCCAGCACCGGGCGAGGTATCGAACCCTTTAAAAGCGGCGCGCCGATGTGTCCGTGCGCACGAAGCGGCCCGCGATGTCGATCATCTCGCTGGCCATGGACGAAACGCCCACTGCGGCCTGCTGCGAATCTTTGGCAGAGGAGCTGGTGACGCGGGCCGCGGCCACGACGCCTTCGATGCTTCCGGCGATGGCCGCGCTGCCGCGCGCCGCCTCGGTCGCGTGCCGGGTGATCTCGCCGGTGCTCATGGTGTGGTCATCGACTGCGTGCGCGATCGCAGATTGCAGCGTGTTGATCTGCTTGATGATCCCGGAGATTTCGCCGATCGCGCCGACGGCGCCGCGCGTGTCGGCGCTGATGCGATCGATCTTGAGTCCGATCTCCTCCGTCGCCCGCGTGGTCTCCTTGGCGAGCTCCTTGACCTCCGTGGCCACGACCGCGAAACCGCGGCCCGCCGCGCCTGCGCGTGCCGCTTCAATGGCGGCGTTCAGCGCGAGCAGGTTCGTTTGCTGCGCCACCGAGGTGATCACCTTGATGATCTTGGCGATGTCGGTGCTGATCTCGGCGAGCTTCGCCACCGTGGAGTTGGCGCGGTCGGCGACGTCCACCGCGGTGGTGGCAAAGCGCGCGGCCTCGTTGGCGCTCGCCGCAATTTCACGTACGGAGTTGCTCATGGCGCCCGCGCTCGAGCTCATCGTCTGGATATTCTGGCTGAGCAGCTCGGACGCCACGGAGACTCCGCTCGCGCGGTCCACCGTCTCCTGTGCGCTCGTCACCATCTGCTCCCCGAGCTCCGTGAGCTCCTCGGAGGCCCCCGACAGGAGCATGGCGTTCTGCGAGATGCCCGAGAACGTGCCGTGAGTCCCTTTCAGTAGACGCTCGAGCGCCGGCGCGATCGGGGCCAGGTCGCCGGTGCATTCCGTGTGTACGTCGAGCTGCCCTTGGCGGGCCCGCTCCAGCAGTGAAGCGAGCCGCTGGAGCGCCGCGTCGAGCGTCGATCTCTCGGTCGCAACTCCCAGTTTGCTGCCGTTCATGCCTGCGCCGTTCAAGGCCGTCGTCATGCCGTGATTACGGCCATAAGCCCTCGGCGCTATAGGTCGCTACGGTCTGTGGGTTGGTAGGCGCGGCACGGAGCCGGTGGCGCGCGAGATGCGATAAGTGACGACCCCATCGCTGATCACACGCGTGAAACACTCGCTTTCGATGGCGGTCTCGCTCGTCCCGAGCACGAGGCATCCCTGCGGGTTCATGTTCCGGCGGATGCGCTCGAGCACGTCCAGGCGTGTCGTTTGATCGAAATAGATGAGCACGTTACGTAGCAGCACCAGGTCTGCCCAGGGCAGCCATGGCCAGGTGCCGACCAGGTTCAGTCGCCGGAAGCTCACGAGCTTCTGCAGCGGCTCCGTGACTCGAAAGAAGTCGCCGTCCGTCTCGAAGTAGCGCCGTCGTAGCTCGCGTGGCACACCGCGGCTCAGCTCGAGCTGCGAGTAGCGCCCGGCGCGTGCCTGTTCGAGCACCTGTTCGGACAAGTCCGTGGCCACGATTTCGACCGAGTCCGGGCCCAGGTTGGGGAAGTGTTCCAGGAGCAACATCGCGATGCTGTATGGTTCCTGGCCAGTCGAGCAGGCGGCGCTCCAGATCGTGACTTTTTTACGGTTGCGCAGCAGCTCGGGCAGGATCCGCGCCCGGATGGCGTCGAACACGCGCGGATCGCGGAAGAACGAGGTCTCGTTGATGGTAAGCGCTTCGACCACGCGTTGATGCAGCGGTCCGACCGGCTCCGAGCGCAGGCGCTGCACCAGCGCTGCGGGCCCGCTGAAGCCGGCGTTGTGGGCGAGAGGCGTGAGCCGTCCTTCGACCAGATACGCCTTGCTGTCGTCGAGGACGATGGCCGAGTGCTCGCGAACCAGTTGCCGGACGTAGGCGACATCGAGCGTGTTCATGCGCGCGAGCCCTCGAGCGCGGCGGGCGCCACGCGGAAGCTGCTGCGGCTATTGGCTACGCATGCCGTCAGGGCGCCGGCGAGGTCAGGCAGCGGCAAGATTTCGTGCGCGAGCTGCGCGCGGACCACGTAACCGGGCATGCCCCAGACGACGGAGGTCTGCTGATCCTGGGCGAACACACGGCCGCCGAGCCGGCGCACGACCTCCGCGCCGTGGAGGCCGTCGTGGCCCATGCCGGTCAGGACCGCGCACAGCGCGCGCGGGCCGTAAGCGCTGGCAACGGATCGGAACAGCACGTCCACGGAGGGACGACAGAAGTTGACGGGCGGCTCGTAGTTGAGTGAAATGCGCGGTTCGGGGTCGCGCACGAGCAGCATGTGCGCGCCGCCGGGCGCGATCCACACGCTGCCGCGCTCGATACGCGCGCCATCTGTTGCTTCGCGCACGCTGAGCGCGGACAGACCGTTCAAGCGCTCCGCGAAGATGCGCGTGAACATGATCGGCATGTGCTGCACGATCAGGATCGGGACCGGGAAATCCGCCGGCAATTCGCTCACAATTTGCGTGAGCGCGTTCGGGCCGCCGGTCGATGCGCCGATCGCGATGACGTCCACGGGGCTCGATGGCGCGACGCTCGGGGAGGCGTCGGGTCTCTGAACCTGCGATGTGCGCCTGAGGGCTTCGCCAAAACACGCCACGTGCACCTTGCGAGCGAGCTCCTCGCGCACCGCGGCGGCGGTGCGCTCGGCGTTGTTCGTGGCGGAGGGCTTCGTCACGTAGTCGTACGCACCCAGCGCAAGCGATTCGATGGTCGCGGTGGCGCCCGCCTCCGTCAGAGTCGAAAACATGATCACGCGGACTTGCGGATGATCCTGGCGCAGGATGCGCAGGGTGCTGAGCCCGTCGAGCTCGGGCATGTCCACGTCCAGGATCACGACGTCGACGTCTTCCTTCGCCAGCCGGCGCAGCGCCAGCCGTCCGTTCGCCGAGGTGCCGACCACCTCGATGTCCGGGGACTCGCTGAGCACGCGTGTCAATAGACTGCGGATGACGACCGAGTCGTCGACGATCAACACACGGCCGCGGCGCTGCATGCTTGCCTGTTTCTCGTCCGTGCGCTCAGTAGCGGAAGCGCGACGCCAAGTTCTGGAACTCGGATGCCAGACTGCTGAGCCTGGAGGCGGCCAGCTCCGTGTCGCGCGCGACGACTGTCGTGCTCTGCGCGGAGCTCGCCACGTGCGTGACGCCGCGTGCGATTTCGCTGCTGCCGCGCGCCGCTTCGCTGATGTTTCGCGAAATTTCGTTGGTGGTGGCGGTCTGCTCCTCCACCGCAGCGGCGATCGTGCTCTGGATGTCGTTGATTTGACCGATGATCGCGCTGATGCGCGCGATCGCGTCCACAGCGCGATGGGTGTCTTCCTGGATGGCCTCGATCTTCTGGCTGATGTCTTCGGTGGCCTTGGCCGTTTCTTTGGCTAGCTCCTTCACCTCGTTGGCAACGACGGCGAAGCCCTTGCCGGCTTCGCCAGCGCGCGCCGCTTCGATGGTGGCGTTCAGCGCGAGCAGGTTCGTCTGCTGCGCAATCGACGTGATCACCTTGATCACCTTGCCGATCTCTGCGCTGCTGTCGCCGAGCTTCGCGACCGTGCCAGTGGTGCGCTCCGCGACGCGCACGCCCTCGACGGCGACGCGCGCGGCGTCGATGGCGTTGCTGGCGATCTCTTTGATGCTGGCGGTCATTTCCTCGACGCCGGCGGCGACGGTTTGCAGATTGCCGCTCACCTGTTCTGCAGCGGCCGAGACGGCGCTGCCCTGGTTGCTGGTGTCCTTGGAAGTGCTCGAGAGCTGTCGGCTGCCCGAGAGCACCTCGGCCGACGAACGCGCGAGCGTGTTGGCGTGCACGCCGAACTCCGTGACGCTCTGCCGTACTTTGGACAGGAACTCACCCAGCGTCCGCGCGGTGTGGCCCGCCACGTCGTCCGTATCGTCCTCGCAGGAGACGCGCAAGTCGCCGGCGCTGGCGCTGTCGACCACTACCAGGAGCGCGCTGATGCGTTGCTGTAGCGCGGCGTGGGCGGCCCGCTCGCGTTCGGCGTCGAGCACGCTCTGCTCGCGCTCGCGCATGAGCTCTGCCGTATTGGCCGCGGTTTGAAGCTGTTCGGCGCGCAGAGCCATGAAGCGCGCCTGCGCCTCGATGGCTCCGAGAGAGGACTGAAGCGGCGCGCGGCCCAGGAACTCGAATAGATACAGGCGCGAGCCATCGAGCTGAACGCTCAGGCAGACGCCCTGCAAGAGCCCAGCGGCGCGCAGGCGCGCCGCGCGCTCGCAACCGGAGAACGGCGACGCGTCGTCCAGCCGTACGGGCCGTCCTTCCTGCCACGCGCGGCCATGTAGGCCAGCGCCCCGTGTTACGCGGCGCGGGAGCGCTTCGTCGAGTAAAGCGGCCTGCGCCCCGTTGCCACCGAGCAAGCGCGAGCTTCCAGTGTTCGCGTCGAGCGCCCAGAGCGACGCGTAGTCGCAGCCTTGTGCCTGGCGAACGCTGTCCAGCACCGTTGCTGCGAGCTCGGTGACGCTCGAAGCGCGCAAGAGCGCGGCGCTCAGGTCGACGAATCGTTCGAGATTGGCGTCCGCCGAGGGTGCGCGCTTGCCGCTCTTGGTGCGGGCCTTCCGGGGCTTACCGTGCCTCGTTTTCGAACCCGCCCCGTCCCCTTCGAGGTCGACGTTCGCGGGGGGTGCGTTGCTAAGCACCTGCATGGATGAGTCGGCCATTTCTGGTATCCGTTCCTGTTGAAACCTGGCAAGCGAGAGCGGTGGCACGGTCGACGTTGACGACCAAAAGCAAGCGATTCGGGAGTTTGTATACGCCTTCGATGACTTCGAGCGCGCGAGCGGGAATGGTGCGCGGGGCCGCTTCGAAGTCGGCCGGCGAGAGCTCCATCACGTCGCCGACCTCGTCCACGATCAGGCTGACGGCGCCGCCGGCCGTGTACACGACGACGTTCATGGCAGGAGCGCCCTGTGCACGGGCCTCGAGCTGCAGGCATTCGCGCAGCTCGATTGCGGGCACGATCTGTCCGCGGAGATTGATGAGTCCGCACACCGCCGGTGGCGCGAGCGGCACTCGCGTCATCTCTTGCTGGCGCAGCACCTCCTGGACGCGGCTGACCTCCACGCCGAGAAACAGCGGACCGAGGTGGAAGGTGCAGAGCTGAACGGCCATCAGGCGTATACCTCTTGGCGAGCCGCTTCAGCGGGAGCGAGGTCCTGCATCAGTGCGTCCACGTCGACCAGCTCGACGACGCGTCCTTGCATGATCGCGGAGCCGGAGATTCCCGGTCGCTGCAGCGCGCGATTGGGCGAGACGGCCTCTTCGACGATGTCCAGGATACCGTCCACCATCAGGCCGACGCTCTGGTCGCCGCGCGAGAACACCACCACGGGCTGGGTGGCAGAGGTCTCGTCGGTCTGGGGTCGCTCCCCGGGCGCATCCAGCTGAACCAGCGGCAAAATCTGGCCGCGATACTGCACCACGCGACGCGCCCCGGCGCGTTCGATCCGCGAGCGCTGGAGCTCTTCCAGGCGCGACACGAACGACAGTGCGATGCCGAGCGTCCGCCCCTTGCCGGAGCTGACGAGCAGCCACGACTCTTGCTTCTCGAGGCCGCCGCCGTCCGCGGTCACCGCCGTATGCAACGTGCGCGAGCTCGCGCCACGTTTGGCGAGCACGCCGGAACGCTGCGCCAGACCGATCACGTCCAGGATCAAGGCGACCCGGCCGTCTCCGAGGATGGTCGCGCCCGAATAAGCGTTGATGGCCTTGAAATGCTTGCCGAGCGGCTTGACGACGATTTCCTCGGTATCGTGGATCTCGTCGACGATCAGGCCGAACTGTTGATCGTCGGCCTGGACGATGACGAGATTCAACGCGTCCTTTTCAGCCGGCATCACGAAGCGCTGCGCCGAGCCCGAGAGCTCGTGTGCGAGCGAGACGATCGGCACGAGATTGCCGCGCAGGCGGTAGACCGGCGCGCCGTGGATGAGCTCGATGGCCTGCTTCGCGCGGTCGCCTTCGAGGTAGACGAGCTCCACCAGGTTCACCTGGGGAATGGCGTAGCGGTCGCCCCGTGAGCCGACGAGCAGCGCCGGGACGATCGCGAGCGTGAGCGGAATCTTCAGCTTGAAGAGGCAGCCCTTGCCGCGCACGCTCTCGAGATCGACGCTGCCGCCGATGCGCTCGATGTTCGTCTTGACCACATCCATGCCGACGCCGCGGCCGGAGATGGCGGTCACGCGCTCGGCGGTGGTGAAACCGGCGCGAAAAACCAGGGCGAGGACCTCGGTATCGCTCATGCGCGAGAGCTCCTCGTGGGAGACCATCCGGCTCTCGATCGCGCGGCGCGCGATCTTGCTCGCGTCGATGCCCGCGCCGTCGTCGGAGATCTCGATGTTCACGCGGCCGCCTTCGTGGAAGGCCCGCAGCCGGATGGTGCCGTGCGGCGATTTGCCGAAGGCGATGCGACGCTCCGGGCTCTCGATGCCGTGGTCGATGGCGTTTCGCACGAGGTGGGTCAGCGGATCTTTGATCGCTTCGATCAGCGTTCGGTCGAGCTCGGTGTCCTTGCCCTCGAGCTCCATGGTCACCTGTTTGCCGCAGGACTGCGCCAGGTCGCGCACGATGCGCGGCAACTTTGCCCAGACCGTGTCGATGGGCTGCATGCGCGTCTTCATGACGCTCTCCTGAAGCTCGCTGGTCACTAGGTTCAGGCGCTGCAGCGTGGCAGCGAAGGCGTTGTCCGTCTGCGTCGCTCCGAACTGCAGGATCTGGTTGCGCGCGAGCACGAGCTCACCGACCAAGTTCAGGAGCTTGTCCACCAGACCCACGTCCACGCGAATGGTGGAGTCGGTGACGGCGCCGCGAGAGTGTTGCTGCGCCTTCAACGCATCCACCACGTCCGCGGGCGCGATCACGCCCTCGGCGACGAGAATTTCACCGACGTGACGCGGGTCGCCCCGGCCCTGCGCTTCGAGGGCGCGCTGCACGGCGGAGGGCGTCGCGTAGCCCTTGGCGACGAGCAGCTCACCGAGCGGGACCTGTCGGCGCGGCTCCGCGCGACCAGCGCTCTCTGAGTCGCTTGCGGCGTCGTCGACCGGCGCTGGCCGTTTGGGCGGCGCGATCACGAAATCGGGTCCGCGTGTGGCGGCTGGCTTGATCGACGCGCCCGCCGGAGCAGGCGGCTGTGTGGCGACGACCGGCGCGGAGACGACGGCCGCGGAAGCGACGGGCGCCGCCGCGATGGGGGCAGCGGCAGTCTGCAGCGCAGCCAGCCGCGCTACTAGCTCGGTGTAATCGGAGTCGCCATCGTTGCCGGTGGCTTCGATCGCTTGCAGCATCGCGCGCACCGCGTCCACGGTGCCCAGCAATGCATCGGCGATGTCGGGATTCGGCGCGAGCTGTTTGTCGCGCAGACGGCTGAGCAGGCTCTCTGCCGTGTGCGTGAGCTGCTCGAGCTTGGCGAACCCCAGAAAGCCACAGGTTCCCTTGACGGTGTGGATGGTGCGAAAAATCCGCGCGATACGCGGCGCGGCGTCGGCCTCCGATTCGAGTCCGACCAGATCTTGCTCGAGCGAGTCCAGGTTCTCGTGGCTCTCGAGCAAGAACTCTTTGACGATCTCGTCCGTGTCCGACGCTGACATGGCTCAGGGTGTTCCCAGGCTGAGGGGCTCGGCGTCGGCGGCGGCGGCCGAGGCGGCCACGGGACTGAAGCGTGTGACCCGGTTTCGTCCCGAGGCCTTGCTCTCGTAGAGGGCGCGGTCCGCGCGCTCGAACAGCCCTTCCGGCGTGTGAATGTCCGGCGCCATCTCGCTCACCCCCAGGCTCACCGTGAAGGGAATGAGCGTCCCGTCGAAGTTGGCCGGCTCACGCTCGAGCATGCGCCGCAGGCGCTCGGCCAGCTGGACCGCGCCGTCGCCCTGCGTGGCCGGTAACGCCAGGCAGAACTCCTCGCCGCCGTAGCGCGCGAACACGTCCAGATCGCGGATCGAGCTGCCCACGCGCTCGGCCACGAAGCGCAGGACGGCGTCGCCCCCCAGATGCCCGAAGCTGTCGTTGACGCGCTTGAAATGATCGAGGTCGAACACGATCAGCGAGAGCGAGCCGCCGTAGCGACGCACGCGGCTGATCTCGAGCTCGAGCTGCTGCTGCAGGTGACGCCGGTTGTAGATGCCAGTGAGCGCGTCGGTGTTGCTCAGCCGCTCGAGCTCCGTCATCGCCACGTGCAGCTTGCGGTTCGTCTCCTCGATTTGTCGGTGGGAGACCGCGACGTCGGTGGCGTCGTAGAGCGCGGCAGTGACGGCGTTCACGGCGCCGTGCTCGTCGCGCACCGGAAAGAAGGTGCCGTCCTGGCGCATCCAGTCGATGCCGCCCGTGACAGGCCGGTTGTGCTGAAAAGCGAACACGTACGGGCGCTGGCGCCAGGAGACGAACGCGAAGTTTTCGAGGACGAAGACGCTATCGAGCTTGCGCTGGAGCCACGCGCGGGGCAGCTCGGGGAAACACTCGAACAGGTTCTTCCCGAGTACCTCGCTGGCGGTCTTGCCGGTGTTCAGCGCCATGAACTGGTTCCACTGGACGAGCCGCATCTGACGGTCCACCGTGAAGATGCCGACGTTGATGCGATCGACGATCAGCTGCAGCAACGCGGCGGGGACGCTCTCGCTCATCCGAGCTCCTCGAGAAAGACTTCCACGGCGCGCTCGAGCCGCGCCATCGCCGCTTCCGGCCAGAACACGAACGTGTGGCAACGGAACAGGCGATCTTCGATCTTGAAATTGACTTCGACGAGCAGCGCCTTGCGCCAGGGAAGGGGATGCGTCGTCGCCATCAGGTCGTCGAGCGAGCCGCGGTCCACGAGGATGGACGGGGGCGAAAAGCTGAGCTCGTAAGAGAGCTGTCGGGCGATGCCGCCGAGGCAGGCGCCGTTCAGCACGTTGGCGACGTCCAGCAAGAGCTCGTGCTCGTTGAGCGAGGCGTCGTCGTAGCCCATCAAGTCGGCGAGCTCGTGACAGCCGGCGGCGTCGAAGATCACCAGCGCCTCGCCGTGCATCGGTCCCGAGAACCCTTGGCGCACGGCCGTGATGGCCTCGTGCTGACCGAGGATTTCACGCATCGCCGCGAGCATCTCGGACGATTCGAGCTTTTGCACGCGCGGGATGGGCAGCTTCACGAACGCGTTGAACAGGCGTGCGAGCGAGTCGGCGGCCTGACCCATGGCCACGTTGACGATCTCGCGTAGCGCTTCGATTTCCTGATGCTCGGTGGCGGTGCTCGTCATCGCACACCGACCTCGTGCAGCACCTTGGCGATCACCTCGGGGGTGGCGGGCTTGCGCACGAAGGCGCGCGCACCGAGCTTGAAGACGCGCTCCTGAGCGTGCGGCTGAATGTCGCCGGAGAGCACGATCACCGTGGGCGTGATGCCCTCGTCGTGCAACGCCTGCAGGACTTCGTAGCCGTCGCACTCCGGCATGTTCAGGTCGAGGAACATGATCGGGTGACGGGTGCGCCGGTATTCGGTCAACGCCTGAAGCCCGTTCGCTGCCTGAGTGAGGGTCACGGACCAGTCGCTCGGCAGCGCGCGGATCAAGAGCTTGCGCGCCACGAGGGAATCGTCGACTACCAGAACGTCAGTCATCTCTTCTCCGGACCAGTCCCACGCAAGAAACGGCGCTAGAAACCGCGGCTTAACGCCGGGCATGGGAAAGTTCTCGAGCGTGGCCGGGAACGGGCCTTAAATGCTCGAGCCGGGGGCGCCTGCCCCTTCTGCTTGCGCTCGTGCCTACAGCTGGACGAAGGCGCGCTTCAGGCGCTCGAGGAGCACGGCCGCCGTGGCTTGGCTGAGCCCCAGCAGCACCAAACGACCAGTATCGCCGGTCGGCTGGCTATCCACGAGGGCGTCTGACAGCATCGCCATGCGCACGTGCGGCGTGGTCACGGCCGCGGGATCGTGATGCGCCGCGCAGGCGTCGACGATTTCCGTCGGGAGCCGCCAGGCCATCGCGACTTCGGCCCCTGCGGCGCTGTGGTAGCGGTGCACGAGCTTTTGGACTTCACTGGTCGGCTGTGCGCCGGCGATGTCGGCCAGGATGCGGTAGACGCGCGCCTCGCCGATGTCGTGCAAGAGTCCCAGCATGTAGTCGCAGCTGTTCGTTTGACCGAGCTCCTGGGCGGCGAGCCGGCAGGCAATGGCGCAGCGTACGCTGCGTTGAAATGAGTGCTGCACGGCGGCCTGGTGGCGCTTGAGGCCGCTCGTGGATGCGCCGTACACGACCTGGAACAGCAGATCGCGCGTGCTCGCCAGCCCAAGCCGCACGATCGCTGCTTGCGTCGTGGCCGTCGCTCCGCCCCGGAAATAGAGCGCCGAGTTGGCGACCGACATGAAGCGCGCCGCAATCGGCGGATCCGTGTCCACGAGCTCGGCCAGCTGGTGTAAGCGCGCGTCGGGGTCGCTCGCCAGGCGCAGGGCCAGCGCTGCCACTCGTGGCAATACCGGTAGCGCGGCGCGTCCGCTCTTCAGGCGACGGAGCAGCTCGCGTTCGAGATCGCTTTGCGGCTCCCGTTCCACGTGGGCCGCCACCGGAATGCTCAGCGCTGCAGCATATCCGGAGTTTCTGACTTCCTGCGGCGCGTCTTGTCCAGCGATGCTCATCCCGACCTCGATCGAAAGGCGAGTGCCTTCTCTTCCACGGTACGCAAACGATTGAGTCGCACGCTGCAGGTGTCGCCGGCTTCGACGGGCGGCACGAGCTCGGCAGAGAACATCACCACCCGGTTTCTGCCGGCCCGTTTGGCGGCGTACAGCGCTGCGTCCGCGCGGCGGAGCAGCTCGTCCCAGCTCTGGTCTTCGCTGCGCGGATCGAACACGGCGGTCCCGATGCTGACGGCGACCTGTGCGGGTCCGCGAGTTGGCAGCGGCATGCTCTCCACACCTTTGCGCAGGCGCTCGGCGACGAGACGCGCGGACTCGGGCCCAGCGCCGGCCACCAGCACCACGAATTCCTCGCCCCCGTAGCGGGCGACCACGTCGCCCGGCCGAATGCCGGAGCGGAGCGTGTCGGCCAGATCCATGAGCACGCGGTCGCCCATTTCATGACCGAACTGGTCGTTGATCGACTTGAAGTGATCGACGTCTATGAACAGCGCACCGAAGCGCTCGCGGCGCTCACAGCGCGAGATCACTTCGGACTCGAGCGAACGGCGGTTCATCACGCCCGTCAGCGCGTCCAGTTGCGCGTCCCGGCGCAGGCTGTCGCGTTCCTGCCGCAGGCGCTGCAGGGCATCCAGGTGCCGCTTGTTCCGGAGTTGGACCCGGATGCGCGCGCGCAGCTCCAGCGTGCGCTCCGTGACACGAATGAAATCGTCGGCGCCGGCCAGGAGTCCCCCGGCGACGACGCGCTCGTCGGGGTCCTCGTACGAAAAGAGCACGATCGGATGGTGGCGGCGTGGGTCGTACGCCTTCAGCTCACCGCACACTTCCGGCCCCGAGGCGCCCGGCAGTTGCATGTTCAGCAAGACCAGGTCCGGCTCGTACTCCGCTGCCAGCCGCATCACCTCGTCGGCGTCGCCGAGAGCCAGGGTCTCGTAGCCCTCGCTCTGCAACAGGCATTCGAGCTCGATCCGGCGTTGTGCGTCCGCCTCGAGGAGCAGGACTCGAGCGGCCCGCTCTGAAATGGGCGGGGAGCTCGACAGGCGTAGGGCGGAAGATCCCGGAAACATGATCGAGAGCCTTGGCTCCTAACTCCTGATGAGCGGACCGACTCCGCGAACCTGTAGCCGAATACGGATTCAAGGAACGCGTCGAGCGGCCGTTCGTTGGGTTGTCGGCAAGGATAGATGTTCTGGAAAGCACGCAGCGGCATGACTGACCCGGTCCCCGCGGTTCAGGCTGTGCCCAGCCGCTCGCCGCTGCCAGAGTCGGAGGTGGAGCGCGCGCTGGATACGCTCGCGTCCGTGCTGCAGACCTTGGGACGTCACGCTTTTGACACCGATGAGCGGCCCGCCGCCGACGTCGAGCAGCGCTTCGAGGGTCTTGCTCAGCGGCTGCTCGTGGGTCCCACGCGGGCGGATGACGCCCAGAAGCAGGATGGATCGGCCAGCCAGCGCGACTACGGCAGCATTCGCCGCGCCGTCGTGGACCAGCGCGGTCACGAGCGCGCCTTCGTGCAACGCAGCCTCCTGGACCTGCGCGAGGCGCTTCGTGCCTTTGCCCAGGCCCTCGCGATCTCGGTGGCCGAAGACCGCGCTTCCGACGCCCAATTGGGTGCGCAGGTGGGCCGCCTGGTGGGTGCGTTCGGCACCAATGATACCGCGACGTTACGCCGCGAAGCCGAGCTCGTGGCCCAGTCGTTCCGAGCCGCCGCGGAGCACCGCCGCAAGCGCGAAAGTGATCAAATCTCGCTGCTCACCGACAAGGTGCGCGCGCTCCGCTCGGAGCTCAGCGAGGCGCGAGCGCGGGCTGCCGTGGACCCGCTCACCGGCCTGTTCAACCGCGCCTCGCTCGAGGAGCACCTCGACCGCGTGTCGGCGCTCGGCCTGCTACTCGGCTCCGAACCGGCGCTTTTGATGCTGGATGTCGATCACTTCAAGCAGGTCAACGACGAGTTCGGCCACCCGGCGGGCGACCGCGTGCTCAAGGACATCGCCGACACTCTGCTACGCACGTTCTTGCGCAAAGAGGACTTCGTGGCGCGGTACGGCGGAGAGGAGTTCGCGATCGTCGTGACCGAGTGTCCTCTGGCGACGGCGCGCGCGCGCAGCGACCGTTTGCGTGAAGTCGTGAACCGGCTGCCATTTTCCGTCGAGGGAAGACCGTTCAAGGTCAGCATCTGCGTTGGCATCGCCGCGTTGAAGTTGAGCGAGTCGAAGGCAGACTGGCTGTCACGCGCGGACCGCGCGCTCTACGACGCCAAGGTCGGCGGGCGCAACCGCGTGGTCGTCGCGGAGTGACGCAGGGCGCCGCGGGCGAGGGCGCCGCGCACACGCGGCAAATGCGCTACGTATTGCCGACCGCGGTCCCGGTCTGATCGATCGCCGCCCAGAGCTCGACCACCGCCGGATCGTTCGGCGTGAGCGCGCTCACCAAACGCGCTTCGAGCGCCGCGTCGCGGGTGCGCCCTTCGGCGAGCAGCAGCCAGGCGAGCGTCAGGTGGAGGGCCGGATCGAGCCGCTCGCGATATTGCCGCAAGCGCTCCAGAGCATTGATGCCGAAGGCGTAGTCATTGCGAGCGGCGGCGGAGCGCGCGAGCTCCGTCGCGACGTTCGCGTCGTCTGGGCTGAGGGAGTGAGCCATGCGCCAGGCGGCGAACGCGTCGGGGTGTTGCAGGGTTTCGGCCGCGATCGCCACGGCGCAGGCGGCGTCGAACTCCGTAGCGTCCAGGCGCGCGGCTTCCAGCGCCAACTTGAGCGCGTCCGACGCGGAGCCGGTGAGGAGCGCGATCCGGGACAGCGCGGCCAGCGGCCGGGCGTCGCCGGGATCGAGCTCGCGGGCGAGGAACAAGGCGCGCGCAGCCGCGTCGCCCTGCCCGCGTTCGAGGTGTAGTAGCCCGCGCGCGAGCTCTGCCTCGGCGCGTACGCCGGCGTCCGGAGAGTGCGCTGCGCGGGCGAAGGCTTCGAGCGCGCCGGCGGAGTCGCCGCGAAGGACTAGCTCGGTGCCGCGCACGAGCGCGTCCGTTGCCGCGTCCGAGACCGGTCTGGCCAGACACGCGCTGAACGTGCCCGTTTCGCAGAGCGTGCTGGTCACCTGGTACCCCGCGCACGTCAGCACCGAGCGGAGCGCGCGAGGAGAGAACGCGCGGCGCACCGGATAGCGCAGACGCTGATTGACGTAAGCGGCCGGCTCCGCCACGAGCACGGTGGCCGTGTGGCGCAGTGAGGCGCGCAGACACGCGAGCACGGCTTGCGGGTGCGCCACGTGTCCGAGCACGTCTGCCACGATCGCGAAATCCGCCGGCGCGGCGGTGTAGGGGCGGCTCGCGTCCGTCTGGACCAGGCGCGCCAGTGGTGCCACCTCGCGCGCGAACGCGACGGCGTGCGCGTCGCTCTCGATCGCCGTTACCTGATCGAAGCTTTCGCTGAGTAGCTGCGCGCCCGACCCAGACCCGGCGCCGACGTCCATCACGTGGGTGCCCGCGCCGAGCTTCGTGAGCGCGGCGTAGAACGCCTGCGTGGGCGGCGCTTCGCTGCGCAGACCCGGATAGCTGCGCGCGCGATCGCGGTGAGCCTTCACCGACACGCCGGACGCGAAATGAGCCCAGATCTCACCCGTCTTCTGGCCCGGGACATAGACCGGAACACCAGGCGGGGGTTTGGGGACGCGGGAGGTCCGCGGCTCGCTCTCGGCCATTTAGTGTCCTGTCTCCGTGAATCGCTTCAGAAGCCTGACGCTGTGCACGGAGGCAGGACACGTCAGGAACAAGAAAAAATGTGGTGAATAGAGTACGCCATCGCGGAATTGCGAGCCGCCCGCACCCTT
>DATDJP010000179.1:0-3079 GCA_036520475.1 Polyangiaceae bacterium | reverse complement strand
CAGTCCGTGTTCGTCGCAGTGCGACCGCGCGTGCTCGCTGCGCTGCGCGCGCGCGGGGCCCTCTTGCTCCGTGCTCGCCCGGCGGCGATCAGCGGCGCGCTACGGCGTGCCGGGCTCCGCGCGGGCGAGGGTCCCTACTCGGGTTTAGGCGAGGCCCGATCTCAGTCGCAGCGAAAGAGCCCGGACGGATCGCAGCGCTGCTAAACGAGCGATGTCGCGCTGCACTGCTCCAGCGTGCGGAACGCGGCGGGGCTTCGCGCTGATGGTGCAAACTACCGCCACGCCCGGGATTGCTCGACGTCCTGGTCATAGCGCGGCACACGCGCTGCGCTAGGGCTAGTGCTGTGTCCCAAAAGTCGCGACAGATTTGAAGCTCAGGCATGAAGCACGCGGCCGGAGTAGGTCCAATCGAAGGGGCGGCGCACGACGTCGTTCCAGTACTTGCCGAAGCGGTAGATGGCAGTGGCAAGTTTGGTGACGCTGGCGAAGGAGCGGTGGCGGAGAGCGCTGCGGGTGAGGATGCCGAACCAGATCTCGACCTGGTTGAGCCAGCTGCCGTGCTTGGGCGTGAAGACGAAGCAGACGCGCGGATGGCGCTGCAGCCACTCGGCGGCGGCATCGCCGGTGCGCGTGCTGATGTTATCGGTGATGATCGGCCGGCCTCTTCGATAGAACCGAACGATTTGGTCGAGAAAACTGAGCACCATCGGAGTGGTGCGATCTGGCGTTACCCAGAGCAGAACGTGCCCGTTTCTGACGTTGAATGCGGCAAAGATGTTGCGCGTGCCCTTGCGTTCGTATTCGAACTCAAGCCGCGCCGGCTTCCCCGAACGCAACGGTCGCGCCGCTCGCGTGCGCCTGAGTGCCTGAACACCGGGCTTCTCGTCAACGCAGAGCACTGTCGTACCGGGCGGTGGCGACACGTACAGCTTGCAGATCTTGGCTGCCTTGGCGTCGAAATCGGGATCGCTTGGATTGAGCCAATAGCGGACGCGATGCGGCTTGAGCGCCATCGAGCGCAGGAACCGGCTGATGGACGAACGGCCGATGTGCCAACCAAAACGGCGGGCAAGCAGCTCGTGCAGCGCTCGGACCGACCAGCGAGAAAGCGGCCATCCAAACTTTTCCGGCGGCTGTACCACCACGGTCGCAAGCTTCTGCCAAACATGATGCTCGATCTGGGGCGGGCGTCCGCTGCGCTTGCGGTCACGAAGGCCATCAAATCCTTCAGCGATATAGCGCTTGACCCAGCGCCGAACGACCTGCCGATCAATCGACAGCCGCGCTCCGATCTCGTGCACCTCCAGGCCATCGGCCGAAAACAGTACGATTCTCGCTCGCTCTACCATCCAATGCTGCGGACTTCGCCGGCGAATCAGCGTTTCCAGTCGCTTGCGCGGCTTGCGATTGAGGTGAACCCGATGCTTCGTTACTCGTCCAGCCATCCGTCCTTCTCCAAGCGGTTTCGTCGAGCGACCAACTCGATTCGGCTTGAAGAACGGACGGATCCGTCACGTTATTTCCATCCGCCCAAAGGGATCCTTACTTTTGGGACACAGCACTAGTTCGATGAGTGGCGGATGGATTGCAGACTGTCATGTGCCCAGGCCGAGGGCGATTCTGTGCCAGGCCTGGAAATGCTCGCGAAAACGGTCAAATCAGCCCAGACGCAGTACGCGATGATCCAAGTGACTTCATCATTGTCGATGTAGCGAATCGCGGCGACATCGGGACAGTTGGGAATATCGAGTGTCAGTGTTTGAGCACCTTCGATGTCCTCTCGGTGAATGCGCGCGAGGAGACGCTGTTGCGCACTCGCTTGAGCCCCAGATTCACGCCGATAGCTAGAAATCTGCAAAACGGTATCGTCTCCAGGGATCCAATAGCTGATTACGTTGCCGTCGACGTCTTCCTCGACGTCTGCCGGAATCTGAAGAAGGTAGCTCGGCGTCGGGTGTACGGTTTTCTGGCGCATCAACATTACTCGTACTTCTTAGGATCGTACGGAGTTACCTCCGCGGTGTGCGGGCGACCAGTCTTCTTCTCCATCTCCTTGCGATACCCCTCGACCTGCTTCTCGCCTTGTTTGATGGCACGACGATTATTCGGCTTTATTTCTCGAATGTGAGCTTCCGATTCATTGTAGCGGTCCATTCGTTTGCCTGATGGTGTAGGCACTTCTGCCTTCTCTCCAGCAAGCACGGGCTCCTCCTTGTGTGCGCGCTTACCGCGTGCGAGCTGAGGTGGTTCCGGTTTCGGAGTGCCCCCCGTCGCTGACGGTGCGGTCTGTGCGGCGTTTGCGGTGTCCTTTGCCGCCGCCATGGCCAAAGCGCCATTGCCCGCGATCGCGAGACCGCCGACGATGGCGACTTCTGGGACGACGGTCACGGCCGCGACTCCGCCAGTGCCGACGATCACGCCGCCGCCGGCGCCGGCAGCGGTCAAGCCGACGCCGACTTGGATGCCGCCGACGAGTCCTTGTCCGGCGGCTTGGCCTTCGAGAAACTCGCGGCTGTGCGCTGGACGCCCTGCGAGATCGAGCAAGACGCCGCCCGGGGTTACGCCCTGCAGCGCGCCGTACGCGAAGCCTGCAGTGCGATGGCCGAGCCGCACGCCGTAGTCCTTGACCTCGTTCAGGGTCGGCCAGTTGCCGTTGGGATCGATGAGAAGAACTGGGTTGTTGTGCGTGTAGGCGTACAGGCCGAGATTGAGCGGCTGGAAGACGCCGCCGGAGATGTTCCCGCGCATGTACGCGCCGAGCATCGGATCGGGATTGACCCACTGGCTTAGGCGCGCGTCGTACCAGCGTGCGCCGAAGTAATAGAGCTTGGCGCCGACATCGAGCTCTTTGCCGGTGAAGCGGTAGGTGCGGCGGACGGTGTAGTTGGGCTCTGTTTGGTCCTGCCAGAGCTCTCCGGTCGGGAAGAACTCGTCGTGCTGTCTTGCTGCTCCCCAGTCCGTGTTCGTCGCAGTGCGACCGCGCGTGCTCGCTGCGCTGCGCGCGCGCGGGGCCCTCTTGCTCCGTGCTCGCCCGGCGGCGATCAGCGGCGCGCTACGGCGTGCCGGGCTCCGCGCGGGC
>DATDJP010000178.1:0-5346 GCA_036520475.1 Polyangiaceae bacterium | reverse complement strand
CCGCCGTTCTGGGGAAGTGCCGGCGAGGTACGGGAAGCTCAGGTCAGCCGCCGGCCCGCGCGGCTCACCACTCGCGTGTCCATCGCTACCGAGATCGAAGACGTCGTACTGCGCTGCCTCGCGAAGAATCCGCGCCAGCGTTTCGCGAACGTCAGTGAACTGAAAGCCGCGCTCAGCAGCGCGCTCCGGGACGACCAAGCCGCCTACGGCAGCGGCGGGTGGACGGTCGTGCGCTCCAAGCCGAGGGCCGCCGCGCAGCTCCGGAAGAGCGCGCCCGTGACGCCCGGGCCTGCTCTCGCACGTGCGCCGCGTGAGAAGCGCGTCGTGGGGCTGTTGTTCTTCGAATCGGCAGCCGGAGTGCTGCCGGTGACACAGGCACTCACCGCGCTGGGCGGCCAGCTCGCTCAGGCGAGCGCGTCGCGCTACGTCGGGGTCTTCGGTCACGAGGTGGGCGACAACCCCGCCCGTGTCGCGCTGCTGTCCGCGCAGCGCATGCTGGAACGGAAAATCTGCCAGCGCGTGCTCGTGGACGTCGCTCCCGTCGCGATTCAAGTGCGTGCGAGCGGGGAGCGGCGCTTCTTCAGCACTCTGTTCGGGCGCAAGGACCGCTACCCGTTGCTCTCGGATCCCCGCGGCATCCTGCTGACGGAGTCGGCCGCGGACGTCCTGTCGGACGTGCCGAGACAGCCCACGACCGATCGCCCCGGCGTGTTCCGCGTGACCCTCGGCGACCCCGCAGACGTCACGACGTTCGGTACTCAGGGCGAGTCGCTGATCGGTCGCGATGCGCTGCTCGGCACGATCCGCGAGCACGTCGAGACCGCGTTTTCCGAGGCGGTTCCCAGCATCGTCACGGTGCTGGGTGAGCCGGGTTACGGCAAGAGCCTGCTGGCGAGCACCGTCGTGCAGCGGCTGACGTCGCTCGGGGGCGGTGTACGGGTCATCAAGCTGGCGGGGCACGATTCGATTGGTGGCGCGAGTCACGCCACCTTGCGGGACCTCTTACGCCAGCTGCTGGGCAATCCGGACAGCCCCGGCGCTGACCATGGCGAAGCGTTCTTGACCGAAGCCATCGGAGCGGAGATCGGCGCGCAGGTTTGGGCGGCCACCGCTCTCGTGCTGGGCTGGGCGTCGGCCGAACATCCTCAAGTGCGCCAGCTGAGCGCAGCTCCCGGTGCGCTGCGATCGGCGGCCTCGCGCGGGGCAGGCGAGTTGATCCGGCGCGTCGCGCAGCAAATGCCCGTGCTGATCGTCCTCGACGACGCACACCTGGCCGAGGACGCGGGCCTCGACGCCATCGAGTACGCCACGCTCAGAGAGGAGGGCATGGCCGTTTGCGTGTGCGCGTTCGCGCGGCCTTTCATGCAGCGCGCGCGGCCCACCTGGGGTACGCGCGCCGGAGCGACGCATACGCTCACTCTGCCCGTGCTCGAGCAAAAGGACGCGGAGCTCCTCTTGCGCCGCCTGCTCGAGCCGGTCGAGCACGTGCCGGAGGTGGCGCTGCAAAAGCTGCGCGAGCGCACGCAAGGGATTCCTCGCTTGATGCTCGAGCTCGTGCACGGCTTGAAGCGCAGCGGCATCGTCAAACGCGTCGAACGCGGCACGGCGTTCTATCTCGCGACCGACGAGCTCGAACACCTCCCGGACCTGCCGGTCGTGCAGTGGAGCGCGGCGCGAGAGATCGAGGGCCTATCGGCGCAACTCGCCGCGCACGCGCGCCTGGCGTCGGTGTTCGGGGGAAAGTTTCGCGCCGGCGAGCTGGAGTCCTTGCTGCGCATTCTGGAGCGCGACGCGGTGGTCACCGAAACACAGCTGGACGCGGAGATCGGCGTCGAACGACTGCTCGACGCCGGGCTATTGCAGCGTGCGCCATTCGCTCAAATCGATTTTCGAAACGCGTTCTTGCGCGAGCTGCTCTACGAATCGCTCCCGGAGGCGTTCAGAGAGGCCGCGCATGCAGCCGCCGTGGAGATGTACGAGCGTGCGGACTCCCTGAGCGACGACGAACGCCTGCCACGGCTCGCCTTGCATGCAGCGCGTAGCGGAATGCGCCAGCGCGCGGCCAGCTCGTACTTGCTCCTGGCGGAGCGCGCGCAGAGCCGGCATGCGTACCTGGACGCCGAGCTCATGTACGGAAATGCGCTGGCGAACCTTGCGCCCGAGGACGACCTTTCGATCAGCACCGCCGCACGAGGGCGCGGAATGATGCGCTTTCGGCTGGGTCGCTGCGAGGATGCAATCAAGGATTTCGCGCTTGCCATCACTCATGCGGAGCGGCTGCCGAGCCTCGAGAACGCGCTGGAGCTGATGCTCGATCAGGCCATGGTGCTCGACTGGATCGGCCAGTATCCGCCGTCCATCGAGCTGGGTGGCGCGGTGAGCGAGCGCATCGACGGCAGCGCCTCGATCCTGCTCCGGGCACGGCTGTTGATGGCGCTCGGGCGAAGTGCGATGCGTCAGAATCAGTTCTCGATTTGTGTGGAGAAAAGTCGCGAAGCGGCGAGGTTGGCCGAACCGCTCGGCGACGTGGGTTACGAGACCTTCGTGATTGCTACGCTGTTGGCCGGAGCCAGCGCGGGCATGATCGGGCGCTTGGAGGAAGCCGAGGAGCTTCTGGACCGAGCGGTGTTCGAAGCTCAGAGCCGCGGCGACCTGATTCACGCGGCCAGCGCGCGAAACAACAGGGTGAGCATCTGGAGCGCGCGCGGCGACGTGAACAACAGCGTCAGCGAGCTCACCCAGGTGCGGCGCATCGCGCGTCAAACGGGCTTTGGTCCGCTCGAGTTCAACGCCGAGTCGAATTTGGGAGAGATCCTCTACTGGAGCGGTGAGCTCGAGCGAGCAGAGGAGCACATCCAGCGTGCAATACGCATCGGCAATCAGCTCTACGGCGAGTCGCTCTACACCTGGCGCGCCGAGCTGCTGCAGGCGCGTTCGGCGCTCTACCAGGGCGACGCCGAGCATGCGCGCGCCATCCTCGACGGTGTACTGGAGCGTCAGGCCCGCGAGCTGGCTGCTGGCCGGAACGACGCCGAGCTTCCTGCGATGGACCAGCTCGTGGCAGACATGATCGATCTGGCCACCCGTCCCACCAGCGACGACGAGTGGCAGAGCTTGCGCGAGCGCTGCAGCGCCGCCGACGCGCTCCAGGAGCTCGTGGAAGTCCTCGAGGCTCGCGCCCTGAAGGCGCTCCGCGCGGGCGATCGCAGCGTTGCGCGGGGGGCGCTGGAGGAGGCTCTCGAGGTCGCGCGCGCCGCGCCGGGCATTTTGATGAAACGTATTGCCCAGAACCTGGCCTCGCTTTCCGAGGCGTGAAGCGGCCCGTTTCCGCGGCTGAGCGTTTGCTCCAGGGGGAAAAGCGTGTGAAACTTCGAGCTTATCGTGACTGCCGGCGATCCCGTAGACGATTCGGAGGTCACTCGGCGCATCAACATGCGCGGCGGGACAGCCATGTTCGAGGGCGACGCCACTTACTCGAGCACGGCTCCGGCGGCTGATGAACCAGAGACGCTGCCGGCCGGATCCTGTGCAGGTGCCTACGTCATCGAGCGAGCGATCGGCGCAGGCGGTGGTGGCGTCGTGTACGCGGCCGAGCACCAGCTGCTCCACCGACCCGCTGCGGTGAAGGTGCTTCGGCGCGGTCTGGTCTCGTCGCCGATCATGGTCGCCCGGTTCCTCCGGGAGGCGACGACCGTCAACATGATTCGACACCCGAACATCATCGACATTTACGAGTTCGGCCAGCTCGAAGACGGGCGGCCATTTTACGTGATGGAGCTTCTGCAAGGGACCGATCTCGGCAAGCTGTTGAAGCTGCACGGGCGCTTCTCGGCGGCCGAGGCGCTCGATTTGCTGGAACCGGTTTGTGAAGCCCTGGAAGCCGCGCACAAGGTCGGCGTGGTGCACCGCGACCTGAAGGCGAGCAACGTGATCGTCGCCGAGATCGCCGGACGGCGAGTGATCAAGTTGGTCGATTTCGGCATCGCCAAGCTCATGCACAGCGAAAGCGGGGCTGCAGGTTTGACGGAGCCGGGCGTGCTGCTCGGTTCCGTGCACGCCATGTCGCCCGAGCAGGTGCGCTGTGAGCCGGTCGACGCGCGCTCCGACATCTACTCGCTCGGAGTGCTCCTGTATCAACTGCTCACGAGCGCGCATCCGTTCAGCGCGCGGCCGGAGCAGGTCGCCTGGATGCACCTCGAAGCTCCTGCGCCGCGGCCGAGCCAGAGCGCGCCCGTGTCGACGGCCCTCGACGCAGTCGTGCTGCGTTGCCTCGAGAAAGAACGCCGGCAACGCTATCAGACCGTCACGGCGCTGCTCGACGACCTGCGGCGTGCCGTGCGGGGCGACGAGCCCTCTTCCGACCTGGAAGTTACGGGTACAGCCATCGGTCTGTACATGGAAATCAGGCTCGACGTGCGTGACGAAGATCTCGACGACGCCCTGCTCGAGGACATGACGAACGTGCTCGACACGGGTGAGGCGGCCCTGCGAGCCGCGCAGTTCGCGCTCGCGATCCACACTTCGAACGCGCTACTCGGCGTCAAGATGTGCCCCGAAGATCCGGGCGCTGCTGCCGCGTGCTGCAAATACGCAAAGGACGTGGCGAGGGCGCTCCTGACGAGCTTCGGGCAGCGCGACCAGGCGGACGCGCGCGTTCACGTGAACGTATCGCTCCACGCGGACGAGGCGACGCTGCGCGGCACCGCCGCGCAGGAAGTCACGGGCGGACCGCTACTCGACGTGGATCAGTGGGCGGCGCAGAAGAACGCGGACGACGCCGTGGAGTCGCTGGAGTTCCGCACGTTCGCCCTTGGTCCATCGGGAGCACAGCTCCCGCCCCAATGAAGTGAAGTGAATTCATTGGGGCCCCACCCTCAGGTTTTGGGGCCCGCTACCCCAAAACGATTCTGAAGAGCGTTAGCGCCTCTTGCGTTTGCCGAGCTGCCCCGCGCGCTCCCGCGGATAGCCCGCGCGCGCATACACGGCGGCCATCCAGCGTAGCCAGCTGTCGGTCTGCTGGAGGCCCGAGAGCCAGTGCGCGGCGTCGCGCAGCGCGTCGAGCTCCGTCAGCGCGAGCGGCTCGGAGCATTCGAGCGCCCGATCCACGCTCATGGCGGCCTGCTCCATGATCCCGGCCACGTCTCGGTAGCGACCGGCCAGCATGGCCTTGCCGAGCAATTCTACGAGCATCTCCAGCGGCCAGCGCGTGGCCGCGTCCTGTGTGGGTTCGACCCACGCCACGAGCGTGATCTGCTCCTCCACCGGCCAGCGCTCGGTCGTGGGATCCAGAGACGTCGCGCCTTGCAGCTCCGCACGCTTGGCGACGGGAATGCGCACCTCGCTGAA
>DATDJP010000177.1:0-29255 GCA_036520475.1 Polyangiaceae bacterium | reverse complement strand
CGGGCGTCGAACATGTCCGAAAGCCCGTAGGCGGCGTGCAGTCCGAGGGCCGGGGAGATCCCGCCCTCGGTCCCCTCGTAAGAAGCTGCACCAAGTCCGCCACCGAAGTGCCACTGGCGCTCGAACGCCGAAGCCGAGCGGCCCAGGGTCGAGAACGCGAAACCCAGAGCCAGTGCCGGTAAGAAAGAGCGAGCGCGCATGGCCCCGGTTAACATCTTCTGGTTGGGAGCTGAAGTGGGCTCACCCAGCCGGCGTGTGACCCGATCTCACAGCATGCTCACGGGGTCCACGTCGATCTGCACGCGCACCTGCTTGCTCGGCGGGACCCGGGCGACGGCGAGCAGTACTTCGTGCAGTGGACCGTGCTGCTTGGACCGGAGCATGAAGCGGTAACGGTAGCGGTTTCGCAGACGCACGAGGGGAGCGGGCGCTGGCCCGAGCACCAGCACGTCGCGGGTCTTGCATGCGCGGGCCACGTCGGCGAGTCGCTGCGCTTCGGCGGCCGCGTGCTCCTCCTGCACGGCATCCACGCGCACCAGCGCCATGCGCGAAAAGGGTGGGTACGAGAGCTCTTCACGGTCGTTGAGCTCGCGTTCGGTGAAACCGTCCACGTCGTGGCGTGCGGCGAAGCGCACGGCGGGGTGATCCGGTTGACGCGTCTGGATGAGCACGTTGCCCGGCGCGTCGCCACGGCCTGCGCGCCCGGCGACCTGAACGAGCAGATGGAACGTGCGCTCCGCCGCCCGGAAATCCGGCAGGGAGAGCGCCGCGTCGGCGTTCAGCACGCCCACCAGCGTCACGTTCGGCAAATCGTGCCCCTTGGTGACCATCTGCGTGCCCACGAGGATGTCCAGCTCTCCCCGGTGCATGCGCTCGAGGATGCGTTCGCTGCCGCGCCCCGACGCGACGTCGCGGTCGAGGCGCGCGATGCGCGCGTCGGGAAAGGCCGTGCTCAAGGTCTGCTCGATGCGCTCGGTGCCCGCCCCTTCTTCGCTCAGCTCGGCGCTGCCGCAGCTCGCACAGGTCGACAGCGCGCGCTGCACGTGATCGCAGTAATGACAGCGCAAGCTCACGCCGCCGCTGCGGTGTAGCGTGAGCGCGACCGAGCAATTCGGGCACTCGGCGAATTGACCGCACGCTTCGCAGACCAGGCTCGGGGCGAACCCCCGTCGATTCAGGAACAAGATCGTCTGCTGTTTCGCGGCGAGCGTGCGCTCGATGGCGCGGTACAGCGGCAAGCTGAGGAGCTTGTGCCCGAGCGGCGGCGCACCCACGCGCCGCACGTCGACGATCTCGACGGCGGGCAGGACGGCGCTTCTGCGCGCGCGCTCCGGCAGGCGCAGCTTCTCGATGCGTCCACTGCGACAGGAGGCCTCGCTGGCCAGCGACGGCGTGGCCGATCCCAACACGCACACGGCGCCCGCCCGATGGGCGCGCAAGAGCGCCATGTCGCGGGCGTTGTAGCGTACCCCCTCCTCCTGCTTGAACGACCCGTCGTGCTCCTCGTCCACGCAGAGCAGCGCGAGATCGTGCACCGGAGCGAACAGCGCGGAGCGTGCGCCTACCACGACGCGCAGCTCGCCGGAGCGGAGACGCTTCCACATCGCGTAGCGATCGACCTCGGCTAGCCCGCTGTGGAGCACGGCGATCGCGTCGCCGATGCGGGCTCGGAAGCGCGATACGAGCTGGGGCGTGAGGGCAATCTCCGGAACGAGGACGATGGCGCCGCGTCCCAGCTCGAGACAACGCTGCACGGCTCGCAGGTACACCTCGGTCTTGCCCGAGCCTGTCACACCGTGCAGCAGAAACGGATGGCGCGCGCGCGCCGTCAATTGCTCCTCGATGCGCGCCACGGCGTGCGCCTGTGGCGGCGTGAGCTCTGGTGCGACGTCGGGCGACGCTTTCGCCGCGAAGGGATCGCGCGTTTGCTCGACCTTTTCGACGGCGATCACGCCCAGCGACTGCAAGCGCTTGATGGCGCTGCGCGCGTTCGGCCATTCGCGCTGAAGCTCGGCCACTGGCACGGGTCCGCGCTCCCGGAGCGCCCCGAGTATGGCGCCCGCCTGGCCGTCCGAGGGTGCAGGGGGGCCGTTCTCGATGACTCGGGCCACCTGAACGAGGCGCCCCACGGCGCGCCGCTCGGCTTCGGGAAAGCCCTGATCCGCGAGCGCAGTGGCGTGGGATCGCGCCACCGCCGGCAGCGCGAGTCGCATGACTTCGCCGATCGGAGCGACGTAGTAACGAGCGAGCTCCCGGAGAAAGCCGAGCAACTCTTCGGGAAGCACAGGCGAGTCGTCCACGATGGCCGTGAGCGGCTTCAGCTTGTCGATGGCGAATGACGGCGGCTGTTCGCTCACGTCCATGACGATGGCCAGCACGCGACGCCGTCCGAACTCGCAGAGCACGCGCACCCCGGGGAGCACGCGTGGCGCGAGCTCCGGCGGGACGATGTACGTGAAGGCCCGGCCGAGCGGTACGGGTACGGCGACACGCGCAAACAGCATCAGCCCAGCAGGTAGAGGATCAACGCGGCGAGCACCAGCAACAAGGCGAGCGCGACCAACATGAGAACGCCGCGCATGCGCTGGTCGGCGCCGGCTTGCTGCACGCTTCCTGCGAGCGATGGGGGCGGCGGCAAGAGTCTCGGAATCTCGACGACCGGTGATTGCAGGGAGGGCGGCCCTGGCCGCTCGGCGCGCATGCCGGTGGTGCTGGAGTCGCGCGTCTCGCTGGCCATGCTTCTGGCGAGTTGCTCGCGAGCACGCCGCAGCTCGACGATGTCCTGGGCAAAGTGTTGTGTCAGCCACTGTCCGAGGCGCAGCGGACTCTTGGTGAGCCGGTTGTGCGCCACGTAAGCCTCCAGCTCCTTGAGCATCTCGCGGGCGCTCGCATAGCGCTCGTCGGGATGCTTGGCCAGAGCCTGGTGCACGATCGTGCGAAGCCGCATTGGCTCGGGGTAGTCTGCGTCCGGCAGCGGCGGGATCTCGGCACGGACGGCTTGCTCGAGCGACACCGGTCGCCCCGCCGGCGCGCGATACAGATGCTGGCCGGACAGAAGCTCCCACAGGATGATGCCGCACGAGAACAGATCGGAACGCGCATCGAGCGGAGCGCCGCTGGCCGCCTCCGGGCTCATGTAGGCCGCCTTGCCGCGGATCGCCTCGGGCGAGAGCTCACCGCCGATGCCGGCGGCGCGCGCGATCCCGAAATCGCACAGCTTGACTTCGCCTTCGAAGCTGAGGAGCACGTTCGAGGGAGAGACGTCGCGATGCACGATGGAAAGCGGCTGCCCGGAGTCGTCGCGCTTGCGATGCGCGTAGTCGAGCGCACGCAGCACCTCACTCACGATGAGCAGCGAGAAATCCAGCGGCAACGCGACGGACTGCTTGGCGCAACGCCGCAAGAGCTCGCGCAAGTCGAAGCCCTCGACGTACTCCATGGCGATGTACAGCTCGTCCTCGTGCCGTCCCAGATCGATGACTTGCACGATGTTGCCGTGACTCAGCCGTGCGGCGAGCTTCGCTTCATCGACCAACAGCTGGCTGAACTCCTTGCTGCCGGACAGGATCGGTAGGATGCGCTTGATGACGAGCAGGCGCTCGCCGCCGAGATCGGTCTCGGCTCGTCCGAGGTAGATGCGTGCCATGCCACCGCGGCCGATTTGATCGACGAGTACGTAGCGCCCGAAGCGACGCGGTAGTCGCTCCTCGTTCCCCCGCGCCAAAGGCGAAACGCTCAGCGTCCGCCCTTCCGTTCGTCCACGGCGCGGGCGTGATCGAGAAGCAGCGCGGTGACGCTGGTCCGCTCGAAGTCGTCTTCGCAATCGACGCGCTCGGGCAGGAATTCGAACTGCCCGCTGGTCCACTCGAGGGACATGTCGAGCACATCCCGAGAGGTCAGCGGCTTTGCCGACCCTTCGAGCTCGGCGCGGAGCAAGCGGCCCTCCTGCACGAAGAGCCGTGCTACACCGGCGCCGATCACGAGGAGCACGCCGCTCTTCTTCTCCAGCTCGAGAAAGGCAAGCAACGACGACAGCGCGACGTGCTCGAGCTCGCCCCGCAGCGTACTCGGCAAACGCAGCGGCTCGCCGGCTTGCGCGCTGCGCCGCAGCACCTGGTGCACGCGCACGAGCAGCTCCTCCGGCGTGTAGGGTTTCGGGATGTACGCATCCACGCCGAGCTGATAGCCGAGCAGCCGTTCCGGATCGCCGTTCAACGACGTGAGGAACACGACCGGCACGGCAGCGAGTGACGGTCGGGCGCGGATCAGACGCAGAAATTGCCAGCCGTCCAGGCGCGGCATCTGGACGTCGCTGAGGATCACGTCCGGTGGTTCTCGAAGGCACATGGCGAGGGCCTCGAGCCCATCGCTCGTCGTGCGCACGTAGTCCCCCCGTTTGCGAAACGGCGCTGCGGCGAGGTCTCTGTAGTGCGCGTCGTCATCGACCACCACGACGCTCAGCGCGTCCGGTCGGACCGGTCGCGGTGGTGAAGCGTTGCGCGCGTCGTCGGGTGGGCTCATGCCGCGCTCTTTTTTACCACTAGTGTGTGTCCCGACAGTAAGGATCGGGATTTTTACGAGAAAGCAGCCGCATTTCTGCCCGGGACGAAAGCGGCGACTATTGCCGCGGCGGATGCAGGATGCGCCGCCCGGCCGCGAGATCGCGCGGAGCGAGATTGACAGCCAGTAGGACGGGCGCTACGCGGACGTCCGCCGTGGCCCTGATCGTTCAAAAATTTGGCGGAACTTCGGTTGCCAACCTGGAGCGGATGAAGAACGTCGCCGAGCGAGCGCTACGCGCTCAGCGCGACGGCAACCAGGTGGTCATGATCGTCAGCGCCATGGCTGGGGAGACGAACCGCCTGCTGGACCTGGCACACAAGATCACGCCGGTGCCGGACATGCGGGAGATGGACTCGCTCGCGTCCACGGGGGAGCAGGTGAGCGCGGCGCTGATGGCCATGACCATCCACGCGCTCGGTGGCAGCGCCCGCAGCTTTCTCGGACATCAGATCCGCATTCACACGGACGATGCCTTCACGAAGGCCCGTATTCACACCATTGAAGGCTCGAGGCTCCTGACGACGGTACAGGGGGGAAAGATCGCCGTCGTGGCCGGCTTTCAGGGGGTGGACTCCGAAGGCAACATCACGACCCTGGGTCGCGGCGGTTCGGACACCACGGCCGTGGCGATTGCTGCGGCCATCGGGGCCGACGTGTGCGAGATCTACACGGACGTGGATGGGGTCTACACCACGGACCCCAACGTTTGTGCCTCGGCTCGCAAGATCGATCGCATCAGTTACGAAGAAATGCTGGAGCTTGCCTCGCTCGGTGCGAAGGTGCTCCAGATTCGCTCGGTTGAGGTCGCAATGAAGTACCAGGTCCCCGTACACGTCCGCTCCTCTTTCAGCGACAAGGCCGGCACCATGGTGGTCGGCGAAGAAGGCCTCGAATCCGTCGTGGTTTCGGGCGTCGCTTACGACAAGAGCGAGGCCAAGGTGCAGCTCATCAACATGCCCGATCGGCCGGGCGTCGTCGCGAGCATCTTCAGCAGCTTGGCCGAGCAAAACGTCAGCGTGGACATGATCATCCAGAGCCCGTCGCGCGAAGCCGGCAACACCACGGACGTGACCTTCACGGTGCCGAAGACCGACCTCGCGCGCTGCAAGGATCTGATCGAAAAGTGGGCGCGCGAAATCGGCGGCTCCGCCACTGAGTACGACCCGGACATCGTCAAGGTCAGCATCGTCGGACTGGGCATGCGCTCCCACGCGGGCGTGGCAAGCAAGATGTTCACGCTGCTTGCGGCCGAAGGCATCAACATTCAGGCGATCAGCACCAGCGAGATCAAGGTCAGCTGCATCATCGCTTCGAAGTACACGGAGCTCGCCGTGCGCACGCTGCACGAGGGCTTTGGCCTGGGCCAGCCGCCCACGTCTGCATAGTACTCGCCCGTCCGCGAGCAGCCCGCCGCATGCGGCGGAATGCGGCGGAATGCGGCGGACGGATGGCGCAGCGCCCGCGACAAGCCGCGCCCCCGCGTTCGGGGCTTCGAAGCGGGCGTGTCGCGTCGTTTCAACCGCTGTCAGGTCAGGGATCGGCGGCTGCCCAGACCTTGGATGAGGCCGATCACGGCGATCACGAGGAACGCGATGAACAGGATCTTGGCGATGCCGGCAGCGGTGGACGCCAGCCCGAAAAAGCCGAAGAAGCCTGAGATCAGCGCCAGAATGAAAAATACGACTGCCCAACTCAACATGTGTGTTCTCCCGAAGTGGCAAGCCTTGGCTTGCTGAGTCGAGACGAGCAATCCCCGTGCCCGACGCGCGCGGCGCTGCGCAGCGCCAGGGTTAACCCTTGAATTGCTTCGATTTGCACGCTGCGCCTGCGGGTGCATCGCCGCTGCGATGAGCGCGGAATGGTGCGTCGCCTGCGCCGCAGCCAGCCCGGAGGTATGCGGCAGTTTGCCTCACGTCCCGCTGAGGCGTCGCCGCGATCAGCGAAGGAAGATCAGTGGTACGCCAATGTTTCCTTGCGCTTCGAAGCGGTGCTAGCGTGGCGAGGCATGCGCGGTAGTGCTCAGAAGAGGCGCGCGGGCCCCGGTTCCTACGACCGGCAGCGCTCGAGCGAAGAGCGGCGCGCCGAGCAGCGGGAGCGGCTGCTGGCGGCGGCGAGCGCCGTGTTCGCAAAGGACGGCTATGCGCGCGCGTCAGTGGACGCCATCGTGGAGCGGGCGCACATGAGCCGCCGCACGTTCTACGAGCATTTTACGGATCTCTCGGATGTGTTCTTGCATGTGTACGAGCAAGCGGCGGGCATGCTGCTGCGCGTCGTAGAGGACGCGATTCGGCCGAAGAGTGAGCCCGTCGAAAAGCTCGAGGCCGGAGTCGTGGCCTATCTGCGAACATTTCAGCAGAACGCGGACATCGCGCGCGTCATGCACCGGGAGATCCGCGCGGCCGGTCCCGCCCACGCCTTGCGACACGAGCTCGCAGTGCTGCGTTTCGCGAACCTGCTCAGTGAGGGTGTGGTGGAGGCCTATGCGCGCGGGCTCGCCATGCGACCGCCCAGTGAAACGACCGTCTACGCTCTGGTCGCTGGCCTCGAGGCGGTCGCAATGCGGTACGTGGACCGCGGCGACGAGTCGCGCATCATGGATGCCGCGCCGGAGTTGATCGAGCTCGTGCTGCGCGCTTTCCGCTGACGTTCGGCGCGCGCCCGCGGCTTGACGGCTCAGCTCGGCTTCAGTAGCATCAAAACACAATCGTACCAGCAAGGAAGTGCGAGCATGGCTGCCGAATTGAACATCAGTACCCCCGAAGAGCTGCGTGCCCTGATCGAGGGCAAGAGCGACGAAGAGATCAACAAGACCGTGCAGCAAATCGGCGTCGACGCCGCGCTGGAACGGGTGTTCGAGGGCATGGAAAAGGCCTTCTTGCCGGAGAAAGCGGCTGGTCAGAGCGCGGTGGTGCAGTGGGACATCACCACTCCGGAAGGCGAGCGCGTATACAACGTCGTTTTCGAGAACGGCGCGTGCAAGGCCCAGAGTGGCGCCGCGGAGAAGCCGCGGGTGTCGCTGCGTGCCGCTGTGCCGGACTTCTTCCGCATCATCACCGGCAAAGTCAGCGGCCCCACCGCGTTCTTCCAGGGCAAGCTGAAGGTCGGCGGAGACGTGCTCTTCGCTCAGACCCAGCAGAGCTGGTTCCGCATCCCGTCCTGATTCGGCCCTTCAGCGCCCAAAACGAAGACCCGTGGTCGAGCAGGCCGTGGGTCTTCGCGCGTTTGTCAGCGCGTTTCTTGCCCTCACTTCAGCACGGAGAGCCGAGCGCGGTGTCTTTCCTGAAGTGCGTTGTAGTCCTCCTGGGTCAGGCCCAGCGCCGTCGTGACCTGCCGGAGAACGTTCGTCTCGACGTTGCCGATGACGCCGTCCGCTGCGGCGATCTCCAGCATGACCTCCAGGACCTCGAGCCGCAGCTCGCGATCACCCAGCTCGACCAGCACACGGCAGTAGCGCGGTGTCTGGACGGTAGACACCTCGATGATGTGCTCTTCCAGCACGCGGCAGATGACCTGGATGCCGCCCGCCGTCATCCCGTGCACACGCGCGAGCTCGCGACGGATGCGTCGATCCTCTTCTGCGGATAGGCTGCGGTCCGCGTACGCGACCGCGCCGAGCAGCCCGGCGATGGCTGCCACGACCGCGGCGGTGGTCTCGTCCGCGTCGGGCAACTCGCGGCGTACGACTTGAAGGAGCTGCTCCGCCCCGGGTGCGATCTCGCGCGTTGCGGACTTGTTCCAACGACCGAACATGGCGCTAGCCTACCTTGAGTTCCGGCGCGCCGCTGCGATCCAGGCGAGTCGAGATGCACCTCGCGTGGCGTTTTGCACCGTGCTGTCGGCGACGGACGCCGATATGGGCGCCGCGGCTTTCGGCGAAGGACGCGCGCCGCGCGCCAAGTTGGCGTCTCGCATGCATTTTGCACGATGCGGCTGTGTCGAGCACGGTCTGTTCGACGTCTTACTTCATCGGTGGTGCAGTTATGCGGTGTAGGTCTGCAATTCTCGCAGCAAGTTTCGCGCTGTTTGCGTACGCATGTGGCTCGGATGACGACGACAATAAACGGCAGCCCAACCCGGAGGGCGGTGCCGGAACTGCGGGCAGCGGAGGAGGCGGGGGCGGCCAAGAGCAGGATGGCTCGTCGGGTAGCGGCGGTTCCGATGCGGGACCGGTCGACGGCAGCAGCAACCCAGACGCAGGCTTCCTCGAGACCTGTACGGACCTGGCGGCTCCGGACGCGGGGGACGCAGCTGCGGGCGACGGCGGCCCGACGATCCTGACGCCCCGGCGCGTGGTCGCCGGCGCTGGCGTCCCGCTCGGTGTGACGGACAGTGGCTACGTCGTGTTTCGCGACATGGGCCGGCTGCTCGCCGCGGATCTGTCGGGCACTGGCACCCCGTTCGAGATCGTCAGCGCGGGCGGGACCACGAACGTGCGGGGCCCCGTCGTACTGCACTGGTCGGAAATCAGCTACGAGACCGGGCGCGCCACGTTGACCATGTGGACCGGCGCGCGCTGTGTGCGAAGCATTCAAAACACTCTGTTGGCCGAAGACGCGGTCGCGGTGAGCGCGAACGGCTCGCATCTACTCTATCCCGTAAACGTCACGGACACTGCCTTCGACGTGGTGCTGGCGACGCGCGACTTTGCGAGTCGGCAGGTCGTCGCGGCCTCTGTCGGGCGCGCCTCGGACACCACGTGCCGCCCGCGCTACGGATTCGCTGGCGCGAACGTGGTGCTGGCGACGTGCGCACCGGGATCGCTCGACGCCAAGCTCCGTGTCTTGAAGCCCGAGGCGGGCAGCTGGATGGAAAAGACCGTCTCCGATGCCGCGAACGGTGTTTGGATCGCGAGCGCCAGCGGGCAACGTCTCGTGTACACGGACAACCGTTCCCGAGCGCTCTACTGGGACGGCTCCGATGCGCCGAGTACTCCCGTCGACGACGGCGTGGGCTGGCTTCGGCTCAACCCAGCCGGCACCGTGCTCCTGTACGGCGCCGGTGATCAGATGCGGCGGATGACGTTGCCACCCGCCGAGGATCAGCTCCCGCGCGTGCTGCTGACCCGAAACTTCCGCAACATCGCGGCGTGGAGCCCGAACGATCAATTCGCGCTGTACTCGAGCCGGGTGGACTACGAGGGCAGTGAAAAACGCGATCTACTGCTGGCGCGCTCGGATACGGACAACCTCGCGGTCACGAAGCTGGTTGCCACGATCACGGCGCGGCTGTCACGCTCTGCGTTCACGCAGGACAGCCGCTACGCGCTCTACCTGAGCGACATCGACGCCCAGGGAGCCGGTAACCTGTCGGTGCGGGCGCTACCGGCTGGAGCGACGGTGACGGAGCCGAAGGTGGACACGGTGTTGGCCCTGCGAGGGTCGCGGGTGCTGTTCAGCGCGAACCGCAACGACGCGGCCGTGCCCGTCGTCGCGGAGCTGAAGTTGCTCGACGCGGCCACTATAGCCGAGCCCGTCGTGCTGCAGCAGCGCATCGTGGATGGCCGGAACTTCCACCTCACTCCCGATCGCTACGCCGTGGTCTACGCGCGGCCGGCGCAATCCGGAGACGCCAGGATCGAGGGGATCTGGGTTCATCCGGTATTGGATCCGGTGGACGACTGAAGCCAGAGGTACAGGGCTTCTGCGACGCGGCCCTCAGCTCGCCGGACCGTTGCCCAGACTTCCTGCGTAGTGCGGCAGCTCGTGCTCGACCTGCCGCACCAGCGCCGCCCACTGCAGATACAGCCGCCCGGCGCTCGTGAACACGTTCTTGGCCTGCAGCGCGGGCTCCGGCGGCACCTCGATGGCCTCGTCCCAGCGGGCGAGGACGGCCAGGTTCAGCTCGCAGGTGCGCTCGAGGTCGAGCATGTCGACCACGGCCTGCTCGATGGAGTTGCCGAGCGTGATGAGTCCGTGATTCTGGAGCACGGCGACGCGCTTGGTCCCGATGCCTTCGCACATCAAGGTCGCCTGCTCCTTGCTCGCGACCACGCCGTCGTACTCCGTGACCAGCGCATGATCCTCGTAAAACGAGCACGCGGTCTGATCGATGAGCTTGATGCGGCGCCCGAGCGCGGCGAACGCCGTTCCCTTGGGCGGGTGGGTGTGACAGATGGCGGTCACGTCGTGCCGAGCTGCGTGCAAGGTCGCGTGGATGGCGAACGCCGCCTGGTTATAGAAGCCTTTGCCCTCCAGAATCTGACCCTCGTGGTTGACGACGAGCAGGTCGTCTGCGGTCACTTCCGAGAATAGCGGCCCGAGGGGATTGACCCAGAACTCGTCGCGCGTGCCGGGCACGCGGCAGCTGATGTGCCCGGCGATGCCGTCATCCATCTTGCGACGTGCGATGATGCGGAACGCCGCCGCGAGCTTCCGCTTCAGCTCCTGGCATTCTGGCGTGCTCCTGGACAGACTGGCGGCTTTCGTAACCGCGCCTGCATTCGACTCGCTAGTGGTGGTTTGCATGGGGGTCTCGTTCCTCGTTACGGGCGATGATCGGAAGCTGAATCAGACTCTTGGGTAGTCCGATGCGGAGCAACGCGGCGACCAGCCCGTTCACGAAGCGTTCGTCCGTGACCATGGCCTGGCCGAGCACGTGTCCGTGAACGGCGCCCTCGAGTAGTGAGAACATCATGAACGCGGCTGCTTCGCTGTCCCCCTCGTAGCCCCAACCGCGGAGGCCCTCGGTCAAACGCTGGACGGCGTCGCGCTCGGAGGCGGCCATGATGGCTTCGATCTCCGGATCGCAGAGCCGGCGCTCGGTGATCACGGCGTGAAGGCCACGATCGGCGCGGTGATACGCGACGCACAACTGCACGAGCGTGTGCACGCGCGCGCGCGCATCGCCGATCCGAACGGACAGATCCGCACAGCTCGACGGCGGCAGGGCGAGCGGCGCCGTTTGCTCGTGCATGTAGCGCACGCGCTCACGCGTGAGCTCGCGCAGCAGCGCGTCCTTGTCGGTGAAGTAGTGGTAGAACGTGCCGGTCCCCACGGCCGCGCGTCCCGCGATCGTCTTGGCGGTGGTGAGTGCGTATCCGCGCTCGGAAAATTCCCGGCGCGCGGCCTCCACGAGCGCCGCGCGCGTCTTGCGCGAACGCGGTTGCTGCGGGGTGCGGGGGTTCAGGGGCAGCGCCACGGAAGTCAGAATAAATAAACCCGAACCCGACGTCAAGTTCGGGTTTAGCGAATAAACAGTGTGACTACAAGCGGTTATAGTCTGATGCGCGCTATCACGGGGTCGTGATCCGTGACGCGGCTCGGGAAGTCTGCGTGCCGATGCACGATATCCACGGCGTTCACGAACGGGCGCAGGCCGGGTGAGACGAGGATGTGATCCAGCGCCTGAGAGTTACCGTCGAAGACGTACGTGTAGCGGTCAGAAGGCGGCAGTAGCTCGCTGACTGGCGTCAGGCGCGCCGCCCGCAGCACGGACAGTGGGGGCGAGAACTCGAAGTCATTGAAGTCGCCGAGCACCAAAACTTTCGCGCTCGGGTCGCGTGCGAGCAAGGCCCTGCTGAAGTCCGCGATGCTGCGTGCCTGCTCGGCGCGACGCTGTGAGCTCCGCTGCTGCGGAGGTTGAAATCGATCGAACGGAGACGAGTCGCCGAGCTTCGACGTGAGGTGCACCACGACGACGAACAGGCGCTGCTCCCGTACCGTGAGCTCGGCGGCCAGCGGTTTGCGGCTCCCGATGAAGGCGCTGGCGTGCGGCGCGATGCGACCGGGACTGAAAGCGAGCTGTGGCGACCCGGACGCCTGCACGACGGAGTTGACCGATTCGGGACCGGCGCCGGGGCGGTCCACGAACTTCAGCCCGCGGTCGCTCCGAAACAGCAACACGGGCCGAACGTTGCCGCCGGGCTGTCCGCCGTCCGCGTCATCGCGCGGGTCGATGGAGCGCGCGGAATAGACGGGACCGCCCGCGTCGCGAATGGCAGCGGTCAAACGCAGAAGCGTCTGCTCCGCGCCCACCCACGCATCGTCGTGCGCGCCGTTGTCGTCCTGAACTTCCAGAAGCGCCAGCAGGTCCGGCAACCCCAGGTGCACGCTGATGAGCTCGGCCAGCGCTGAAAATCGCTGCGGGTCGTCGCTTGCCGCCAGATTGTGGACGTTCAGCACGGCAGCGCTGAGCTCATCCGTCTCCGGCGCTGGCAGAGCCGACGTTTCGCGTGCGGCCCCGGAGCGGATCAGCGGCGGCAATGCCGCGCACGGGACGAGCTCGAAGTGGCCGCTCTGGTAGTCGACGATGGCGCGAATGGCGCGCTCGAAACGGTCGCCGACTGCAGCACTCGGCAGCGGCAGCTCGGCCGTGCTCACGAGCCGCAGGCGCTGAGGATTCACGCTGGTTTCCGAGAGCAGCACGCCGCCTGCCCCCGTACGCTGCGCGCTCGAGGCTGTCAGATCGGGAAACAGCGCCAGCACGTTCCGCCCTCCCACGCGGACGGTGGGGCCCACGACTGTCGAGCTCTCGAGATGGACGAGCATGCCCTCCAGGCTCTCGAAATAGTCTATGGCGTCGTGCTGCGGAGCGAGCGACCTTCCGGGGTCGTCCACGGCGTAGCTCGTGGCGGCGGTCGCGACGCGCTCGGGCGGAACACGCCCAGATCTACCGATACGCTCGGGCGCGGGAAGCGCGTGCGCGCGGGACAATACGGCAACCGCGCGCGTCGCTTCGAGCTCCGTCACGCTCAGGTGGCTCTGCACGCCCGCGCCACCGCTTTTGCACTCGTGACACGTCGCTCGACGCTCGCGCACGGCTGCCGTGACGCGCACGACATCCCCGGTCGTTACGGTCGGCCTCCCGGAAGTCGCTACGAACACCCCTTCGGACGTGCGTTCATCGCCGTCCGGCTCGGCCGCTTGCATGAAAAAGCCGTGCGACCGTACGCACGTCACGACCCCGTGCACCTCCCGCGCGAGCAAACCCGCATGACGTGATAGGTGAGTCGTGCCCTGAATGTCGTGAATGCTCAGCGCGCCACTCTCGGGTGCTGATGCGTCGAAGGGCCGCGCTGAGCTGGGCGCCGCTCCGGCGCTGCCGGTGCCGTCGGGGTCGCCGTCGTCGTGGCGTGGCGGCGCGCTGGACGCCGCGGAGTGTCGTTGGTCGGACGGGCTGCAGGCGCTCGGCAGGGCAGAGCTCAGCAGAGCTGCCCAGGCGAGCAGCAGGCGCAGTGGCGCGCGCGGTGCGGGAAAGAACATGGACGCTCGGGTCGGTCGGCGACCGAGCCCGTTGCGCCAAAGTTCAGGCGGTTGCTGCAGCGGCCGCGGCGAGGGACTCCTGAATGGCGGAGTCCGAACCCGCGGCGACCACGTCCCCGAGACGGACGGGCCGGTACGCCTCGGCGTCGAAACTACGGGTGAGCTTCTTGAACCGGAACGTGAAGTCGGGCCAGAGCGCCGTGTTCCTGCCGTTTTCGTCCAGGTACCAGCTCTTGCAGCCGGACTGCCAGACGGCGGTGCCGAGCTTCGCCTGCAGATCGCGGTTGTACGCGGCCTGTACCTCGGGCCGTACGTCGACGGCAGCCCAGCCGCGCTCTCGCATCGTGACGATGGCGTCCAGGATGTACGAGCAGGCGGCCTCGATCATGTAGATGATCGAGTTGTGTCCGAGGCCGGTGTTGGGGCCGCAGATGAAGAACAAGTTCGGAAAGCCGCTGACGGTCGCGCCCTTGTACGCTTCTATGCCGCCGCGCCAGGCGTCGACGATGTCCGTCCCCCCGACGCCGGTAAAGGCGCCGCGCTCGATGAAGTCCTGAGTCCGAAAGCCCGTGCCGAAGACGATGGCATCTACTGCGCGTTCGTTGCCGTTCTGATCGATCACGCTGTGAGCGCCGACTTCGCGAATCGGCGTGGTGATCAAGTCCACGTTCGGGCGAGTGAGCGCGGGATAGTAGTCGTCGGAGAGCAGGATGCGCTTGCAGCCGATCTGGTAGTCGGGCGTCACCTTGCGTCGCAGCTCGGGATCGCGGATTTGCTTTTCGATGTGGTTCTTCGCCATGCGTTCGGCTTGCTGCATCAGCTCGGGCTTGACCACGAACGCGAACGCGCGGCTTTCGAGCTTCCAATAGAGCGCCTGGCGCATCAGGCCTTGCATGAACGGGAGCTTTCGAAATAGCGCCTGCTCGAGGCGCGTGACGCGCCGATCGGCCTTGGAGACGATCCAGGGAGCAGAGCGTTGATACACGAACAGCTTTTCGACCTTGGGAGCGATCTGCGGAACGAACTGAATCGCGCTCGCGCCGGTCCCGATGACCGCGACGCGTTTACCGCGCAAATCGAAGTCGTGGTCCCACGCGGCCGAGTGAAATGAGCGTCCTTCGAAGCGATCTAGCCCGGGAATTTGCGGGTATGCGGGATTGCTGAGTCCGCCCATTCCCGAGACGACGACCCGCGCGCGGTAAGTGCCGCCCGTGCTCGTGTGAACCGTCCAGGTGCACGAGGACTCGTCGTACTCCGCGCGCACGACGTTCTCGCCGCAGCGCAAGTGCGGCAGGATGCCGTACTTGCTGGCGCAGTGTTTCAGGTAAGCGTTGATCTCCGGCTGCTCGGCGAACATCCGGCTCCAGGTCGGGTTCGGTTCGAACGAAAACGAGTAGACGTGCGACTGAACGTCGCAGGCGCAGCCCGGATACGTGTTGTCGCGCCAGGTCCCGCCGACCTCCGGCGCGCGCTCGAGGATTGTGAAGGAGTGGATGCCGGCCTGCTTCAGGCGGATCGCCATGCAGATGCCTGCGAACCCGCTCCCAATGATGAGGATCTGCATATCGGCCGCCTGCTCGTGCCGCATCACGGTCTGGGTCATCGCGCGCTCCGGGTCAGTGTTGACAATGGTCGTTTTCAGATACAATTGACAACGAGTCATGTCAAGATGCGACCCATGACTACGATGTCGCCAGCACCGGCCCGTCGGCCGTTTCGCGGGCTACAGCCGGAAGAACGGCAACAGCGCCGCAGGGAGCAGCTCATCGAGGCCGGGCTCGAGGTCTTTGGCGCGCGCGGCTTTCACGGGGTGCGCGTGCGCGACATCTGCGTTCAGGCCCGCCTGACGGAGCGCTACTTCTACGAGTCGTTCGAGAACCGCGAGGCGCTGTTCCTGGCGGTTTACGATCACGCCGTCGGGCGCATCCGTGAAGCCATCCTCGCCGCGATCGCGGCGTCGGCTCCGGACGTGGTGCTGACGGCGCGGGGCGCGCTGCGGGCGTTTCTGAAGACGCTGCAGGACGAACCGCGGCTCGCGCGCATTCTGCTCATCGACGTGCTCACCGTGGGTCAAGACGTCGCGAATCAGTCGCGGCGAGCGACGCAGAGCTTCGCCGATCTCGTGCGCGACCTCGTGCACCACCTGTACCCCGAGATCGATGCTCTCGAGCTCGACGCGCAGCTGATCGCCAACGGCCTCGTCGGTTCGACCGTGTACCAGGCGATGCAATGGGCGTTCAACGGCTTCAAGCAGCCGCTCGACACGGTGCTCGACCACTGCGCGCTGTTCTACGAGGCCCTCGTCGAACGCGCCGCCACGCTGCAGGCCGGCGTGGTAGCCGAGCGTACCCGCGGCTAGTCGACTTCCCACGAGAGAGCTCACTCATGGTGTCACCGCGCTTGCTGAACGCACTGGGCAAACTCGAAGCCGGGCTCGTGCGCACGCTCCTGAGGCTGCCGCCGCGCGTGCAGCTCGCCCTCTCGGGCAAATCGGCGATCTCCCTGGACGGTGAAACTCTGCACCACGAGATCCAGCTGTTGCTCGCGCTGCGCACGCTGCAGGGCATGCCGACACTCGCGTCGGGATCGCCAGATTTCGCGCGCGCACGCGTGCGCCGTGAGGCGACGGTCCATGGCGGCGCGCCGATACCCGTCGCGGGCGTGCGCGATTTGCAGCTCGACGGCGCCGCAGGGCCAATGCGCGCGCGCCACTACGAACCCCTGGACGGGCACGGCAAGCCGCTGCTCCTGTTTTTGCATGGTGGCGGCTTCGTGATCTGCGATCTCGATACACACGACGGCGCGTGCCGTATTCTTTGCCGTGACGCGGGCGTCCACGTGCTCTCGGTGGAGTACCGGCTGGCGCCGGAGCACCGTTTCCCGGCTGGCGTCGAGGACGCGCGGGCCGCGCTGCGCTGGGCTCAGAGGCATGCAGCCGAGCTCGGCGCGGATCCACGACGCATCGCGATGGGTGGCGACAGCGCCGGTGGCAACCTGTCGACCGTGGCCACGCAACTCGCCGCCGAGAACGGCGAGGAGCTGCCGTGCCTGCAGCTTCTCATCTATCCGGCCGTCGACCGCATCACGGAGCGCCCATCGTTGAAGCTGTTCGAACAGGGCTTCTTGCTGACGGCGAGCGACATGGAATGGTTCAACGGCCACATCTGCGGGCCGGACGTCGAGCTCGGCAACCCGTGGATCTCGCCGCTGCATTGCCGAAACCTGGCCGGGCTGCCCCCGGCCCTGATCGTCACCGCCGCGTTCGATCCGCTGCGCGATGAGGGTGAAGCCTACGTCGAGGCGCTGCGCGCCGCGGGCAACCAGGCAGAGCTGTGGCGTGTGCCGGGTATGGTGCACGGGTTCATCAACATGATCGGGCCGAGCCCCGCGGCGCGCACCGCGACCGTCGAGCTCGCCCGCCGTTTCCGCCAGCTCCTCGATACCGCGTGCAGCGCAAGCTAGCGCGCGACGGAACTACAGATACTCGCTGGCTTGGCGGAGCGCGGCGGCGGCGTCGGGGCCCTCGGCGATCTTCTCGTGCGAGACGATCAGACGCGTCAACTTCGGTACGGCGGCGAAGCGCTCGAAATCGGCGCGCAAGGCGGCCTTGTCCTTGATCAGCGCGAGCTTGGCCAGGCGCGACACGCGCGGGCCCGGCGCCGAACCCATCACGGTCGTGAACAGCCATCCCAGGAGATCGCGCTTCTTGTCCATGTTGAAGAGCACGTCGTTCAGCACCAGCGTCACGCCGTCCGCGGAATGGACGAACATGGCGCCTTCAGCATCCGCGACGCCGCTCACCGTCTCGAAGCGCACGCTCTGATTGCTCGGGAAGTCCTCGTACGTCCCGTCGAGCGGTACGACCTGCTCGATCTTCGCGCGTCCTCCGCGAGGCCCGTACACACGCAGGCCGGGATACCGGAGCTTGTAGGCCGGCGCGTCGAGGCGATGAATACCGCTCGGCACGATCAGGAACGTGGGCTGTCCCCAGCTCTCGATGTCGCTCATGGCGCTCTCCTCGAGCGCGATGGCGTTGTGGAAGAGCAGGCGCCCGTCTCCCAGGCGCACCACGGTCATCACGCGTTTGAGCGACATACCCGGCAGCGAGCCTTCGACCCACCAGAGGTTCTCCGTGAGCTTTCGCAATGGGCCGTGCGGGAGCACCTTCCAGTCCGTGAATGCCTTCGCCATGGCCGCCAGGATACGCGGCGCGAGTGGACATTCAACCCCGCTCGGAGTGCGGCAGGTGGCGGCGGTCAGCGAATGCGCCCCTCGCGATCCCCGCGCTTGATGTCCAGGTGCAGATGGTTCTCGTGGGCTTCGTTGTAATTCGGCGTCAGGATGTGATGGAAGAAGCCCTCGCGCGCGATGTCGCACACCAGGTTGCGCAGCGCGAGGCTTTCGCCTGTCCCGTCGATGATGCGACTCTGCGGGCCGCACGAGGGCTCGCCCAGCTGCCCGTGCCAGTCGCGCTCGACGATCAGCTCCCGTCCATCGCGCAGCTTGAAGCCATACACGTCCGCAGCCAGGCCGTAAGCATGCTGGCTGCGGCTCTTCCGTCCCGGCAACCGAGCGCGGCGCCGATAGAAGTTGTCTACCAACACTGCGCTGACGTCGTGGCGCGCGAGCACGTCCGACAGGTCATCGAGCACGAGCAGCAAGCGGCAGTCCAGCACTCCGTAAATGCTCCTTCGGCCGGGCGCCACGAAGGAAACGCCGCGCAGCGGGCCTGCGATACGCAGGGGTGTCGCCACGCCGGGGGTCACCGCGCCGGGCGGGCGCGTCGCAATGCTGCGTTTTCGCAGCTCACCGCGACACGCCCCGGGGGACAGGTTGCCGTAGCGCATCGCTGGTGCGCGGCCGCCGAGCAGCGTGGCCGGCGGGTCGTCCTGGAATGGGCCGCTGAGCTCTACGGGCGGGGCGGCGTCCGCTGCTGCTTCGGGCGCCGTGCCTGCGTCGGAGTCGACGGGGGGAGCACCCCCATCGGCCGAAGCGCTGGTGCTCGGAAGACCGAGCCGAGCGGCAGGTGCTGCCGACGCAGCGGCCCTGGCACCCGCGGGCAGAGGCTGCTTCGTCGCGGGTGGGGCCGCGTTCGGCGTAATGAGCGCGCAGGCGGCGCTGGGCAGCAACGCACACGCGACCAGCGCCGCGCGCGACAGGCGCTCGGTCACTGTGTCCGCACCTCGTAGCCCACGCGCGGGAAGTGCACGATTACCGTGCCGGCGCGTGGGTCCTCGCGCCGGATCGCGAGATCGTGCGCCGTGGCGGAGGCGAACTCTCCTTCGACTGGATCGCGCCCGTAGTCGAGGGCGCGGACGACGACACGCTGCCCGATACTGAGCTCACGCGCCGAGCCGGGGTCTGAGCTGTTTGGAGCGGGCGCGGCCGACGCGAATTGTCCGGAAACGGGGCCTTCCCGGTGGCCCGCGCGCCGGCAGATTTCGAGCGCCTCGCTGCTCGGGAGCAGCTCGGGCGTCACTTCTGGAATTGCGTCCATGCGTGCCACGAACCGCGTCGCGACCTCGTAGGGGGCGAGCGTTTCGGGCGCGAGCGTGTTCAGGAACCAGAGGCAATGGTAGACGGAGAAATCGGCGATGCATGGCGCGTCGCCGCACAGGTAGTCGCTCCGCGACAGCAGCGACTCGATGCGCGGCAAGTACACGCTCAGGTGGCTGTGCGCCGCCCTCATGCCCAGGAACGGTCGCCGAGAGTCGGCGTTCAGCGCGGCGCGATCCTCGAGCATTTTGCCGAGCTCTTCGGGCAAGAGTGTGGCCCCCAGCGCCTCGGGCCGCGTGGTCCGAAAGGCGATCGGCGTCGCTGCAGCGAACAGCGCGCTGTCCGCCCATTCCGCGATGATCTCCGCGGCTGGCGTCGGGTACAGCGTGGGAGAGGGCTCGATGCGCTCGAGCACGCGCGCGATCAGCGCCGTGTCGCAGTACACGTGGTTTCCGATCTGCAAGATCGGCACGCGCCGGTAGCCGCCCGTGAGCGCGACCAGGTCCGGCTTCGGCATCACGGCCGGAGCGCGGACCGCGTGATACGCGATGCGCTTGCACGCGAGGATGCTGCGCACTTTTCGTGAGAACGGCGAGATCTCGTAGTGATGCAGGATGGGGAACATGCGGAGCCACGTCTAACAGCGCTGGCCGCTCGCGGAAAGGCATTGGAGCGCCTCGTCAGCGAGGCTCGAGCCGCGCTCAGACGAGGACGGTACGCAGGAACGTGCCGCGGCGATAACTGAGCCAGTACACCGTCGCGAACGCGACGTAGGTCAGAGCCACCACCTGCCACAAGCGCTCGTAGCTGCGCCCGAACACGAACACCACGAGCCAGCAAGCGGGCAGCTGGAACGCGAACACCACGAGCGAGTCGAGGAGCAGCGTTTGACGCGTCGCGCCTGCGCCCTGGATGGCCGCACCCAGCACGATCGCAATCCCGAGGCCGATGTAGCTGAAGGCCACCCAGTGCACGTAACTTTGGCCGATCGCGACGACTTCGGGGTTGGGATCGAAGAAGCCGATGATCTGTTTCGACCAGAGCTGATAAGCGAGCGCCAGGAGGGCCATCATGGCCGCGTTGAACAACGCGGCGTACCAGCCGCTGGCCTTGGCGCGCAGCGGATTGGCCGCTCCCAGGTTTTGGCCCACGAAGGTCTGCGCCGCGCTACCCCAGCCGAGGCCGATGAACAGCGCCATCGTCTCCAGGCGAAACACGATCCCGAGCGCCGTGGTGGCCGCCTGACTTTGCGCGGTCGTATACGCCCGCGCCACCACGGAATGGATCACGAGCATGGCCACGATGCGCACCACCAGCTGCGTGCTCGAAGGCCAGCCGATGTGCCAGATCGCGCGCATGATGTCGCGATCCGGTCGCGCGCGCGAAGCGCGCCGGAACAGACCGAAGCGGCGCACGACGATCAGGATCAGCGGCACGAGCACGACCAGCCGCGCGATCAGCGTGGCCCACGCCGCGCCCATCAACTCGAGGCGCGGGATGCCGAGTTTTTCGGCGATGGGCGGCCCCCAGCTCACGATCGGCGGCGCTTCGCCTGGACCGAATACGAAGAGCACCGCCAAGAACAGGTTGATGGCATTGGCCGCGATCAAGATCGTCACGGGTGTCTTACTGCTGCCGAGCGCGCGCTGCAGCGTCGTCAGGTGCAAGAGCAGGAAGATCGTCAAGCTACCGCCGATCATCACGCTCAAGTAGCGCGCGCCGAGCGCCGCGACCTGACCTTTGGCGCCGACGACGTCACGCATGAGCGTGTCGGCGCCGAACACGCCGAGCACGCCGAAGGCGCCGCTCAGCGCGAGCACCATGAGCAGCGACTGCCAGGCGACCGTCTTGACGTTGTCGATGTCGCCCTCTCCGTATTTGCGGCTGATGATCGCGCCGGTGGCGACGCTCAAGCCGTAGCTGACGATGGTGCCCAGCGCGGCGAGCTGATCGCAAATTCCGATCGCGCCGAGGGCAGGTCCTGCCACCTCCGGGGGTAGGCGCCCAATCAGGTACGCGTCGACCAGGTTGAACGTCGTCTGCAGGCCCATGCCGAGCGCGAGCGGACCGCCGAAGCGCGCGACTTCGAATGCGAGCGGACCTTTGAGGATGCGTTCGCTGAGCTGCCCTCCTGTAGTCATGGGGCAGGGCCGAGGTCGCGGGCTCGTTCGAAACAGCCTTCGGGCACGCGCCGGTTGCTGCGAAGCAGCGCGGTGGCCTGCACGAAGCGCGCCGTGTGCGGGTCGTGATAGCCGCTCGGTCGCGAGTTTTCGTCGGACGCTCGCAGGTAGTAGCGCGCGACCCGCTCCATCAACAGCTCGCGCACGTACTTTCCGACCAGGGAGGCGAGCATGACCAGCGGATCCTTCGCGTCGGCGTCGCGCACGAAGTGAAGCTCGCCGATCCCGGGGAAGCGATACGAGCTCTGTTCTCGTCCCTGACTCATGATGGCGTGCAGGTATCCGCTGAGCGGGCCGAAAAACTTGGAGTATTCCCCCATGCCTCCAACCTTGCCGCAAACGGCATGCACGTCGGTGGCCGCCGTCTTTCGCAGCGCCAGCACGAGCCGCTCCATCGCGTGCAGATCCGAAACGAAACGGTTGTGGCCGCGCTCGCGCGCTTCGTTCAAGCGCTTCGTGCAGACGATGCTGCTGCGCACCTCCACGATCTGAACGCCGCGGGCGGCCAGGAAGGCCAGGTGTGTGCGCAAGCGTTGCACGACGTCATCGCCAGCCATGAACGCTTCGCCGCGCTGAGACCAGCACTGCGACGTGACGTGCTGCGGACAGGGCTTCTGCAGCGTCCCGGCGTCCTCGAGGCTGATGCGTTCCAGCAGCTGACTCGGCCTTCCGAGCTCGGCAGGGCAGAGCGCGCGGGCCCACGCCTCGCCCAAGCTGAAGTCCTTGTGCGAGACGAGCGCCTTCGAGTCGTCCAGATCCTGACGGACGCGTTTGGGCAGTTTGCGTTTCAACGTCACCTGGCCGGCTGCATCGACGCGCGCCAGCACCGCTGTGACCACGAGCGGGCCGAGACGTGCGCCCAGCCCGTTTTCGTCGACACCGATCCGGTAGGTGGAGGTCACGTTGCGGGGCCGGAGCATAGTCAGCGCGTTCCGCCATGACCAGAGTGGTTTGCGCCGAGAGAGCGCCGTCCTTAGGTTCTGTCGCATGGCTGAGTTGCGCGGCGTACTGCTGGACATCGATGGGACTCTGATCGACAGCAACGATGCCCACGCACAGGCCTGGGTCGAGGCGTTCGCCGAGTTCGGCAAGGTGGTGAAGTTCGAGGACGTGCGCCGGCTGATCGGCATGGGCGGAGACCGCCTGATGCCGAAGCTGACGGGCATCGACTCGGAGTCCAAGCTCGGAGAGCAGATCGCAGGGCGCCGGCGCGCCTTGTTCTTGCAGAGCTACCTGCCCAAGCTCCGCCCGTTTCCGAAGGTCCGTGAGTTGCTCGAGGCGCTCAGGCGCCGCGATCTGGTGCTGGTGATCGCCACGTCCGCCGGCCCCGAAGAGCTCGAGCCGCTGCTCCGCCAGGCGGAGATCCAGGACCTGATCGACGAGAAAACCTCGTCTGGCGACGCGGACGAATCGAAACCGGCGCCGGACATCATCGAAGCGGCCATCGAGCGCTCTGGCAAACGCGCGGGCGAGCTCGTGATGCTCGGAGATACGCCCTACGACGTGACCGCATCGAAGCGCGCAGGGGTGCCGTGCATCGCGGTTCGGTCGGGCGGATGGAACGACGCGGACCTGGCTGGCGCGGTCGCGATTTACGCCGATGTGGCGGACTTGCTCGCGCGCCTCGATGGATCGCCGCTGGCAGCCGGCCGAACTTAGTTCGTCAGTGTGGTTTGGGGCGCACGGAGACCGGCCCGTGCACGGGCACCGTGGCGTCCGCTTTCGGCGGGAAGAAGAACTGCATCGGCGAGCGACTGAAGGTCGCCACCACGGACCTCAACAAGCGAACCCGATCCGAACGGTCCGCCCCGCGTGCGCGCAGCGCGACGGTGAGAGCGAGCACGAAGCTGACGCCGAAATTCATGCAGGCAATCACGAGAATGCCGGCGGCTGCGCCCAGAAACGCCGATGAAAGAAGCGCTTCAGGACCAAGACTGCGCACGGCGAACGCGAGGCTGCCCGTAGAGAGCGTCACGTGCCGGACCTCGAGCGGCACGCCGAAGAACTTGCCCAACGCCGGGGTCATGCCCAGGAGAAAGCCGATCGTGACGTTGCCGCCGATGCCCGAGATGTTTCGGGATAACACGCGAGACGCCCAGCGGGTCGTGCGGCGGCCGATGAAGCGCCCGATGCGGTGCTCGGCGATGGCCTCCGGCAGCCGGCGATAGACGGCCCAGTTCTCGAGCCATCCGGCGCCCACGCTGGAAGCCCACAAGAGCACGCCGGTGAGGGCGGCAAAGAAGATCGTCCCGCTGTCGAGCGGGTTGTGTGAGCTGAGTACGTATTGGGCCGTCTCTTCGTCGAGGAAGGGTCGGCCGTAGAAATGGCGGAACGCGTAGTCGATCGCGATCGCGGACGGAATGACGATGCCGATGTTGCCTGCGGCGGCGGCGACCTGCGAGCGCGTGATGCGCGCGATGATCTTGACGAGCGGTCCGAGCTCCTGCTGCCCTGCCGAGTCCCGCAAGGTTCCGGCCAGCGCGGCGGCGATCATGGAGGGTTGCTTCGTGGCGAGCGTGAAACCCAGGAGCTGCATCAACAGGAAGGTGCCGGCATAGTTGAAGGACGCGAGCAGGCCTTCCACGAACGGCGCGAAGTGCCCCCAGCCGACCATGAACTTCACCGCCGTGGTGCCGCCTGTCAGAAAGCCGCCGCCGGCCGCGGAGAACCACATCATTACGTACTCGGTCCGCGTCTCCGTGATGTAGTGCTCGCCGGTGTGCCCCGCGCGCTCGATGATCTTGCGCGCCAGAAGGTGCAGGTTCGTGCGGGTGATGTCGATGATGTCGCGGTCGCGCCGGCGCGCGTCGAGCAGCATGACGAGCTGGCGGCGTGCACCCAGATGTTGCAGGCGCGGCTCCTCGCACACGAGCTGCTCCAGGATTGACTCATAGCGGCGCAGGCTCGCGCCGATCAGCTCGAGGCGATAAACGACGTCCACGCTCACGCCGTACTCCTCGAGGTTCTGCACTACGGTAGCGCAGGTCTCCTGGCAGCGGTGCACGAGGCTCTTGCACGCCTCGGCGCGGTCGCGCACTGGCTCGGTATCCCCACGGCCGATGAGCTCGATCAAGGCATCCGTGGCGCGCGCCAGCTCGTAAAACGGCGAGCGGCGGACCGTGCAGGCCGGGCTGCGCACGCGCAGCGCTTCCGACAGGCCCGACGCTGAAATACGCGTGGCGAGCAGGCTGAGCGCGTCGCAAGCAGCCTCGCGCAATGGCAGCCACGTGCTCAGTCCGAGGCCCTCGGGATCGCGCAAGAGCTCGACGGCCCGGACGAGTATTGGCTCCGGCACGGCCAATAGCCATTCGAGGTCTCGCTGCTTGGGAAACAACCGCGCGATGAGCTGTGCCAGGTCGTGCTCGTCTTCGGGCTCTGGAAGAAAGCCGCGCGACAGGCGGTCGACTGTTTCCCCGAGGAAGCCGCGGTCGCCTGGCAGCCCGAGCCGTGCGAGCAAGTACACGCCTTTGGTCTGCTGCAGCGTGTTGCGCAGGAGCTTCGCCAGCACGCGCTGGCAAGCGGGGAACGAATCCAGCGCTCGCACCAGCAGCCGCAGGCGTACGATCTGCGGTCGATCGCCCGGCTCCGCGTCCGGCGGAGCCGGAGCTTTGCCGGTCTGCCGCAGCCACTTTCCCAGCTGTTCGATGCTCTCGACGCGCACGGCCAGCGTGGCCTCTGGATCGAGCTCGCTGAAGTGTTCGTGGAGCTGGCGTAGCGCGCGGTGCTTCGCAGCGCTGGGGGCCAGTGTTTGACCGAACAGCTCTATGCTCGGGAGTGCGTCGCGAGAGACCTTTGGACGGAGCTCGCTGGCCAGCACGCGCTCAGCCGCCCGCCACCGGCGGGATCAGCGCGACGACGTCGCCGTCCTGCAGGGGCTCGGCGTCTGATGCAAACGTCTCGTTGACCGCTATTCGCACGCTCTGAAAACGGCCCTTCAGATGCGGACGGATCGCTTCGAGGTGTGGAATCACATCTGCGACGCGCATGACAGTGCCGGGGAGCTCGAGGTTCTCTTCAGTGACCCCCATGAGCTCGCGCACAGCAGCAAAGTACAATACGCGAACCCGGATCACACCTTTTGCTTTCGCTCCAAGTATCGTCTGAGACCGTCCGTCGCTTCAATGAGGTTGGGAGTAATCTTCTTGACCAGCAAGTCGGATACCGTCTTACCCAGACTCTTGCCGAGTAGCTTGGGGACACCGCGGATCTTGGACGCGTCAATCAACAGATCCCCCCGAATCTCGAGCTGCGTGGTGGCGCCGTCCGCGATGAAGCGATTCTTGCCACGGCATTCGACCGCTTCGCGGAACGAGTGAGTTTCGATGCGCCAATCACACGTGAAGTCCCCTTCATTCCAGTCGGCGTGCTCCGTCCAGGACAACAAAGAATCGGTCATCACGACGCGCGCGGGCGCGGGAATTTCGCTGCCGCCGAACCAGACGTTCACCATCTTCACGATCGGCCCGTGTTCCTCGCGCGAACGAATCTCGACGCGCCGGATGGTGGGCATGAACTCGACCAGGTTGAGCAAGTCATCCCTGTACGTGCGAAATACCAAGCCAATGGGAAAAGGGATGTGCGCGTCTACCGAAAGCAACATGGGTTAAAGAGCTCATTCAGTCGGCAAAACGCCTTCTTGCCAGGGCGGCGAAAGGACGTGATGGACCGAGTCCAGATCCCGGGGAATGCCGAAGTGGGCAAGCGCTAGATAGCGCAAGTGCCGCGATCCCGGCGCAGAATTCCTGAAACTTTGCGGCCCTCGCGGCATCGAGCGCGTGAAGCTCGTGTCGGATGTATTCACGCGGCAGGTAGACGGGGTGCGAGTTTGACCTACATCGCCGCGTCCCCGGGTTTCATTCCACCAGCGGCGGCGGCTCGCTCATACACCCGAGGATCACGTCGATGCGGCTCGCTGAGTCTGCCTGTGCGGTGCGACAGGCGTCGGGACAGAGCACGATGCGCTGCGGGTTAGGTTCCCGATCGTAGTGCCACGCGCGCGCGACGCACGGCGCCCCCGGGGTGATCTTCCCCAGCGCGACCGTGCCGCTCGAGGTCGTGAGTTGCACGTTCACTCGGTTGAAGTCGACGTTGTTTCCCGTCGGGACCGGGAAGTCGCAGCTGACGACCTGGCCGCGGATCGTATTCAGGGCCTGCAAGAACGCGTTGGAGCCGCCGTCGTTGACGTTGATGGCCTGCTGCGTCCCACCCCGGTTCGCGAGCGTATTCAGGGTGCCGAACACCGCTCCGGTCATGCCCATCACGTAAATGGGCACGCTGGGATTGCCGGTGAAGCTGGCGCCTGCGGCGTTGCCCAGCACCGTGATGTCGGTGCTGCAGCCGCGCGGCTCGCCGTCGGTAACGAGCACGCCCACGCAACGTTCCGTCGGATTCTGTGCGATGTACTGCGTGCAGTAGCGACGAATGCCGTTGAGCGCGCTTTCCGTGGGCGTGCCTCTGTTCGTCGTGCCTCTCGCATTGATCGAGTTGACGATCGCGGTCGCGTGGCCCGGCAACAGGCCCATGGGAACGCCAGTGGCGCCGGTGATGTCGGCCAGGTCGTAATCACCGCCGTCGCACACGTTGTCATTGTCGTTGTTCTTCGGGAAGTACGTGAGCGCCACTTTCAGGCCTGCCGCAGTCGGCGAGTTGACGAAGTCGCGAATGCCTTGCTTGGCGTTGTTCCACTTCTGACTGCCGTTCTGCACCATGCTCCCCGACGTATCGAGCATGACGAACAGTGCCACGGGCTCGAGCGTCGCTTCCTGACTGCCGACCGCGCATGCGGCGTCGGGCGACAAGCCTCCGGAGCCGCCGGAAGCCGCAGAGCCGTCTCCGCTGTTGATCGTGCCACCGGAACCGAGGATGGTGCCGCCCGTTCCTGTGCCCGCGGCGCTCCCGCCCGTGCCGGGATTGCGCGGATCGAACCCGCTATCGTCGTCCGAGCCGCCGCATGCCGCGACGATGCTGGACAGCCCGAACGCACCCATGCCTACCGCCAGTGCTGGACGCAATACGCGGCCGAGCCGAGTCAGTCCTGTCGCCATACGCACCTCTCCCGTTCAGCAATGATGTCCGAGAAGCGCGCAGACGCCAAGGGACGGTGCGTTATAGGCGCCGCGTGCGTCTCAGTAGGCTCATTCGGGCGGCGGCTCGATCTCCGGCGTGCACGTGAACTCGACGTCGATCCTCGCCTGAGGATTTGCCTGCACCGTCCTGCACGTGCTCGGGCACAGCACGATCTCTGTCGGGGTTGTCGGGTTGTTGTACTGCCAGGCGTTTGCGCTCGCCGGGGCGCAGGTTTGGTCGTACGTCAGAGCCGTCCCGGGAGCCGTACCGGTCCCATACAGCACGCGGACGTTCCTCTTGTCGAAGGTCTTGCCGGGGGGCGCAGCAGGAATGCGCAGGTTGCAGGAGACGGCCTGGCCGCGGATCTCGTTGACCGCCGTTCTGAAGGCCTGAACCGTCGCGTTCGCGTCCGTCGCGCTGGTCGCGATCAAGTACGCCGCGTTCCCACCTTGGTTGGCGTTCGTGCCGCCCGCCAAGGCTATCTGATTCAGATTGTCGAGCGAAGTCGGCGCTTCGCCAATTGGCGGGTTCCGCACGCCGATCACGTACGTGCGCGTTCCGGCGGTACGCGCGTTCCGCGCCGCGGTGACCACCGGCGGAATCGGATCGTATAGTTCGGGGCAACGCTGCGGATAGCCATCCGTCACGAGCACGATTGCGTATTGGCCCGGGCGCGCCGCACGCTGGCTGTTCACGTACGCGATCACACCGGTCATCACGCCCAAGGTCGGCGTCGCGGTGCGATTTCGCAATTGCGGCTCCACGTTGTTGAGCGCCGTCGCGAACGCGGTGGACGGAAGCGCGGTCATGGGCACGTTCGGCGTTCGGTATGGGCTGTCCGTGCACCAGGTGAGGGAGTTGTCGCCCGGGAAGAACGTCATCGATGCATTCAGGCCCGCCGACGCCGAATCGTTGAAAAACAATTGGGCGGCCGCGCGTACCGGATCCCACTTCAGATCCTTCCGATAGTACGGCTCGAGGGTGCTTCCCATGCTCGCGGAGACGTCGAACGCGAACGCCAGAAACACGGGCTGACGCGTCGCTTCCGCTTTCGCGCTGCCGCACGCGCCGCCGGCACCGCCGCTCGCGGACGAACCGCCGCCGCCGTCGGGCCGATTGATGGTGCCGCCGCTGCTGTGGATGGTTCCGCCACTGCCGTTGATGGTTCCGCCGGCTGCAGAGCTGCCACCGACCCCGTCTTCGAACTCCGAACCATCGTCATCCCCACAAGCAGTGACGATGCTCGACAGAGCGAGTGCGCCCGCGCTGAACTGCGCAGCGCGCCGAAACATAAGATTAAGCCGCGACGACATAGTCAAAGACCTCCCGATACAGACGCATGTTCACTGGTACTCCCGTTCCAGCAAGCATCGCCGTTGGACAATTCTGTACGATTGTCGGCAGTCTGCAACTGGGAATCGGAAAGCGAGTAGCAGGTGTGGGAGCGCAGAACACGGTGTCGCATGCGTAAGTGTCGCGCACGCGCCTCCGTGTGTGACGCGCGGTGGAGCTACGCCAGAAGCTCGGTCTTTGCCACAGGATAACCGGCGGGCCGCTGCACGGCGTACGAGAGCGCCAGGATCTCGACCAGCACCAGCCGATACGCGGCGTGCACGTCGTCCACGTCGATCTCGTCCGCGTGGGACTCCAGGGTGGCGTCGATGTGCTCGTGAATGAACTCGAGCAGGTGAGGCTGCTCCATGGCGATCACGTCGTCGCTGTCCAGGGCCTCGGCGGGGTCGGCGCGGCG
>DATDJP010000176.1:0-13347 GCA_036520475.1 Polyangiaceae bacterium | reverse complement strand
GCCCTGGCTCGCGCCTGCGCGCTGGCGAGCGCCCCGTTCGAGATCGCGTCCGACGTGCTCCTGCGCGTCGCGCTCTACCGGATCGGCCGCGATCGGCACGTGCTGGCGGTGTGTCTACACCATCTGATCACCGATGCCTGGTCGATCGGCATCCTGTTCCACGAGCTCATTCAGCTCTATGACCTGTTTCGAAACGGCGCCTCCCCGAGCCCGCCGCCGGACGGGCCCGGATACGTCGATTTCGCGCACTGGCAGCGGCTAGCGTTCGGCGAAGCCGAGCAAAACGCGCAGCTCGCCTACTGGCTGAAGCAGCTCGACGGCGCGCCCGTCCTGGAATTGCCGACGGATCATCCGCGCAGTGCCGTCCGCTCCTCGCGCGGAGCGCTCCTGCCCCTGTCCCTGTCCGCGGAGCTGCTCGACGCGGTGCACGCGCTCGCGACAGAGCAAGGCGTCACGCCCTTCATGGTGATGCTCGCGGCGTTCGAGCTATTGCTCCACCGCTATACGAATCAGTGGGACGTCGTGATCGGCGTGCCGATCGCCGGCCGGCACCGCCTGGCGTCCGAGCCGCTGATTGGGACGCTCGTGAACACGCTGGCGCTCCGCCTTTCGGCCGAGCCAAGCTGGTCGTTTCGCGAGCTACTCGCGCGTGTGCGCGACGTGTCGCTCGAGGCGCACGCACATCAGGATCTGCCGTTCGAACGCCTCGTTTCGGAGCTGAACCTGGAGCGGCTCCCCGGGCGCTCACCGCTGGTCGACGTCATGTTCGACTACCAGAACACGCCGATGCCGGCGGGCCGCAGCGAGACGCTGAGCTTCGAACCCGTGTTTCTATCGCGTGGTGCGGCGCAGTTCGATCTCAGCTTGCTCGTCATGGATACGGCATTCGGCAGGACCGCGGCGGTCGAATACCGCACGGATCTGTTCGAGGGCGCGACGATCGAGCGGCTGCTCGAGCACTACGCGGCGATCCTCTCGAGCGTGGTCTCGGAGCCGGACGGCGAGCTCGCCAGGATCCCGCTGCTCAGCGCCCAGGAGCGCGCTGAAATCGTGCTCCTGGGCAGAGCCAGCGCTCGCCCGGAGCAGCCGCGCTACGCGCCGGTGCATCAGCTCTTCGCCGCACAGGCCGCGCAGCGTCCAGAAGTTCAGGCGGTGGCCGACGCCAGCGGCTCGTTCAGTTATGGCGAGCTCGACCGGCGCTCCAGCGTGCTCGCGAACGAGCTCGCGCAGGCCGGCGCTGGTCCCGGCGCGCGGGTTGCGATCTACGTCGGTCGGTCGCGCGACATGCTGACGGCGCTGCTCGCGGTGCTCAAGAGCGGCGCCGCTTACGTGCCGCTCGATCCGCTGTATCCGCCAGCGCGCCGTGAGTTCGTGCTCGCGGACTGCAAACCCGAGATCTTGCTCACCGAGCGCGCGCTGCGTGCTTCGCTGCCCGCCGGCTACGCAGGGCGCGCGATCGATCTCGACGCAGAGCGCGAGGGCGAGTCGCTGGCAGCGCTGACGCCGAACGCCGCGTCCGATCCAGGAGCGCCGGCTTACGTCCTTTATACGTCCGGCTCGACGGGACAGCCGAAAGGCGTGGAAATCTCCCACGGAGCGCTCACCAATTTCTTGCAGTCGATGGCGCACGCGCCGGGCATCGGTCCGCACGATCGCCTGCTCGCGATCACGACGCTGGCCTTCGACATCGCCGGGCTCGAGCTGTTCCTGCCACTCGTGGCCGGCGCGTGCCTCCACATCGCGAGCAGCGACGTGACCGCGGACGGCAGGCGTCTGCGCGAGCTCATCGAGCGGACGGCGCCGAGCATCGTACAAGCCACGCCCTCGACCTGGCGGCTGCTGCTCGAAGCCGGTTTTCAGGGTCATGGCGCGCTGACGGTGCTCTGCGGCGGCGAGGCCATGGATCGCGAGCTGGCCGAGGCGCTGCTCGATCGCGCCGCGCGCGTCTGGAACATGTATGGACCGACCGAGACCACGATCTGGTCGACCGCGCATCGCGTCGAGCGCGGCTCGGGACCGGTCTCCATCGGAAAACCAATCGACGGCACGCGCGTCTACATCCTGGACGAGCGGCGTGAGCTGGTGCCGCTCGGCGTCCCCGGCGAGATCTACATCGCCGGCGCGGGCGTCGCGAACGGCTACTTCGGACGCGCGGACTTGACCGTGGAGCGGTTCTCACCCGATCCGTTCGTGACCGATCCGGGCGCGCGCATGTATGGCACCGGTGATCGCGGCTCATTGCGCAAAGGCGGCAACTTCTACTGCCTCGGACGGCTCGATCAGCAGCTGAAGATCCGCGGCTATCGGATCGAACCCGGCGAGATCGAATCCGCGCTAAAGGAACTTGCCGGCGTGCAAGACGCCGTGGTCATCGCGCGTCAGGATCGGCCAGGCGACGTGCGTCTCGTGGCCTACTACGTGGCCGCGTCTGCAACCGAGCCGTTGACGCTCCGCGCGGCGCTCCAGCAGACTCTCCCCGAGTACATGGTGCCGTCGCACTTCGTGCGTTTGCCCGGCTTGCCGCAAACACCGAACGGCAAGATCGATCGCGCAGCGCTGCCTCCGCCAGGCGCCGGCAGCGAGGCGTCCTCCGTCTCGCGAGCACCGCGCGACGCGCTGGAGTCCGCGCTGGCGACGATCTGGTGCGACGTGCTGCACCGGGGGCGCGCGGGCGTTCATGACAATTTCTTCGACTCCGGCGGTCACTCGCTGCTCGCGGTGCGGCTGTTCGCGCGCATCGAGAACGAGCTGGGCGCAGCGCTCTCGTTGTCGGCGTTCGTTCAGAGCCCGACCATCGGCGCGCTCGCCCGGCAGATCCGCGCTCAAAGGCGCGGCGCGCCCGCTTCGGAGCGCAGCTTCGCGCATCTGGTCGTCGTACAAGCCGCCGGAGCCGGCGAACCGCTGTTCTGCGTGCACGGCGCCGGCGGCAACGTGCTGAACATGCCCGGCATCGCGCGGCACCTGCGCAAAGATCGTCCCTTTTACGCGTTCAAGGCGCGCGGCGCGGACGGCCGGGGTGCACCGTGCGAGACCATCGAAGAGATGGCGGCCGCCTATCTGCACGATTTGCGCGAGGTTCAGCCGCACGGGCCGTACTTCTTGAGCGGCTACTGCGGCGGCGGCATCGTGGCCTACGAAATGGCACGTCAGCTCGTGAGCGCCGGTGAGCGCGTCGCGCTCTGCGCGCTGATCGACACGTATTGCCCGACCATCGAGACCAGCGCGGAGCGCGTCGCGCAGCTCAAACGCGGGGTCGTACAGCAAGGCGCACGCTACCTGGCGCAGCGCGCGCGCGCGCGCTTGAGCCGCGATGCACTGGCGATCAGCCGGGACGCGCGTATTCGCTACCATCTCACGCGCGGAAACCTCGTTCCACTCGCGCTTCGCGATTTCTGGCTGACTACCGCCTTCTTTCGCGCTGCCAGCCGCTACATTCCGCGCCGTTACCGCGGAACGCTCACGATATTTCGCGCCGAAGAGGTTCAGCCGCTGCTCTGCCACGTCGGCGACGAGCTCGGTTGGGCGGATCTGGTCGAAGGCGGCGTCGAAACGCACCGCATCCCGGGCAACCACGACGAGCTCTCGCTCGAGCCGAACGTCGCAGGGCTGGCAGAGACGCTGCAGCGGTGCGTGGATGCTGCCGCCCGCTTCAGTCGACCGCCGAGCTTCGGCCCGCCCCGTGAGTGACGCGAGCGAAAGCTCTTCGCCCGCGCACAATCAGCGGCTGGTCCTGCGGAACACCGCGTTTTTGGTGCTCGCGCAGGCCATCGTCACGCCGCTCTCGGTGCTGCTCAACGCGCTCATGGGCCGCTATCTGGGCCCCGCCGAGTTCGGCGAGCTGTACCTCGCATCCACGTTCGTGGGGTTCGGCTTCTTGTTCGTCGAGTGGGGTCAGGGCGCGGTGCTCACTGGCCGCGTCGCCACCGAACGGAGCCGCGCCGGCGAGTTGCTCGGCTCGAGTCTGCTGTTTCGCACCGGCGCGGCGCTGCTCGTCGCCGCCGCCCTTGCACTCCTCGCCTTCGCGCTCGGCTACCCGACGTCCTTTCTCACGGTGCTGCTCTTGGCGACGCTCGGCTCGCTGTTCGGAACTCTCACGCTGGCCGGACAGGACATTCTGCGCGGCTATGAACGCACCGACTTTGCCGCAGCCAGCTACGTCGCGTACCAGCTCCTGATCACGGCCGTGGTCGTGCCGTTACTCTGGCTCGGCGCCCGCTTGAAACACGTGCTCATCGCGCAGGCCGTGTGCGCGGCACTCGGCCTCGTCGTGACGCTCGCTGCGCTCGGCCGTTTCGGAGTGCCGAAGCTGCGAGTGCAGAAGGGCACGGTGCGCGAGCTCGTGCGGCGTGGCACGCCGTTCCTCGGCTTCGGCATCGCGCTCGCGCTGCAGCCCAACGTCGATGCCGTATTCCTGTCGAAGCTCGCATCGGAGGAAGCCATCGGCTGGCACGCCGCCGCGCGCAAGCTGATCGGCGTGCTGGTGTATCCCGCCGGAGCGCTGATCGGAGCGCTGTACCCGACGCTGTGTCGCCTGTACGCCGAGGACCGAGCCGAGTACGCGCGTACGGCGCGCGGAGCCTTCGTCACCACCACGCTCCTGGTCGTGCCGATCGCGCTGTGTTGCGGGCTCTTCCCCGACGTGGGCGTGCGCATTTTCAGCCGCGAGTCGTTTGCGCCCGCAGAAGACAACTTGCGCGTGCTGTCCGTATTTTTGTTCCTGGTCTACTTCAGCATGCCGCTCGGCACGTGCCTCACCGCGGCAGGGCGCGAGCGCGCATGGGCCGTGCTCCAGCTCGGTTGTGTCGCCATCAGCCTCGCGCTCGATCCGCTGTTCGTGAGTTATTTCCAAGCTCGCCATGGCAACGGCGGTCTGGGCGTGTGCATCGCCGCGGTGATCAGCGAAGTACTCATGCTGAGCGGCGCCTTGTACCTGGTTCCGAAGGGCATCTTCGAACGCGCGTTGCTCCGGAGGCTCGCGCTCGCGGCGCTGGCCGGTGTGGCGATGGCCGCCGTCGCGCGCGCTCTCTCCAGCTTCAGCTCGTTCGTCGCCGCGCCGGCGGCGCTGCTCGCCTACGCGGGCTGTCTGCTCTTGACCGGCGGCATCGAGCCGAGCGAACGGAGCGCGCTGATCGGCGTCGTGAAGCGACGGCTGCGGATCGGCAAATAGTCGATTGCGCTCGTCTTTTTCTCCAATCAGAACACGCCGTCCCAGGCGCGGCGTTCGGCGTCGAACGGCGCTGCCGCGATCTCACACTCCGTGTCGAAGACGAGCGTCGCGCGGCGTTCATCGTAGCCAGGCCAGGCGGGCAAGCCGGCGTGACTCGGCTCACCGCGCTCGGCGCACGCGAGCCACGCGCCTTGCATGCGCTGACTGAGCAGCTCCACGGCAGGTCCCGTGCCCGCGAACCGATCCTGATCCGGCGCGCTCAGGTTGCCGAAAACGAACGGCAGCTCCAGCGCGTGACATGCCCCGAGCGCCCCGCGCAGCGCCGGCGACGAGTACGTGAAGCGATAGACGAACGTGGGCACGCCGCGCGCCGCGTAGAGCTCCGCGAAGCGAAGAGTGGGTATGCCGAAGCGCTGGTCGCCCTCGATGGCACGCACCAGTGCGCGATTGTCGTGAGGCAACCCCAGCGCCGCGCGTGACGCGCGGTACGCCTCGAGGAGCTCCGCTGCGCATCCGGCAGCGCTCGGCACCAATCTCCGTTCCAGCCGCTGCAGGGCGGCTGACACGTCGAGCGGCTTGCTCCACTCTGCAGCGTTCATGATCTCGAACAAGTTCCATTCGTCGCGATTGAAGCCGATCACGAGCGGGACCCGTGCGCCCTCTCCGCTCGCGAGCACGCTCGCTGGCTGCTCCGACCAAAGCGCGGGGTCGAACACGGGGTAGAAGTGCCACAGCTCGTTGTCCTTCTCCACTTCGCGTTGCGCGCGCACGAGCGCTTCCACCGGCAGCCGGTCCAGCTCGTCGAGGCGTTCGGAGGAGAGGCCCAGCGCAGCGAGGAATACGCGCGTCGTCTGGTCGGCCTGTTCCTCGCTGGCTAGCTCGAGCGGCGCGGACGGGCTCTGTGCAATCGCGCGCGCAAACAAGCCGTGCGAGCGTGGGCTGGCAAGCCACGCGCACACCGACGTGCCCCCGGCGGACTCGCCGAACACAGTCACGTTCTGTGCGTCGCCGCCGAACGCGGCGATGTTCGCCTGCACCCACTCGAGCGCCGCGAGCTGGTCGAGCAGTCCCACGTTCGCCGCGCGGCCTGACGCTCGGCCAGGAGCACCCAGCGACAGAAACCCGAGCGCACCCACGCGATAGTTCAGCGTCACCACCACCACGTCGCCCGCTTCCGCCAGCGCTCCGCCGTCGTAGAGCGGCTGGCTCGCCGAGCCGATCGTGAACGCGCCGCCGTGGATCCAGACCATCACGGGTCGCTTGCGGCTCCCAGCGGCGCTCGGCATGAATACGTTCAAGTACAGGCAATCTTCACTCTGCGGCCCGTCCGGCACGACGCCTGGCACGAACGCCCAACCTTGAAGCGCCGAGCTCCCATACGCCGCTGCGTTGCGCACGCCGCTCCACGGCTCCGGCGCTTCCGGCGCACGAAACCGACGCTGCCCCACGGGCGGTCTGGCGTAGGGAATGCCCAGAAACCCGACGTGAGCGTTGCGCGCCGTTCCCTCGACCTTGCCGCTCACCGTTTCGACCACGTGCTTTCCGGCCATGCGAGCACATGCCATATCATGACCGTGGCGCGCGAATACGTCTCACCACAGCCACAGCCGCTGCCCCAGCACTCGAACCTCATGGAGAAAGATATGACCGCGGCCGCAGAACGGCTCACGCTCGTCGGGCGTTCCAGCTCGCACTTCACGCGCGTGACGCGCATTTTTGCGAGCGAGCTCGGCGTGCCCTACTCATTCGAGATATTGCGCGACATGCAGTCGCGCAAGCCCGAGGACTACGCCGGTAACCCGGCCTTGAAGCTCCCGGCGCTGCAGAGCCCGCGTGGCGTGTGGTTCGGCGCGCTCCACATCTGCCGCGAGCTCGCGCGCTGCTCGGATCGAAATGTGAAGATCGTGTGGCCGGAAGCGCTCGACGGCCCACTGCCCGCCAACGCGCAGGAGCTAGTCCTTCAGGCCATGACGACCGAGGTCGGCCTGATCATGGGCAAGGCGGCGGGCAACCCCGACGACCACCCGCACCACGTCAAGATGCGAGAGAGTTTGACCCGAAGTCTGTCGTGGCTCGAGAGCAACGCGCAGGGCGCGCTCGCTGCTTTGCCAGCGCAGCGTGAGCTCAGTTATCTGGAGGTGACACTGTTCTGCCTACTCACGCACCTCCCGTTCCGAGAGATCCTGCCCACGAGTGGCTACGCGAATCTGAGCGCGTTTTGCCGGCAATTCGCCGGACGTCCATCGGCCGTAGCCACGGCGTATCGCTTCGACACCTGAGCTCAAGGCGCGCGGTGCACCGTGCGCGCGACGTCCAGCATCACGCCGCGCAGCCAAGCGTGACCAGGATCGCTCGAGAACCGTTGATGCCACAGCAAGTTGACGCTGTGTCGCGGCAGCGCCAGGGGCGGCGCGAGCGCGACCACCGGTAGTTTGGCCGGCGCCACCTGCGCGAGCGCGCTCGGAGCGGTCAAAATCAGGTCGCTTTTCGCGACGATCGCGAGCGCCGAGTAGAAATGTGGAATGCGCAAGGCGATGCGCCGCGTGAGTCCCCGCGCCTCGAGCATCCGATCCACGAGGCTCGTCCCCTCGCCGGTCTGCGATACCATCACGTGCGACAGCTGGGCGTACAGCTCGAGCGACAGGCTGCGGCGCGTGGCGCTGGAGCGGCGCCTGGACGCGCTCATCTGAAACGCCGGATGATCGGCGCGCATCAGGCAGATGAAGCGATCGCGAAACAGGGTGCGCTGCAAGAGGCCCGTATCCGGTGCAGCGTCTCCGTTTGGCCCGTCCATGCGCGGCACCACGGCCACGTCGATATCGCCCGTCTCGAGCCGTTCGCGCAGCCGCGGATCGTTCGCGGATTGCACGGCGATGTCGACGCCGGGCGCTTCCCGACGAATGCGTTCGAGGAGCGATGGAACTGCGAGCACGTCGAACAGGTCCGGCGATGCGACGCAGAAGCGCCGCGTTGCCGATGCGGCCTCGAATAGCGGCGGCTGCTCTAGTGCTCGAGCCAAGGTCAAGAGGCCGCTGCGCACCGGCACGGCGAGCGCCTCCGCGCGCGGCGTGAGCAGCATGCCGCCCTTACCGCGCACCAGCAGCGGATCATCGAGCAGCTCTCGCAGGCGCCGCAGCGCATGGCTCATTGCCGACTGCGTGATGCCCACCGTCTGAGCAGCGCGCGTGACGTTCGTTTCGCGGACCAGCGCGTCGAACGCCACGGTGAGATTGAGATCCAGGCGCGAGAGCCGGGCGACCTCGGCGCCACTTTCATGAATAGCGTGCGCACGGGTGACGCGAACAGCGCAGGACAGAGGTGTTCACGAGACTCGCCCGCACGAGAAACCCGAAGCGGGGCGCGAAGCCGGTGCTCACGCCCGCTTCCGGCCTCCGATGCTCAGCCGCGATCGAACTTGAATGACACGCGCACGCGCGCCCGGTAGGCGACGACCTTGCCGCCCTCGAGCTGCATGTCGAGCTGGTCCACTTCAGCGATACGCAGATCGCGCAAGGACTGCGCCGCGGTCTCGACCGCCGCCGAGGCGGCCTTTTCCCACGATTCCGCGCTCGTTCCGACCAGCTCGATGATTTTGTAGACGCTCTCAGCCATATTTCGTCTCCGTCTGTGTTGGGTAATTTTGCGCGCATCCGCGAAGGCGTGCGCGCAAGCGACAGTAGCACCGCTCGCTCACAGCGCGCTTCGTCACGGTGTGGGTAGCGGCACTTTCCAACGGCGCAGAATCGACGAAACATCCGCGCCGGCGGCTTGACTGAGGCGATCACGTACTAGGCTAATCCCCGGGCAGGCGCGAAACACGCGCTCAGGGTGGAACGCAGGCACTGCCGCAGGGACCCGCCTTCAACGTGCAAGCGTTCACGGGCAGGCCCTGTATCACGACGGGATCGTCGCTGGTGGTCACCTTCAAGGCCCGCAGACAGGGCGTCACACACGGAATGCGTTGGGATAGCTCCGGGAGCGCAAAGCAACCGGTCTGCACCGCACACTCGATGAGCGTCACGCAGCGCTCGAACGGAGCACACAGGTCGTAGTCTTTTCGACAAGGCGCACCGGGATCCGTCATGCATTTCTTGCATTCCTCGATCCGCTCGCGATCCACGCCCGCCTCGGCGTCCGACCCGGCGTCTTCACGAAAGTCGAGCGGATTCGTGTCCGAGCACGAAGACAGCGAACAGAGCGTGGCCAGCGCCACGCTACTCAGGATGGGACCGTGCCTGCTCATTCTTCCGGGCTCCACGCTTCGGATCCCCCTGCAAAGTCGTAACGCAAGCCGACGAAGAATCTGAACTGATCGACGGGCGTGAGCACGGGCGGGACGGGCGTCCCGCGGTTGATCCAGGGCCCGACGGCGTAGGGGCCCTCGGACCCGGTCGCGTACGCCGCGCTCGCGCGATAGCTCAGCCCTTTGATGACCGGAGCCTCGCCGGTCAAGGTGAAGCGAAACTCTGCCAACGGCTCTGCGTACGGGATGGGCATGAACTTGCTTTCGAACGCCTCGAACGCCGGCCTGCTGCTGACGTAGTAGCCCGCGAGCGCCGGGCTCGGTAGATAGCCATCGAACGCATACGCCACACGCGCGTTGCCGAAGAAGCGCGGCGCCACCGTGATGAGGCCGTTCGACAAGTCGTCGTGCGAGTGGCGCGTGTACGCAGCCGTCAAGTTCAGGCCATAGCTGAGCTTGCCCCCGGCGAGCGAGCCATCCCAGGCGCCGTTCCAGCCATAATTCTTGATGTTTGCTTCGTTGCGGTAGCGAATCTGGCCGGTCGCGGTGATCGGCAAGCGTCCGTCGCGCTGCAGCTCTGCCTGTTCTTCGGTCGAGAGAAAACCGGGAGTGATCAGGCTTTGCCACCAGGTGCGGAACACGCCGAAGGTCAAGCGCTGCGTGCCGAAACGTTGCTCGAGCGAACCTTCGACCGAACGCGCAATTTCCGGCTCGACGTCGTCGGAGGGCGCCACCTGGTAATTCGCGATGTCCGTCTCCGACCAGGTCGGCGCGCGAAATGCCTGTGAATAGATCGCGCGCAGCGTCGTCTTTCGGTAAGGACGCACGGCGACGGCGCCGCGCGGTGAGAGCACCGGATCGAAGCGCTCGTCGATATCGAGGCGCGCGCCCGCATTCAGGTCGAGCCAGTCCACGGGAGTCCAGGTTTGCTGCAGATAGGGGCTGATGATCGCCGATTCGTCCGTGCCGTCACCGATGCGCCCTTCGGTCGCGGCGAATGGTCTACCGCTATCGAAATCCACGGCGTCCTGCTTGGCGCTCACCCAGCGCTCGCGCGCATCCACGCCGAACAGCGTGACGAGACTCAGGTCCCCGAGCCAGTTGAAGGAAATGCGCTCCTCGAGGCCGAGCCAGCGCGCGACCCCGACGTCGAAGTAGCTGCAGGTCTCGAAGTCGGCACGCAGGCACGAGACAGCCAGCGCGTCACGATTGACCTCACGGTTGTAGTCGAAGACGTCTCCGTAGACACGGGTCGTCAGCTGAACCAGCGAGCTCAGCGTCGCCTGGTGTTTGATGTCGACGCGGAACGCGCGATCGAGCTCATAGCTCGTGGGATCGTCGAAATCGACGATCAGACCGGAAGTGATGTACGGGAGGCCGCGCCGGTAGCGATTGGCCTGGAACGTCACGTCGAAGTCGCCCGAGCGCAGCCGAAGAATCCCCGAGGTCGCCTCCGTGAAGTAAGCCCGCCGCAGCCGGCCGCCCCAGACGCCGTCAGCCGCCCCACCGCGGCGAAACCGGATGAACTGACCAATCGCCACGAGCAGCGGCATCGGTTGCTCGTCGAAGTCCAGGTCCGGACCGAAGCGCTCGTAGTGCTCGACGGCCGCGGTGACTTCGCTGTCTGCGCCGAACAATTTGAACGTGAAGCCCGCGCCCGCACCCGCCGTCCAGCTGCGACCCGGCTCGTATTCGCCTAGCGCATGGCCGCCGCGGTACGCGCTTCCGGTCTTGGTGATCACGTTGATCACGCCCAGCATGGCGTTCGAGCCATACAGTACCGAGCCCGGGCCGACGATGACCTCGATGCGATCGACCAGGTCGAGCGGAATGCCGGCGCCCTGATCGAAGCGCGCCGCTCCATAGAGTGGATCGTTGACGGCGTGGCCGTTGATGAGCAGAAGGAAATGCTTGCCGTCGTCGCCCGCGATCAGCACGCCGCGCGAACCGATGTCGGGGGTCCGGAGCCCGTCACTGGTGACGACACCCAGGCTCAGGAAATTGATGGCCTCGGCGATCGAGCGAAAGCCGTACCGTCTGAGGTCGTCGGCCGTGAGAGTCACGGACGTGGCGGGCGCGGAGGAGGCCTTTTCCGCCGTGGTCGAGGCCGTCGTCACCACGCTCTCGCTCAATAGGGACTGCACGTCGTCGGCACCGTCCGCGCGAGCAGCAGCGCCGTAGAGCAGCAGCGCTGCTGACACGAGGTAGCGGCCACGGGGCCCGCTCATCGGTAGACCTTCATCAACTTGAGCACGTCGGCCTTGAAGCTCACGTTCTGGCGCTTGGCCTGGGGGAGATTCAGCAAGATTTTTGGCTTGCCCGAGACGAGCTCGAAGCCGAGCACGATGCCCTCCGGGACGGACTCGGGCACGCCGGAGACGCTCAAGATGTCCAGTCCCGTCAGCGCTTTCTGGATCTCGGCGACCTGATCCTCGAGACCGGGCGTGAGGTACACGATGGCGGCGCCCTCGGCGCGACAGCGCTTGGCGAGCGCGGCAGCGCCTTCGAACGGGATCACATTTTCCCTGTGCGGCAAGCCGCCGATGCGCTCGAGCTTGGCGAACTCCGATTTCATGACGGCGGCGCCCAAACTGGAGCGGGGATTACCGGGCCGGCTCACGATCAGCACGACGGCGGTGGGGCGGGCGCGCGCCGAGAAATTCCGGTCGTAGGCGGCGAGCTTGGAAATCAGCTCCGCCTGCAGATCCGCAGGTACCAGCGCGCTACTGGCGAAGCTCGACGCCGCGAGCAAGAGGACAACCAGAGCAGCCGCAACGGTACGGAGTACACAACGCCGAGCCGCAGCGTTTGGCCAGCCCCATCCTTGACCGCGGCGTCCGAGCATTCGTTCCCCGATGCCAGGGTACTCGAGCAGCTGCGAAAGAGAACTCCCAATACCGCCGTACATGCGCATACACGCGCCGCGGCACCGGCTCTTCAGAAACCCTGCAGAGCGTGCCGGTTCGGTTTGCTGCCACACTGACTTGTACACGCCGTCACCGGATGATGGACGCGCCCGAGCGCCGCCTGATTCAACGCGGGTAGGGGCTCTCGGGCGCCCTTCCCATGCGCGGGAGCCCTGAAGATAGACCCGGGCGCGGCCGTTTGAAGCGTGGCGGTCACCGCCCACGCGGGTCATGCGGGTCATGCGGGTCATGCGGGTCGAGCGTTGACACCCGCTGGCTGGACCTGAAAGGATAGTAAGATCGTGAAAGGATCGTTTCGACGCGCCAACGGCCTGATGCGGGGGGGGCTCGTCACGCTGCCCCTCGCTCTGCTCGTCGCCGCGATGTCTTGCGGCTCGGCCGAGGGCGAGCGGCCCGGCGCGTTGGGAGGCGGCTCCGGCTCGGGGCACGGCGGCAGTCAGGGCGGAACGGCCGGCAGCGCGGGTCGCGCCGGCAGCGGTGGAAGCGAGCCGCACGACGCCAGTCACGAGGTCGCGGACTCCGGCGTACCGAATGACTCCGCCAGCGACGCCGGTCCGGCGGTCAATGGCTGCGTGCAGTACGTCGATCGCACTTCCGATGGCGACGTACAAACGATGCCCTGGGACGATGACATCGCGTTCAGCCCGGAGCGCTGCATGAAGGTGCGTGTCGGTCAGACCGTGGTATTCGCGGGCGACTTCGAGGAGCACCCGCTCGCGCCTGACGGAGGCGACACGCCGAGTCCCATCGACGAAGAAACTTTGTTCGACCAGCCCGGCGTGTTCGGATACTACTGCACGAGTCATCCGTCGATGACCGGCGCCATCTGGGTCGTTCAGCCGTGACGGACCGCGCGGAAGCGCCCGGAGGCCTCCGTCACTCGGACGGCGGACGCGCGTCGACCTCTGCCGGCTCATACAAGCCGAGCGTCTCGTTGACGATGAAGCGCATGCGCTGCACCACTGCTTGATCCGCGTCCAGCTCCTCGGTCAAGGTCATCACCTTGAGCA
>DATDJP010000175.1:0-52966 GCA_036520475.1 Polyangiaceae bacterium | reverse complement strand
ATGGCAGCACCGGGCTCGAGCGAGCCTTCGAACAGGTCGAGCTTGATGCGCAGAACGGCGACAGTTTCGTCGCTATTGGGAATCGCGCCGAGCTCACGGCGTGCGGATTCGAAGTCTCCCGCTTCGAGCAGCTGGTCGATGGCCTGGTACGCAGCGGATGGATTGGCGGGCGACATCGCCGGGTGAGGATAGCAAAGCCGGCCAATCTCTGCTGACGAGTGGAGGCGCGCGCTCGGGGCAGCCCAGAACGGGCGCCAAAAGGTGAGAATGCCTCTACTTATATGTGGCGCGCGCGTGTGCGAGGCCGGCGCGCATGTAGGCGCCAAACGTGACAAAGTGCCAAAGTCGGGCGCGCTTACGGATGCCACACAACGTGCCCGCTCGGCCGCTGCGCCGGTTTGAGTGAAGGTCCCTCTGCCCATGGTGAGGGAGGGACGAGCGTGGTACCGTATCGTGTTTACGCGGGCGTAGCCGCCCCCAGGGTGTCAGCGCTGTATGGCAAGTGAGAAGAAGGGTAGAGGTGCTGGGAGCGATGTGCCATCGCCCGACCTGAAGAAGGAGGGCGAGCAGTTCCTCAAAGCTTTCACCAAGGGTGGCGGGCGGCTCTCAGACGAATTCATGATAGAGCACGAGCGGATGCAGGGGCGGCTCCAAGATCTGGAGGAGGAAAATGCGCGCCTACGCGCACAGGTCCAGACTGACGCTGCCATCCACGAGCTCCTGGCCCGCATCGAGCGACTCGAGCTCGAAAAGCGTGAGCTTCTCTCGCGGTATCAACAGGCCGAAGCCGTCTCCAGCAAGTTCAGCGAGCGCTTTCACGAAGTCGAGTCCGAGTTTGCCAACCTCGCCAACCTGTTCGTGGCGAGCAATCAACTGCACTCCAGCATGACGCCGCGCGGAGTCACCCGTCGCATCAAGGAAGTCATGGCCCAGCTCGTGGGTGCAGAGAGCTACTGCATGTACCTCGGCAACGGCGACGGCAGTGAGCTCGTACCCATCGCGTTCGAAGGCGTCGCGGGTGACCGGCTGGCGCCCGTCTCGGTGGATAAAGCCCCAGTCGGAGAAGTATTTCGCACGGGCAAGGCCTTCGTCGATGAAGAAGGCGACCCGAGCCGCGGCACCATCGAGAATCCGCCGGCCGTCGTGCCGCTCAGAGTCGATGAAAAGGTCGTCGGTGTGATCGCGATTTTTTCGACTCTCTCCCAGAAAAAGCAGTTCGATACGATCGATTTCGAGCTGTTCAAGCTGCTCGGACAACACGCCGCGGCAGCGCTCGTCAGCGCGAGCCTATTCGCGCAAGCGGAACGCAAACTCCCCGGCCTCGAAGCCTTTCTCGATTTGAGCGTGTGAGCCGAATGTCCGAATATTCCTGCTTGATTGTCGAAGATTCGCCCATGATGCGGCAGCTTCTGGTGTTCGCCCTGGCCCGCGTGAAGAACTTGCGCGTCACGGAGGCGGACGACGGCGTGGACGGCCTGCGCAAACTGGCCTCCGCGCGCTACGACATCATCGTCACCGACATCAACATGCCGATCATGGACGGCCTCAAGCTCGTCAAGCGTGTGCGCAGCGATCCGGTCCACAAAGATACGCCGATCGTGATCATCACCACCGAGGGCTCGCAGGAAGATCGGCAGCGCGCGCTCCAGCTCGGCGCCAACGCCTACATCACCAAGCCGATTCAGGCTCCGCAGGTGATCGCGACGGTCAAGGAGCTGCTCAAGATCGATTGAGCTGCTCGGCTTCGCGGGCGCGCTGGATGAAGCTTGCGACCAGCGCCGGGTGCTTGCGGCGTGGATCTCCTCCCTCTTCGGTGCCGCTGGCCACGTCCACGCCCCAGGGTGCGATCAGGCGGACTGCTTCGCCCACGTTGTCCACGGTCAGGCCGCCGGCGACCACGATGCGCCGCTGCCCTGCCAGCTCGCGGACCAGAGGCCAGTCGAAGCTGCGTCCGCTGCCGCCGAGCTGACCGTCGACCTTGGTGTCGACGAGCAGCATCTCCCCCGGGTAGCCGCGCGCCTGCTGCACGTCTTCGGGGCAAGCGACGTGAATGACCTTGAAGGCGTGCGGTAGCAGCCGTTCGAGGAGGCTCGGGGGCTCATGGCCGTGAAGTTGCAGAGTATCGACACCGGTCTCGGTCAGGAGCTCGCGGAGCGCGGGCTCTTCGAGATCGGCGACCACGCCGACGACCTCCGCTCGACTCCCGACAGCTTCGCGGATGGCGCGCGCCCTGCTCACGGAAATACAGCGTTTCGACGCCGGCACGAAATTCAGACCAATCGCATCTGCGCCGGCGGAGACGGCCAGCAGGGCGTCCTCCGGGGAGGTGATTCCGCAGATCTTTACCCACACGCTCGGGCTCTTACCATCGAAGCGGTCAGGACGCTTCCCGGCCTGCGGCGCTCGAGGGCCGGCGTTTTCGGCAGACCGTGTCGAGCATGGACAACAAATCGCGCGCGCCGAGCGGCTTGTACAGCACGGCGTCGACGCGGGCCTGCTCCTCCTCGGGGACGTCGCCGCCCGTGAAGTACACGAGACACACGTCTGGCGCGGTGCGGCGGATGGCTTCGACCAGAGGCGCACCGCCGCCGCCCGGCATCGAGCGGTCGAGTAGCACGGCGTCGAAGCGCGCGGAGCTCTGGAGCTGTTCCAGAGCGCTCGCAGGCGTGGGCGCCTCACTGACGACATGGCCGCCGGCTTTGAGCAGCGTGACCGTGGTGCGGCGCACCATGGTGTCGTCCTCGACGACCAGCACGCGCAGCATCTTCTCGAGCGCCGGCTGCGACGTGCTCTCGGGGCCTGCGGTGCGAGGCTCGCGCTCGGCGAGCGGCAGATACACGGAGAAGGTGCTGCCGCCACCCAGCCTGGAGCTGCAGAAAATGAATCCGCCGTGCTCGCGGACCATGGCGTGGCTCGTGGCCAGACCGAGACCCGTGCCGCGGTCGGGGCCTTTGGTCGTGAAAAACGGCTCGAACAACCGTGCGCGTGTCGATTCGTCCATGCCCGCGCCATTGTCGCTGACCTCGATCACGGCGTAGTTTCCGTGCATACGGCCCGGGAATGCCGGCACGTCACGGCCCGCGACCTGTCGCAGCTGGACGGAGATCTCGGGGTGCGGCTGCATTGAATCGCGCAGCGCGTCGCGCGCATTGAGCAGCAAGTTGACGACCGTCTGTTCGATGCTGGCCTCGTCGCAAAGCGAGGGGAACGCCGCGTCTCCGCCCTCCACGCGGATCGTCAGCTGTCCCTTGAAGAGCTGCTCGCAAATCTCCGCGGCGGCTCGGGCCACCGCCGTCAAATCGCGCACGGACTTGCGTCCAGCGGGCCGTCCACCCGCCAGCGTGGTCAGCTGTCGGATCATCTGGGCGGCGCGGTTGGCCGAGTGCAGCGCGGCGCTGCCGAGCTCCGGCGCGTGACACTGCGGAGACTCGAGCGCACCCTCCAAGAATGGCAAAATGACGGCCAGCATGTTGTTGAAGTTGTGCGCCACGCCGGCGGTCAGGGCACCCAGCGCTTCCAGTTTCTGTGTCTGCCGCAGGCGCTCCTCGATGGCGCGTTGATCGGTGACGTCCAGACATCCGCCGATCAACGTCACGAGCTCGCCCTGTTCGTTGCGGATCCCGCGGCCACTCGAGACCACCCAGCGTATCGTCCCGTCCGGTCGCAGAATGCGATGCATCGGCAACGGCCTGTCGGAGTGATCGGGCCAACCGCGCAGCGCGCTCGAGAGGTCCTGCCGATCGTCGGGGTGGGTGACCTCGTTGAGCCAGACATCGGTGGCGACGGGCTCGGTACGGCCGGTGATCGCGCGCATGGCCTCGTTCCATGTGAGCTGGCCGCTCGGTTTGTCCCAGCGCCAGAGCCCGATACCGGTGGCCTCGATGGCGACGCGCAGCGCTTCTTCGCTTTGCTGCAAGGCGCGTTCGCGTTCGATGTGCTGTGTGATGTCGATGGCGACCAGGCACAGTCCACGCCGGCCGTCCTGCTCAGTGACGGGCACCACGTGCGTTTCGTAGTTCGTCGTGCTGCCGTCGGGCCCGCTGCCCAGTACTATGAACATGCCGCTTTCGCCCGTCGCCAGCACCCGATCCAGGCACGCCTTCGCGGTCGGTACCTCGTTTGAAGCGAAGTAATCGAAGACCGACGTCCCGATTACCTGCTCGGGCGCGAACCCGCTCACGTAACGGTTCAAGAAGACCACGCGCAGCTCCGGGTCGACCCGGGCGATGAAGGCAGGCATGGCCTCGAGCACGGACCGGAGAAGCTCCGCGCTGTGGCCGCCCACCTCACGCTCGAGATCCGCGAGCTGCGCACGCAGCGCGAGGTTTTCCTGACGAAGAGCGGCGATCTCGTCCGACATTGCCACGAGCATACAAAAACTGACGCTCTTCGCGTACTGTCCCCCGAGCACGGCCGGCTCTGTCGTCCGCCGGCCGTTCGCCTGAGAGACGAGGAGACCGCGTGACCGAGCCGCAGGAATTGTTCAGGTTTACTGACAAGGTGGCGATCGTGACGGGAGCCTCTTCCGGCCTTGGCGTAGCCTTTGCCGAAACCCTGGCGCGGGCGGGAGCGCAAATCATGCTCGCTGCACGCCGGCGCGAACGGCTCGAGTCGCTCGCGGTCCGCCTGCGCGCAGAAGGGGCCGCGGTCGAAGTCTGCCCGTGCGATGTGGCGCGCGCGGAGGACACGGAAGCGCTCGTCGGCAAAACGCTCGAGCGCTTCGGGGCCGTGGACATCCTCGTCAACAATGCCGGGGTCACGGCGACCGTGCCGGCGGAGGACGAACCGCCGGCCGAGTTCCGGAGGGTGCTCGACGTCAATTTGACGGGAGTCTTCTTGTGCGCCCAAAGCGCAGGCCGCGTCATGTTGCGGCAAAGGCGCGGGAGCATCATCAACGTGGCCTCGATCCTCGGCCTGGTGGGCGCCGGACAGATCCCGCAGGCGTCGTACGCCGCGGCGAAAGGCGGTGTCGTGAACTTGACGCGCGAGCTCGCCGCGCAGTGGGCGCGTCGCGGCGTGCGCGTGAACGCGCTGGCGCCGGGCTGGTTTCCAAGCGAAATGACCGAAGACATGTTCGGCGATCCGCGCGCCCTGTCCTGGGTCAAGAAACGGTGTCCCATGGGACGACCGGGAGAGGTTCACGAGCTCGCGGGGCCGCTCTTGTTCCTGGCGTCGGACGCCGCGAGCTACGTGACCGGACAAACGCTCGCCGTGGACGGAGGCTGGACGATCATTTGACCTCGAGCACGCGCTGGTCACTCGTCGTCATGGCTTTGGGGCACTTCGCCTGTTCCAGCCCGAGCATCCGCGGTGCAGAGAGCTCGCGCGCGACTTCGGAGCCCGTGGGCCGGGTGATCGCCGACTACGAGGTGCGCGCCTGCAAGGACGGCAGAGGCGGGCCGGCCGAGCTCGGGCTCAGCGCACACCTGGTCGAATTTCCTCCTGACGACTGGGCGCTGATCGTGCGACGTCCCGGCTACGACTCGCTCGTCGTCAACAACACCTTCAGCGAGGACGGCGAGTGGGTGTTCCAGGCCCAGAGCCGCGCCGCATCCGGCCAGCCGCTGCTCTTCGACGTGCGCTTGCGCGCCCCGGACTGGCAGAGCGGACGGCTGGCATACGCGCGCCAGTTCCGCGAGCGCCGTCTACGGAACGAGCGCTTTCAAGCGTACTTCGACAGGCCCGTGCTGGCATGCAGCCTCCAGCGCAGGAACGCCGGGAAGTAGCCCTCGCCGGTCGGGCATTTTCGCGGTAAAGCGCCCGAGAGTCATGGCAGAGAGTGCAGACGCTCGTGGATACTACGGGAAATTCGGTGGGCGCTTCGTCGCCGAGACGCTCGTTCCCGCCCTTCAGGAGCTGGAACGGGCCTTTCAGGAGCACGTGCTCTCCGAGCCGTTTCAGAATGAATGGCGCGCGCTGCTCCGCGACTACGTGGGACGTCCCACGCCGATTTACAGCGCACAACGGCTCGCGGCTGCGCTCGATCCGAGCCGCGGCGCGCTGCTCGAGCTCTGGCTGAAGCGTGAGGACCTCTGTCACACGGGTGCGCACAAGATCAACAACGCGCTCGGACAGGTGCTCCTAGCCAAGAAGCTTGGCAAGACGCGGATCATCGCCGAAACGGGCGCCGGGCAGCACGGCGTGGCCACCGCCACGGCCGCGGCCATGCTCGGACTGCCGTGCGAGGTGTACATGGGCGAGCTGGACGTGGCGCGCCAGGCTCCGAACGTCTCGCGCATGCAGATGCTAGGCGCGAAGGTGATTTCCGTAACGTCCGGCTCGCGCACGTTGAAGGACGCCATGAACGAGGCGCTGCGCGATTGGGTCACCAATGTGCGGGGCACGCACTACTGCGTAGGCTCGGCGGCGGGTCCTCACCCGTATCCCTTGCTGGTCTCGGAGCTGCAGCGCGTGATTGGTGACGAGGCAAGGGCACAATTGCTGGAGCGGACCGGTGCCTTGCCGGACGCTGTCGTGGCGTGCGTCGGCGGCGGCTCCAATGCCATCGGGATGTTCCGGGCGTTCATCGACGACCCCGTCGCGTTGTACGGCGTGGAGGCGGCAGGTGAGGGGATCGCGAGCGGAAAACACGCGGCGACGCTCACCGCCGGACGGCTCGGAGTGCTCCACGGCGCGCGCACCTTGGTGCTCTCGGACGACGACGGGCAGATCCTGGAAGCGCACTCCGTGAGCGCCGGCCTCGACTACCCAGGCGTCGGACCAGAGCACGCAGCGCTGATGCACTCGAAACGCGCCACGTATCTGTCGGCTACCGACGACGAAGCCATCGCCGCGGTCGACCGCGTCGCGCGTACCGAGGGTCTACTGGTCGCGCTCGAGACGGCGCACGCCTTCGCGCGCGTGCCGGAGATCGCGAGTCGCGAGGCACAGCGGCTCGGTCGTCCGGTAACTATCGCGCTGTGCCTGTCGGGACGCGGTGACAAAGACCTGAGCACGCTCCTCGAGCGTCTGGGCCATTCGACATGAGCGAGTCGCGCATTCGTCAGTGTTTCGCCGAGCTGAAGGGGCAGCGCCGCACGGCGCTCGTGGTCTATTTGACCGTCGGTGATCCGAGCGTCGAAGACTCGCTGGCGTGCGCGCTGGCCGCCGTGGACGCTGGCGCCGACATGCTCGAGATAGGCGTTCCTTTCAGCGATCCAACGGCAGACGGCCCGGTGATCGCTGCGGCCAGCTACCGCGCGATTCACAGCGGCGGCTCGCTGCGTGCCGCGCTGCGCGTGGCGGAGCAGGTCCGCGCGCGTCACTCAGTGCCGTTGATCCTGTTCTCGTATTACAATCCGCTGGTCGCGTTCGGTGAGCGGGAGCTCCCGGTGGCCGCGACACGGGCCGGTTGCGACGGGCTGCTCGTCGTCGATCTGCCTCCGGAAGAGGGGGCCGTCCTGCGCGACGCCGCGGACGAGCAGGGGCTCGCGATCATTCCGCTCGTTGCGCCGACCAGCGACCTCGATCGCGAGCGCGTGGTGCTGCGGCGGGCGCGCGGTTTCGTCTACTACGTCTCACTCACCGGCGTGACGGGTTCTGGCTCCGCGCCACTGGCAGAGGCCGGCCAGCGCGCGGCGGAGTTGCGTCAGCGTGCCGGCCTGCCGGTAGTGGTGGGCTTCGGCATCGACACGCCGGAGAAGGCACGGCAGGTCGCGGCGCAAGGGGTGGACGGCGTGGTGGTCGGCACGGCGATCGTCAAAGCCATCGCCGCGCAAACCGACGGCGCGGCGCGCGTGCGCGCCGTACACGATTTGGTGTCGGGACTGCGTCGCGGTCTGGACGCCGGCTGAGGTCCGGGGCCGAGATGAGCCGTCGCTTCAGCGCGGCTCGAGCTCGACGTCGTACTGCGTGACGCTCATACCGATCGACGTCGTTTCGATGATCGTCGCGTTCGCGAAGCCGCCGCCCGGCGCTTCTCCGACCGAGCCCACGTTGACGATACGAATGTCGGCCACGTCGCGCTGAAACGGTATGTGGCTGCCGCCGCACACGATCACGTCGCCGGGCTCGTCGCCGAGCAGCGCGATCAGCTCTTCGTCGCTCATGTCCATCGTGAACGGCTCGGTCGGATCCGCCGGCGATCCGTGCACGATCAGCATCGTGAAGCCCGACTCGAGCGGCAGCCGCGCCATGCTCGGCAGCTTGCCGAGCCGAGTGACGATGATTTCACCGAGCTCCACGTGCACTTGGCGGAGCCGCTCGATGCGACTGCGCTCGATCTCGGTCGTCGCGCTCAGCTTGACCGGGTCGACGCGTGCCAGCGCCTTGTCTCCCAAGCCCTGCACGCAGAGCGCGCGCCGCGCCACTAGCGTTTTCCACACCCGCAGCGGGTCGGGTCCGGGGAAGCACAGGTCGCCGCAGACGATGAGCTGGTCGTAGCCGCGGACTTCGGCGTCCTGCAGGACGGCGTCCAGAGCGTTCGCGTGGCCGTGTATGTCCGAGAGGCACAAAAACCGCATGGCTTGCTACGCTCTAGTACTACATTGAGGCGGGGTCGTCGCTAAACTGACGCTCGGGTCGCCGTGTCCGAAAACGAGCTCCTCCGCCTGGCCGATCGCATCGACGCCGAGCGCGCGCGCGCAGCGAGCCGCGACTACGGAGCGGGGGACGCTCGGGCGCTGTGTATTTTGCTGTCCGTCGCGTATCCACCCCTCGCGCCACGCAGCGAGTGGCAGCTTCAGGCCGTGGAGCGCATCGTCCGCGAGGGATGGCGCGTGGAGCGCAAGCCGGCAAACCTCCTCACGCGAATGCTGGCAAAGGTCGGAGGCCTCGGCGACTCAGCCCAATTTTTGGCGAATCTACGCCGCGCCGTCTGGGAAGAGAAGGCGCGTATCGCGCTCCGCGAGCTCTTGCCCCACCGGCTCGGCGGCGCAACCGTGGACGTCACTTCGCGCGAGCTCAGCCATCTGGCGGAGATCGCGTTCGAGCTCGCGCTGCGCGAAGCGAGCTCGTACATCGGCCAGCGCTTCGGTGAGCCACGCCGGAGCGACGGTGGCTACTCCACGCTGGTCGTGCTGGGGATGGGCAAGCTTGGTGGACGCGAGCTCAACGCGGGCTCCGATGTCGATGTGGTTTTTTGCTACGACACGGATGAGGGGGAGAGCCGGCTGAGCCTGCACGACCACTGGACGCGCGTGGCGCGGCGCCTGGTTTCCACGCTGGAGGCGGGCAGCGAAGACGGCTTCGTGTGGCGCGTGGATTTGCGCTTACGCCCGGAGGGCTCGCAGGGCCCCATCGTCAACTCGCTGTCAGCTGCGGAGCGCTACTACGAGACATGGGGCAGGTTCTGGGAACGTGCGGCGTTGCTCCGCACGCGCGCGATCGCGGGCAGCCTCGAGCTGGGACGTGTCTTCGAACGCGAAGTGGTGGTGCCCTTCGTGTACCGGCACGAAGTGGACCCGGAGATCGCGCGTGCGCTCGCCGAGCTGGTGCAACGGTCGCGCGCCGAGCTGTCGCCCGACCCCGCCCGCGATTTGAAGCTCGGCAGCGGTGGCATTCGCGAGGCGGAGTTCTTCATTCAGTCCTTGCAGCTGATCTGGGGCGGACGCGAGAGCAGCTTGCGCGTTCCCGGATCGCTGCCGGCGCTCTCCAGGCTGCGAAGCCGCGGCCTGGTCAGCGACCGTGAGATGCAGGCGATCAGCGAGGCGTACCTGCTGCTGCGCCGCGTCGAGCATCGCGTGCAGTGGATGAGCGGCGTGCAGACTCACCTGTTGCCCGACGACGCGGCCGAGCTCGGACGCCTCGCGCGGAGCCTCGGTTATGCGGCCGTTGACGAGCTCACCGAGCAGCTTGCGCGGGCGCGTTCGCTCGTTGGTGAGCTGTTCGCCGAGCTTGCGCCGTCGCGTCCTCGCCCGGAGCCGCGCTACGCCTCGCTGCTGGCCAAAATCGAAGCGAACGCCGAGGATTTGCCGGATCTCGCCGAAGAACATTTCGGTTCCGTAGAAATCGTCGAACACCTGAAGGCGCTCGCGCGCAGCCCCAACGATTTGCTCGGTAGCCTGACGCGCGATCGACACCCGGAGCTGCCGGATCGGATGCTGCAAGCGATCGCCGAATCGCCGGATCCAGAGCAGGCAGCGCGGCATCTGCGGCTGCTTTTCTCACGCTTCGTCGCGCCCGAGCCGTACATCAGCTTTCTCGCCGAGGACCCGCGTACGCCGCACATGTGGGCGACCGCGCTCGGGGCGAGTGAGTTCGTCGGCGAAGCCGTGGTCGCGCGTCCTGATTTGGCGGACGCGATCCTGTTCGGGGGAGGACGAGTCAGCGATCCCGTGCACGTCGTCGCCTCCGAGATCGAAGCCTGCGCTGCCGCCACGCCGGAGACGGCTGACTTGTACGAGCGTCGAGAGCAGTTCGTGGCTGCGCTCCGGCGCGCGCGCGGTCGGGTAATGGTCGAAGTGGCCGTCGCCGATCTCGCGGCCAGCATCGGTACGCGGGATGCCACGCGCGTGCTGTCCAGCCTGGCCGACGAGATCATCGATCGCGCCGTGACGTTCGAAATGGAAGGCGACCCGACGGGGCTGACGGTGATCGCCGTGGGCAAGCTCGGCGGTCGGGACATCGGCTACGGATCCGATCTGGACGTGCTCTTCATCTACGATCCCGAGGCTGCGCCTGCCGGACGGGATGCATCGGAATATTTCGTGCGAAGCGCGCAGCACATTCTGCGCCTCCTGTCGGAACCGCACCCCGCGGGCAGAGGCTACGAGCTCGACGCGCGGCTGCGACCCTCCGGGTCGCACGGGCTGCTGGTGACGTCGTTGCCGTCCTTCGTGCGCTATCACAACGTGTCAAAAGACCTGAGCGCGCCCCCCGCGGCGGGTCCGTCCGTGCTCTCGTCAGGGGCCGCCTGGGAACGGCAAGCGCTGCTCCGCGCTCGCGTGTGCGCTGGAGATCGCGACTTGGGAGAACGCGTGCTCGCCGCCGCGCACGTCGCCGCCTACGAACGCGGCGCGCCGGCGGTAGAAGAGATCGTACGCCTGCGGCTGCGCATGGAAAACGAGCTCGCGCGCGAACGCACGGGCCGTTACGATTTGAAGACCGGCGCGGGCGGCCTGCTCGACGTGGAGTTCGCCGTGCAGTGGCTCCAGATGAACTTCGGCCGAGATCTGCGCGTGCGCACCACCGACACCGTGGAAGCGCTCAAGGCGCTGCACGCGGCCGGGTACCTCGGCACGAGTCACTACGAGACCTTGCTGGACGGCTATCTTTTCTTGAGGCGCCTCGAGCAACGCATGCACGTCTTGCATGGCAGCTCGTCGACTCTCATCGAGGCGAGCGCGCCCGGCTTGCACAAGCTGGCGCGGCGCATGGGGCTCGGTGACGTGGGCCGAGCCACCGCCGGCGAGCTCTTGCTCACGCGCTACCTCGACGTCGCTCGCGCAGTTCGGGCGGCGTTCCGGGCTGTGCTCGGAGTTTCCAGCGAGCCACCGTAACGTCCGCCCCCCCGAGCGTCGCGCTTCGCGCGCCGCGGGTGGGGCCGACGCGTTGGGGGCGGGGGGACGTGCGCGCGCCGGCAGTTTGCAGCGTTTCGCCCGCTCTTACCCCCCGTCGCCCCCCACTCCACGCACCCGCTCGCCGCTCGACCCGCCACACATCCGCTTTGCCCCCTGAGCCCTGCACTTGGCCTCGATGCCCCCCGCTCCGTGTACGCGCGTGTGCGAAGGGGGGGCGTGCGCGGAAGGGCGAGTGCAGGGGGCAGGGGGCAGGTTCCGCCCGCGGCTGTAATATGGAAAGGAGACCGCTCGACCATGGCCAAGCCCGTGACCGTCCACGACTTCCGGAGCGATCCGATGTTCCCGCGGATCGAGCGCGCGGTCGCGGCGATCCTCGCTGTCGGCAAAATAGTGGCCCCCGTCGACGTGCTCGTGAAAATGGACATGCTCACGCCGAAGGCGCTGCAGGACTGGCGCTTCGGTCGCGTGCCTTACCTCGAACGTGTGATCCGGGGAAGCCTCTCGCGTTTGAGCCGGCTCCTGCGTATCGTCGGTTTCCACTGCCACGACTTGAACCTCGTCGCCTCGCATACCGCATACGTGAAATGGGGAAAGGGTCCGCGCACTCCGTTGCGCTTTACAAAGACCCGGGAAGAACGGCTCGAGAAGATTTACGCGCGGCATTTCGTGTGGCCCGGGAAAGGACCGTTCCACCCGCCGCGCGAGAAAACGGATGCGGGAGCGTGACCGAACTGTTCGTCGCAAAGGAGCGAGTGCAATCACCGCTCCTGAACCAGATCAAGCGGCTCGGCGCTTTCCAGAATCCCGAGTTCTACAAGAAGCAAAGCATGCGCCTGCCTTCCTGAATCTCTTGAGCGATGCACTGCGCGCTTTCCAACGGGTGAAGCATGTGAAGTTGCGCGTCCTCACACGCGACCGCGATCAGGCAATCGCAGCGGTGCAGCTCGGTGAGGCACACCTCGCCGTCACGATCGCAGACGACGTTCCTGGAAACCTCCTGGCTCGCAAGGTTGCCACCGTCGGCACCGCTGTCGTCCTCCCCGCGCGCCACCGATTCGCTCGAAAGCGCTCTCTCTCGATCCCGGATCTCCACGACGAGCCGCTGATCGTTCCTTCCCCTGGTCGTCCCTTGAGAGCTTCTCTCGCGAGGGCCTGGGCGAACGCCGGTTTCACGTTCTCTCCAGCGGTGGAAGCGAACGGATGGGAGCTCATGATGCGCTTTGCCGAGCTCGGTATGGGCGTTGCCATCGTCAACGACTTCTGCAGACCCCCGCCCAGTACTGTGATGCGGAGTCTCGTCGGGCTTCCGTCAGTGCAGTACCAGCTGCTGCGATTGCGCGATCGCCAGCGGAGTCAGGGTGTGATGGCCTTGGAAGAGGCCATCCTGGGGTCCGCGAAGTAGTACAGCGGTCTTCCGCTCGCTGCGTGCGTGCCCGCGTGCATCTTTGTCCGGCAGTGCTGGGCGTCGCCGAGTGCCCACATGGCCGAAATGTTACTCCGACTAGGAGCACGAATTGTGCTACATATTCAGCATGAAACGCGCGAAGCCGCGCCGAGCTGGAGCCACTGAGACCTTTTCCGTATCAGTTGATCCTGAGACCAAGAAGGCCCTCCGTAAGCTCGCAGATGTCGAGTATGGGGGTAACCTGTCAGCTCTAGTTACTGATTTGGCGGAGGAGGCTCGGCGCCGGTTGTCTGCCGGAGCTTACCTGCGTAGGCGCGCCATCCCCGCGCTAGATAAGGCGGGAGTTACGGCACTGGAAGCGACCATTGAGCGCGAAGTGGCGGCTGCGCGGAGACACCGTCGCGGGCGCAAGGTTGCGTGATACCGCGGTACGTGTTCGATACGGGCGCTTTGATCGCGGCCGAGCGCGGCAAAGAGCGCGCCGCGCGCTTTCTACGGCTCGTTCATGCCGGGCGAGCGAAGCTCCTCGTTCCTTTGCCAGTGATCGCCGAATGGTGGCGCGGGCGGACCGATGCTCGTGAAGAAATCCTCGGTGCGAGCGAGATCGTCGCATCGGTTTCGGTGGCAAAGGCAGCGGGCGTGGCGCTCGGACGAATGAGGGATGTTCAAGCCAGGCTCACGGTGGATGCCATCGTGATGGCGACGGCTGCACTTGCTGACGGCATCGTCATCACCGGCGACGCGCGAGACTTCGACAAATTAGCCGCACACTTCCGCGGCGTCATCGTGCTCTCGGTGTGACGAGGTTTCTGTCACCCTGGATAGGGGTAAGCTCGTGGCGTGAGCCATCAGTGACAAAGCGCGTGATGGGTGGTCTTCCTGTCGCCATCGATCTTGAATCTGCTTCCCCGCACGAGTCGAGACTCCTGGAAAGCCTTCTTCGCCAGAGCTTCCTGTCCGCTACGAAGTGCACGCCTGCAACTTCTTCGGATTCCTTCAGCTCGCCTGCGCGATCATCCTGTTGCGGCATTTATGAAACGGCTTCTTAGTGACCTTCGAGGAATTGACCGCGCATCTACAGGAGTACGCGAAAGTGGTGCTCACGCAAACGCCTTGGGCCACTGACCTTGCGGTGATGGCGATAGACTTTCGCCAAGAGCTCCCGAGGGCGCGCGTCGAGCTGATCGTTTGGCCCGACATCCGCAGGCCCGCCGCGCCCTTCGGTGACTACGGGTCCGGCGGGGTGGGTTCCCGGCGCATAGCAACAAGTCGGCTGTCATGAGGAAGGCCGCGAACTGGTGCAGACGCGCTTCGCCGCCGCTCGTCGCCTCGCGGCATCGGTGCGCCCGTGCGCCCTACGAAATCCGCGAGCTCCACGACCCACTTACATGGGCCGGGATACGCACCGCGGTTGGGGTCGATCTCCACTCGCCGACGGACCATGATTAGTGCTGTGCAGATTCGCAGAGGCCAGACCCTCCTCGGTGTTCCGGCGATGGATCTTCGCAAGCTGATGCGAGCGTGGGGGGGGTGCCACGCGGGCGTTCCAATGATTCGTCGAGAGCTTGGATTGCAGCAGTCGCACGCCACCGAGCTTCTCTCGCGCCTCATTGCGGAAGGGTACGTTCAGGAAGCGCGAATGCCCGCGGTGAAGGGAGAGAACCGATACGTACTTACGGTGAAGGGCAGTGCTCTCGCAAGTGCAAGTGCCGCGGCACCCATACGACGAGAGCTTGCTCGGCGTCGCCTTCACGAACTCATCGAGCGGATGATAGCCGCCAACGCGGAAGATAGATTTTACGTTGGCGTTCAAGAAGCGGCCGTGTTCGGCAGCTACTTGACTGATGTGCCTACGCTAGGAGATCTCGACGTTCACTACGTCATTTACAGGAAACTCGAGGACAGCGACGAATTCATGCGTGTCACCGTGCATGCAGCTCGAGAAAGCGGGCGTCGTTTCAACCGGTACTTGGATCTGCTCTCGTGGCCGGAGGATGAATTGCGACGCTTCCTCAAGAATCGATCCCGCGTCTATGGTTTAGCGGACAACAGTACTTTGCTAGCGGATCCGAACGTGCCTCGCGTTACGATCTTCACGGCCCGCGCGCCGGTCGTTAACTGGCGTGCGCTCTAGCCCCACACGGATGGAACAGACGATGAGGCGTGCGCCGTTGTTGTGGCCGGGTCTCTCCGTCGTGTCCTACTCATGTCGCTCGCGGTTGGGTCTGCTGTGCACGCGCAGCAGGCGATCGCGAAAAATCGAAGCGAGTCGCGTTGCGAGTTGCAAACGGCGATCGTCCCACAAACGCTCAGCGATCATCGCGCGCTGCCGGGCCGCACGGACCGCAACCCAGCGTGGACAACGAAAAACTTGAGGAGAAATCAGAACGAGGAATTGAGCTGCCTCAATTCCTCGCGAAATTTGGTTGCGCGGGGGCGCTATGCGGGCTGGACAACGCGATATCGTTGGAGTTCGAGCGACGGCTTGTGGCCTAAGGAAAGCCAGCTCAATGGCCGTGCCTCTCCCATGGCGGACGGCCTCATGCAGCGACGGTACTTGAGCACCGCCTGACGCGCGACCTCGCCGAGTTCGGCGTTCAGCTGTTCGCTCGGGACGCGATGGGCCATACCATGAAAATCTAATTATTAGCATTACATTTTCATGGTATGTCTTGGGCCGTGGTCGAACGTCGAGACTGGCTGGGCAAGATCCGACGCGCACTCGCGCGCAGTCGAGTTGTGGCGCTCGTTGGGCCGCGTCAGTGTGGTAAGACGACGTTGGCGCGAGAGATTGTCCCCGCCGATTCGCCGCTTTACTTCGACCTCGAGGATCCGACAAGCCTCGCTCGACTATCCGAGCCGATGACCGCGCTCGCGCCATTGCGCGGGACCGTCGTGTTCGACGAAGTCCAACGGCGCCCCGAGTTGTTCCCAATCCTTAGGGTGCTCGCCGATCGCAAGCCGATGCGCGCACGCTTCCTGGTGCTCGGCAGCGCTGCGCCCGAACTGCTGCGCCAGGCATCGGAGTCGCTCGCAGGACGTATCGAGACGATCGCACTCGGTGGCTTCTCGCTGGATGAGGTCGGCGCGCCTTCGCTCGACAAGCACTGGCGACGCGGTGGTTTCCCTCGATCGTTTCTCGCGCGCTCTGAATCCGATAGCGTCGGATGGCGCCGAGAAATGATTCAAACGTTCCTGGAACGTGATGTGCCGCAGCTGGGAGTCACGATTGCTGCAATCACGCTTCGCCGCTTCTGGACGATGGTCGCGCACTATCACGGCGGCATATGGAACAACGCCGAGCCGGCTCGGTCCCTCGGGGTGAGCGAACCCACCGTGCGCCGCTACCTGGACCTCTTAACGGGAGTTTACATGCTCCGCCAGCTGCCTCCGTGGCACGAGAACCTTGCCAAGCGACAGGTCAAGTCGCCGAAGGTGTATGTGCGCGACAGTGGTCTTCTGCACGAGTTGCTCGGGATCCGAAGCCAACCAGAGCTGCTTGGGCATCCCAAGCTTGGTGCGTCATTCGAAGGTTACGCGATCGAGCAGGCGCTGCATGTCGTGCAGCCTGACGAGGCGTATTTCTGGGCGACACATCAGGGCGCCGAGCTAGACCTTCTGCTGTTCAAGGACGGCAAGCGCATCGGAGTAGAAGTCAAACGGCAAGACGCGCCCACGCTCAGCGCATCGATGCGTATCGCGCTCCGCGACCTGAAGCTCGATCGGCTGGTTGTGCTTCACCCAGGGTCGGCTGCGTATCCTCTCGAGAGCAACGTCGAGGCTGTTCCACTCTCCGCTTTGTCGTCGAAGGACTCGAGCTTGTTGGTCGGAAAGCGCCGTCGCAAGCCTAACTGACCCATGAACCCTTGATGCTGATCGTTGGTTGTTCATGGTAGCCGACGCGGGAGCGTGTGACGATCAGGGCTCGCCGGCGCACCGCGGACTCGAAGGCGCCGGCTTCATCACCGCTCACGCGGATGCCGTCGTGCAAGCGTCAGCGTTCAGTGTGTTCGACGTGCGCGCCGGGATCGAGCACCAGGGGCCCGAGCGTCGAACTCGAGGGAGGGCGCTCAGACGCTGCAGCTGGCGCCCTGGGCGCTCACCGTCATGGCCGAAGGCGGACTCGCGATTTTCGCGCAACGCGGGCTGGACAACGCGAAATCGAAGACGAAATCGGAACGAGCAATTGAGCCTCCTCAATTCCTCGTGAGATTTGGTTGCGCGGGGGCGCTATGCGGGCTGGACAACGCGATATCGTTGGAGTTTGAGCGGGAGCTCGTCGCCTGACTCAGGACTGTCTGAATTGAATGCTGTTTCGAGCTGGCCCGGATCTAGTTGTTGCGCGTGCAGAGCGCCTTCGGCCGCCTCACGCGCCTGCCCAGCCTGGTGGAAGCTCGGGGTTGTCGCTCTCTCGGACGTTCGTTATGAGGGCCCGTGCACGAGGACGTCCGTAGTCGGTTTCCGCAGTCATTGCGCGAGCTCTCTTCGGAGGAAGTGACCCTACTCACGGGCCTCGCATTGATCGGGGCCGCCAACATCAGCACCATCTCGGATCTGGCGCGGGCAATAGGACTGCGCGAGACCTCGACGCGCCAACATAGCACCACGACACTTCGGCCCGTCGTCAGCTCATTGATGGCGCGGGAGCTGGTCTACGAGAATGGCGGGAGATTTGACTGCCGTCCGGCGCTGCGCGCGGGGATTTTGAGGCACAGCGCCATACAGCGACGTTTGCGGCCGCTCGCGAGCGACGCGCTGCAGCTGTTGTTCCCGGCGCGGAGTTGGGATGACGGGCGCGCGCGCGGGATTTTCGAGATGCGCGTCGCCCTCGCCGAAGTACGTCCGAATTTGAGTGCGGAGTTCGAGCGGGTCGCGGCGCTGGTGACGCCGTTCACACTGCTCCGCGAGGTGTTGGTCCCGGCATTGGTCGACCCATTCGACGCGGCGTGGTTCGATCGGCTGCCGGAGGATTTCGTCGAGCGCTGGCTCGACGTGGCGCTCGGACAATGTGAAGCGCTGGGTGACGATATCGGCGAGCTGAATGCGCTGTTCGTTGCGCGCCGGGATCGGCTGGCGCGAGTACCGGCGCGTGCGGTTTGTCTGGCGGGAATGGCGATCGAACGCGGGGACTTGCTCGCGATGGAGAAGCTCGGCGCTCTGCGACTCGGCGAAGCGAGCGCTGCCATCGCAGCGGCGCGCTGCGTGATCGCTGGCGAATACGCTGAAGCGGCAGGACTGGTTCCACAGCCGAAAAAAGGCACGCCGCAGGGCACGGGACTCGTCGGGATCTTGAACGCGCTGGCGCTGGTCACTCATGGCAAGCCCGCGGATCTGGAGCTCGTGAGGCGGCTGATCACAGCTGGCTCGCGCAAAGGTGCTCCGTTTCGCTCGAGCTACCGCGTGCTCAAATTGATCGCCGAGCGGGCGAGCGCTCCTGCCGGAGTCGGCGACGCGAGCGGTCTACTGGACGACCAAGAACCTGACGTGTTTGTCACGACTCTGAGGATGCTCTACGCATGTTGGTTCGAGACCCCCTCGTCGATGTCGGAGTATCTGGTGGGACGCGGTGAGTCGCTCGCGGTTGTCCTCTCGCAGCAACGGTTCGACTGGCTCGCGAGCGAGACGCTGTTTACTGCGCGAGCGTTGAAGGCCCGCGCGTCGAACGAGACCACGCAAGGTGTTCTCGACTGGAACGAATCGGCACCCCGGCCCGCTCGCCCGGGGAGTCAGCCGCTCTGGCGCATGCACGCCGCGAAAGAGCCGTGGGAGCTCGCGCTGGAAGGGCTGGAGCGGCTCGCGGCCAAGACCAGCTCGACATCGGCAGAGTCGGCCGTGTCCGACGAACGCCTGATCTGGCGCGTGTTGCCCGAGATTGGGTTCGTCGAACCGTACCTGCAGAAGCGCGTGGGGAGCGGCTGGAGCCGCGGCCGAAAGCTAGCCGTGAAACACCTCCTGCATGGCTCCGCCCGGCGCGCGACGCTGCCCCCGGAAGACGCGCGCGTCGCGGCCTACGCGCGCGAGGAGCGAGAGATCTACGGCGGCTACCCGCAGACGCGCCACTTCCTCCTGCCCGAAGCGTTCCTGGCATTGGTTGGACATCCGCGCGTGCTCGTCGACGAGGAAGACTCGCCCGTGGAGGTCCTGCGCGGTCAAGTTCAACTGGTCGTGCGCAGCGCGGGTCCGATGCTGACGATCGCCGTCGATCCTCCAGAGTTCCGAGGCGCGCTGCAGGTGCGGCGCGAAGGTCACCGCCTGTTCGTCTACGCGCTGAACGCCGAAGCCGAGCCAATCTTGGCATGGCTCGGCGCTGGGCTGAGCTTGCCGGCCGAAGAGCAGGCACGCGCGCTCGTTGTGCTGGGTCAGCTCAGTCACTTGATGCCGGTCCAGTCGTTCGAGTCGAGCAGCGCGAGCAAGGTGGACGCGGACGCCCGGCCCTGGCTGCGCATCGCGCCGCGCGGGAATGGACTTTCCGTGGCGGTTAGCGCGCGTCCGCTCGGTCCTCATGGCCCTCACGTAAAGCCGGGCCAGGGAGCTCCGACACTGCTTGCACGCGTCGACGGTGCGGCGGTCCAGGCCGACCGAGACCTGGACGCCGAGCGCCGGCTCAGCGAGCAAGCTCTCGCGCATTGCGATGTGCTCGCGAGCGCGGAGGTCGGGGAGTTCGCGTACGAGCTCGCGGATCCGCTCGCTTGCCTTGAGCTGATTTCGAAGCTTCGCGATCTGGAGGCGAGCGTTCACGTCGAGTGGCCGCACGGAACGCCGCTCCGCTTGCGGGCGCGCGTCTCGCGCAAAGGGCTGCGCGGCGGCGTGACGCGCGCCAGCGACTTCTTCCTCGCCACCGGAGAAGTCGCGGTCGACGCTGAGCTCAGCTTGGGGCTGAGGGAGCTGCTGGAGTTGCTCGTTGCTTCTCCTGGCCGTTTCATCCGGCTGCAAAGCGGCGACTACGTCGAGCTCGAGCAAGAGCTCCTGGACACGCTCGAAACCATGGCTGCGGCGCAAGTTCCCGACGGCCCACGCGGTCCAGCCAAACGCGCCGGCGCGGGAGTTGCCCTCTCCAAGAGCGCTCTTTCGGCGCTCGAGCCGCTCCTGGCGGAGGGCTCGGGTTTCGAGCTGGATGAAGCAGCGGGGGAGTTCCGTGATCGACTCGGGGCGGCCTTTTCTCGAAAGTTTCGGGTTCCGCGTGCGCTTCAAGCGGAGCTCCGCGCGTATCAGCAGGATGGCTTTCGCTGGCTAGCGCGGCTTGCTGAGCTCGAGCTTGGAGCGTGCCTCGCCGACGACATGGGCCTCGGCAAGACTATCCAGATCCTGGCGTTGTTGCTGCACCGCGTGAAGACTGGCCCGGCCCTGGTCGTCGCGCCAACGTCGGTGTGTGACAACTGGCGCGACGAGATCACGCGCTTCGCGCCGTCGCTCGAGGTCCGCTGGTACTCTGGGATCGGGCGAGAGCCTCAGCTCGAGGGCCTCGGTCCGGGAAAGCTCGTCATCACGAGCTATGCACTGCTGCAACAGGACGCTGAAAAACTCCAGGCGATCACCTTCGGCACTGCGGTGCTCGATGAAGCGCAGTTCATCAAGAACTCGGATAGCCTGCGCGCCAAGGCCGCCAGCGGTTTGGATGCGCGCATGCGCGTTGCCGCGACGGGAACACCAGTGGAGAACCACGTGGGCGATCTCTTCGGCATCTTTCGGTTTCTGATGCCGGAGCTCCTGGGTCCGCGCTCGAGCTTCAGCAAACGCTTCCCACTCGCGGCGGAGGGAGACGCCGGCGCTGCCGCGCGGCGCAACTTGCGCCGCTTGATCCAGCCCTTCGTCCTCCGGCGCACCAAGGCCCAGGTCTTGACGGAACTACCGCAGCTCACCGAGATCCGCCGCACCGTCGACCTGAGCCCGGCCGAAGCCGCGCTCTACGAGACCCTGCGGCGCGCAGCCATCGAAAAGCTCAGCACCGCCGCGAATGCGCGCAACAAGGACGACCCGCGGGACCATTTCCAGATCCTCGCCGAAATCACACGCCTGCGCCGCCTGTGTTGCCATCCCGAGCTCGTCGCGCCAGGCACATCGCTTGCGAGCTCGAAACTCGCGAGCTTCATCGAGCTGGCCTCTGAGCTCATCGAGGGGCGGCATCGCGCCCTGGTTTTCAGCCAGTTCGTCGACATGCTCGGCCTGGTTCGCCGCGCCCTCGACGAACGCCAGATCGCCTACCAATACCTCGACGGAGCGACGCCTCAGGCTCAGCGGAAGGCAGCGGTAGAGGCGTTCCAAGCCGGCGACGGTGATCTCTTTCTAATTAGCCTGCGCGCTGGCGGCTTCGGTCTCAACCTCACCGCCGCCGACTATGTCATCCACCTCGACCCCTGGTGGAACCCGGCCGTCGAAGCGCAAGCGTCCGATCGTGCACACCGCATCGGCCAAACCCGTCCAGTGACCGTCTACCGCCTTGTCACGGCGCAAACCATCGAAGAGCGCATCCTCGAGCTCCATTGCACCAAACGCGAGCTCGCCGATTCTCTGCTAGAAGAGTCGGACCGAGCCGCGAAGCTCACGGCAGAAGAGCTCCGCGCGCTGCTCGACGGTTAGGGCCCGCGAGAGGCCAAATCGATCGACTTAGGCTGCAAGCCTCGTTCGCGTCGTAGGTCCAGCTCGCGACGAGCCGTGGGTGGAGCCAGTGTTCGCGTCAGCGCTCCGCGAGTAGGTCGAAGATCGCGGCATCGCCCGGTGCAGCTTGCCGCCCGCGCATGCGCTTCCGAAGGTCGTTCAGTTCTTTGACCCTCGGGTGCTCCCAGCGCTTCGAAGCGAGCACGCTTGCGTTCCAGAACGTTACCGCCAGCGCAATCGCCACGCGTCCGTCGTCGATGGCCGGCGCCGGGCCGAGCCTTCCGAGCAGCGGCGCGGCAAGTTCGAGCACGCGCTCTGCGAGGTCGCGTTCGGGCAGGCGAACGACTGTCCACGAATAGGGGTCGCGTCGGTTGCGCTTCGTCGTCATATAACCTTGCCGCACCTCGCGGCCTTCTTACCCGAACCGCGCGGGCAGAGCTCGTTCTGACCGGCATGTTGGTCGACTTCGCCAAGGGCCTCGAGCTCTACCTGGAGGGCGAGTCGTCGCTCCTGAGCTGTTCGTTGTGCCTCGCTGAAACGCCCTGCAGCCAGCTCTACAAGACGGCCATCAGTCCGGATCGCGCCACGGGTCGATGTTCGCGACTTCGGGCTCGGACCGCCTCGAATGAAGCCGCGCCGCGACAGGGATGGGCGCAGCGCAAGAAAGACGGCCGCGACAAGAGGGTTCGTGGAGACGCGGAACCAGGCTCCGAGCTATCTGGTCTGCTGCGCGCCTTCGAGCTACGCTTTCTGAATGCAGGCTTTCGAAGCAAGGCCTCCGCCTCTCACTGAAGACTCGGACGGTGTCCTGCGTGTTGCAGGCACTCGGGTCACGTTGGATTCCATCGTGATCGCGTTCGACATGGGCGCGACACCAGAGGAGATTGTCCAGCGGTACCCGTCCGTTGACGTGACCAGCGTGTATGAGGTGATCGCTTACGTGCTGCGCCATCGTGCGGCAGTGGACGAGTATCTTGCCGTACGAAGGCTGAAGATCGCAGCGGTGCAAGTCGAGAACGAGAAGCGGTTTGGTTCGGACGGTCTTCGTGCCCGACTGTTAGCCCGCCGTGATGGCAGCGCGCGCAGCGGTTCTTGATGCTCCGCTTCGCCGCCGACGAGGATTTCGACAACGACATTCTGCGCGCATTGCGCAGGCGGATTCCCGAAATCGACCTCGTACGGGCTCAGGACGCCGGGCTTCGAGGGACGGACGATCCACGAATTCTGGAGTGGGCTGCGGCGGAGTCGAGGGTCCTCCTGACCCACGACGTGTCGACGATGACGGGCCACGCAATCGATCGGATGCGACGCGGCGAGCCCGTGCCGGGCGTCATCGCTGTGCATCAACACCTGGCGATTGGCCGCGTAGTCGAGGATTTGGCTCTCATCGCCACGTGCAGCACAGCGGAAGACTGGGCCGGGCGACTGGACTACCTGCCACTGTAATTTCGTCCGCGACATGGAGGGGTCGACCGAACTGACCCGTGTTGGGCTGCGAACGACGGACGATGAGCACGCTCGTCGCTCCGTGTCGCAGCCGGGTTCGCGTACAGCACGAAGGTGCAACGCGCGCTGGACAACGCGAAATCGAAGACGAAATCGCAACGAGGAATTGAGCCGTCCTCAATTCCTCGCGAGACTTGGTTGCGCGGGGGCGCTATGCGGGCTGGACAACGCGATTTCGTTGGAGTTCGAGCGGAGGCTGGTGGCGTGAGCGATCGGTGACGAAGCGCGTCTGGTCCCATCCATTGGTTGATGCGGGTCGGGCGCCGTTCGAGGGCGACGACCGGTTTCGGCGCCTCGACGCGCTCGCGAGCTCAGAGAAACTCGAAGCCGCCCACGAGGCGCTGCGGGGCTAACTCAAGGGCGGCATGATCGTCTGCTCGCCGAGGCCGGCAACTATACGTCGCTCGTCGTGAGCTGTTGCCCCCGGCCGTCATGCTCGCCGGCCCAGGATCAGAAAACGCCGCCAAGCTTGGGAGCCAGGCAGCGTTGTCCAGTGGTGGTTGCGCGGGGAGCTTTCGGCAGCGAAGCTGCCGAGGAAACGATGATCCGATCCCTAAATGGCGAAAGCCCCCAGAGGGGGCTTATCGCAGTAGTTGCGCGGGGGCGCTATGCGGGCTGGACAACGCGATATCGTTGGAGTTCGAGCGGAAGCTCGTGGCGTGAGCGATCAGTGACGACGCGCCGGGCGGAAGGGGCTGAGGTCCACTTGGCTGAGTGGACGCGCTGGACGCCGACGATCGTGAGCAAGCTCTCAAGCTTCCGCCCGCTAGGAAGCTCGAGCAGGCGATCGATACGATGAGGGTTGGCATCCGCCTGAAGCGATCTGCCGTGAGCCTCGCGCGCGGTCGACGATTCGCTCTCGTGGGTGGACTTGCCGTATCCGTATGGCGACTTGCTAAACATCGTCGCTGACGAGCCGGTGAGCGCCTGTCAGTTGCGCAAGCAATATCGGATGGCGATACCGATCTGGCTGGGGGCGATGAAGATGCTGCTGCTCGGTGCTAGGCGGATCGGTTACCCAGGAAGATCAAAAGCTTACGCGGTGGTGGGTGCCATCCGAGGAGGCATCGCGTGGCTGGCAGTGCCGCGTCGAGCTCCAACGTCACCCCGCCTCGACCTAAATTGACGGTGGAGTAGGCCGTTCTAAAGGGCAGGATCCATGACCTCCGCCGACATCCTGCTCGTCGACGACGACCCAGGCGCGATCCAGCTAATGGGGCGGATCTTGAGCGGCGAGGGTGCCGTCCGCTTCGCTACGAATGGAGGCGACGCACTGCGCTTGGCGCGCACGCGCGCCCCCGACCTGATCGTCCTGGACGCAGAGATGCCCGGGATGAGCGGCTTCGACGTGTGCGCCGCGCTCAAGGCCGAGCCCACGTTGGCCGACGTTCCGGTCGTGTTCGTCACGTCGCACCGCGATGAATCGTTCGAGGTAGCCGGCTTCGCGGTGGGAGCGGTCGACTTCATCACCAAACCGGTCAACCATCAGTTGATGCTGGTGCGGGTGCGAAGTCAGCTCCGCGTCAAGCGCATGGCCGACCAACTGCGCCACAACGCCACGGTCGACGCGGTCACGGGCATTGCCAATCGGCGTTGCTTGGACGAGACGCTCGAGCGAGAGTGGCTGCGCACGCGACGTTCCAGGGAACCGTTGGCGCTGGTGCTGATCGACATCGATCATTTCAAGCTATTCAACGATCACTACGGACATCAGGCTGGCGACGCCTGCTTGCGCAGCGTTGCGCAAGCGATGAGCCGTGCTTGCCTCCGCCCCGGCGACTTGGCCGCTCGCTACGGTGGGGAGGAGTTTGCTCTCGTACTGCCGCAAACTCCGCTGCTGGGTGCGGAGCACGTCGCCCACCGACTCCTCGAGACGATAGAGTCGCTCGCAATACCGCATGAAGCTTCGACGGTCGCGCCTCACGTCACGGTGAGCGCCGGAGTCGCCTGCTACGCCGAGGCAGGCAGCATCATTCGCGACGCCTCGGCCAAACCCACCCCGGGCACGACGGGAGACGCCATCCGTGCTGTGATTCAGGCGGCAGACGCCGCGTTGTACGCGGCAAAGCGCGGCGGTCGCGCCAGAGCGTGCGTGGTCGACGTCATTGAGGATGAAAACGGCCAAATATCTAGCCCGTTCCCGGCGTCGAGGATGGTCGCTTCCAGCCGATGCCCGCCCTGACGGCAGTGGGAGCTTGGTCGTTGGCTCGCGCGAAAGCAAGGCAGCCTGCTGTGCGGCTTGCGCTGGCCGTCTTCGCGGCCGGCACGGGTCTGACACTGCTACTCGCCGTTTGGCAAGCAGGGCGCAACGTTCAGCTCGCGGAGAGGCGATTCGACGAGGTCGTGACCCGCACCGTCGAACAGGTTCGGCGCAGGCTGCACGTATACGAGTACGGTCTACGTGGCGCACGCGGTGCCGTGATCAGCGCCGGCCTCGACCAGATCGATCGGCGAGGATTCCGCGACTACAGTGAGTCCCGCGATATCGATGAAGAATTTCCCGGAGCGCGCGGAATCGGCGTGATCCGACGCGTGGCCGAGGCGGACGAGTCGCGCTTCCTGGCTGCAGCGCGACGAGACGGCAGTCCGGACTTCACCATTCGAATGCTGGCTCCCCACGCCGGCGATCGCTACGTCATCCAGTACATCGAACCGATCGAACGCAACCTGCTGGCGATTGGGCTCGACGTCGCCTCGGAGAGGAACCGGCGCGAGGCGGCTGAGAGCTCCATGCGGACCGGTCAAGCAACGCTGACCGCCCCGATCACTCTGATGCAGGCTAGTCACAAACCGCAGCGCTCGTTCTTGCTGCTGCTGCCCATTTACGCGTCCGCTGGCAGCACGTCGACCCTGGAAGAGCGCGTAGCCTCCACGGTCGCCTGGTCGTTTGCGCCGCTGCTCATGGATGAAGTCCTTGCCGACTTCAACCTTGGCGTCGAATTCTCGCTCACGCTGCGCGACGCGGGGGATGCGCCGGGCAGCGTGTTCTTCACGACGCCCGGGCACGACCTGGCCGCTGTAAACGGGCTGCGTCGTCAGGTGCCCCTGCCGATCTACGGACGCATTTGGCGTGCCGAGCTGAAAGCAACGCCCGCGTTCGTCAGCGGCTTGAACCTGTTCGAGCCTGGCGCCATCGGTGCAGTCGGCTCGAGCATGGCAGCACTGCTTGCAATCTTGAGCTTCAGCTACGCGCAGAGTCGGCGACGTGAAGCCGAGGTGCGCGCCGAACAAGCTCGCCGTGCCGCGATCGTCGACAGCACTACCGACGCTATCATTGGCGAGACCCCAGAGGGCGTGATCACCGACTGGAACTACGGTGCCGAGCTGCTGTTCGGTTACAGCGCAGTGACGGCTCTCGGCAGGACGTCCGCGAGCTTGCTCTTGCCCGAGGGGCGCGAGGCCGAGGACGCAGAGGTGCGCGCCGCCATCGCCCGAGGCGAAAGGGTTCCAGCCTTCGACACCACGCGCCTGCACGCCGATGGCAGCCTGCTCGAAGTATCGGTCACCGTGGCCCTGATCCACGGGCCGGCCGGAAAGCGCCTGGGCGTCTCCAAAACGATTCGGGACATTGGTGCCGCCAAGCGCTCAGCGCGAGAGATCGCCGAGCTCAACGCCAATTTGGAGCGGCAGGTGCTGGAGCGCACCGCCCTCTTGGATGCGTCACAGCGCGATCTACGCAACATCCTCGATGCGGTGCCATCCCTGGTGAGCTACTGGGACCGCGACTTTCGCAACCGCTTCGCAAACCGCGCGTACCGTGAATGGCTCGGCCTGGATCCTACTCAGATGCCGGGCAAGCATTTGCGCGAGCTAGCGGGTGGCGCTTTCGACAATGCCTTACCCCGTTTCGAAGCGGCCTTGCGCGGCGAGGCCACCATTCTCGAAACGACACTGACGACGCGTGAAGGATCATTGCGCCACGCGGTAGCGCACTACTTGCCCGATGTCGTAAACGGCGAGGTGCAGGGTTTCTACGTGATTGTGTATGACGTCACGGCGCAGACTCAGGCGAGAGCGGAGCTTCAGCAGGCCAAGGATCGCATTGCCATAGCCGCCGACGGCGCGGGCATCGGGATTTGGGAGTGGGACGTGATTGCCGACGTGCTCACCTGGGACGAATGGATGTATCGCCTGTATGGCCAACCGACGACGAATCGCGAACAGCCCTACGCACTCTGGTCGACCAATCTCCATCCGGACGATCGCGAGCGGACCGAACGCGAGCTTCACAGCGCGGTGGCGGGGGGCCCACCCTTCGATACCGAGTTCCGCATCTTCCGTGCCGATGGCGAGGTGCGACACCTCAAAGCAACCGCGCGCGTGATCCGGGACGAGAGTGGCAAGCCGTTGCGGATGACTGGTGTCAACTTCGACATCACTGAACGCAAGCGTGCCGAGCTCAAACTGATCGAAACGTCTTCACTACTGGGGTCGGTGCTGGAGTCTTCCTCAGAGGTTGCGATCATCGCGGTTGACCCCCAAATGGTGGTCAAGGTCTTCAACCCGGGCGCCGAGCGCCTACTCGGTTACAGCGCTGACGAGGTGCTGAACCGGTCAACCCCCGACTTGTTCCACGATCTCGACGAGGTTGCCGCGCGAGCCGCGGAACTGTCCGTGCTGGCGGCTGAACCGGTGAGCGGCGGCGCTGCGTTCATTCATCCATTGGCGCTGGGGGAGCCACGTGACTGGACCTACGTTCGAAAGGATAGCCGGCGCGTCGCAGTGTCGTTGGTCGTGACTGCAATGTACGGCAAGGACGGTGAGATTTTTGGCTACTTGGGCGTCGCCCACGACGTCACACGGCAGAAGCAGTACGAGAGCACGCTACGCGACGCCATACTGGCCGCCGAGCAGGCGAGCCGCGTCAAGAGCGAATTTCTTGCCAACATGAGCCACGAGATTCGCACGCCCATGAACGCAGTCGTCGGATTGTCCCATGTGCTGGGACAATCCGCGCTCGACTCCGAGCAAGCCGCGTTCGTAGCGAAGATTCACGTTGCTAGCCGATCCCTGCTGGCGATCATCAACGACGTGCTGGACGTCTCGAAGATCGAAGCTGGCGAGCTAGCTATCGAAAACGCCCCGTTCAGATTGACTACGGTGCTCGCGGAGGTCTGCGACCTGGTGTCCGTGCAGGCTCACGCCAAGCAAATCTGCTTCAGCGCCGATCTTCCGGCCGGCTTGCCCGAAGCCGTCGCGGGCGACGTTACGCGGCTCTCCCAGATCCTCAACAATTTGCTGTCGAACGCGATCAAGTTCACGGCCCGGGGATCGGTGACGCTTCGGGTGCGCGAGTCAGCCCGCTCCAACGCGACAGTAGAGCTGCGCTTCGAAGTCGAAGATACAGGCATCGGCATCCCGCCTGGCGTGCAGGGCCGGCTGTTCTCCCCCTTTGCGCAGGCCGATGCGTCGATTACGCGCCGCTTCGGCGGCACTGGTCTGGGCTTGTCGATCGTGAAGCGCCTGGCAAACTTGATGGGTGGAACGGTTGGCTTGAGCAGTCAGCCAGACATCGGGAGCACCTTTTGGGTCACGATCCCGTTGCAGCTCGCGGAGCACGCGCCTCCGCTCGAGGCACAGGCCGAAAGAGCCGCGGCGAACGGCCTATTTGGCGTGCGCGTGCTGGTAGCGGACGACAGCGAGCTGAACCGGTTTGTCGCCAAACACGTGCTGCAGCAAGAAGGGGCCACCGTCACTCTGGTAAACAACGGCCAAGACGCTGTCGACTATCTGAGGGAGCACGCAGCAGATTGCGACGTCGTGCTGATGGACGCACACATGCCCGTGATGGATGGCTACGGTGCATGTGAAATAGTTCGCGGCGAGCTTGGTCTTGCGACATTGCCGCTCATCGCGCTCACGGCCGACGCTCGTCCCAGCGAACGCCAACGTGCCTTGGCTGTGGGCATGAACGAATTTCTCGCCAAGCCATTCGAGCCCAGAGACCTGGTGGCTTGCATTCAGAAGGTGGTCGCGGCGCCGCTGAAGCGGCCGCATTCGGCCGCGAGGCAGGCGGCTACGGGAAACCAAGTCTGGCCGGAGTTGCCGGGCATCGACAACGCCAGCGTCCGGCAGTTGCTGGGCGACGACCCGGCGCTGTTTCGCTCGTTGCTGTTTCGCCTCTTGGACGAGTTTGCCGACGTGGCTCCGCCGGAAAATTTGGACGACGCTCCGGCGATCGCTGGCTACGCGGCGCAGTTGCACAAACTGCGTGGAGCCGCAGGGCAACTGGGTGCGCGGACGATTCACGACTTGGCCGGGCGGATCGAGCAAGGCTTCGTGAGCGGCAGGGCCCGAAGCTCCGTGATGCTGGTGAAGAGTCTGACGCTTCAGCTCGGACAACTGCGCACGAGTGCCCACGCCAGCTTTGCGCCGGAGTCACTCCCTGAGCGGACCTCCGCGCCGCCGCCAGCCATTGATCCACCGCTGTTACTGGAGGTGGCCAGACTGTTGCGGGAGCAGAACCTCGTGGCCCTGCGACAGGTACACGCCATGTACCCCTGGGCACGCCTGGCCTGGGGCGACCAGCGCTTCGAGCAATTCGTGCAGCACGTCGAGCACCTGCGCTTTGCAGAGGCAGCCGCCATCCTCGAACCGCACATCTCGGCTGCGCTCCAAGCCGCCCCGACGTCACACGGAGACGCCGAGATCGCGCGTCGCGCCGTGTAAGGTTGCGGGGGGCGCTATGCGGGCTGGACAACGCGATATCGTTGGAATTTGAGCGGAAGCTGGTCGCGTGAGAAGCACGTTGGACGCCGAGATCGGACATCGACACGGCATCCGAACACAAGGGCGGGGGTGACCGAACGCCCATCGCGCGCGTCGTGCAGCGAACTGGGGCGGGTCAGCGCACCACGCCGATTGGCCTTCACGACACGCTCTTCGCGCCCGATAAATTGACCACTAGTCTGCTATAGTTTGCGCGTGAACGATTCGCAGGACCCAGCTCCCCCCAGCGAAGACTACGACGCTAACGGAGTCGACCGAACGCTCATCCGCGCATGCCTCCGGGAAACTCCGCTCGAATGTCTACAGATGCTCGAAGAACTCCATCAGCTTGCAGAAAGCGTGGCCGCCTCTGGAAAACAGATTCCTTCGGCTGATTGAGGTCCTGGTAACTCACGAGGTTCGTTTTATCGTCGTTGGCGGAATTGCCGCGGTGCTGCAGCGCGTTCCCGTAAACACCCAGGACTTCGACTTGGTTCACGATCGGGCTTCCGACAACGTCGCGCGGCTACTTGTCGCTCTCGCGGAGCTCGGGGCCACGTACCGCGACGACCCACGCAATCTACGGCCGAATGAATCCCACTTGGTGGGGCCAGGCAATCAGCTTCTACAGGCGGGAAACTTAAAATTCGATCTTCTTGGAGCGATTGATTGGGGCGGCGGGTACGAACAGCTGCTCCCTGACAGCGAAGTGTTGGAAGTTGGTGGACACTCCGTACGCGTGCTTACGCTGGAGAAGCTCACGGATATCAAGCGCCATCTATCGCGCCCAAAGGACAAGTTCATGCTGCTGCATCTCGAAGCCGCGCTCGAAGAGCGGGCGAAGGCGTCACGAGGCTAGTCGGGAGGCGATCAGACCGTGCCGGACCGTGCCGGACGGGACTCGCCGTCACAGGGATTCGGATATGCGCGCATTGCGGCAGAGCTCAACCGCCAAGGTATAGCGCGTGGCCGAGCGCCTCGGGGCGGTGTCCCGCGAGATCGACACCGAGCAGGCCGAGCGCAGCGCGCGCTTGGCGAGGGTCAAGGAGCGCATCCGCGGGATCGTCCTGATGCAGCTCGATGGCGACCGCTCTCCGACGCTGGCCGAGATGCGCCGGGACCTGAAGGGCGGCACGATCGTCTGCTCGCCCGAAGGCGGCACTTACGTCGCCCGCGCGGAGCTCTTGCCGCTCGCGGTCCTGCTCGACACCCCAAGTGCTGAAAACGCCGCCAAGCTCGGGAGCCAGGCAGCGTTGTCCAGTGATGGTTGCGCGGGGGCGCTATGCGGGCTGGACAACGCGATAGCATTGGAGTTTGAGCGTAGGCTGGTGGCATAGCTCGTCATGTGGCAGTCGAGCAGCACATCTCGACCCACCCGAAACCGGCTACGGCCGCCCTGGGCTCTTCCTCGCCTCCGCTTGAACCGCTGCATCGTCGAGGCTGGTCCCCGTCACGTTGGCGAACACCAGGAACGGAACCGCACCAAACCGGGTCTTCCGATCCCGGATCATCTGTCGCAGCAACCGCTGGAGTGGCTCAGGGATCTCGTCGATCAAGTGGAGATGACGGGCCAGCTCAGGGTCGTTCTCCTGCTCCAAGATGGGGACGTTCCAACAGATGTTCGCGAGGAGGATGATATTGCGGAGCGCATCGATATCGGGTGGCCCTCCCTCGACCTCGAGAAGCGGCCGTGCGAAGTCGATGATCATTTCGGATATCTTCCCCGCTTTCCAGGAGCCGCCGGGTTCGATGGGCTTCTTGAGTAGCCCGGGCGGAGAATTGTTCTTCAGGGCCGTCTTCTTCTTCGACACCACGGCTCGACGCTACCACCCCGCCTGACTCACTCGTAGCCACCTTCGTCGTAGTTCTCAACGTCTTCAGGAGCGAGGGCACTGCCTATCACCTGATGTAGCTCGTCGAGCGCCGCGTTCAGCTGGCGTGTCTGATCCTCGGACGTTTCGATGGGCGCGTTGTAGTCCGAAAGATCGTACGGAACCATTGGACAAGGGACTTCTGTGCCATCTGGTCTCTCGAGACCCTTCAAGCTACGCTTTCTGAATGCAGGCTTTCGAAGCAAGGCCTCCGCCGCTCAATGAAGACTCGGACGGCGTCCTGCGCGTCGCCGGTACTCGGGTCACGTTGGATTCCATCGTAATCGCGTTCGATTTGGGCGCGACACCGGAGGAGATTGTCCAGCGGTACCCGTCCGTCGACGTAACGAGCGTGTACGAGGTAATCGCTTACGTTCTGCGCCATCGAACGGCAGTGGATGAGTACCTCGCTGCTCGGCGGCTGAAGATTGCAGCGGTGCAGGTCGAGAACGAGAAGCGTTTTGGTCCGGACGATCTTCGCGCGCGACTGCTAGCCCGTCGTGATGGCAGCGCGCGCAGCGGTTCTTGATGATCCGCTTTGCCGCAGACGAGGACTTCGACAACGATATTCTGCGCGCATTGCGCAGGCGGCTTCCCGAGATCGACCTTGTAAGGGCTCAGGACGCGGGGCTCAGAGGGGCGAATGATCCGCAAGTCCTGGAGTGGGCGGCGCTGGAGTCGCGGGTCCTTCTGACCCACGACGTCTCGACGATGACGGGCCACGCAATCGACCGCATGCGACGCGGCGAGTACATGCCGGGCGTCATCGCGGTGCATCAGCACCTGGCGATTGCCCGTGTGGTCGAGGATCTGGTCCTCATCGCCACCTGCAGCACAGTGGGAGACTGGGCGGGGCGACTGGACTACTTGCCACTTTGACAGCTTCGTCCGCGAACTGAAGCGGTCGACCAAACTGATCAGGGTTGGGCTGCGCGACGATGAGCGTGCTCGTCGCCCGGTCGCAGCACGAACGCGCAATGCGGGCTGGACAACGCGATCTCGAACGAGAAATCACAACGAGGAATTGAGCCTCCTCAATTCCTCGCGAGATTTGGTTGCGCGGGGGCGCAATGCGGGCTGGACAACGCGGTATCGTTGGAGTTCGAGCGGAAGCTCGCGGCGTGAGGGATCAGCGACGAAGCGTGTGATGGGCGGGCGAGGTTGAAGTACAAACATCTCTGCGATCACGGAGCGCGGCTACGCGCGCGAGCAGGACCTACTCGCGAAGCTCGCCAGTGTTCTCGAAGATGTGAAATAGGGCCGGACAGGAGACGGGGCCGATCGAGGGAACGGGCATAGGGCTCGTCAATACGAAGCGACTCGCCGAGTTGATGTGCGGTGGGGTCGGCTTCCGGAGTGTTTCCGGCGAGGGGTCACAGTTCTGGGTCGATGTGCCCGTTCACGACACGCGAGTGCGCTCAAGCGCGCCAACCCCAACTCGCGCGGAGGCCTCCAAACGTGTCATGGGGAAGGGGCGGAGGCTCGTCCTCTGTGTTGAAGACAAGCCTGCCAACATTGCGCTCATGAAGGATCTGCTGAGCACTTTCGACAACATCGACATGCTTACAGCGCCGACGGCCGAAACAGGCATCGACTTGGCTCGCGGACGCCAGCCCCAGGTCGTCATCATGGACATCAACTTGCCAGGGATGAGCGGCCTCGATGCCCGGGCACTCCGCGATCTTCCCGAGACGAAGGACATCCCCGTGATTGCGCTCACTGCCGTGGCATCAGCGCGCGAAAACGAACGCCGGCGTCCAGGCAGGCTTCTATCGGTACATCACGAAGCCTGTGAGATGGACGAGCTGCTGGTGCGCTCGAAGCTCTGCTCATGTCGCAGTGATGTAGATTGCAGGTCCCGGTTCAGAGCGCAGACGCAAGTCATGCGCGGACGTGCAGCTCGCGTGCCGTCACGAGCGGGCGTAGAGCTCTGGCCGGCCCTCGGCTCTGCTCCACTCACCTGGTACACGCGTTGCAGCAGTGTGCACTCGCCGATCCGACCGCATTGTCGTGCCGAGGCAAAGGAGCAACGCGATGAAATACAGACTGCTTGCCGTGCTACCGCTGCTCCTCATCGCCGCCGGATGTGGCGCGAGCGCGCCGGCCTCATCCACGCCGTCGACCCTCACGGGAGCGAAGATTGATGCTCGCCCATTTCAGACGAACGTTCTGGAGGAGGCACAGAAGAACGAGGCGTATCGTCGCGTCCTCTTCACCGGTGTGCGCTCGCAGCTCACGCTGATGACCATCCCGCCGGGCGGCGACATCGGGCTCGAGTCGCACCGTCACGTCGAGCAGCTCATCTTCATTGCGAGCGGACAAGGCAAGGCGGTCGTCAACGGCGTCGAGACACCGCTCGCCGCAGGAGACGTCCTCGTCGCCACGCCCAACACGCGTCACAACGTCGTCAACACCGGATCCGTATCGCTGCGCATCTACACGGTTTATGCGCCACCGAATCACGTCGACGGCCGCGTCCACCGTTCGAAGTCGGATGCCGGGAACGACAAATCCGATGAAGCGTTCGGCGCCGCAGTCCGATAGTGGCGGCGATGACGCTTTGAAGAAGCTCGCGTTCGGCTCCGTCATCGCGTCCCCGCCATCCAGGTCGTGACCTGCGAGCGCTCCGACCCGCCCGTGAACGCCGGCATTCGGGTCGCGGAGGACGGCCGCGGGACAAAGCGTCTGGGGGTTGCCGAGGTATGCAGAGAAGTTCGCCTGCCTCGAGATGGCCGACTGGGCCTTCGACTACCGACACTTTGGTGCCTGTGAGGGTGAACCGCGCCAGCGGATCGACAGAGTAGTGATTGCGCGCCGAGCAAGCTCACGCGCAAAGAATGCCGGCCCTACTCCGTCGTCTTGCCGTCGAAGTGCTCGTTGTCGGCCTCGGCGGCGGCGCGGGTGTGATGGACCACACCGTCCCGATGGTTCGGCGGCGCGTAAATCGTGTAGAGCTTCAGGGGCACCTTGCCGGTGTTGATGATGTTGTGCTTCGTCCCCGCGGGGACGAGGACTGCGAAGCCCGGCCGGATTGGCGTCCGAACGCCATTGAGTTCCGCCTCGCCCGAGCCTTCTTCCACGCGGAAGAACTGATCCAGTGTGTGCGCCTCCGCCCCGATCTCTTCCTCGGGCTTGAGCGCCATGACGACGAGCTGGCAGTTCTTCGCCGTATAGAGCACCCGACGGAACTCGGTATTCTTCACGACCATACGCTCGATGTCTTCGATGAAACCTGCCATGCGATACCTCGGTTAAGCCACGAAGCAAGTCTCGTACCTCGTGGCGAGGCGCTGCATCCGTGGGGTCCGAAGTCCCGAGGAAGCGCGCTGTGGCGTGCGCGCGCGAAACCATGGCGCCACGCCCAGAGCGCCGATGAGGTGGGCGATCGTCAGGGTGAGCTCGGCCGGAAGCGCGCCGCATCACGCACGCACACCTGCTCATTCTGTGCGGGTGCAGGTTCGAAGCCTTCTCAAGGTCGTCCGAGATCGACTCGCTAAATCGACTCCGGTGCGCTGGCTTCAGCTCCAGTGTTCTGAGCGCTTCAACCTTGGCCCAAACGGCGGCGGCGAACGGCGCTATCAACGTACGGATGTCCCTCGGTTGCTCGCTCATTGCGAACGAGGTTCGCCCGGCGCTGCCAAACCCGGCCCGGAAACAGCTCGGCCCGCCGATAGGGGCGGGCCGCATTGTCAGGCTATTGGTTGCGCGGGGAGGATTTGAACCTCCGACCATCGGAGCTGGAATCGCCCCGTGTCGTGTCGCTTCGCAAGGCTCAAAATTGTTCGAACTGTCGGGGAATACGCGGAATTAGCCGCATTGACAGCATCACTCTGGACGGCAGCCGTCAGCGTAGCTTTTCGATGTGCGCTTCCCAGTCGCGGCCGTCGTGTGTGGAGTGCGGTGACGGCGACGCCGACAATCGAACGCTGTTCATCGCTTCTTGCTGCTTCGTGCCGTCGCGGCCTTCTGGGCGGTCAATTCCGGGCCAGGGTTTGGGGTCGGCGCGCGAGTCGTCCACCAAGGCTGAAGCCTCAGCGTAGCTTTTCGATGTGAGCTTCCCAGTCGCGGCCGTCGAAGGGCTGCACGTCGAACCAGGACAGCTTCGCGTCTTCGACGCAGTGGGCGTTGACGCTGAAGCCGTCCGGATGCGAGCGCGGGACGTAAAACGAGTGCACGCCACAGGTGCTGCAGAAGTGGTGCTTGGCCGTGCCCGTGTTGAACAGGTACGTGGTGAGCGTCGCGTCGCCGGACTCGAGCTCGAAGTCGGCGGCCGGGACGATCACGTGAATGAAGCCTTTTTTCGTGCAAATCGAGCAATTGCAGGCGCTCGCGCGCCATACGCGCACGGTGAACCGGAACTTCACTTGGCCACAGTGGCAGCCGCCGCGAAACTGCGCGGGCAGCGCGGGACGATCGTCGAAGTCGTCGGGATTGACGCAGGGAAACATCGCGGCGCTCGCTCAGGATGACGGCGCCGCGCGGAGCAAGCGCGCGGCGTCGAGGGCGCCGTAGGTGAAGATCACGTCTGCTCCGGCGCGCCGCAGGCAGAGCAGGCTTTCGAGCAGGCAGCGTTCGTAGTCGAGCCAGCCGTTTTGGGCCGCGGCGCGCAGCATCGCGTATTCGCCGCTCACGTGATACGCCGCGACCGGCAGCTTGGAGTGCTCGCGCACGAAACGCACGACATCCAGGTACGGGAGTCCGGGTTTGACCATCAACCAGTCCGCGCCCTCGGCTTCGTCGAGCTCGATCTCCCGCAGCGCTTCGCGCACGTTGGCGGGATCCATCTGATACGTCTTTTTGTCACCGGCTTTCGGCGCCGAGTCGAGCGCTTCCCGGAAGGGTCCATAAAAGCCGGAGGCGTACTTGACGCAGTAGCTGCAGATTCCCACGTCGATGAAACCGGCTTCGTCCAGGGCAGTGCGAATCGCTCCGACGCGACCGTCCATCATGTCCGAGGGCGCGACGAGGTCCGCGCCGGCGCGGGCCTGCGCGACGGCCATGGCAGCGAGGATCGGCAGAGTCGATTCATTGTCGATGCGTCCGTCGATCACGACCCCGTCGTGGCCGTCGGATGAATACGGGTCGAGCGCGACGTCCGTGATCACCAATAGCTCGGGCAACGCAGACTTCAGCGCGCTCACCGTGCGGGGCAGGAGGCCGTCGGGGTTCGTGCTCTCCTGGCCCCGAGGGTCTTTCTGAGTGTCTGGCAAAGCCGGAAAGAGCGCGATCGCGGGTACTCCGAGCTCGTACGCCTGCCGCGCATGGACTAGCAGGCGGTCGATGCTCAACCGTGCGTGGCCCGGCATCGACGCGATGGGTGTCTCGGTGTTCTGGCCATCCTGCACGAACAACGGCAACACCAGATGGCGCGGTTCGAGCGTGGTTTCGCGAATCAGGCCGCGGATGCCGGCGCTTCTGCGATTGCGTCGGGGTCTACGCTGCATGGTCGTTCTATTACCACACCCAATCGGGTGGACGCGGGCCCCCGCCCGTGTAGCCTTGCTGTGCGTGGGCATCGTTTTCCTGGCAGCGCTGATTTTGGGAGCGGGCACGCTGGCCTTCCAGTTAGTGTCTACCGGGGACACGGACGCTGATGCGGGCGCGGACGGCGGCGCGCACGAGCATGACCACGACACGTCTGCGGCGTCGGGGTTCTTGCCGCTGGTGCTGGCGCTGCGATTCTGGAGTTTCGCGCTGTTGGCGTTCGGTCTCTCGGGTAGCCTGCTGTACTACTTGAGCGTGCTCGGAGCCTGGCCGGCCTTTGGAGTCGCGCTCGGAACCGGGCTCGCGAGCGGCCTGCTCGCAGCCTGGAGCGTGCGGCAACTGCAGCGCGCACAGACCTCCTCGGGTGCGGAAACGTCCGATCTCGTGGGACAGCTCGGCAGGGTGCTCGTGCCGCTGTCCAAGGCGCAGCGAGGCAAGATTCGTGTGGAGCTCAAGGGCCAGAGCATCGATTTCATCGCCAGCACGGACGACGAGGTGCTCGAGGCGGGTGCAGCGGTGCTCGTGGAGGAGCTACGCGGAAACGCGGTTCACGTGAGCCGCGCCGGCGGCGAGTTCTTGCCTCCGGGCGACTCTTGACGCCATCCGCTTTTCTGAGCGGAGCCGCACTCCGGGCGGGTTAGTCTCGGCCTCCATGCAATCTGCGCCAGAGGTGGGTGTCTCTCCGGAGACAGCGGTCCTGATCCTCATGAGTGCGCTGGGCGCGGTCTTCGCGTTCGGCCTGCTCCTGTTCATCATCTCGAGGATCCTGTGCATCTGCAAACCGAACGAGCTGATGGTGATCAGTGGACGGAAGCACCGCCTGCCCGACGGCTCCGTGGTCGGGTACAAAGTGCTCCACGGCGGACGCGGTATTCGCATCCCGATGCTCGAAGAGCTCAACCGCATGGACATGCGTTTGATCCCGGTAACCGTGGAAGTGCAGAATGCGTACTCCAAGGGTGGCATTCCGCTCACGGTTCACGCGATCGCGAACGTGAAGATCGCGAGCGACCCCGCGTACGTGCGGAACGCAATCGAACGCTTGCTCTCGACGAGCCAGGCGCAGATCGGCAGCGTGGCGCAACAGACGCTCGAGGGCGTGCTGCGCGAAGTCGTGGCCGAGCTCACGCCGGAAGAGGTCAACGAAGATCGGCTGAAGTTTGCCGATACCTTGGTCAAACACGCCAAGGACGACTTCGACAAGCTCGGCCTGGAGCTCGATGTCCTCAAGGTGCAGAGCGTCAGTGACGAACAGAACTACTTGAACAGTCTTGGCCGCGCACGGATCGCGCGGCAGATCCGCGACGCACAGAACGCCGAGAATGCGGCCAATCAGGCCATCGCCGAAGCGCAGGCTGGAGCACGGCAACGCGCCGAATCCGCGCAGAAGCAGGCGGAAGGGGCCGTGCTCACGAAGCGCAACCAGCTGCGCGCGGAGCTCGCGAACTTCGAGGCCGAAGCAAAGGCCATCGAGAACGAAGCCGAAGTATCCGCCGAAACCGCGCGCGCTCAGGCCGAGCAGGAGCTGCAGGCGCTGCGCTCCGACCTCGAAAAGCTCCGGCTCGAGTGCGACGTATTCCTGCCGGCGGAGGCGCAACGTCTGGCCGCGGAGGCGGACGCGCGAGGCGGCGCGGCGCCCGTGGTCGAAAACGGCAAGGCCACGGCCGAGTCGCTGCGCCTGGTGGCAGAAGCCTGGCAAGGTGCCGGTCGCGACGGCAGAGATCTGTACGTCCTGCAGCACTTGCAACAATTCGTAGAAGCGGCGATCGCTCGCGTGGCGAGCACGGAGGTCTCCGATTTGACGGTGGTGGACGGCGGCGCGGGAACCAGCTTTACCGGCGCGGTGGCCAGCTTTCCTGCGGCGGTCGCCGAGGTGCTCGAACAAACCGGCCGCGCGCTGGGGATCGACATGAAGCAGCTCTTGCGCGTCGACACCTCCGGAAAGGGGGCGTGAAATGGCACCGGTCTTCGGCATCGTAGTGATCACGGCGGCGGTCGTCGTGGTGCTCTTGTTCATCACGATCAAGCGCCTGCTCTGGGTGTCCACTCCCAACGAGGCCTTGATTTTCAGCGGCACCACGCGGCAGGTCGGCGACAGGACGGTCGGCTATCGCTTCGTGCGCGGCGGGCGATCGATGCGTCGTCCGCTCATCGAAAGCGTGGACGTGCTCGACCTGAGCATGTTCACCGTCATGGTGCACGTGACTGGCGCGTTCTCGAAAGGCGGCATCCCGCTGACCGTGCAGGGCGTGGCCAACGTGAAGCTGCCAGGCGATGAACCCTTGCTGGCCAACGCCGTGGAGCGTTTCCTCGGCAAGAATCGCCAAGAGATTTACCACATTGCCAAGGAAACGCTGGAAGGCAACCTGCGTGGCGTGCTCGCCAGCCTGACGCCCGAGGAGGTGAACGAAGACAAGATGCGCTTTGCGCACACGCTCCTCGAAGAAGCAGAACACGACATGAGCCGCGTCGGGCTCGTGCTCGACACGTTGAAGATCCAGAACGTCACGGACGAGGTGAACTACCTGGCCAGCATCGGCCGCATTCGCGGCGCGACCGTGAATCAGGAACAGGCGATTGCCGAGGCGGAGGCCCGCGCGGATGCCGCGGTTCAGCAAGCCGCGAACTGGGCGGCGAGCGAGGTTGCCAAACTGGAAGCGGACCTCCAAGTAGCGCGGCAGGAGACCAACAAGCGGATCGCAGACGCCAGGAGCCGCCGCGAAGCGCTGATTCAGGAGTCGCGCGGGCAGGTCAGCGCGCAGATCGCCCAGGTGCGCGCCGAGATCGAGCGCCAGCGTGCGCGCGCGTTGATGGAGAAGCGAAGGCTGGACGCCGATGTCATCCAGCCTGCGATCGCGAAGCAGCGCGCGGCGGAGGAAGAGGCGCGGGGCAGCGCGACGGCCACGGTCGAGCGAGGCAGGGCCGAGGCGGAGAGCTTGCGGCGGGTGGTCGAAGCCTTCCGGGCGGGCGGGTCGAGCTCCCGCGACGTGCTTGCGCTCCAGAACGTGCTGCCGCTGCTGGCGCAGGTGTCGGGCGCACACCACCCGCTCGCGATCGCCAAGTTGAGCTTCTTGCCGGCGGACGTGGCGGGCGGTGACCTGGCGCGCAAGGCCATCGGCGCCGCCGAACAGATCCGCGCTGCCACCGGCATCGACCTCGCCTCCGCAGCGAAGAAAGTCGGTGGGTAGCGGACTACGCAGGCGCGAAACGGCGTTCCGTCAGCCAGGGGCGCGCCTCTCGGCGCCGGCGGGGGCACCCCTCGGCAACCGGAAACGCAACGGGAAGCGGCGCTACTGGATGGATCCCAAGAACGTGGCGGATCCAGGGTGGCGCAGTACCCGGGCGAGGCAGCGAAAGTAGGCTCTCCAGCCGAACATGCGCACGATGAGCGGTGCGTGAACGACCAGGTGCTTGGTGCGAATCAAACCAACCATTAAGCCCGCTCCATGAAAAGCATCAGGCTATGCGGCAATTTTGAAGCATGCCGCGTGCCACCGTTGATTATGCCGCGAATCAACCACAACGGTAAATTTCACGACGTCGATGTTGCAGAAATGAAATACAGGCCACTGATTTGAAATGCCCTGGTCACGTTCCAGGGATCCGTCGGGGGCAAATACCCCAGTAAACGGGGGCGAACGCCTGCAGAGAGGCGAGCCCCAATTCAGATCCCAACGGCCGGTGCGCTGCGCGCTGCTACGGCTCTGACGACGGGGGATACGGGTCCATGTCCGGCGGCTGAACGGGAACCGGAATATCGCCGATGCCGGGTGGATCCAAGTCCCGGGGATCGCTCGGATTGAGGGGAAGGTCGCGCGGGCCGGCTCCTTGCCGCGAGCCGGCGTCCGTACGGCGGGCGCGCTTCTTCGGTGGCTCGGGCGTGTCGCCGGCGCTGCCGGCGCTTGCCGCGCTGGGCTCGCCGGCGCTGCGCGGGCGTTCGTCCTGGGGAGCGCCCGCTTCGCGCGCTCCCAGCTTCTCTCCCGGGACTGCGGGTGGCGCCGTCGTCGAGGAGCCGCCATCGGCCGTGTGCTGCCCGGTCCCCGCGTCGAGCGCGGGCGGATCGGACGCGGACAGGTTCCGGAGCTGGACGCTGCCACCGAGCAGCTGAACGGCTCCGAAGATCGTGGCCCCGCCGAGTAGTCCGATCGTCAGAATCAGCGGCAGTCGACTGCGTCGTACGCCGGGGATGTGGTGCCGGCCGCGTGAGCGCGAAGAGTGCTCGTCTTCCACGACCACGACTGCGGCCATGGAGCGACGGCCGGCGTCCCGCCCCAGCGCGCGAAGCACGATCCCGATAGAGGCGACTCCGGCGGGAGAGGCGAACGGCGCGAGGGCTTCGGCCAGCTCACCCACGTCGCTGAAACGCTGATCTCGGTCCTTTTCGAGGCAGCGCTGGACCACCGCCTCCAGGCGCGGCGGGACATTCGGCCGAAACGAGCGAATGAACGGGGCCGGCTGTGTCACGACCTTCGCGCAGATTTCCGGCAGTGTTTCGCCGGTGAATGGCGGTCGGCCGGCGAGCATCTCGAACAGCACGGCACCGACGGACCACATGTCGGTGCGCGCGTCGACGTCTGCCGGCGCGGTCATCTGTTCCGGGGACATGTAGTGGGGCGAGCCAACGCCATGCGAGGTGTGCGTGACCGAGGGGTCTTCGGTGAAGAGCCGCTTCGACACGCCGAAATCGAGGACTTTGAGCATCGGAGTGCCGGCCGGCCCTTCGATGAGGAACAGGTTCTGCGGCTTGATGTCGCGGTGGACGATGTGCATGGCGTGCGCTTCCGCCAGCGCTTCACACAGCTGAAGCGCCAGATCCACGGCCATGTCGACGGGGAGCGGGCCCTGCCGGCCGACGATGCGTTCGACGTCGGCCCCTTCCAGCCGTTCGAGCACCATGTACGGCGTCCCCGACGGCAGGCGGCCGCAATCGAGCACCTGCGCGACGTGCTCGCTGCGCAGGGCGGCTGCGGCGCGGGCTTCGTTCAGGAAGCGCGCGACGAACTCGCTCGACTGCGCGAACTCCGGTCGCACGAATTTGATGGCCAGCGGCCGCTCGAGCTCGAGGTGCGTCGCGGCGCACACGATGCCCATTCCGCCGAAACCGATGCACTCCCCGACCTGGTACCTGCCGCCGATGATTTCTCCCGGTGCAGCAGGCGCCGGGGGAGCCTCATGGCGGGGTCGAGGATCGGGAAGCATGGGTTCGGTTACGGTCTACGCTAGGCTCGCGTGTCCTAGCATAGGCTTTCCCATTTACCGCGCGACGCCGCAATCCGTCAGTCCCCGCGCGCTTCGAAGGTGCGCGCCCCGCGCCGGCCGCCGCGCTCAGATTTTGGCGGTTTCGAGCCAGTGCGGGTTCTTCACCGTGCCGTCGAAGACGGTCTTCGTCTTGAAGTGCTCGTATTCGCCCTGTTTCGCGTGCGCGCGGGTGCGCTCGAGCAGGGCTTGCACGGCCGCTTTTGGCATCGGCTCGAACGTCCGCGCCGCGCGCAATGCTTGCTCGAGGACCTTCATGCTGTCACACCCGGTGATCACCACCGAGGTCGGCAGGTTCATCGTGTAGTGAAGACACTCGGTGGCGTTCACTACGCCGGCTTTCAGGATCTCTCCGGAGCCCAGTGACTTCATGCCGAGCACGCCGATCCCGCGCTCGGTCAGCACCGGCAGCACGTGTTTCTCGAAGCTCTTGAAGTGCGGATCCATCACGTTCAGCGGCATCTGCACGGCGTCGAAGCTGAAGTCGCGCTCGAAGCCGGCCTCGAGCATCGCCAGGTGGTGCGCGGGATCCTTGTGTCCGGTGAATCCGATGTAACGCAGCTTGCCGGCCTTCTTGGCTTCGAGCAGCGCGCTCATCGCACCTTCCTTCGCGAAGCAGCGCGCCGGATCTTCTGCGCGGATGATCTCGTGAATCTGCACGAGGTCGATGCGATCCGTTTGCAGACGCTTCAGTGATTGCTCGAGTTGTTCTGCCGCAACCTTGCGCGTGCGCCCGTCGATCTTCGTCATCAGGAAGACCTTGTCGCGGTAGCCGTCTTGCAAGGCTTTACCCATGCGGATCTCGCTCTGGCCCTCGTTGTAGTCCCAGCAGTTGTCCAGGAACGTGACGCCCGCTTCGACGGCGCTCCGAATGATGCGAATGCTCTCCTGCTCATCGGACTGCGTGCCGATGTGAAATCCTCCCAGGCCGAGCATCGACACCTGCTCGCCGGTTCGCCCCAAGGCTCGTTTGGGAATCTCTCCCTTCGTCGCACCCTGTACCGCCTGGCCTAGAGCTCGCGGCGCGCTGCTCGCGGGTGCGGGTGTCGCCGCGGCCGACCCGGCCGGGCGCGTGTCCTGGCGTGTGCGATCACGGCATGCGGACAGGGCGAGGCTGCTGCCTACTGCTCCCAGGAATACGCGCCGGCTTGCTCGTGTCGTCATACGGCCTCCTCAGTGCTGGGCGAGCAAGGCGTGTGCCTGTGCGGCTCGTCCAGGGCACACCCGTCTTGCTGGTGCAGACACCGTTTGTAGGGGATCAGATGGAGAGGCAAGGGCGCGCGCTGTACCCGCATGGTCACGTGGCGAAAATCAGCCAGGTGAGGCTATCAGCGTCGCCTGCTACGCTTTTGCAAGCGGATCGAGCGCGGCAATTTACCCGATTTTCCGCGTCTGGCGAAGTTACGACGCTATTTGGCCTCTCGGGCCGTATGGGGCACGCGCGTTGCAGCGTTGCTCTACGCCACGGCATTCGGGCGAGCTTGGATGCGCTTACACTCGACTCCGAACTGAAACCCCGAGACGGGCACCCAGCCCGGGCGGAGCAACTGCATGAGAGTCAGCGATATCATGACCCGAGACGTGGACGTCGTGAGCCCCGAGGCCACGCTGTTCGAAGCCGCGACGCTGATGGCGCGGGACGACGTTGGGGTGTTGCCGATTGGTCACCAGGAAGGCCTGACAGGCATGCTCACCGATCGCGACATCGTCGTGCGCGGCCTGGCTCAGGGCAAAGACCCGGCTTCGACCCGCGTCAAGGACGTGATGACGCCCGAACTGATCTTCGTGTTCGAGGATCAAGAGGTGCAGCAGGCTGCGTTCCTGATGTCATCGCGGCAGGTGCGCCGGCTGCCGGTGCTCGACCGGCGGCATTGCCTGGTCGGCATCGTTTCGCTGGGGGATCTTGCAAACCACGACGACGACGAGGAGCGCCTCAGCGTTACCCTTCAAAGCGTCTCTGAACCGACGTAGTTTAGCTTACCCGCTGCGTCGCGGCGAACCGCACTACTCAGAGCCTGGCGGCGGCGCGCTGGGCGACTTTTTTCAAGCCGGCTGCGGCGCGGGTGATGCGGCGTTTGAGGGGCTGCTTCAGACCGAGGAACTGCAGATACTCTTGCGAGGTCTGTGCCGCCTTACCGAGGCGACGCCGACCGCGCTGGATGCGATTCCACGCGGCAACACGCGTGTGATACTCGTTGCACTCGCGCTCGTAGTCCTGGTGCAGACTCTTGAGGGCGATCGGATCGTTATTGCCGTCGAGCTCGTAGGGGCACTCGGTGGCCGGGATCAACTTGAGATGACGGATAGTCCCCTGTTGGGGCCCGCGCACGTAAAACGTGGGATCGAACGGGAATATCCGGCAGCCCAGCGGGCGGCCTTCGTAGATCGTGCAACGGTTGTCGTCGCCCAGATAGCGGCAGCCGCCGTGCTCGTGCTTGAGCACCATCGCACGCTTGCCTTGACGCAGCATCACGAAGGCTTCGGGCTCGTCGTCCATTTCGATCTCGAAACGGGTCACCCACCGGATCATGTCCGCTGGATCGTCCCCCGTGTGCTCCACGATACGAGCAATGTCCTTGTCCGTCAGTGGGAGGAGAGGGTCCTTGCAACACTGGCCGCAGCCGGTGCAGCGGAATTTGAGGTAGTGAAGTCCCGACATCGATTCGTTCATTAACAGAAGGCGAGGAGGCGCGAAAGAGAGGGCCGCCTGGCCGATACGCGCGCCGCGGTTGCGAGAGCGTTCCCCCTCGCGGCGCTCATGTATGCGCGAGCCTCAAAAGGCTGTCACGGCTCGGGGCGGCCTCGCTTTGCGGCTAATCGCTGCGCGGAGCGGTTTCTTGTGAGACACTAGCTCCCAGCGCATGTCTCTCAAGATCGACCAGGATCACTCCCGTTTCCGAGGCATCGTGCGCGGGAAGATTCGGCAGAACCTGCGGCGGTACATCTCCCAGGGCGAGATGCTCGGGCGCAAGGGCCGCGACGTCGTCTCCATCCCCATTCCGCAAATCGACATCCCGCGCTTCACCTTCGGTGACAAACAACGCGGCGGGGTGGGTCAAGGCGACGGCGACGTGGGGGATCCGGTCGGCGGGCAGGAGAGCGAAGGCGATGGCGCAGGGCAGGCGGGCAAGGACGCGGGTGAGCACGTGCTCGAGGTCGACGTCACGCTCGAAGAGCTGGCCGACATCCTGGGCGAGGAGCTCGAGCTGCCTTCGATCGAGAACAAGGGCAAAAGCCGCATCATCAGCGCCAAGGATCGTTATACGGGCATTCGCAGGGTCGGACCGGAATCCCTCAGGCACTTCAAACGCACCTACAAGGAGGCCTTGAAGCGCGCCATCGCGAGCGGCGTCTACAACCCGGCGATCCCGATCGTGGTGCCGCAGCGGGAGGACCGCCGCTTCCGCTCGTGGAACGAAACGCTGGAACCGGTCGCGAACGCCGTCATCGTCTACATGATGGACGTGTCGGGCTCGATGGGCGACGAACAGAAAGAGATCGTCCGCATCGAGAGCTTCTGGATCGATACCTGGCTCAAGCGCCAATACAAGGGTCTGGAGAGCCGTTACATCATCCACGACGCGGTGGCGCGCGAGGTCGATCGAGACACCTTCTTTCGCACCCGCGAGTCGGGCGGCACGATGATCTCGAGCGCCTACCGCATGTGCTCTCAGCTCATCGACCAACACTATCCGTCGGAAGAGTGGAACATTTATCCGTTTCACTTCTCCGATGGGGACAACTGGAGCATGGACGACACCTTGACCTGCATCGAAATCCTGAAGAAGGACCTGCTGCCGCGCGTGAACATGTTCGCTTACGGCCAAGTCGAGAGTCCCTACGGATCCGGGCAGTTCATCAAGGACCTGCGCGAACACTTCGGCGCCGACGAGCGCGTCGTCACCAGTGAGATCCGCGATCGTGACGCGGTGGTCGGCAGCATCAAAGATTTCCTGGGCAAGGGCAAGTAACGCATGCCCCAGTTCGCGACGAAGACGACGCTGCCGCGGTACCTGCGCGTCGAGCAGGACCGCATCGAGAAGATCGCCCGCGAGTACGGCCTGAACTTCTTTCCGGTCGTGTTCGAGATGCTCACGTACGACCAGATGAACGAGATCGCCGCGTACGGCGGCTTTCCGAACCGCTATCCGCACTGGCGCTTCGGCATGGAGTACGAGCGGCTGAGCAAGAGCTACGAATATGGCCTCTCGAAGATTTACGAGATGGTCATCAACAACAATCCCTCGTTCGCGTACCTGCTCGAGGGGAACAGCTTCACGGATCAGAAGCTCGTGATGTGCCACGTGTTCGGGCACGTCGACTTCTTCAAGCACAACTTCGCCTTCCGCGCGACCGACCTCGATTCACACGCTCAGGTCGTCGATCCCGTTCGGAATGCGGACGGGCCGTACCGCCCGAACCGCAAGTGGATCGACAAGATGGCCAACCACGGCGCGGCGGTGCGCCGGATCGTGGACCGGCATGGCATCAACCGCGTCGAAGAGTTCATCGACGTGTGTCTCTCGCTCGAAAACCTGATCGACCCGTGGAGTCGTTTCGTGGTGCGGCGGCGCGAGCGAAACGACGACGAGGAGCCGGGCGAGGTCGAAGTCCCGCGCATGCGCGCCAAGGAATACATGGAGGACTTCATCAACCCCGAAGACTTCATGGAGGCGCAAAAGAAGAAGATCGAAGCGCAGCGCGCCCAGGACAAGCAGCGTTTCCCCGCGAATCCGGAGCAGGACGTGCTGCTGTTCCTCCTGGACCACGCGCCGCTCGAGCGCTGGGAACGGACGATCCTCGGGATCATGCGCGAGGAGGCCTACTACTTCGTCCCGCAGATGCAGACCAAGGTCATGAACGAGGGCTGGGCTTCGTACTGGCACTCGAAGCTCATGACCGAGCGCGTGTGCGACGCGAGCGAAATCGTGGACTACGCCGAGAACAACGCCGGTGTGATGTCCACGGCCGGCGGCCGGCTCAACCCGTACAAGCTCGGCGTCGAGCTGTACCGGCACGTCGAGGAGCGCTGGAACAAGGGGCAGTTCGGACGTGAATGGGAAGAGTGCGACGACCTCGACGAAAAGAAGCACTGGGATCTGCGGCTGGGCCTCGGACGCCAGAAGATCTTCGAGGTGCGCGCGCTGTACACGGACGTCACGTTCATCGACGAATTTCTGACGCCGGAGTTCGCGATGGACAATCAAATGTTCACGTTTGGCTGGTCGAACCGCAACGAGCGCTACGAAATCGAGACGCGCGAGTTCAAAGCCGTCAAGGAGAAGCTGCTCTTCCAGCTGACGAACTTCGGCAACCCGTTCATCTACGTGGAGGAAGCGAACTGGGAGAACCGCGGGGAGCTCCTGCTCCGGCACGATCACCGCGGTGTCGATTTACGTCCCGACTACGCGAAAGAGACGTTGAGCTCGATGGTGCGCGTCTGGAAGCGCCCGGTGTGCCTGGCCACGCTCGTCGAAGGCAAGCGCATGCTCCTGCGCTTCGACGGCAAGGAACACACCGTTCGCCACGACGCGCCTTGAGAAGGCTGAAGCCTCACACGCGTGTCAGCTCCGGGTTCGTGAGCTAGCCATGACGAACGAGCGCGACGCTGGGCATTGGCTGCTCAAGTTTTCTCCGGACGAATGGCTGGCGCGCTCGCTGCGCGAGCTCGAGCGGGCTGAAGCCGCCTTTCAGCAGCGAAACGCGGCTGCGGCCCACGCTGGCTTGAAGCGTGCCGCGGGTATGGCATTGAACGCTGCGTTGATCGCCGCACCGGACGAGACCTGGGGCCGCACCTACGTCGAGCACGTGCGCGCCGTCGGCGAAGACAGCGGCGCCCCGAGCGCCGTTCGGGAGGCCGCCGTGAAGCTCTTGCAGCTTCCCGCCAGCTCGGACGGCGTGGTGATGTTGCGCACACCGTCTCGAGAACGGGAGCTGATCGAGGCGGCGCGCACCGTGATGAGCTATGCCTACGCCATTGCCCAGCGTGGCCGGGCCGAGTGACGAGGAGTGATCTCGATGCAGAGTGAGTTTGGCAAACGGCGTCGCGTTCAGCGCGCGCTCCTCGTCTGCGCCAGCGTTTGCAGCGCAGCGTTCGTCGCTTGTGCGGAACGAAGCGCGGCGCAGCCGCCCGCCGAACATCCTGCTGCTCCGGCGCTCGCGCCGGCCGCCGAACAGCCCCAAAGCCCGGTGCCCCCAGCGCTCTACGCCGGTGCTCCTCAGTGCGGACCGGGTCGAACGCCCGGAGCGGGCGGCAAGTGCGCGGGGCCCGCTGCTCCCGCGTCGCGCGCTCCGGGCCCGTCCAAGGTGCCTCCGCTGGCTTTGCCCGCTGGGCCGGCGCTGGTGCCGGGGGGGCTGGCGCGCGGCACTAGCGACGCTGCCGACGCCGCACTGCTCGAGGGAGACCGCGCGTACGAGCAGGACGCCTGGCCGGCGGCCAAGAAGGCGTACGCGCGCGCCCGGCAGCTCGGTCCGAAAGATCCGGCCCCGCGCGTCGGCTTGGTGCGCGTCGCGGTGGCGGAGAGCGGACTCCCGATCGACTACGCGGCGGCCCCGAAGGATGCGCGGGCGCACAAGTGGTTGCGCGATCTCGACGCCGCGTTGAAGCTCGATCCGGAGTACGGACCTGGGCACGTCGAACGCGGTCGTTTGTTGCTCGTGCTCGGAAGAGCGCCCGAAGCGCTGAGCTCGCTCGCCAAGGCCGTCTCGCTCGTGCCCTCGGACCCTGAGGCGCACTCGGCGCTGGGCGTCGCGTTCATGGCGACCGGTAAGACTGCGGAAGCGCTCGAAGAGCTGCGCCGCGCCGCGGATCTCGATCCGAACAGGCCCGAGCGCCTGACGAACCTGGGCACGGCTTACATGCTGCGCGGCAAGGTCGAGGACGCCATCAAGGTGTACACGCGGGCCGTGGAGCTCGCGCCGTCGGACGCGCGAGCGCAGGGCGACCTGGGCACGGCCTACCTCGCCCAGAACAAGCCGGATCGCGCGCTCGCGCACCTGGAGCGCGCCGTGCAGCTCGCGCCCGAGCGCGCCACGTTCCTGTCGAATCTCGGCTATGCGCACCAGCTCGCCGGGCGCGTGGACGACGCGATCGCGACGTACAAAAAAGCGATCGCAAAGGACGACAAGCTCGGCTCCGCGTGGATCAACCTCGGCACGGCGTACGCGCAGAAGGCCAACTACGACGAAGCGGAGCGCGCGTTCCGTCGCGCGCTGGCCATCGATCCTTCGGATCCGCGTCCCCAGGCGAACTTGAAAGATCTGGCGGAGCTACGTAAGGCTCGGGCGGAGGGCCGGCGCGAGCCTTGACCGAGACGACCGGGTCACGTAGTTATTTCGTACACGAAAGGTTTGTGTGCGGACTAATACCGGCGACCCCAGAGGGCAAGGCCAGCCCGACTTCGACGCCATCGTCGAAGCCATGTTGTACCTGTATACGGAGTCGCGGCGCATCACCAAGGGGCTAGCCGGGCGGTACGGTCTCACCGGTCCGCAGCTGGCGGTGATCAAGATGCTCGAGCCCGTCGGCAAGCTGTCGCTCAGCGAGCTCTCCGCTTTGATCCGCGCGCGCAACAGCACCGTCACTGGGATCATCGATCGCATGGAGCGCGAGGGGCTCGTCGTGCGCCGGCGCTCGGACCACGATCGCCGCGTCATCAACATCGAGCTGACCGCCAAGGGACAGAAGCTCGCGAGCGGCATCTCCGTGGAGCCGGTGCAAATCTTCCGGCAGGTGCTGTCGGAGTTGCCGGCGCGGGACCGCGCGGAGCTCGGGCGCATTTTGAACCGCCTGGCGCGTCGTGTGCGCGAGCTGGTGGGGGAAGTCGAGCCCAGCCCGGGCCGCGAACATGGCGCGAAGCGCGCGAGCGACGTCGCGCTGAACGAGGAGTGAGCATGAGCGAATCTGCGAAAATCAATCAGCCCGCCGATACAGAGCGCGCGGGGCTCCCGAAACCAGCACGGGACGCCGACGTTTGCGTCGTCACCTGCGCGCTGACTGGCGTGCTGGCCTCGCGCAAACAGAATCCCGGGATCCCGTACACGCCCGCGGAGATCGCCGAAGAGGCGCGGCGCGCCTACGAGGCGGGCGCCGCCGCCGTGCACGTGCACGCTCGGCAGGCCGACGGCAGTCCGACCTTCTCTCCGGCGACCTTCGCGGAGATCAAGCGCGAGATCCGCCAGCGCTGCCCGATCTTGCTCAACTGGTCGACGGGCACGATCGCCGACGACGTGAGCGAGCAATGCACCTACATTCGCGAGTCGGTCCCGGAGATCGCCGCCCTCAACATGGGGACCATGAATTACTCGAAGTATTCGAAGCAGCGGAAAAGCTTCGTCTTCGACATGGTGTTTCCGAACACGTACGAAAAGATCATCAAGCTGCTTTCGGCGATGAACGAGGCGCGCGTCAAGCCCGAGCTCGAGTGTTTCGATGCCGGACACACCCAGGGCGTTTGGCCGCTCGTCGACATGGGCGTGCTCCAGCCGCCGCTCCAGTACTCGTTCATCGTGAACGTGCTCGGGGGTATCCCTCCGCTCGTGGAGTCCCTTCAGCTCCAGACGAAGCTCATGCAGCCGGGCTCCGAGTGGGAAGTGATCGGCATCTCGCATTGCCACTGGCGCATGCTCGCGACGGCCTTGGTGCTGGGTGGCAACATACGTACCGGGCTCGAGGACCATTTGTATTTGCCTGACGGCTCGATGGCGCGATCGAACGGCGAGATGGTGGAAGTCGCCGTGCGCATGTGTCGTGACATGGGCAGGCGTCCTGCGACGGTCGACGAAGCACGTCAGATCCTCAGTTTGTCCGAGGCGCGCTGAGCATGCCGGAACGCGACTATCAGCTGATTCGCGCCGTGGCTGCGGGGCCGCGCCTGACCGTGACACTGAATCGGCCGGAGCGAAGGAACGCGCTGGGGCCGCAGATGATCAACGAGCTTCTGTACGCGATCGAAGACGCGCACGCGGACGACAGCGTGCGCTGCGTCGTGATCACGGGGGAGGGGAAGGCGTTCTCCGCGGGCGCGGATTTCAGCCAGGTCACCGGCGGCGCCGGCGCTTTTGCGCTCGAGCCGCGGGGTGACTTCAAGGATCTGCTGCGAGAGCTCGTGCGCTCCGAGAAGCCAGTGATCGCGCGCGTCAACGGCCACGCCATGGGTGGAGGTCTCGGCCTGGTGGCGGCTTGTACGCTCGCCGTCGCCTCACACGACGCCAAGCTCGGCACTCCCGAAATCGACGTCGGGCTGTTTCCGTTCATGATCTGGGCCGTGCTCGAGCGCCTGGTGTCACGGCGCCGGCTCGTTGAGATGATGCTGACCGGGGAGCGCATCGCTGCCGAAGAGGCCGCTCGCATCGGCTTGATCAACCGCGCCGTACCGGCCGAGGAGCTCGACCGGACCATCGACCATTACGTCGAGGCGTTGTCGGGCAAGAGCGCGAGCACGCTCCGGCTCGGCCTCTTGGCGATTCGCGACGCCGAGAGCCTGACCCTGGAAGAGAAGCTACCACTCTTGAGCCAGCGGCTGCTCGAGTGTCTCGCGACCGACGACGCGCGCGAGGGACTGATGGCGTTCCTCGAGAAGCGCGCGCCGCGCTGGACGGACAAGTAGCGGAGCCCGTTCAATTCGTGCGACCAGCGAGCATCGCGGCCAGCGTGTCAGCGAAGCTTTCGCGCGTTTCGTGGACGAACAGATTGTCGAGGTGTTCGCCGAGCACGATCCGCGCGGTCATCACGCCGAGCTTCACGTTCTCTGCTTCGGAGAAGGCGTGCATGCTGGCGATGTGACATCGCTCGTCGAGCAGCACCTGAATGCTCCGCGTGCGCACGTCGGCGTCGTACTTCACGAGCGGCCCCAGGTCCCAGAACGTGTGAACGTCGCCCGTTTCGATCAGGTAATGACGGAGCTGCGCCGTCAGCCTGTTGCCCATCGACGAGGTGACGTAGCCCGACATGACGATGAGCACCACGTCGCGTGCGAGCGCGCTGACGGATGCCGCCCCATTCGGCGTTGACCATTCGCCTAGCATAAAGACCCCGAAACGAGACTACCGGGCTCCTTGGGCCACTACAACGTTGCCGTCGGCTGTGGCGTAATGAAAGCTCAACCGCCAGCGCAGCGCGAGCACAGACAAGCTTCCTTACATTCGGTTTTCGGTGCTTTTCCACCGAGCGGGCACACGGTCCTGCATGCTCCGGTGCCGCAAGCCACCTTGGTGCCGTCGCAGGCCGAGTCCGGTCCGCACGAGATGTCACACGAACCGCTCCTACACTCGACGTCCAGGTCTTTGCAGGAGCCGGGCGTGGCGCACGACACATCACAGCCGTACTGCTCGGGACAGTGAACCATCGCCCCTTTGCACGCGCCGGGCGAAAAACAAGAGACCTTGCATGCGAAGCCGGCAGGGCAGCGCAGCCGCTGTTTCGCACACGACGCCTCTCCCAGACAGGCGATGGTGCAAAGTCCGAACAAACATCCGCCCGTGCACGCTGCTGGGCAGGGTCCGCCTGGGGCCAGTGGTTTCGCTCCGCATACGCGCGCGTCGATGGCTCCCGCGTCCGGCTTGGCGGCGGCCGGCGGTGAGCCGCTCCCGCCCGCGGCGTCCGGCTTGGCGGCGACTGGCGGCGCGCCGCTCCCGCCCGCGGCGGCGTTGCTGCGTTGGCCGCCTGCGCCGCCTGCGCCAGC
>DATDJP010000174.1:0-4905 GCA_036520475.1 Polyangiaceae bacterium | reverse complement strand
GTGCCTCGAGTCCATCGAAGCGATGGGAATTTCGAGGCCCCTGACGGGGCAAGGGCCTCGAAATTCCTGCGCCATGGGCTCATCTGACTCGAGCACCAACTGTCGTGACGTACCTCGATTCGAGTGAATCGAGGTACTAGCTCAACACGGCTTGCAGCTGCAGGAATCGAAGCAGTTCACGCGCGGATATGGCGGCAGCACACACAAGTTGAGGCAATCGCCCGAGCCGCAGTTGAGGGTCGTCTCCGAACAGCTGCCGGCAAGACAGAGCAGCCCGCACGAGCCGTCGCCGCACTGCATCGTCGCATCGCGACAGGCGTCGAGCCCTTCACAGATCATCCCGCAGCGATGCCTCGCATCGCACAGCACCAGTGCACCGACGCAGGAGCCCGGTCCGGCGCAGGTGATCTCGCACTCGAACCCCTCCGGGCAGCGCACGATCTCGTTCTGGCAAGACAGGGCAGTCGTGCACGTCAAGCGACACTTGTTTTCGGGGCAGCCTCCGCATTCCGGCGGGCATACGGGCCGGCCCGGCGGTACGGGATCGACGCCGCACACCGGACTCGAATCGGTCGCGTCGGCGGCGTCACTCGCATCCTCGTCGCTGCCGCCCTCGCCATCGCCCTCGCCATCGACGGTGGCATCCAGACCGTCGCGGTCAGGACCCGCGTCCAGACGGCCACCACCGCCGGAAGCGCCGGAAAAGCTGGCATCCGGCAGCGACCTGTCGCTGGTGCCCTGAGTCTGGAGCTCACACGCCGCATGCAGGAGGAGGAGCCCCACGATCATCGCGACGCCATCGCGACGCCCCGCGGCACGCCTGCGCATTCACCATGCTCTAGCACACGTCGAGGGCCGATTTCAGACTCGAGGGCTTGTCGGTCCCCACGGTTGGCCCGCGCTGTCCTCGCAAAAAGGCAGGGATGGGCCGATATCGTGAATCATGAGTCACCTTCGTGTGCACGACCACGCGGTAGACCACGCCGCCGACCCTCGTTCGGGGGTGCGGGCAAGCCGACCCCGACGCAAGCGTCTCGGAGTGGATGCCCGGCGCGCGGAGCTCATCGAGCTTGGCTTCGAGCTGTTCGGTACCTACGAGTACGACTCACTCAGCGTCGAGCAGATCGCGGTCCACGCGCGCATTTCCAAGGGTCTTCTCTATCATTACTTCCAGAGCAAGCGCGAATACTACCTGCAAGTCGTGCGCGCGCTGGCCCAGGAATTCGTGGTCAATTCGCGGCGCGTTCAGCTGAGCTCTGCAGAGGAGCTCGGGGCCGGGCTCGACCAGTTCCTCGACTACGCCCGCTCACGCCGCCCGCTGATCGAGGGGTTGATGCGCGGCGCCTTCGGCACGGCCGACGAGGTCTCGAAGATCATCGAGCTCACACGCCGGCAGCTCGTCGACGGACTCTTGGCAGACCTCGGCGAGCACACGCCGAGCCTGCGCAACGCGCTACGCGGCTGGGTTCAGTTCGCGGAGCGCACGATCATGGCTTGGGTCGACCACGAGGAAGTGGCCAAACCCGAGCTGCAGCGCTTGCTGGTCGCGACTGCCGTGCATGCCATGGAGTTTGCGCGAAGCGCGAGCTCTGCACACAGCGCCGTCGCGCTCGCTCGCCGTGAGTCTTCGGTCAGCCGCAGCGCGGCGCTCGAATCGATCGCCGGCAGCGCCTGAAGGCGGCTGACCAGCCGCCCGCGCCCCGAACAGTCGGGGGCGGGCGTAAGGCAAGGCGGGCCGAGCGCAGTGCTCGAGGAGTCACTGGCCGGCCCGCTCCGTACGCGCGCTTACGTGAGTTGCGCGCCCCCGCTCACCACCATTGTTGGACGGTGCCGAGCGCGTCGATCTGCCCTTTGCCGTAGAAGCCGTTGTAAAAGGTCTCCCCTTCGCAAGTCGCGGGCGGCATATCGTCCGGGAACGGCTGATACGGATTCGCGGGGCAGGCGATGGGTCGCGCGCCCTGGGCCAATCGCAGATACACGCCGAGCGGACCGATATCCCCGTGGCGGCTGATGGCCAGCGCCGCCACGCCGGTTGCGTGAGGTGTCGCGGCCGACGTGCCCTGGAGCAGCGCGTATGTCCGCGCGCACGTCGACGGATCCGAATTGGGATCGTTCGGATCGAGTCCGTCGGCGCAGTTCTCAGCCACGCGCCCGTTCCAGTTGATCGCTTGCTCGTAATAGTAGCTGTAGGACGGGATAGTCGAGATGATCTGTCCGGAGGCGTTCCCCGGCGTCGGGACGTGCAGATCGCCACCGGGCGCGGCGAAGTCGACCACGCCGAGTCCGTAGTTCGAGTAGTAGGAGAGCTTGCGATCGCCCGCGAGCGCACTGATGCCGATCACGCCGTTGGCCTCGACCGGCAGGAACTTGCAGGTGTTGTCGATGTCGCGCGGCGTCGGCGTGCCGTTCGTCGGGCTGAAGGGGTCGACCGTGGGATGCGCAAGATCCTGCTGCTCGTTGCTGGTCGCGCCGAACACGCTGATGCCGTGGCCCATCGCGCGAAACACCGCGCGTTGCACGGCGATCCACGTCGCGCGCTGCTCGGGATCGTTCAGGCAGTTGTAGTACCAGGGATCGAGAAACAGACTCGCGTTCACCAGATCGAAGTCGTGCTCGACGGCCCAGTTCATGCCGCACAGGAAGGCCTCTGGATACACGAAGCCGTCCTCGGTGACCTTGACGGCGGCGAGCGTCACGCCCGGCGCGACGCCGACCACGCCGACTCCGTTGCGCTTGGCCGCGATGATGCCGGACACGTGCGAGCCGTGTCCGATGAAGTCGTCGCGCCAGCGCGCGGGATCCGTGTCTTCGACGCCGTCGACGCAAGTCACGCTGCGCGATGCATCCACTTGCCCTTGCAGATCGGGAATAGTGACGTCGTCGATACCGCTGTCGAGCACGCCGACGATCACGGACTTGCGACCGGCCGTGTAGTTGTGGGCTTGCGGCGCGCGGATCATGTCCATGTTCCACTGCATACCGGACAGCGGATCGCCAGCCACGGGCGGCGGCGCCGGGCGCGGCAGCTTCTTGCTCGGCAAGTGCATCGGCAGCGCGGACACTCTCATGCGTGCGGTGGGCGAAATGCCCTGCACCGCCGCGTTTTTGGCGAGCTCGCTGGCAAAGTGCTTACTGTCCGAACGCGCTATGGCGACGCCTATCTTCGCATACGACGCGATTAGTCTGCCCCCTGCCTGTGCGATGTCGGCGTACGCGCTCTCGGGCACGGCCTCCGCCTTATAGACAACTATGTAGGAGTCGCCGCTGAGTGCCTCAGATCGAGACGCCTTATCGCCTTCGGATTCTCCGCCGCAGCCGGCGAGCGGTAAACAAAGTGAAAACACCAAACCCAACCTTCGGGATAACGCACGAGAGCTCATCCTGTCCTCCTTCGATTCGCATCGCCTGCAGCTGACGAGTTGGCGGTCGCGCGTTTGCCTGACCAGAGCAGATCGCGCTCGTATGCCAATCGATTGAGCGTACTTAAGGCCGTGATCACACGTCAATCGCGGGTGGGCTTGGGCACGCGATCGTTTCCTTCACGACCAGCGCGGTGCGCGTGTGAAGTGGTGCGCGCGCGGCACACAGTGTCGCTGCCCTGCGCAGATCGCCGTCAGCATGCGGAACTGTGTTCGGAACACACACACACGCCCTCGCGGATCGTCTGTCAGCACTACGCGACGGCTCGCGGGGCCTCCTCGGCTCCACGGTTCGGCCGATTCAGTCAGTCGTCGCGTCGCTCGCGCAACTCGACCTGATAGCGCGCGCGATCTTCGCCGTGCACTTCGATCGACAGGCGGTGCTCACTGATTTCGCATACGGCCCAGGCGCTCGCCGGCCGGCCCGGCGCGTCTTCATCGATGTTTTCGATGAGACTCTGCAGCGTGACGTAGGGAATCGACGCGATCACGTCGAAGTGATTCCAGTGCACGTGGCCATTGAACACCGCGCGCACCTTGCCGCTCGCCTCGAGCAGGCTGCGCAGCCGCCGGCGCTCTGCGAGCCGGCAGATGTGCGGGGCCTTCTCGAACCAGCGATTGCCGGTGAGCACCATCTCGCTCGCAGGATGATGCATCAGCACGACGACGGGCAGCGTGGCGGCCGTCAGGTCGGCCTCGAGCCAGGCGAATTGTTCGTCCGGCAGGCGCACGGCGACGTCCTGGATCTCGATCGTGTGCAGAACGGAGAAATGCACCCCGCCGATCTCGCGGCTGTAAAAAAGGTCGCCCGTGTGTCCCCACAGGCGCCGCATGTCCGCCTGCGTGAGATTTTTCGTGTCGTGGTTGCCGGCGACGTGCAGAACCGGAGCGCTCAGGGGCTGGAGCAGACGCGTGAAGGTCGCGTAGTTCTCGAGATCGGCGGCGTAGTCCCGGTCCTCGATCACGTCACCCAGGTTGACGACGAGATCGGGCTCGATGGAGTCGTTCATGCTGTGGACGAACGCCTCCGTCAGGTCGCTCGCGCGATGCGTGAGCTTGCGCAGCTTGCCCCCGAAATAGGCGCGCGGACCGAAATGCACGTCGCTGATCAACGCAAACTTCACGCGACCATCTCCCGTGCTGGGTCAGGCCGGGCACGCCTTCTCGAATCGACAGACTGCGCTGACGGATGACGAGCCACGGCTTGGAGTGTTAGCACCCGCCGTGAGTGCCGGGCGCCCGATCGAGCGTAAGGAGACCGGCCGAACGTCGTTACCCTCGAGAGAGCCGGCGCCAGGCGCTCTGCCAGGCAGCGGATTTCCGCGTCTTGTCAGTCGCTTTACCCGGCCGGTCGTATAAGGATAGCCTTTCGCGGCCGAGCGCCCGAGACTCGGCCACAAGACGGTACTTTCAACGAGGTAGGAGCTTCAAGCATGCGGTCGAAGACCTTGAACCTGTGCGCTGTGGGCGCCGTGACCCTTCTCAC
>DATDJP010000173.1:0-11988 GCA_036520475.1 Polyangiaceae bacterium | reverse complement strand
CGCCGAGGGGGCCGGCCGAACTTCTGAAGCGGACGGCGCACGGCATTTCGCGATCGCACGGGGCTCCGCGATGGAATGTGCCGCGGTGCTCGACGTCGTTCGCGCTTTAGGCGCTCTTGGGGAAGAGCGGTACGGGCAGGCAATTGAGCTTCTCGCAAGGGTGGTCGCCATGCTGACGAAGCTGTGCCGCTGAGCGCGACCGTCGCCGTCGCCGTCAACGGCCAGGCTCACGTCAAAGGCCACGCTCACGTCGCCAGCAGAAAGCCAAAAAGCTGGCACCCGCGCTCATCGTTCGCACGTGTGGCCCGGGTTGAACTAGAGCCCCTCTCCGCGCTGGGATAGGCTCGCCATCCAAGCATGACAACCACGAACCGACGCTGGGGGCTCGCCTCGCGCCCCCTGGACGAGCCGAGCGCAGAAAACTTCCGCCTGGAGAGCGGGGCGGTGCCAGAGCCGGCGGATGGGCAGATGCTCGTCCAGAACCTCTACCTCTCGATTGATCCGTACATGCGGGGGCGCATGAGCGATCGGGCGAGCTACGCGCGCCCGTTGGAGATTGGCGAGCTCATGATCGGCGGCACGGTCGGGCGCGTGATCGCGTCGAAATCACCGGACTACCAGGTCTCGGACCTGCTCGTCGGGTACGGCGCCTGGCAAGACTACGCGCTGTTCTCCGCGGGCGACCGCCAGGTGCTGCGGGTGGATCCGGATTTGCCCCCGACGACGGCGCTCGGAGTCTGCGGCATGCCGGGGATCACGGCGTACTTTGGGCTGCTCAAGGTCGGTGAGCCGAAGGCGGGGGAAACGGTGGTGGTATCCGCCGCGTCGGGTGCCGTCGGCTCGGTCGTCGGACAGCTCGCGCGGCAGAGCGGCTGCCGAGTCGTCGGGGTCGCGGGAGGTCCCGCGAAGTGCCAGTACGTGACGGAAGAACTCGGGTTCGACGCCTGCGTGGACCATCGCGCGCCGGATCTGCCCGAGCGCCTGCGCGCGGCGTGTCCCGCGGGCATCGACGTGTACTTCGAGAACGTCGGCGGCAAGGTGTTGGAAGCGGTCGCGCCACTACTGAATCGCGGCGCGCGCGTGCCCATCTGCGGCTTCATCTCGCAATACAACGAGGCAGAGCCCGTCCCACCGTCTTCCGTCCTGGGCGCCCTGCCCGAGCCGCCATTTCATCGTTTCTTTTTGGTGTGGGAATGGCCGGAAGAGTACTCGGCGGCCGCAGCCGAGCTCGCGCGCCGGGTCAAGGAAGGCAAGCTCCGCTATCGGGAGGACATCTCCAACGGTCTGAGCCAGGCGCCGAACGCGCTGCGCTCAGTGCTGCGTGGCGAGAACTTCGGAAAAAAGATCGTGCGCATCGCAGAAGACTGATCTGCCTCCAATCTGACAGCGAGCGCCGCCGCCACGCTGTAAGCCGGTGGAGCGGGGCGAGCGGCGGGCCGGCTGATAGCTCGACTGTCGGCGCAGTGCGTCGCGGATGCACCGAGTGCTGAGTGACCGGGCGGCAAATCTTGCGCGGACGTTGCGCGAAAAGAGCGCGCGAGTCACGATCTAGAATGGCCGGTGTTCTCGCCTGGTCATTTGCACCAAGCCGCACTGTACGGCGGAGGCGGACTCTCTTCGCGACACTGGCGAGGACGTCTCGCTGTCTGCCGCTCGCGCTCGCGCTCACGCTCGCGGCCTGCGATGAGCCTCCGCCCGAGGGTCGGCCCGGCGCGACAGAGAAAGAGCGCGCGCCGTCCCCCGTCGCTGCGCCCGTCCGAGCTCCGGCGCCCGCTGACGCGCCGGATCCGGCAACGCGCTGTGAAGCCGAGCGCAAACGCGTACTGCAGACGGCGGGGCTCCCGGGCGCGCCGAAGTTCGAGGCCGCCCGCGCGCTGATCTTCGGACACGCCAAGGCCGAACCGGTGCTCTTCGTGAAAGCCCCCGAGTATGAGCCGAGCACCGACGTCGCGGTGCGCCGCTACCGGCGAAGCCTCGCACGCGCTTCCTACCCCTGGGACGTGGTGCGTTCGATCGTGCCGCGATTTCTCGATCACCCCGAGCACGGGCGCGAGGTGCTGCTCCGCGACGGGTACCTGTACGCGGACACACCGGAGCTCGCGTTCGCGCTCGTGGATCACGTGCGCGCGCAGCATCTGTTCGACAGCGAACGCATCTTCATCCAGCGCGGGGAGCTGACGCTGTTCGCCGAGCGCGGGACGGACGGTAAATACCGCTACACGAACGGTCCGCAAGCGGGCAAGACCGTGCGCCTCTTGCTGCTGGATCGGGTAGGTTCCGGCACACCGCCCCCGGCGCTGCATCGCGATCTCCGGCGCCTTTCGTATGCGCTGCACTTCCAGGCTGCACGCATCGTGCACATGACGGACGGGCACGTCGTCGCCGACTTACGCTACGGCGCTGATTGGGTTCGCAGCGTGCTCGTGACCACCGACGCGAGAGTGGAGCTTTCCTGCGAGATTGCGCGCGGCGACCTGGCAGAGCGCCTGCGAGAATTTCGCGCGCAAGCGTCCCGCAAGCAGTTGCTCCTCGAGCCCTTGCGCGCCGCGATGATCGCGTCCATCGAAGAGCAGCTGCCGTTCGACGAGCCGCTCACCGAGTACGGACAACAGGACGGGCACCTGCGGCAGCGGTGGCTGCGCGCGTATCTCGACGGCCGCGACAGTTACCGGGTAAACGGTGACCGCTACGCCGTGTTCGACGCGCAGGGTCGTCCGCGGCCTCCGCAGGTGTGCGTCGATTTCTTGTACGACACCTTCGAGCGCGCCAGCGGCACGTGGTGGCAACCGCGCGGCGGCAGCCGCGAGCGCATTCAGGGCCGGGTCGACTTCGGGGCGTTCACGGACATGACGTTGCGCCGCGCCGATCGCTTCATCGAGCTGGCGCGCAAGGACGGAGACCGTTTCGAGGTTCACGAGCTCAGCGCGAAGGAACGCGTGCCCATGTTCCGGCGCCAGGCCTTCTTCGAGCATCTGACGGCGCGCGCGGACGACTATCAGCCGGGGGACATCGTCCTGATTCGCGGCTACACGCCGTTCGAGCGACCCTGGCAGCGCAAGATCATGCACTACCACACGTTCTTCGTCTACGAACGCGACCCGCTCACGGGCATGCCCATCGCGCTGGTCGGCAATCCCGGGCACCCCAGCATTCGCACCTGGTTCTTCGAGGGCCTCAGGACGCCGAAGCGCAGTATCTGGTACAGCGTCCGTCCCAAGCTCGCGTGGCTAGAAACCGCGCTGCACCTGCCATCGACGCCGAAAGTGATCGTGCCGCCGCCGCTGTCGATCGGCCACGATGCCTGAAACGCGAGCGCTGTAGAGTATTGACACATAGGCCGGGGCATCTGACAGGTGGTGTTTGGCGCCGCCGTTTGCGACACTCTCGCGCACGTGAGGCAACTGCCGGCCCCGAGTCTATGTGCCCTCTTCGCGAGCGCGCTCTCGATCGCGGTGTTGCTCGCTACGCCGGCCGTCGCGGCAGAGCCAGGCGCGAGCCTCGAGGAGGCGCGAAGCTCCGCAGCGCGACAGCGACTCCACGCATCCGGCGCGTGGCAACGCCTGCTGCACTACCGATCCGGCCTCGTGGACGAGGGCAGCGAGGTCGACGGTGAGAGTTTCTTCTTGTCGCCCAAGGGCAAGGAGAGCGCCCGCGCCGAGCTCGACGCGACGCTGACGGCCTTCTTTCTACCCGTCACGGCGGGCCGCGAGGATTCCCACGCGCTCTGCCGATTTCCGGCGCGCTTCGACTTTCTGGACGAACGGCTGCGCCTCCGGCGACATCTCGGCACACCGCACTGTCCGAAGCTGTCGCGGTTCGTCGCACGAAACACGGCAACGGCGGCGGCCGTCGTGTACGCCGCCAATTCGCTGGAGTATCCGGCGTCGGCGTTCGGACACACGTTCTTGTATCTGAAGCGTGCCGCCGAGCCCCGCGGGTCCCTGGGGCTCGGCGTCGATTACCAGGCGGACACCGATACGGACAATCCGCTGTTGTACGCCTTCAAGGGCTTGAGCGGCATGTTCGAGGGTCGCTTCCGGGTGCTGCCCGTCGAGGAGAAATTCCGAGAATACGCGGACGAGCAGGACCGCGACTTGTGGATCTACGATCTGACGCTCGAGCCAGCAGAGCTGAAGCGGCTGGTGCTGCACCTCTGGGAGATGCTCGGCACGCACTTCGACTACTTTTACCTGACCGAGAACTGTTCGTATCACGTGCTCGGCTTGCTCGAGGCGGCGGCGCCGGGACTCGAGCTGACAGAGCACACCAAGCTCGCCGTGTTGCCAGTCGACACGATCAGAGCGCTCTACGAGAACGCGGGTCTCGTGCGCAAGGTGCGCTACGTGCCGTCACGCTTCACTCGCCTGCGCGCGGCCGCGCAGCGACAGGGTGATTCGGAGGACGACGCCGCTCCCGTGCCGTGGAAAAAGTCGCCAGAGCGCGGCCACGGCACGATGAGGCTGCTGTTCGGCGCGGGCGGCGTTTCGGCGTCGCACGAAACGTTCGCCACGCTCGGCTACCGTCTGGCGCTGCACGATCTCGTCGATCCGCCGAACGGTCAACCCGAGCTCGCGCAGGTGCAGTTCCTCGATACGCGTCTGCGTTATGACGTGACTTCGCACGAGCTCACACTGAACCATCTCACCTTCGCGGAGCTGATCGCCCTGCATCCGCTGAGCGCCTGGGAACGCCGGCCATCGTGGCGGGCGCGCGCGTACGGCGGCCGTATGCGCGACGCGCGCTGCGCGAGCGAGGACTGCTTTGCCCACGGCGTGAATGCCTCGTTTGGAGCCACTTTGGCCAGCCTCGACGAAGACATCGCCGCCTTCCTCATGGCGGATGCCTTCGTGCTCTTCTCCGGCGCGTTCGACGGCGTAGGGGGCTCGTTCGTGTCGACCGGCATCGGCCCGCACGCCGGATTGCGTCTCCGCGTCGGCGGCAGCACCGTGGCGCTCGTGACCGGCACGTGGTCGTACTTACCGGGCCAGCAGCTGGACAGCACCTACGAGGTCACCGCGCGCGTACGGAGCGCGCTGGGCAAGAATCTGGCCGTCGGCGTGCAGAGTAATTTCGCGCCCTCTGCGATCGAAGCGGAGCTGCACTCCTACATCTATTTCTGATGCCACGCGCAGCGCGCTGAACACGTGTAGTGCTGCGGCAGAAGCGCACGCGAGCTGACGCTGGCGCTATTTGCCACGCTCGCGAAGCGGCATCTGCCTGGAAGTTGACGGCGATGCGTGCTCGTCTACCATCTTGATTTCGCGCTCGCAGTTTCCGTCGTGCGAAAGCGAGAGGGTTCATGCGTGATTGGCTGGTGAGCTTCGCCACCGCGGCGATTCTACTTCTGAGCTCGACGCTCGTGTTCGCGCAAGCGTTCGAGCGCTTCGAGCTGAATCGCTTTCAGCCTGCTCCGGCCGGCGATCGCTTCTTCGGCGTGCAGGGCCCCGACCCCGCGAGCCAGGGCCCTCTGCGCGTGATGGCGCTCGGCAACTACGCTTATCGGCCGCTCGTCTTGTACCGGGACGACGGCGACGAGCGCGTGGGCAGCGTGGTGTCCGACCAGCTGCTCCTGCACGGCGCGCTGGCGCTGGGTCTGTTCGACGGGCTGCTGCTCTCGGTGGACGTGCCGATCGCGCTCGTGACGGACGGTGACGATCCGCAGGCGGACGGCTTCGGCGTCGCGTCCCCGAGCGGCGCGGCTCTCGGCGACGTGCGGCTCGGAGCACGCGTGCGCGTGGTCGGGCACTCGCGAGACGGTGTCGAGCTCGCGCTGGGCGGCTATTTGTGGCTCCCCACGGGCGACGAGGAGCGCTTCGCCGGCGACGATCAGACGCGTGGCCAGCCCGCCGTGATCGTCTCCGGGGAGGTCGGCCGCTTCGCTTACGCGCTGAACACGGGCGCTCAGTTCAGGCCCGAGCGACAGTTCGCTGCGACCCGGAGCCAGAGTGAATTCGTATTCGGAGCCGCAACCGGTCTGCTGCTCGCGGATCGCAAATTGTCGATCGGGCCCGAGCTCTACGGCAGCACGACCTTCGATGAAGCCTTCGAACGCGACACCACGAACCTGGAAGCCATTTTGGGAGCCAGGCTCCGCGTGGGAGCGATCGTGCTCGGCGCGGGCGCGGGCCCAGGGATCACACGTGGCCTCGGCACGCCGTCACTGCGCGCGCTGTTGAGCGTCACCGTCGCGCCCGAAACGGCCCAGGAGCGCGCCCTCGATCGCGACCACGACGGCATCACCGACGAGTTCGACGCCTGCCCGCTGCAGCCTGGCGCCCTCTCCGTCGATCCGCAGAAGAACGGCTGCCCGCCGGACCGGGACGGCGACGGCATTCTGGACGCCACCGATGCGTGCCCCAAGGTCCCCGGGTCGCCGCACACTGACCCGGTTAAACATGGCTGTCCGCCCGACCGCGACGGCGACGGCATCTTCGACGTGGACGACGCCTGCCCCGACGTCCCCGGTCCGCGCAATGCGGACCCGAAGCTGAACGGCTGCGCGCTTTTGCGCGACGGCGACGGCGACGGCATCCAGGACGCACAGGACGCTTGCCCAGACGTCAAAGGCGTGAAGTCGGACGATCCGTCGAAGCATGGCTGCCCAGGCGACACCGACGGCGACGGCATCACGGACGACAAGGACGCCTGTCCGAGGGAGAAGGGCGTCGCCGACGCCGATCCAGCCAAAAACGGCTGCCCGAGCATGGTGCGCGTGACCGAAAAAGAGATCGTGATCTTGCAGCAGGTGCAATTTCGAACTGGCAGCGACGCAATCCTGCCGCAAAGCGACGAGCTGCTTGGTCAGGTCGCGGGCGTGCTGCGCGAGCACGTCGAGATCACCAAGATCGAGGTCCAGGGGCACACGGACAATCGCGGCGGCGCGGCTTACAATCGAAACCTCAGCCAGCGCCGGGCTGCCAGCGTCGTGAAATGGCTGACCACCAAAGGCCAGCTCGACGCGGCGCGGTTCGTGCCGAAGGGCTACGGTCTGGATCAGCCGATCGCCGAGAACGACACCGAGGAAGGCCGACAACGGAACCGCCGTGTTCAGTTCACGATCCTCGAAACCAGCTCGGGCACAGCTCCGGGAGAGACACCATGATCCAGCGCAAGCTCGCAGTTTGCACCCGTGACGCGCGCTCTTCCGTGCTCTTGCCCGTGGCTTGTGCCGTGGCTCTGACGACGCTCGGCTGCGGCGCGGAGGACGACGCGCCACAGCCGAGCCCGCGCGCCGGCAAAACGGCTCAGGCGCGCTGGCCCCTGGCCGGGATCGATGGCCCGGAAACGGTCACGCTCCCGAACACCGTCGTCAACCGGTACACGGCGCTCGCGCAGAATGCTGCCGCCGCTGCCACGTCCTTGCAGGTCCAGAGCGCCGCGGCGCTGGCCGACGGCAGCGACGCGCTGGCCTCCGGCGATTTGCTGCTGGTGATGCAAATGCAGGGCGCCAGCATCAATACGACGGCCAATTCGGCCGCGTGGGGACAGATCACGAGCCTGGGCGGCGCGGGCCTTTACGAGTTCGCGGAAGTGCGCGCGGTGAATGCGGCGACGAACACGATCACGGTGAGCTGCGGCCTGCGCAACAGCTACGGCGTGAGCGGCCAGGTGCAGGTGATCCGCGTCCCGCAGTACACGACGCTCACCGTAGCCGCCAGTGCCTCGCTGACGGCACCGCCCTGGAACGGCACGACGGGCGGGGTGCTGGCCGTGCACGCGCAGAGCACCGTTCAACTGAACGGCGCGCTGGACGTCTCTGGACGCGGTTTCCGCGGCGGGCCGAGCGACAACACTTCAGCGAGCTCGGCTGTGAACACCATCCTTTGGGCCTCGGCCGATGCCGCGGCGGGTGGGCGCAAAGGGGAAAGCGTCGCCGGCCTCTCGACGCTGTTCGGGAGGGGCGCACCAGCAAACGGAGGCGGAGGCGGCAACGCGCATAACGCGGGCGGCGGAGGCGGCGCCAATGCGCGGCGTGGCGGAGCCTGGACGGGTCAGGGCGTGTTCGACCTCAGCGTCACCGGCGGCACGGCCGCCTGGCTGCTCGATCCGAACTACTCCGCTACCGGATCGGAAGGCGGCGGGCGCGGCGGCTACACGTTCTCGAGCGACAATCGCAATGCGCTGACGCTCGCGCCCGGCAACGCGCTCTGGGACGGCAACGCGCGACGGGAGCGCGGCGGCCTGGGAGGCCGGCCGCTCGACAATGATCCAGGAAGTCGCCTGTTTCCCGGCGGGGGTGGCGGCGCTGGTGACGGCAACAACGCGCACGCCGGACGAGGCGGAAACGGCGGCGGCATCGTGATCGTGCTCGCCGGCAGCGTGACGGGCGCGGGGCAAATCCGCGCGAACGGCGAAACGGGCGTGCTCGCCAACTCCACGGCCGGCGGCTCCGCCAGCGGCGACGCGCCCGGCGGCGGCGGCGGCGGCGGCAGCGTCGTGGTACGCGCAACGACCGTACAAGGCTTCAGCGTCCAGGCGCGCGGCGGCGCCGGCGGCAACCAGCTCATCGACAACGACGACGAAGCCGAGGGTCCTGGGGGCGGCGGCGGCGGCGGTTACGTCGCGATTTCCGCCACCACGACGGCCGACGTACGCGGCGGCCCGGCCGGAACTACCAGCTCCCCGGCGCTAGCGGAGTTTCCCGTCAACGGCGCCACGCGCGGCGGTGAGGGACTGGCACAGTTCGGTAGCGCGGTCACGGGCGACGTACCGTTTTGCGCGGACACCGCCGCACCGAACACGACGATCGTGAGTCGGCCGACGAACCCGACGTCCGACGTCACCGGCAGCTTCGTGTTCGACTCGCCTGGCGAACCGAACGCGAGCTTCGAATGCCGGATTGACGGCGCTCCGTTCACCGTCTGCACGCGAAGCTTCACGACAGCACCGCTCGCGCCCGGCTCGCACACGCTGCAGGTTCGTGCGAAGGACGCCGTCGGTAACGTCGATGCGAGCCCCGCCTCTTACACGTGGGTGATCGACACCACCGCGCCGGATACGACCATCGCGACGCGGCCGGCCAATCCCACCAGCGACGTCACCGGGGACTTCACGTTCACGTCGAACGAAGCCGGCGTGCGCTTCGAATGCAGCGTCGATGCCGCGATCTTCAGCGCCTGCGGTAGCAGCTTTGCGACCTTGCCGCTCAACCCCGGAACACACGGCTTGCGCGTCCGCGCCCGGGACGCCGCAGGCAATGTCGACGCGACGCCCGCGCAGTACACCTGGCAAGTCACGCGCGTCACGACGGACAGCGACGGCGACGGCCTCGACGACGCAACCGAAACCGGGATTGGCACGGATCCAAACGACGCCGACACGGACGACGACGGCGTTCCTGACGGGCAGGAACCCAGCCCCGGGAACGACAGTGACGGGGACGGCCTGGTCAACGCGCGCGACCCGGACAGCGACAACGACGGCTTGTTCGACGGCACGGAGCTCGGCCTCGGCTGCAGCAATCCGGGCACGGATCCGGCGGCCAAGGTGTGCCGGCCGGACGCCGACTCTGGCGCGACGAAGACCTCTCCCATCGATGCCGACACGGACGACGGCGGAGTCCGCGACGGCGCCGAGGACACGAACGGCAACGGCGTGACCGATCCCGGTGAGATCGATCCCACGGCGGGGCACGGCGCCGACGATCGCAGCGCGCGCGACAGCGACGACGACGGTCTGACGGACGATCAGGAGACCGGCATCGGATCGAACCCGAACGACGCGGACAGCGACGACGATGGCCTGCTCGACGGTGAAGAGCCGAACCCCGGTGTCGACGGCGATGGCGATGGGCTAATCAGCGTGCTCGACGCCGACAGCGACGACGACGCCCTGTTCGACGGCACGGAGACGGGGAAAAATTGCGCGAGCCCCGCGACGGATGCGACCAAGAAGCGCTGCAAGAGCGACGCGGACCCCGCGACCAAGACGCTGCCGCTCGTGCGCGACACCGATGGCGGCGGCGTGATCGACGGCAGTGAAGACACGAACCTCGACGGCAAGCTGGACGCCGGGGAAAAGAATCCGATCGCGGGCCAGGGCGCGGACGACAGCAGCGTGGTCGATAGTGACGGCGACGGGCTCAGCAACCCGCTCGAGACGACCCTGGGCTCGAACCCCAACGACAAGGACTCCGACGACGACGGTCTGCCCGATGGCGAGGAGGCGAACCCGAGCGAGGACCACGACCTGGACGGCAAGCTCGATGTGCTGGACAGCGACAGCGACGGCGACGGCCTGTTCGACGGCACGGAGAGCGGCCTCGGCTGCGACGACCCGGCGATAGACCGCACGCAGAACGCCTGCCGCGCCGACGCCGACCCGCAGACCACCACAGCGGTGCTCGTGCCGGACACGGACGACGGCGGCGTGAGCGACGGTGACGAAGACAGCAACAAGGACGGCCGGCGTGACGCAGGAGAGCGCGACCCGCTCGACCCGAGCGACGACGGCACGCCACCTCCCGACGGCGGACTGGGCGGCACCGGTGGCAGCGCCGGAGACGGCGGTAGCTCGGGCGCGGACGGCGGCGCCGGAGACGGCGGTAGCTCGGGCGCGAGCGGCAGCGCCGGAGACGGCGGCAGCTCCGGCGCGAGCGGCAGCGCCGGAGACGGCGGCAGCTCCGGCGTGAGCGGCAGCGGCGGCTCGGCGGGCAGCTTCGGAGCCGACGGCGACAGCGTCGTGCTGGGCGGCGGCCTGTGCGCCTACCGTGCGCCGATCGACCCCACGGGCAGTCTGGGCGCCTGGTTCGCGCTGCTCGGAGCTCTGTTCTTCCGGATCGCCCGACGGCGCCGCGCCTGATCCGGCGTCACCCGCACGTCGCTGATCACTTGGCCGCTGCCAGCGGGACCAGGAGCCGCGCGCCGTCCTGAGCGAGCGCGCGGCCGACCTCGAGGCCTGCTCCGCGCTCCACCAAGCACACCACGGAGCCACCGAACCCTCCGCCGGTCAAGCGCGCCCCGAACACGCGCGCGTCCGATGCGGCGCGCTCGACCAGGCGGTCGACGGCCGGCACGGACACTTCGAAGTCGTCGCGCATCGACGCATGCGACGCGTAAAACAGCGCACCGATGGCGCGCCCGTCACCCGTGCCGAGGAGCCGGCGCGCCTCGAGCACGCGCTCATTCTCGGTGAACACGTGACGCGCGCGGCGTCGCAGCGGCTCGGGCAGTTGCTGGAGCCTGTGCACCTCCGCCGTTCCCACGTCACGCAGGGAGGCAACCCGGAGCGCGGCCGCCGCCGACTCGCACTCACGGCGTCGCGTGCGGTAGTTGCCCGTTGCGTGGTCGTGGCGCACACCGGAGTCGACCACCACCAGCTCACTGTCGGCTGGAAGGTTCAGGCGCTCGTACGCCAGACTACGCGTATCCAGAAACAGGGCGTGCCGCTCGTCCGCCAGGTGGCACGCCATCGGGTCCAGGATACCCACCGGCGCGCCGACGACTTGATTTTCACCCCACTGTGCTACGCGCGCCAGCGTCACGTCATGAAGCGCGAGCGCGTTCAGATCTCGCAGCCCCCGCAGCAGCGCCACCGACAGCGCGGCGCTCGACGACAGACCGCTGCCCACTGGCACTTCGGAAGTGATGACGGCGTCGAAGCCGCGGACGGAGAGCCCCTGCTGCCGCAGCCCGGCGGTGACGCCCTGCACATAGTCGACGAAGCTCCCCGTCCTCCGCTCGGCACCGAGCTCGAAGCTCGCTAGCGCCGCTAGCGTCTCGCTAAAGACGGTCACGCGCGGTTCGTCGCGCGCGCCGAGCGCCACCGTCGTGCGTTGCGGGATCGCCACCGGCAACACGAAGCCGTCATTGTAGTCGGTGTGCTCACCGAGCAGGTTGACGCGGCCCGGCGCGTTCGCGACCACATCCGGCGCACGGCCGAACACGTCCGCGAAGCGCTGCGCGATCCCGGGTTTCATCCGGCCACGCGGAGCTCGCCTGCTACTCGCACGACCCCTCGAGGGCGCACCGGCCGCGCAAGCAGTTCTCG
>DATDJP010000172.1:0-13208 GCA_036520475.1 Polyangiaceae bacterium | reverse complement strand
GGTAAGTGCAGGCCATGGCAGCGCTCGCCTGTTCGGCGGCCGCGACGCTGCAGCCGCGTTCGGGAGCATCATAGGCGCCGGCCTTCAACTTGAGCTCGATGCGCAGCGCGCCCTCCGATTCAGGGATGACGAAGCCCTCCACGTGCTGGACGCCCGTACAACGTCCCGCAACCAGGCTGCCCTCGTAGACGTCTTTGCCGTAGAGCGAGCCGTCGCCGATGCTGCAGTCGAAATTCTCAGGACCCTGGAACAGGCGATCCTCGTTGCCCGAGGCCACGGCGCGACACCAGTCCATCCCGTCGCACTGGCCGAGGACCAGCGCCTGTTCCGACTGCGAGGGCATCACGACGACCCCGCGGTTGGCCCTAATATCCAGCTGGGAAGGCCCCTCTCCGTCACACGAGCCGAAATTCTCGGTGAAGTAGCTCATCTGGTAGATGCCCTCGATGCGCTCGAGCTCGGCGTTTTGCGGCGCGATGCAGCGCGGAGCGCTCTCCTCCGGCAAGTCACCGCCACAAGCGCTCGCGACGCTCGCGATCGCGCACAGCCCGAGTCCGCCCCATCGTCGTGACATCTCCGTCATACCTTTCCTAGTTTCCTCAGCTGCACGCTGCGCACCGAGTGATCGGCGGCCTTCTCCAGGATCAAGCGCGCGCGATCGCGCGTCGGCAAGATGTTTTCACGCAAGTTGCGACCATTGATGTCGCGCCAGATCTGGCTGGCTGTCTGTCGTGCTTCCTCGTCCGAGAGCGCTGAGTAGCGATGAAAGTACGAGCTCTGGTCACGAAAGCGCGTCTCACGAAGCTTCAAGAAGCGGTCTATGTACCAGGCCTCGACGGCCGCCTCGTCCGCGTCGACATAGATCGAGAAGTCGAAGAAGTCGGACACGAACACGTGCGCCGAGCTCGTCTGCTTGGTGGCGGTCGTCTGCAGCACGTTCAGACCCTCGACGATCACGATGTCCGGTCTTCTGACCTCCTGGTAGTGATCCGGAACGATGTCGTACGCCTGATGCGAATAAACCGGCGCTTGCACCAGCGGCGCGCCGGACTTCACGTCAGCCAGGAATTGTACGAGCCGCCGGGTATCGTAGCTCTCGGGAAAGCCCTTCCGCTCCATCAGGTCGCGTTCCATGAGCACGCGGTTCGAGTAGAGGAAGCCGTCGGTGGTCACGAGGTCGACGCGCGGGTGATTCGGCCAGCGGGCGAGCAGCGCCTGCAGCACGCGCGCCGTGGTGCTCTTGCCGACCGCCACGCTGCCCGCGATCCCGATCACGTATGGAGTCTTCGTCACCGGGCTGCCGAGGAACGTGTCGATCACCGCTTCCTCGCCCTGCGAAGCCACGACGTACAGATTCAGGAGCCGAGACAGCGGCAAATAGATCTCCGTCACTTCGGACAGGGAAACGCTCTCGTTGATGCCGCCGAGCTTCTCCAGATCGGCTTCCGAGAGGGTGAGCGGCGTTTGCGCGCGCAAGCTCGCCCACTGCGCGGTGTTGAACTGGAGGTAGCGGAACAGCCTCATCTCGGCCCAGCATAGGGGCAAAACAGCGCGTTTCGCGCGCCAATGGCGCTTGAATCGTGCAATTCCCGTGGAACTTTCGGGGAACCGCACAAGCCGGTGGCGGGCAGGCCACAGCCGCGGCATGGTGGCGACCATGGCACGCTCGAAAGTTGCAATAGTCCGGACTTCTCCGGCCACCATTTTAGAAGATTATCACCGTGTGATGAACCTTGCGGGGTACCAGGAGGTCGTCGACAAGACCGCCGATACTGCCCTCAAAGTGAACATCTCCTGGCACTTTTTCTATCCGGGTTCATCGACGACCCCCTGGCAGCTCGAAGGCGTGATTCGCGCGATGAAGGCCGACGGCTACGACCCGGGCCTGATTCACGCTTGCCACAACCGGACCGTCGTCATCGACGCGCACCTCGGTGAGCGCGAGAACAAGCAGATCGACGTGGTGCAGGCGCACGGCCTCCGTAACGTCCACCTCTACGAAGGCGAGGAGTGGATCGACATCCGCGACGCGGTCGGCGACCTGACGGACAAATTTCTGTGCTTGAACCAGGTTTATCCGAAGGGCTTCGCCATCCCCAAGCGCTTCATCGGCGAAAACATCATCCACCTGCCGACGATCAAGACTCACATCTTCACGACCACCACGGGCGCGATGAAGAACGCGTTCGGCGGCCTGCTCAACGAGCACCGGCACTGGACGCATCCGGTGATCCACGAAACGCTCGTGGACCTGCTGATGATCCAGAAGAAAATCCATCGCGGTGTATTCGCGGTGATGGACGGCACGTTCGTCGGGGACGGCCCCGGGCCACGCTGCATGATCCCGCACGTCAAGAACGTGCTCCTGGCATCCTCCGATCAGGTCGCCATCGACGCCGTCGCGGCCAAGCTCATGGGCTTCGATCCCATGCGCGATCTCAAATTCGTGCGCCTGGCACACGAGCTCGGCCTGGGCGTGGGCGACCCGCGTGACATCGAGTTCGTCGGCGACGTCGACGCGGCCAAGGAGAACTGGAACTTCGACGGGCCGTTCAAGAAGATGACGTTCGCGTCACGCAACCAGCACCGTATTTACTGGGGGCCGCTGAAGAAGCCGATCGAGTGGTCTCTGAAGACGTGGCTCGCGCCCTGGGCGTACGTCGCGTCCGTCACCTATCACGACCTGTTCTGGTACCCCGTGTACGGCAAACCGCGCATCGAGCAGGCGCTCGGCAGTGAGTGGGGAAGGCTGTTCGCGAACTGGGGCTCGGCGCAGCCCGACGCGAAGGGCCGTGGTTATCCGGACGTGGGCGCCGCTTCGCAGAAGTTGACGCGTATGGGCCTCGCGCATTTCCTCGAAGGAACGCGGCTCGTCGGCATGGCCGTCGCGGAGTCGCCGGAGCTCAAGGCGCGCCAGCGCCGGCAGCACGCTCGCACCACGGCGCATCCGGGCTGAGACGATGGGAAAGGGTCCGCGTCGCGGAAGACTGCTTCCGGGACTGCTGCTGTGCTTGGCCGCGCTCGGGTGTTCGAAACGCGAGCCGCAGCCAAGCCAGGAGCCGAAGAGCGCCGTTTCAGGGACGCGTTCCAGCGCCGCAGCGCCGGCGAGCGCGTCCGCGGCTCCGAGTGAGCCGGCACGGCCGAACAGGACTTACAACGTCCTCTTCATCATGATCGACAGCCTGCGCGCGGACATGCCGTGGACGGGATACCCGCGCCCCATCGCACCGTGGCTCAGCAAGTTCGCCGAACGGAGCACGCTGTACCCGCGTTCGTACTCGCTCTCGAGCTACACGGCTAAATCCGTGGCTCCGACGCTCACCGGTAAATATCCGTCGGCGATGGTGCGCGACGGGTACTTCTTCACGCGCTGGATGCCCGAGAACGTGTTCATGACGGAGCGCGCGCAGAAGGCCGGTCATCGCACCCTGGCCGGACACGCCCACGGCTATTTCTTGCCCGGCATGGGCCTGGACCAGGGCTTCGACGACTATCGTCTCGTCAAAGGGACGTTCCTCGACACGACCGGCGTCCACAACGTGACCAGCGAGACCCTGAACGCGCTGGCCAAGCGGCTCCTTTCGGAGCCGAAGAACGTCCAGTTGCCCGAAGGCAAACGCTTCTTCGCCTATTTCCATTTTCTCGACCCGCACTTCACGTACATCAAGCACGACGGGCATCCGGATTTCGGCGACAAGCGCCGCGACGTGTACGACAACGAGGTGCACTACAGCGACAAGTGGGTCGGCGACCTGGTGTCGTGGGTACAGGAGCAGCCCTGGGGCAAAGACACGGCGGTGATCATCACCGCCGACCACGGCGAGGGCATGGGCGAGCGCAATCACTTTCGGCATGCTTACGAGCTCTGGGAGAGCCTGATCCGCGTACCGCTGTTCATCCACGTGCCTGACGCGGCGCCCCGCCGCATCGAAGCATCCCGCGGGCACATCGACCTCGCGCCCACGTTCGCGGAGCTCATGGGGTTGCCGGAGCCGGAGGCTGACGCCTACAGCGGCGAAAGCCTGGTGCCCGAGGTGTTCGGCGAAAAAGTCGTGGAGCGGCCCGTGGTAAGCGAGCTGCCGCGCGCGGATCTCATGGATCGACGGCGCGCGCTGGTATCGGGCGACTACAAGCTCATCGCGTTCGGCGACGACACCAAATGGATGCTGTTCAACGTGATGAAGGACTTCAAGGAAGAGCACGAGCTATCGGAAAGCGAACCTGAAAAGCTGGCCGAGATGAAGGCGCTGTATCAAAAGCTCTCCAAAGAAATCCCGGTCGTCCCGGTAACGGGCGGGGCGCCGCTCCGCGGAGCACCGCGCGGCCAACGCTGGTAGTCTCCCCGCCGGCCATGGCCGCGAAGAAAACTCAGAGAGAGACCAACCCCGCCATTTTGCGGCAGGCGATGCTGAAGCGCCTGCCACGACGCGTCTCCGGGCGCGGTCAGATGGTCGTTCCCGCGCTCCCGAGTCTGCTCGATCACTACGTGCACAACCTGATCAGCACGTTCGCGGCGCTCGGCCGCGTGTTCTCTCAGCAAGAGATCGCCGAGGTGCGGAAGATAATGGACGAGAAGCTGCGCGAGGGCTTCGCGAAATCTCCGTACTCGAAGGTGATCATCGACTACGCGACGGACGCGCCGCCGAGCACTGCGCTCACGTACACGATCTCTTACTCCGTCGTCACGATCGCGGACGAGTACGAAGGCTGGGTCAAAAATCGCAAGCCGCCGTTGTTCGGTAAGCACCCCGACGCCAAGGTGATGGAAGTGGCCGCGTCGCTCGGTCCGCCCGCTGAAGTGCCCGTGCTCGACGTGGGCGCTGGCACGGGCAGAAATACCTTTCCGCTTGCAGAAGCGGGTTTTCCCGCTGATGCCCTGGAGCTCGCGCCGGCGCTCGCCTCCGTGATGCGCGAGGAGGTAGAAAAACGCGGCTTGTCGTGTCGCGTGATCGAAGGGGATGTGCTGGATCCGGAGCTCGCGCTGCCGTGGGGCAGTTATCGCTTGGTGATTCTGGCCGAGGTGCTCGCGTCACACTGCCGCAGCACCGCGCAGATTCGCCAGCTGCTCGAGGTCGCGGCCCGCCTGCTCACTCCGGGGGGCGTCCTGCTATTCAGCGCGTTCTTGACGAGCAGCGGCTACAAACCGGACCCCGTGTCGCGCGAGCTGTCGGAGGCAATGTGGTGCCCGCTTTTCACCCGTCGTGAGCTCGACGAGGCCGCGTCGGGATTGCCGTTCACGAAGGTCTCCGACGAGTCCGTGTTCGAATTCGAACACGATCATCTACCCGAGAGCGCCTGGCCGCCAACCGGCTGGTTCACCGAATGGTCGCAGGGGCAGGATTTGTTCGACTTACCTGCGGAACGCGCGCCCATCGAGATGCGCTGGCTCCTGTTCCGCCGCGACTGACACTGGCCCCCGAAAGCGTATGAAGTGGTCTTTCGAGCCGCCAGGCCGCTCGGCCGCTCGTTGGCTCCCTTTGACAGATCTGCACGCCTTTACGATACTTAGTGGATCGTGGGCACGGTCCAGGCGAGCGAGCCAGGGCGAGCTGCGGGCGCGGAGCGCATCGGCGGCAGGTATCGCGTCGAAGCTCGTCTCGCCCAAGGCGGCATGGGCTGCGTGTACCGCGTCCACGACGAGGCCCTCGGCCGGCGCCTGGCGCTCAAGCGGCTGCTGGTCGGCGCGCAACGTGATCAAGCCGCGCTGCTCTTTGCCCGCGAGTACCACACGCTCGCCAGCCTGAAGCATCCACGCGTCATCGAAGTGTACGACTTTGGGGTCGACGCACTCGGGCCCTACTACACGATGGAGCTCCTGGAGGGCAGTGATCTGCGGGAGCTAGCGCCGCTCGACTACCGCACGGCTTGCCGTCATCTGCGCGACATCGCATCGTCGCTGGCGCTGCTCCACGCGCGCCGGCTCTTGCACCGCGATATCAGCGCACGCAACGTACGCGTCACCGCGGACGGCCGCTGCAAGCTCATCGACTTCGGCGCATTGACGAGCTTCGGCGTATCCGGCGACCTGGTGGGGACACCGCCGAACATCGCGCCTGAAGCCGTACGCGGCGACTCGCTCGATCAACGCGCCGACCTGTACGCGCTCGGCACGCTCGCGTACGGCCTGCTGAGCGGCCGCCAGGCGTATCCGGCACGGCGCCTGGAGGACCTGATCGACGTATGGAAAACGCCGCCCGTCCCGCTCTCCGAGCTCGTGCGCGAGATCCCGATCGCGCTCGAGCAGCTGGTGACATCGCTCATCAGTCACGATCCGATGGCACGGCCGGTGACCGCAGCGGAAGTGATCGAGCGACTCGACGCCATCGCGGAGCTCGAAGCCGAGGACGAGGTCGCCGTCGCGGAGGGGTATCTCGTCTCGCCCGCGCTCGTGGGACGCACGACAGAGCTCAACCATTTGCGACGGCACTTGACCGAGGCCGTCGAGGGTCACGGCAGCGCGCTGCTCATCGAAGGCACGCTCGGCACCGGGAAAACCAGGCTACTGGGCGAGCTGGCGCTCCAGGCGCACACGCTCGGCGCCGCGGTGGTGCACGTGGACGCCGAAATGCACGAACGCTCCTTCGGCGTGCTGGAGGCGCTGGCCACACGCCTGCTCGACCACCTGCCTGAACAGGCGACGGCCGCCGCTCGGCCCCACGCCCAGATCCTCGCGCAGCTCTCACCCGCCATCCGAAAGCGCCTCGACATGGAGCGAGACGTCGCCATACCGCAGCTACCCGGCGAGTGGCGCGGGCGCGTCCAGTCCGCGATGGAAACCTGGATCGGCGCGCTGTCTGCGCTGCGGCCCCTGCTGATCGCGGTCGACAACGTCCAGATCGCCGATCCCCCATCGCTGGCGCTGATCGCGAGCCTTGCGCGGACGGCCAAGGCAAGGCGTCTGCTGGTGGCTTGTTCGCTGCGCATCAGCGAGACCATCGCAGCGCCGGACGCGATGCGCCTGCTGCGCGAGCACGCCCAGTCGATACCGCTCAACGCGCTCGGCCCGGACGACGTGCTCACGCTCGTGCGCTCACTGTTCGGTGAGGTCCCGAATCACGGACGATTGGCGCAGTGGATCTACGACTCGGCAGCGGGCAATCCCCGGCATTCCGTCGAGCTCGCTCGACATCTCGCCGAGAGCGGAGCCGCCCACTACGTGAACGGCATCTGGACGCTGACCGACGATCTGTCCGGCATCGCACCCCCCGATCTGAGCGCACTCGCGGGCGCGGTGCTGCAGGGTTTGAGTGATGACGCACGCGACTTCGCCGCAGCGCTCAGCGTGCAGCATCGCCCGCTCCCGCTCGACGTCTGTATGAGCCTGTGGAAAGAGCCGGACGAGCGCGTCTTCCACGCCTTCGACGAGCTCATCGCGCGCGGCGTGCTGCGGAACTTCGGGGACGATTGCGGATTTTCCCAGCAATCCGTGCGCACGCGCTTGCAAGAAGCCCTGCCCGACGAGCGCCGACGCGCGCTGCACGCCCGCCTCGCGGAACTGCTGCTGAAGGGCCAACCGGACGATCCGCGCGTCGGCCTCGAGGCGGGCTGGCACCTGCTGCGTGCGGGCGAAGAAACTCGGGGAGCAGATCTGCTCGCGCGCGCGGCGCGTCGCACGCACGCCGTCGGCACGATCAACGACGACTTTCACGCTGCCGTGCCCGCGCTCGAAGCGGCGCTCTCGGTCTACCGCAAAGAGCAGCGTTCGCCGTATCAGATCGTGCCGCTGCTCACTTCACTGGCGCGCGCCGGCTACTACGTCGACCGCCGGCTGGCTACGACCTATGGCGAAGCCGCGCTCGAGCTCTTGCCGCGTTTGACCGGCCTGACGCTGGCGACGCGCCTCCGTCCAGCGCTCGGGCCGATGTTGAGCCTCGTGATCGGCGTGCTCTGGGCGCGGCTCGCGTTCAAGGTGTCGAGAGCGCCGCGCGAGTACCAGTTCCGCGAGCTGTTCGTATTCTTGTTTTCGTGCGTCACCACGCTGAGCGGGGTGGCCGCCATCTGTTTGGACCCGGAGCGCTGTGCTCGCTACGCGAACACGCTGAAACCGATGCTGGTCGCGGGCCCCGACAAGACCCCCGCCGGCATCTACGACTATTGCCTGGCCCTGGGTCAGATCGCCACGGACCACTGGGACTCCACGCGCTCGGATCTCCGGCGCCTGTACGAGCGGTTCACCGATGACACGCTGTTCCGATCGCTGCCCGACGACGCGAGGAAACTCTACGTGGGCGGCCTCGCCTATTCGAACGGTGTGGTGGAGGCCCTGCGCGACAGTTCCACTGCGCTCGAGTGGGCCGACCGGCTCGAGCGACTCGACTTGAAGCTGTACGAGATGATCGCCCAGCACGTGCGCGCTCTGCACCACGCCGGACGCGGAGAGTTCGACAAGGCACGCGAATACAGCGAGCGTCTCGACGTTCATGCGGTGCAAGCCGGCTCGGCGTGGCAAGTCGAAATCTGGGCGCCCGCGGGCATGATCTTGCCTTACCTGGCGGCTCAGGACGTGCTCGGTTTGAAGCGCAGCGCCGAGCAACTCGCGCGCTTGGCCGAAGAAATCCCGTCGCTGGGCCGCTACGCGCGCTTGGCGCACGCGGCGTATCTCCTGTGCCGCGGCGACCATCAGCGCGCTCTGCAGATTCACGAAATCCTATCCCAGGAGGAACCGCGTGCGCGCGCCGGTTGGGCCGGCCTGACTGGCTCTCTGGCTTCCGTGTACAACGAGCTGGGAGACCCCGCGCGTGCCAAGCAGATCTGCGAAGACGCGCTACGGCAGATACCGAACGCAGAGCGAGCGTTCGCGATCATGAACATGCGTCTCGAAATCGAGCTCGCCCGCGCCCGCGCCGCGCTCGGCGAGGTCGAGGAGGCCGCCGCAGCGCTCGATTGTTTGCTCGAGGAGCATCGCGCCAGCCAAAACCCGCTGACCATGGGTCTCATCCACGGCGCCCGAGCGCGGATCGCGGTCGTGCAGAAGGACATCGCGAGCTTCACGAAGCACAAAGAGCAAATGGAGCGCTGGTTCCGCACCACGAGGAACCCTGCGCTGATCGCGCAGTGTGAGACGCTCGAAAAGCTCGCCGTTCAAGCCGGCATGGACGTCGGCCCCGTGGCAGGCGCTTTCGTCGCGGATTCGTTCGAGAACATCACGCGTTCGCTGATCGTGGGCTCGCGCACGCCCACGGAACGCGCCCAGCGGGCGCTCGACCTGGTCCTGCGAGAAACCCGCGGCAAGCGGGGGTTCCTGTTCGAACGAGACGCAGGCGGGCTGCGTCTCGTCGCCAGCGTTTCGGAGCGACCTCCGAGCACGGAGCTCGAGCAAAGCTTGGCTCAGAAAGTCACGGACGCACAGGACGGCGTCTCGGTGCGATCGGACGGGCCCACCGAGCCGCGCCACGATCGGGATCTCGATTCGAACATCACGCGCCAACTCGGCATGGTGCTGTCCACGAACAAGGAGGGCCGGCTCGTGGTCTACGGTGCCGTGGCCATCGAAGGTCCGGACCTCGCCGCGCCGAGTTACCCGTTCCTGCAAGCGATCGCCCGCGGCATGCTCGGCCTGTCATCCTTCCGAGAGGCGGAGCTCGCCGCAGAAGGCTTCAGCACCGACGTCACCACCGCCCACACGCGCCGACTCAATTAGACCCAGCGCGCCTACTTCTTCGTGTGACACTCGAAGCAGCCGAAGCCCTCATGAGTCGCCGGGTCGTACGGTGCTTCGCCGAGCAGCGTCGCCATCTCCGGCACTACACGCTCCGCCATGAACTTGACGACCTCGGCGTCGTGTTTCATGTGCGCCTTGAAGTTGTCCTTGGCGTCGAGCTTGGGCAACTTCGGATTCGGCATCTCGAACTTGCCCTTCTTCGCGTCCGGGCCGTGACAGGTCGTGCAATTCATGTCCGCGTAACGCTTTTCGTTCAGCGTGAGGAACGTCGCCTTCATCTTCGGCAGCACGACGTCCTTCATGTATGCCTTCTGCTGCTCCTCATCCATGTCGTCGAACTTGACCTGTGCGGGCGCGGCGCCAGCGTCGCCGGCGGACGCACCAGGCTCGCCCTCTGCCGCAGGCTCCGCGGGCGGCTCCGCCGGCGCGACGGGCGGCGACGCGGTGGCGCTCGGTTCCGCGGGGGTTTCGGGGGCAGCCTGCGACCCGCCACATGCTCCCATCCCCAGGATGACCAGCCCCACCACGCTCAGCGAACCCAAAGAAATTCGAAGACCCTGCATCGCTCGTTCCTCCACGCCCGAGGTACTCGTACCCCCTAGCCCAGGTCAACCTATTGGAGGTTCGACGGGCATTCTCGTTACCAGGCGCGCGTTTGCCCTGTCACTTGGTCCAGAACGCGATGGCGTCCATGTAGTCGTCGTTCTCGGTGCCGCCGCGTTCGACCTTGATGCGAATGTTGGCCACACCGGTGAGCGTCAACGCGCCCTCACAGTGCCCGATCGTGCCTTCCCAGAGGTTCCGGTCGAATCCCTTGCAGCCGGTCCAGCTGGCCTTGCTCCGACCCGGCCGGGACTCGACGATGCGCATCTGACCGGTGTCGTAGTAGCTGGAGAAAACGCGAGCCGCGCGCGCGATCACGAACTCCGGGGACAGCACCGAGATGAACGCTCGATGCACGGTCGTGAAGTTCCGTTTCGCCGAGAGGCGGCCGATCGATCGCGAAAGCTCCGGGCCCGCGTTGGACAAGCGGCACAGCGCGCTGTGGAGCGCGCACAACCACTCGATTGGGTACCACGAGCTCGCCGAGAGGGAGCCGTAACGCACCGCGGTGGCCAGGTCCTCAGGAAAGTCGGGGGTCACGCGATCGAGCGCCGTGGGCCCGTGCAGCTCCTGCAGGTGCTCCAGAGCACGTCGCAAGGCGATCCCCTTGGCGCGTGGGCGTCGGTCGATCGAGGCCGGGGCCGAGCTGAATCCTCTCAAGCGCAGTATCGGCATGTGGACATCAGGGAGAAGTCTCCGCCTCACTCGGCCCACCGAGCGGGAACTTCCCAGTTGCGGTGCCGATCTTACACGACGCATCGAAGCCCCGTCGAGCCGCCCCTCACACGGGCGTGGATTACTGCGCCGCGGACCCGAGCAAAATCGCCGCACCGCTCACCCGCCGAGCCCGTAGGGCCCTGAGTCGCGGACGGGCACTCCATGGTACGGTTATCGGCCGTTCGATGGATGATCGGCGTCTCGAGCAGGCGCTGCAGGCGCTTTCTCGGGCACTCACCGCGAGCAGAGCGCCGTGGATGGTCATCGGCGGCATCGCGATCATTGCGCATGGAGTCCGGCGTTTTACCACCGACATCGACGCTGCAGTGCACGGCGACGCTATTCGTCCGGAAGAGCTTCTCGAGATATTCGAGAGTCACGGCATCGAGCCACGCATCCGCAACGCAGCGTCATTCGCCCGTGAGAACCTGGTGTTGCTCCTCCGCCACCGCGCGACGGGCGTGGATCTCGACGTCTCTTTCGCTTGGTCGGCGGACGCATAGCGCCGCTACACCGATCGGTCCTCACCGACGCGCACGTGCTATTGGCGACTCGTGGTTTTGTCGGACCGCATGTACCGGCTGTGCGCGTTCCTCGCGTATCTCGCTGTGGTGTCCACGGTCGCAGCCGCAAAGGTTCGTCACGTGGACTCCGACCCGCGCGGAATATTACTCCTCACACAGGTCATCATCGACGAGGGCACCGTAAAGCTCGACAGCATCCCCGACGTTCGCCGTGAGTACGGTTACGTCATTCATCGTAAGGATGGACACTACTATTACAACTTCCCGCTAGGCACGTCGGTCGTCGCGATACCGTTCGTAGCTATCGCCCGTGCTTTCGGAGCAGACATGCTCCGACACGAGCGCGCGACCCAATTGATCATCGTCGCGATCGTCTCGCTTCTCATTTTCAAGTTCCTGGTAGATCTCGCTCGCCTCTACCTCAATCGCAACCTCGCGTTGCTGGCAGCACTCGCCGGTTGGTTTGGAACCTCTTTGGCGAGCACGGGTGCAACGGCTCTTTGGTCGCACGACTTTGCCGTACTCTTTGCGCTAGTCGCGATTCTCACCGCGCTGCGCTCCACGGCTGCGTCACCGTCACCGCAAGCGAAAGGTGGCCCACTTCTGATCGGAGTGTGCTTGTTCCTCGCCTTCTGCTGCAGGCCTACCTTTGCGCTCCTTGTACCGTGCTTGCTCGCGTTCTTGTTCATACGCGGCCCACGGCTTCCACTGCGCGTGTGCGCCGTCCTCGGCGCGGCGCTCTGCGTATTCGTATTTTTTAGCTACCGCGAGTTTGGTCAACCGTTGCCGGACTACTATCGTCCACAGCGCCTATCGAACGACGCATTCACAACCGCGCTGGCCGGGAATCTATTCAGTCCTGGACGCGGGCTCCTCGTGTTTTCGCCGATTTTCCTGCTTCCCTTGCTGCTGCTCCGCTCGACGACGCGAGCATTGATGCAGGACCGCCGCGTGGCGCTGATCGCGCTGCTGTGGCCGATACTCCACCTTGGGGTGGTGTCGCGCTTTCCTCATTGGTGGGGCGGCTACACCTTCGGTCCGCGCCTCCTGATGGACGCGCTACCCGGCTTATTCTTGCTGCTCTGCTTGACGATGAAGCAGGCGTGTCACGACGCGCCGCGAACTGCCCGAACGGCGCTGTACATCGCGGGAGCGGTGTCCATCTTCATTAACACCTATCAGGGGCTGTTCAACACTTACACCGCCAAGTGGAACGCACAGCCCAGCATCGACAAGCACCCTGAGCTGGTCTTCGACTGGAGATATCCGCAATTTTTGCACGGTGAAGCGCGCCATCGTCAGCGTATGACTGACTATCGGTGACGTACCTCGCGCCACGCTGCCACGTGTTGAGGAGTGCGACCGCGAGGCAGCCTGCGTAAGCGCACACGGCGCAGCCGGCGCTCCAATCTTCTGGAACTCTGGAACGCCGGCTGAAGCTCGCTCAGAGCTCACGCGCCGCGAGCTCGTCGATGAGCTCGAGGACAGCGGTCATGTCCGCCGTCCAGCACGGTTCGAGCGCGCAATTGTGCTGAACGTAGCGCGTCCCATTCGCGTTGAAATTGGTCGGATAGAAATGGTCGCAATTGACGTTCAGCGGGTACGGCAAGCAACCCGTCGGGGGCAGCACCGCGAGCAACGCGCTCAACTTGGCCGAATCCTCGGGCCGGAGCTCGGCGGGCCCGACCGACCGAAACTGATAG
>DATDJP010000171.1:0-2158 GCA_036520475.1 Polyangiaceae bacterium | reverse complement strand
AGCGAGTACACGCGCCCGAGCGGCAGGAACACGCCGAGCCCGGAGAGCATCAGGAACAGAGTGTCGCCGCTGTTGAAGATGTACGGATTTCGGTGGTGCAGCGAGACGTGCACGACGAATACCAGCGCGGAGCACAGGCGCGGCGCGAGGCCAAGCAGATAGCCGAGCTCCGCCACGAGCAGCGTGGCGCACACGACCGTCAGCCAGGCGTCGCTCGTGGGCGAAAGCGCGAGCACCGACCAGTTCGCCCAGGGAAACTCGCTGACGGTGTGCCAGGGGATCAGCCCGTGCTCCGAGAAGTAGCGCTCCCGGTTCGCGAGCACGCCGAGCGCCGTCCAAACGCCGAGCGCCCCCAGCGCGATGCGAAACAGCGCGGCAGCAAACCCCGCGCTGGGCGCGCTCCAGAAGCGGACGAAGCAGCGATGCAGGTCCTTCATTCCGCGTCGACCCGCGTCCGCGTCGATCCCGCGCCCTGCTGTCGCGGTTCAGCGGCTCCACACGAACGGCTCATGAGCACGCTAGCCGGCTCCTTCGCGAGAAGCGCGGCGTGGAGCTCGAGGCGCACCTCGCGCACGGCGGCCTGGCGGCAGAAATAGGCCAGGTACACGTCACCGTACTCCCGGCGTGCGTCCTCCTTCGCCAGGCGATTTTGAATCTTGCGCAGGCGGACATCGAGCACCGCCTCCAGCCAGCCCGGACGACGCGACACGGAGCTCGCCAGAACCACAAGAGACTGGTCCGCGCGCACGCCGACCACCCGCACTTCGTTCTTGCTGGGCGGGCGAGAGAACATCCCCCACGTGTTGATCATACACAGGCCGTCCGCGTACCAGGCGACGACCGGCCACAGCCGATCCCTGATGCTCGGCCACGTTCCTGCCAGCAGGGCAGCGCCGATGTGCAGGATCACGAGCCCCGAAGCAGCCGCGATCCGAAGCCCTCTCACCCAGCCACGCACCAGGGCGTCATACCACGCGCGACAGCGGGAGCGGCGGGCCGCCCGCAGCCGTCAGCCTGCCGATTGCGCGGAGCCGCGGGCTATGCTGATCGTCTCCAGGATGCCCGACGACGAGCTGATGGTCCGGTTGGATCGTGCGGCGAACCTCCGCAAAGATCGCGAGCGCTTGAACCAGATGCTGAGCGCTCCCAACGCGCTTTTGTTCCCGGTCTGGCGCGAGCAGAATTTCGTATGCCTCGAGCCACGAGCTTTCGTGCCGCCGCTCCTCAATAGTGAAGCATTGCTCGACGCCGCGGACGAGCTCGTGTGGCTGGGGCTCCGTGGCGACCACCCCTGCTTCGCGCTGGATCTGTCGGCTACGGCGGAGCCGCTGCGCCTCGGGGACCTGGGTAGCCAGGGCGCGTTCGCCGATCTGCGCCTGACTGCGCACCTCCTTCATGAAGCGGACATCAGCGTCCTCGGGTACGCGCGCGCCATGCTGCACTGGCACCGGCAGCACCGCTTTTGTGGCCGCTGCGGGCAGCGCACGGAGCCGAAGGAGGGCGGCCATCTGCGCGAATGCCCGAGCTGCGAGCACAGGCACTTTCCGCGCACGGACCCGGCCGTGCTCATCTTGATCACGGACGGCGAGCGCTGCGTGCTGGCGAATCAACCGGCGTTTCCGCCGGGCATGTACTCGACCCTGGCTGGATTCGTCGAACCCGGTGAAACGCTGGAGCAAGCCGTGGAGCGCGAGGCCCTCGAAGAAGTGGGCCTGAGGGTGAAGTGCACCGGGTACCGAGGCTCACAACCCTGGCCGTTTCCGGCGTCGCTCATGCTGGGCTTTCAGGCGAGGGCCGAGAGCAACGTCCTCGAGCTCGACTCGGACGAGATCAGCGATGCGCGTTGGTTCACGCGCGACGAGCTGCAAAAGCCCCAGGGCTTCTTCACGCCGCCGCCATTCTCACTCGCTCACCGCTTGATCGCCGAGTTCCTTGCCGAAAAGTGACGGTTCTTCGATTTCCAGGAGCTCTGGCACGTCGCCGACCCCTTCCAGGCAACGCGCGGCGCGCACACTGATGCGGCCTCGCTCGAGCCACTGTTCGAGCTCCGGCTCGGTGCCGAAAGCGTCGCGGACACGCGTGAAGGCCGGCAGATAGACGATCTCTCGCGCCAGGCCACCACCGCGATAGGCGCGGGCCGTGATCTGGAGCGCTTCCT
>DATDJP010000170.1:0-2743 GCA_036520475.1 Polyangiaceae bacterium | reverse complement strand
CGACTGCTTGACGCTGTACGTCGGCTGCGGTTTGGCCTCCGAAGACGGCTGCACGGGCGGCGTGTACGTCAACAACAGCACGGATCAGACGGCGCTGAATGCGCTCTCGCAAGCGCTGACGGCCTGCAAGGGAAACTGCGCCGTGTGTGACAGATTATCGCTGCCGCCGGCATGCATCTCCGGACTGTGTCAGCGCAGCCCGCTGTAGAAGCGCACCGCCAACTCTCCGACTATCCAGGCGCTCCCACGCAAGCGTCATACAGCGTGTGGCCATCAACCAAGTCCGCGCTCGGCGACAACGTGGCCACGACGCCGGTTACGGAGTCGGCACTGCTCGCGGCCTTCGCCCGCTCGATGTGCAAACTGCTGCCGGAGCAGATGGACGGCCTCTTTCGCAACGGGACGCGCGCGATCCTCGTCGAGCACACGCCTCATGCGGGCGGCAAGGTCGGATGTGCTTGCTCCCCGCAAGCTCCTCAGTACGTGCTCAGCCTTCGTGACTTCGACGCGCTCAGAACACGATGCCCGTGCTCAGCTGGCCGCCGAAATCCAGAAAATTACCGCGCCGGTCCACCTCGCGCTTCGTCCCAAAATCGAGGAAGGCACGGCCATCGAACACGCGCCAGGAAACGGCGTCGCTCACGTCCCATTCATACGAAAGTCCCGCGTGCAGTCCAAAACGAACGTAGTTGCCGCCGTTGTCTTCGTCCGCGAACGTCACGCCGATGGGTGACCCACCGACGCGCAGGTGCAGTCCCTCGTACAGGTTGGACTCCGAGGTCAGCGGGATGATGAAGGACATGGGGAACACCCAGTCGACCGAGTCGCGCACGCCTCCAAACAGAAGCTGGCTCTCCATCTCGAAGCCGATGTCCTCCGTGCGGAACGAAATCCCGAAGCAGGGGCCGCCTTTCACGCCGGAGTACACACCCGCTTTGACGGTGCCGCAGAGCGCCAAGCCGACACCCACGTCAGTCGAGCTCGAGGAATATCCCGAGCCTTGAGGACGGTAGGTATCCTGCTGCGGCGGTTGGGACGGATAGTTACCGTCCGCGTTGCCCGCCGCGTTCGCGTTGCCCGCCGCGTTCGCGTTGCCACTCGCGTTCGCGTCAGCGCCGCTCGGGCCCACCTGGCCTTGCGCGCGCCCATCCACGTGGATCCGGCCGTCTGCATCCGTGCGCGCACACCAGGGCGTTCCAGGAACACAGATCGGCGGCTGTTGGGCGAAACATGCGTGTTGCGTTGCCAGGATGACGACGCCCACGCGCACACGGATGGACCGCACTCCGCGTCGTAACGGTGTAATGAGCTCGGAAAGGATCATCGGCTGCTCGAACGATCGCCAAGAAAGGGTCACGCGATCCTACGTCCGTTGCCCCGTCTTTCTTTTGGGGGCCACGCAGATACGGGCGCGACAGTGAGGCGATGTAAGGCGCGAGCGCAGACCCAGAAAGCCCGGCACGTCCCGACAACGCGCAGGCCCGAGCTGTAAAAACCCGCTGATTGTCGCCAAAACGAACTGACCATCGCCCACCCGCACACGGCACGCCTGCTGACGCGTCGCGGGAACCGCGCGCTCGGGGGTCGCGGCCAACGATGCCGCGCGGCACGCCGACTCGGGCAATGGGCGCGCGCGCAGCACACTGGCGGAGTGTGCGCCGACGCTTTCGAAATCGCGTCGCGGGAGGGTGCCTCCGCACTTCGAAGAAGTGAAGGTGTGTCCTCGTTCTGGCCCGCGAACGGACCGTGCGCGTGCCTTCGACTGCGTGCGTCAGCTCAGAACGTCGGTGCTGAGTCAGCGCGGCGTGCTGCCGTAACCAGACGGCACGTCGCGGATGAGAGATGGTTCGGGCCGTAAATTCTGCGCGGCTTTCGGCGCGTCGCGCAGTTCTGACGGGGCCAAGCCGGCAAATTTCGCGGGGGTGAGCGGCATGGGGCTTGCTGATAAACATGGCACCTGGGCAAAAGGCGCCTGGGGTTCGCGTGGAGATCTCATGACCCCGATTACTCTGCTGATGAAAACGGACACTGTCGTCATTCCTCCGAACGCCTCCGTCGCGGAAGCGGCGCGCAAGATGAACGACAACGGTGTCGGGGCGTTGCTCGTCGTAGAGGACGGCAAGTTGATCGGCGTGTTCTCGGAACGCGATCTGCTGTGCCGGGTCGTCGCGCTGGGCAAGGAGCCGGAGTTGGTGCACGTCGGTGATGTGGCCACGCAGAACGTCGTCTCGCTCTCTCCGGACATGCACGCGAGGGACTGCCTGGCGGCGTTCAAGCAGCAGAGAGTGCGACACTTACCCGTCGTCGAAAACGGCAGACCCGTTGGCGTCGTGGGGCTTCGGGATCTGCTCACGTACATGAGCGACGCCATCGAGCGCATACTCGACAGTGAAGCGTATCGTCTGGCCCTCGACGCCGGGCCCGATCCGTACGACCACGTCGGCGGCAGCTACGCGCGCTGAGCTCGACTACCAAGTTCCCGGCGTCCATGCGTACTCGAGTATCCCCGAGCGTGATCGCGGCCGCGCCAGGTTCCGGATGTAGAACGTTTGACTGCGGCGCGCCGTGCACAGGTCTGTTCGCCAGTCCGTTGCCCACGTATTGCGACCAAAGCGGCCAGTGCCGCCCGATGTCTGCCCCGCCCCAGTGCACCCGCGATTGCAGTGCGCAAGAACGGGCGCTGATCGATTTCGTGAACAAGAACAAGGCGTGCAGGACCGTCGCCGACTGCTTGACGCTGTAC
>DATDJP010000169.1:0-14731 GCA_036520475.1 Polyangiaceae bacterium | reverse complement strand
CGTACCTCGGTGAAAGCCCCGAGAAGCGCCTGCTCTCGGGCAACCCCGCCAACGGGCTGCTGAGCTGGGCGAACACCGGCGTTGCTTCGTACCCGGCCGTGCTGAGCGAGACCGCCGACTACTACCGGTGTGGATTCCAGGCCGGGTCACTTCCGAACGCCAGCATCCTGGAGATCGAAGCACCTGAGACCACGAACCTGGGCAAACGCCTGGGCGAGGCGTTCTCGTACAACGAGCGCTTCATGGTCGTGCGGGTCGGCGGCACCACGCTCGCCTTCGACTCGGAGCTCGCTCCAATCAGCAGCACGGGCGTGGTGGTGGGTGGAGCGGGACCGAAAACGCTCAATGACTGCCCCGTCTATGGCAGCGGTGGCGGGCAGCCGCTCGAGAGAGCGAAGATCTATGACCTCAAGTGGCGCTTCGACCCGGAAACCTGTCCGCAGTGCGGCGTGCGGCGCGTCATGGATCGCGGCAGCATCGTCTACGAAATCACCAACGTCGACGCTTTTCTCCAGACGCCGCTCGGCGCACAAGTCAAAGCGCAGTTCGGGGCCGAGACGCTGGGACATTGAACGGAGCACCCGAGCCGGGGTATTGAAGCGATGCAGTCGGGAGAGCGCGTCATGCACGATTCGGCACTGAAGACCCCCGGTAGCCTGCACCGCCGAATTCGCCGGGGAGCTGCTTGCGTCAGCGTCATCCTGACGTTCGGCGCGGCCGCTCCCGGCGCTCGCGCGCAGCTTGCGGACACGGCAGCGCGGACGGCGGCGACGGCCCGCGAGCTGTTCGCGCAGGCCGAGCAAGCGTACGCAGCAGAAGAGTACGCCACTGCCGTGAACCTGCTGCGGCGTGCCTACGCGCTCTCGCCGCGGCCGGCGTTTCTGTTCAACATCGCGCAGGCACAGCGCAAGCTCGGCCGGTGCGACGCGGCGCGGGCCAGCTATCAGGACTACCTGCTTCGAGAAACCAACCCCGCGCACCGCGAGCGCGTCGAACGGATCTTGCGGGAGATGCCGGAATGCGACGCCGAAACCACGACCCCGCGCGAGCCCGAGCCGGATCGACGGCCCGCGGAGTCAATCCGCGAAACAGCGAAGCCCGCCCCGACTCCGACAGCGGCCCGCGCGCCGGCGACGCCCGCGCAGCCGCCGTCCGCCGACCCGAGCTCTGATACGGGCGCCCAGATCGCCAAATGGTCTCTATTCGGCGCCGGTACCGTCTCTGCCGGCCTCGCCGCGTACTTCGCGCTCGACGCGCGGGCCGCCAGCCGCGACCTCGAGGACGCGACAGCGTGGAGCTCCGATTTGTCCGATCGAGAAGCGCGCGGCGAGCGCTCGACGACGCTGGCCTGGGTGTGCGCCGGAGCGAGCGCCACGCTGGTCGGCGCGGGCCTGACCTTGCACTTCCTGAGCAAGCCGGCGCGCGCGCGAAGCGCGGCTGGGCTCTCGCTCGCGCCGCTAGCAGGCGGCGCGCGTGCCAGCTGGACGAGCACCTTTTAGACGCGCCATCGCCGGCACGACTCACTCGAACGGATCGATCAACGCGTCCAGGCTGGGTGCCGTGCCGGGCGCCGCGCTCGGCGGCGCCGCGGAGGCTTCGCGCGCACGGCGCGCACGCGGGGGCTTGCGCTCGTCGGGGGGCGGCTGGATGGCTGGCGGCGACTGCACCGCGGGCGCGGGTGCGCTAACTGGCTTCGCGCGCGGCGCTTCGAGCGCGGGACGCACGGGGGTTGGCTGTGCCGCTTTCCGCTCGGGGGCCGCGCTCTGCGGCACGGACGCGGGTGCCTCGGAAGGCGTCGTGGGGCGCAGCAGCACCGCGCCGGCGCTCACCGCTAGCACGACGCCGAGTCCCACCAACAGCGGACGCAGGCGCGCGCGCGGCGGCTCGGTGCAGAGGTGCGGCAAGGCGCGCAGCGCCGCGCGCACCGAGGCGAAACGCCGGTGTGGCTCGCGCGCCAGGCACCTCCGCACGAACTCGTCCCAATCAGCGGGCACCGAGCTCAGCCGTTCACTGGGCTTGGGCGGCGCTCGGCGCAGCCGCAGCACGGCCATGCCCATCGGCGTATCGGCGATGAACGGCAAGGATCCGGTGAGCATCTCGAACAGCACCACGCCGAAGCCGTAGATGTCGACCGCCTCCGTGAGCGGTCCTCCTTCGACTTGCTCGGGAGCCATGTAGGCCGCGCTACCGACCAGGAGATGGCTCGTCGTCACGTGCGGTTGGCCTTCGGCGAACGCGCGCGCCAGGCCGAAGTCGGTGATGGTCGCAGAAGGCGCGTCGTCGTCACTCTCTGCTTCGCGCAGGATGACGTTGTCGCTCTTGAAGTCGCGGTGAAGGATGCCCGCGTCGTGAGCAGCGGCAAGACCGTGCAAGAGTTGCTCGGCGATGCTCGCCACGTGCTGCATCGGCAAAGGTCCGCGACGCGCGCTTTGCCCGAGGGTTTCTCCAGGGCAAAGCTGCATCGTCAAGAAGTGCACTTCGTGACCGGGTGTATCGCTGTCGTGTACGCCCAGGTCGAAGACCCGGCACACGTTGGGGTGGCTGACGCGCCTGGCGAGCTGCACTTCGGATTTCAGATAGCCGATGGCCCGCTCGCTATCGGCCAAGGTCGGTGCCAGACTCTTCAGCGCGACGCGGTCGCCGAGCATGCGATCTTCGGCTTCGTAGACCTCACCCATGCCGCCAGCGCCGAGGAAGCGCACGATTCGATAGCGGCCCGCCACGACGCTGCCGGGCTCGAAGCTCTTGCGGCGTGCGCCAGAGACGCGCTCCGCACAATCACTGTGCAGGGCGGCCGCGACCAGCTGCTGACACTTGCCGCAGGCGTCCAGGTGTCGGTCCACGCTCTTTAGCGCTCCGCTGTCGAGCGCGCCCGCTGCGAACGCGAGCACGACGTCATCGCCGAGGCAGGTATCGCGATCCGGCAGCCCTCGAGCTGCGCTGGCACGGAGCTCAGAGCCTCGTTTTCGTCCCATGGCGTTCACGCCGATTGCGGGCAGTCCTCGCCCGTAAAGGATAGCGCAATCTCGACCTTCGATCCGAGCCAGCTGCTGAGCGCGACGTCGAGCCGACTCTGCAAGAGATCAATCAGATCCCGGAACTCGCCCTCCTCGAGCGCCTGGCCGTTCTGGCGGAGCTCGCTCCGAACACTCTCGGCGATTTGCTTCTGAATGCGCACGAGCCAGCGCGCCACGGTGGCGCGATGCACGCTGTAGGCTCGACCGATGCCGTCGATGTTCACGCCCGCCGAGTAGTGGAGCCGCAGCACGTTGCGCTCACGCGGCTCTAGCGCGAGCACCGCGTTCTGCAAAGCCGTCTGAAATACGCTGACGTAGCGCGCGCGATCCAGCTTGGAGTCCAAGCTGCTTTCGAGCGCCGCGAGCGCCTCTGGAAGCGCGTTGTCCGCGGGCCTCTCCCGTAGCTCTGCGCGCGCCCGATCCAGAGCCGCGCGGCCCGCGACGACGCGCAGCCACGCGCCGAGTGGACCCTTGCCCGTGTACTTTTCGATGCGAGGCGGCGGACCGATGAACAGCTTGTGTCGCAGGTCCTGCACGACTTCCCCGATGAACGCGTCGTCACCGCGGATCCGCGCGGCTCCTTGCCGCGCACAGCTCGCGTATTCGCTGTCGAAGAACGCATGCGCCTTGGCGTCCGACTGCGCGCACGCCAGCGCCAGGTACAGCTCCGCGACGTGCGGCGGATAGAGCTCCTCCGAGCCCAAGCGTCGCGCGTGCGCTTCGAAGTCCTCGCGCGAGAGCGACACACCGGGCCAACGATCCTGGGCGGCTCGGAACAGCTCCTCCTGATCCGCTTCACGCATGCTGCTCTTTTAACCCGTACGCGGGACGGGGGAAATGGAGCGGAAAAAAGTCGAACCGCGGGCCAGACTTCGCCCTGCACGATGAGCACGCTCACTCAGCGCTCGAACGGCGCACGTTCGACATGAAAACCGGCGACTCGGGGCGCGATCTCCACGAGTTAGCCGCGTCGCGTCGAGCTAGTGTGGTGAATCAGAGAACCGCATCAGAATTTCGAGCCGCCCCCAGCGGGTGCGGGCGGCTCGAAATTCGGCTCTGGGCTACTCTATTCACCACACATTTCTTGTTCCTGACGTGTCCTGTCTCCGCTCGTAGCGCCCGATTTCTGTCGCGATCTGCGGCGACAGGACACTATTCGCTCAGTGCAGACCAGCGCAAACGAGGCTTCCGTGCCGCGCGCGCTTCGTCGAGCCGGCCGAGCCGCGTCAAGTGCGGGGCCTGCTTGACGAGGTCCGGGTCCGTCTCTGCTTCCTCGCAAATGCGAGCGATGGCATCGACGAACGAATCCAGCGTTTGCTTGGTTTCGGTCTCGGTCGGCTCGATCATCAACGCTCCCCGCACCACCAGCGGGAAGTAGACCGTCGGAGGGTGGAAGCCGTAGTCGATGAGGCGCTTGGCGAGATCCAGAGTCTTCACGCCGCTCTTGGCCTCGAGCTCCCTGTCCGTGAACACCGCCTCGTGCAGCGAAGGAGTCGTGTATGCCAGGGGCAGGTACGGCTTGAGCCGCGCGGCCAGATAATTGGCGTTGAGCACGGCCATGTCGCTCACGGCCTTGAGCCCGTCGGGCCCGAGCTCGCGGATGTACGTGTAAGCGCGCACCATCATGCCGAAGTTGCCGAAGAACGAACGCACACGGCCCACGCTCTGTTCGGACTTCCAGTCGATCAGGCAGCGGCCACCCTGGCGACGAACGATGGGCGTCGGTTGAAACGGCTCGAGGATCTTCTTGAATGCGACGGGGCCAGAGCCCGGTCCGCCACCGCCGTGCGGCGTGGTGAACGTCTTGTGCAGGTTGAATTGCATCACGTCCACGCCCGCGTCACCCGGCCGTGCGCGCCCCATCACCGCGTTCAGGTTGGCGCCGTCCCCGTACACCAGCCCGCCTCGTTCGTGCACCAGGGCCGCCAGCCGCGGCATGTCACTCTCGTACAAGCCCAGCGTATTGGGGTTCGTGATCATCAGACCGGCGACGTTGTCTCCGTGCGCTTCGAGCGCTCGCGCAAGCGTGTCCGCTTCGACGATGCCGGCAGGCCCGGCGGGAAACGGCACGGCGTCGAAGCCGTTGAGCGCGCAGCTCGCGGGGTTCGTGCCGTGCGCGCTATCCGGAATGAACACCTTGCGCGGCGAACGCCCTTGCGAGCGATGATAGGCGCGGATCATCATCAGACCCGTCAGCTCGCCCTGCGCGCCTGCCGCGGGTTGCAAGCTCACCCCATCCATACCGACGATTTCGGCGAGCAATGCCTGCAGCCGCACCATGAGCTCGAGCGCGCCCTGCGCCAAGTGCTCCGGCGTGTACGGGTGGAGCGCCGCGAAGCCTTCGAGCCGCGCCGCCCACTCGTTCACCTTGGGGTTGTGCTTCATGGTGCACGACCCGAGCGGATAAAACTGCGTGTCGATGCTGTAGTTCCATTGACTCAGCCGCACGAAATGCCGAAACGCCTCCGGCTCGCTCACCTCCGGCAATCCCGCGGGCGTGCTGCGCGCGAGCTCGCCGAACTCGGCGTTCACGTCGATCGGCGGCACGTCGAGCGCGGGCAAGGACGCGCCGCTGCGGCCCTTGCTGCCACGTTCGAAAATCGGGGGTTCAAGAAACTCGAGACCTTTGACTGCTTCTCCAGGCACGCTCTCTACTCCGTGTTCACACTCTGGGCTGTTGCTCGCAGAGGAGCGTGGCTCAGGGCCAATCCCCGGAGCTGTCGCCGCCCTTTTCCCCGTCCTTGTCAGCACCCGACGGCGGAGGGGGCGCGCCCGTTCCCGGAGCTCCCTTCTCGCCGTCATCCCAGCCGCCACCGACGCCGCGTCCTTCGAGCTCGTCGGGCTTCACGCTCTTGGGATTCGGCTGCATGTTCATCTGCTTGACGGCCTTCCACTCGTTGCCGGCTTCGTCCGAACCCAGGCCCCACTCGCCATGAATCTCGTGGGCCTCCCCTTCCTTGGGGATCAAGTATCGGAAGTAGCCCTTGCCCTGGCGCTCGGCCTTGGCTCCGACCATGCCGATCTTCCGCTCGCGCCACTCGAAGCGAAACACGTCGCCGGTGATCCTGCCGCTCATCTCGCCCCACGCGTCGCCGGCCGTCGTACGCCAGCCTCCGCTCGCGCTGTCCCCTTGACTCACCAGGTGCAGGTAGCCGTAGAGCTGGCTGTAGTACACGCCGGACCAGTCGCCTCCCTCCGGCAAGTCCCCAGGCTTGACGTGAGCCAGCTTGGGCGCGTTCGATCCGCCCTGGCATCCGGCCAGAGCCAGCGCCATCGGCACGAATAGACACACCATCAGGGCGATTCGCAGGATCTTTCGAGCACGCATGGCCGCGGACTCTATCACGGAGCCGCCTCGAAAACGCCACGCCGAAGCGCCGCGCCGGAGGCTCTTCCCCTACAAATTTCCAAGAGCTCGCGGGGCAGTGTCACCCCCTGCTCGAGCACCAGCAACGGGGCGCCGGCAAAGCGTGAGCCGAGCTTCGTGGCGCATTTCGCGGTGGTCAGCCAGGCGTCCACGCGCGCGCTCCCAAGACGCCGCGCCCGCGGAGCCGGCAACGCGGCGTGATCCGCGTAGAGCAAGGTGAGCTGCGGGTGGACACCGAGCCGAGCGAGCTCGCGTTCCACGCGATCGGGGCGCGCCAGGGCCAGCACCAGCCCGAGGCGCAGGCGCGCGAGCTCGGCCGGCTCGAGCAACGCTCCGCCCTCGGCACGTGCGCCGACGATCGCGTCGCACCAGCGGAGCTCGACGGGGCCGGGCCCCTGTGTCGGCAACGGGCCGACCTCGAATCCACGCGCGCCGCGCCAGAGAATGACGTCGGCGGCGCGCCACAGTGTGCGCTTCGCGGCGCGCAAATCGCCGGCTGGCGGACACGCACCGGCGCCCCAAGGTCGCGCCTCGTCGAGCGCGAGCAGCGCCACATCGAGGCGCACGGGACGCGACTGCAAGAGCCCATCGATGATGATGCTGTGCGGCGTGCTCCGTGCTGCCAGCGCCAGCGCGTCACTCCGTCGCCCGGCGACGTAGACCGGGACACCGAGCGGCGTGAGCTTTTGGCTGAGCAGGGCGGCCTCGTCACCCGCAGCGCGCGGCGAGTCCCGGGGACCGACGCGGCGCGCCGTGCGCTCACCGGCGCGGTAACCGCTGGCCACGACAGCCACGTTCAGGCCCGTTCGCCGGAGCTCCTCGGCCAGCGCAGCGCTCAGCGTCGTTTTACCCGAGCCGCCGAGCGTCGCTCCGCCCACGCCGATCAGCCGTGGCCCGACCGGCAAGGCGACGGGTCGCACCGGATTCGCGCAGGCGGCCCAGAGCGCCGCGAGCCCGCGCGCCGCAGGGTTCGACGTGCCTCGCTCGAGGCGAGCCGCGAGCCAGCGTGCAGCGGACACGTGGCGCACGGGTCAACCGGCGCGCAGCTCGTGCCCGAGCATGAGCCCAATGCGCTCCGCTTCTTCGGCGCTCGCAGGCCACGCCGTCGTGATTTCGCGCGTGCGCTTGTGTGTGCCGTCGGGGTCGGCGAGCAGCGCCGAGAGTTGCAGCGAGTTGCCTTCGCGGCGCGCATGCGCGGCGACCGGAACCTGACAATTGCCTTCGACGGCGCGCATCACGCCGCGCTCCGCAGCCACCGCGAGCGTGGTTTCGGCGTGCGCGAGCGGATCGAGCCAGGCTTTGGCCCGATCATCCCCCGCCCGCAGCTCGATGCCGAGCGCGCCCTGACCGATCGCAGGAATGCAGCGGTCCGGGGGCAGCACCTGGGTGACGCGATCTCTCAAACCGAGCCGCGACAGACCGGCACAAGCCAGCACGATGGCGTCGACGATGCCTTCTTCACACTTGCGCAGACGCGTGTCGACGTTGCCGCGCAGCGGCACTACTTGTAAGTCAGGTCGCCACGCGAGGAGCTGGACGCTACGGCGGAGCGACGAGGTACCCACCTTGCTGCCAGCCGGGAGCTCCTCGAGCAGCGCGCCCGAGCGCGTCACCAGCGCGTCGCGCGGATCCTCACGCTCGGGAATGCAGCCAATCACGAGCCCCGGAGCGAGCACTGGCGGTACGTCTTTGAGCGAATGGATCGCGATGTCCGCGCGTCCTTCGAGGATGGCTTCTTCGATCTCTTTGACGAACAAGCCCTTGCCCCCGATATCGGCGAGCGGTCGATCCTGGATCTTGTCGCCCGTGGTGACGACGTGGAGCTCGCAGGCCTGCAAGCCTGCGTGCCGCGCCTCGAGATCCCGCATGAACGCGCGCGCCTGAGCCAATGCCAGCGCGCTGCGCCGCGTCGCTACGATCAGTTTTTCCACTTAATGAGGCTCTCCGGTGCGAGTCGACTCGCTGGGGTAGCGTTCCGGGCCGAGCTCCGCGAACTCCTCGTCATCAGCGAGCTCGGCGTCCGCTTCGGGATTGGTCGATGTGCCGCTCGCTTCGTCGAGCGCGAACAGCTCACGCAGCGCGCTCGTCAAATCTTCATCGTCGTAACTCGCTCCCGTGCTCGTGGCCAGAGCCCGCAGGCGCATGGTGGGCACGTGCAGCAGCTTGTTCACCGCGGCATCCAGCATCTTGTTCAGCGCCTCGCGCTCCTCCGCCCCGAGGTGCTTCAATCTGCCGCGGAGGCTGCGTTCGAGCTCGGCCTCGAGCACGCCCCGCATGCGCCGGCGCAGCGCGACGATGGTCGGAGTCGCCTGCTCGGACTCCGCCCAGCGCTCGAACGCCTCCACTTCACGCAGCACGAGCTGCTCGGCGCTCTCGGCCTCTTTTTGCCGGCTGGACATCGACTCCGCCACGAGCCGCGAAAAGTCGTCGATGTTGTAGAGGAACGTGCCGTCGAGCTCTCCGATGCGCGGCGACACGTCGCGCGGCACGGCCAGATCGATGAAAAACAAGCTGCGGCCACGGCGGCTACGGCGACGCCCCACCACCTGCTCGTACTCGATGACGTGCCCCGGTGCGCTGGTGCTCGTGATCACCACGTCCGCTTCGACCAGGGTCGCGGTGAGCTCGTTCCACGCGCGCGGCTCGGCCTGCACACGCCCCGCGAGATCGGCCGCGCGCTCGAAGGTACGGCCGATCACGATCAGCCGTCCACCGGCGCCCTGCAGCAGCCGCGCGACGCTCTCGGCCATTTCTCCGGAGCCGACCAGAACCACGGTATGGCCCCGCAGGTCGCCGAAAATCTGCTTCGCGAGATCGGCCGCGACGGTGGGCACCGACACCTGCCCGGTCCCGATCGACGTCTGCGTGCGCACGCGCTTGGCCGTGTGTATCGCGCGCGACATGGCGCGGTGGAGCGCCGGACCGACGCAGCCCGCTTTGCGCGCTATCTCGAAGGCATCCTTCACCTGACCGAGGATCTGCGACTCGCCGACCACGAGCGAGTCGAGGGAAGCCGACACGCGGAACAGGTGCCGCACGGCCTGACTGCCGGAGTGCGCGTAGAGGTAGGGCCCCGCGTTCGGCGCGCGCTGCAGCAGAATGTCCTTCACGTCACGCGCCAGCTCGTCCAGATCGACGCGGCTACTCGCGCGCGACGCGACCACCACCTCGACTCGATTGCACGTTGAAACGCAGAGCGCCTCCTGGATGCCCGGACGTGCCACGAGCTGCGCCAGGAGACCGGGCACGTCCGTATCGGAGATCGCCAAGAGCTCGCGCACCGCGATCGGAGCCGTGCGGTGCGAGAGGCCGACGACGACGATCAAAGGCCTTCCCCGGGCGGAGACTGGACCGCGTACAGCAGGATCACCAGCATCACACCGACGGCACCCGCGATCGTGCCGTATGCGGCGCGCCGCCCGCGCCAACCTGCCGTCACGCGCAGCAGAAGCACCGCGGCCGCGACCAACCAGGTGGCGTATGCAATCAGGGCCCGCAGCATCATGGCGCCGGCTTGCAGGCCACCGGCGAACACCGCGCCGGTAACGATGCCGAGCGTCAGCAGCGGGAAGCCGGCGAGGAGCAAGCGGTGCTCGGTGCGGTCGAGCGCGTCCAGCGGAGGAAGCTTCGCAGTGAGCCAGCCCACGCGCTTCTCTTTCAGCTGCCGCTCCTGCATCAGATAGAAGGCGCCAACGCCGGCCGCGAGCAGGAACAGCCCCACCCCGGCGAGATTGACGGTGACGTGCACGGCGAGCAGCGTGCGCGGCACGCTCGCGTCCGGTCCCCCCTCATTCAGGCTCACGAACTGCGCACCGACCAGGAACGTGAGCGCAATCGGCGCCACGAACGCCCCCACCGCGTGCAGGCGCAGGCGGCGGCGCAGCGCCAGGTAAACCCCCGCCACGATCAGCGCGCTCAGGCTGAGCGCGAAGTGGAGCGATTCAACCGGACACACCCGTGAGAGCAGGCTGGCCGTGACGACGTGAGCCGCATGCAACGCCGCGCCGAGCCCCAGGGCGCGAGGCGCCCACTGCTGGGCCGGGGCAAAGCCCTCGCGGCGCGCCAGGTCCAGGAAAAAGAGCGTGGCGGCGACGGAGTACGCGATGACTCCCAGATAGAAAGCGATGGTCGCGAGGTCCTGCATGACGAAGGGGCCGGGCGCTCAATGCGTAGCACTATCCCCCACGAGGGGCGGGCTCATTGGAGACTCTGGATGAGGAACTCGGCCAAAAGCTCCTGATCGCTCTTGGGTGCGAGCGACTCGGGAGGTCGCAATGTGCCACCGGCTCCGTCAGCCGAGGCCCGGCGCTCGAGCGAGCTGCCCATCGGCGTACCCCAGAAGCCCAGCACGACTTCGTATGCCAAGTCGCCGATGATCATCGAGTCCCCGAGTAACTCTGCACCGAGCTCGCGCAGGTAAGCGACGCTTTTGACGCGTCCGGTCACCTCGTGGATGTCCGTGCCCTCGCTGACCAGGCGCAGCACGCGCACCGCCTCGACGATGCGATAGCGCCGCCCCTGCACCTTGAGCTCGAGCTGGTCGCCGAACAGATCGACGCGCCCTTCGGAGATCCACTGGTCCAGCGCCACCTGCGGGAAAAACACCCTGCTTCTCCCCATAACCAAATCATACCATGTCAAGCAAAGCTCTCCTCAACGTGCCCGTGAACGTGCCCGTGAACGTGCCCGACTCTCAACCCGCGTGCCCGACTCTCAACCCGCGTGCCCGTGAACGTGAACGATCCGTCGCACCCCCGGCCCCGGCTTCTGCCCCGCGGAAGGCACTGCTAAGACGCTCAGTAGCCCTTCTTCGCCACTGCGCGGTCGCCCGGCACAATTTCGCGGCTCGAGGCCGTGACGAGCGCGATCCCGCTGAAGCGCTCCGTGCGCAGGACACGCAGCTCGCCGATGATCTCATCGGGGAAATTCTTCTGTTCGCCGCGCAGCGGCGTCAGCTCGACCTGCGCGTCCTCTGGGCTGTGCATTAGCGCGCGCTGGCGGGCCATGTCGGTAGTCGTCTTCAAGCTCTGCCGCCAGGCGTCGCCTCTCCGCACCACGAGCAAGCGATTGCCGGGAACCAGGCCGTCTTCGCTGCCGCGATCCAGGAACACGAGCTGATTTTGCGCGAGATAGACGTGCGGGTAGAGACTGTTCAACACGCGCACGGAGAGCTCGGCCTGGTTCGGTCGCACCGGAACCACGTCGAGCCGGCGCGCAACGGGGCCGATCTTCGCGCCGCGTTCAATGACGTCCACCGACTCGGTGATGACTCCGCGGGCGACCCGGCGCTTGGGATCCCACTGGTCGATGCGCACCGAACCCTTCACGGCAACGATCTCACCGGGTGCCTTGCGCGCGCCCTTCACCGGGGCAGGCTGCCGGATCGTTCGGAAAATCGTCAGCTGTTGCCCGACGCGCGGCTCGACTCCTTCTCGGAACGAGAGGTACGCGTGATTGCCCTCGGTCAGCAGCATCTGGTCTTCGCGCGCGCCGATGAGCTCGCCCCAGGTGTCGCGCTTGACGTCACCGAGGAAGCCCTGCGAGCGCAAAAACACCGCATCGCGCGCTACCGGCGCACGACGACCGGGCCCACCTGAGCCGTCCTCGGCGAAGCCCGCCAGGGCATCGCGCGGACTCGCTCCCTGGCGCATGCGCAGTTGATCACCAGGGTAAATCCAGTGCGGATTCTCGACTTGCGGGTTGTAGCTCCAGACCCGCGGCCAATTGTATGGATTGTCGTAGTAGCGGGCGCACAAGTCCCAGAGCGTGTCCCCCGGTCGCACCGTGTGGATTCCGGGAACGCCGAGCGAGCGCCGTCTCTCGGGAAGCAGAATGCCTTCGGCGTTCTTGTCGCCGCGCACGACGGCAGGCCCACGGCTTCCGCGTTCAAAATCAAAGCCATCCTGCGATCGAGACGTGTCGTTGCTGGGACGAGAGCTCGACGACAAGCCGGGATTGATGTCGACGCCTGGAGCCGGATAGCCGGGAGGGGGTATGTAGACGGGAGGACCCTGAGTGGTGCCACCCGGCGTGACGACGACGTCACCCGCTTCGGTCGGTACCGTGATCGACCCGGGCGGCGGCTCGCCTTGTTGCGGACCGGACTGCGCCCAGCCCGCGGTGGCGGCCAGCTCCATCACGAGCACGCTCGACCAGCTGAGGCGAAATTTTCTAGCGTCCATCACTGGCGTTCCGCTCCGGGTTGGCATTTTCGGGCTCCGGCGCAACCTGCGGGGTTTCCGGGTTCACGTGCACCACCTTCAGGCGCGGGCGGTAGACCGGAGTCGCCTCGGGTGCGGGCGCCACGGCCGCAGCGGGCGCCGTGGACAACGCGCCGACTTCCAGGGCCGACACTCGGTCCTCCAGCCGGTCAGACGCGTTCTGGACGCGAGTCATCTCGTCACGGAGCTCGGCGAGACGTTTCTCGTTCGCATCGCGATCCGAGCTGCACGAGAGGAATGAGAGGGCGATCGCCACCGCGGCCAAGCCCGAGCGAGCGCCGAGACGGGAGCGCGGAGCGGGACAAGCACTCCAAACGGGCCAAAAGGGCCAAACGAGACGGATGCGCTGCATCGTGGGTTTCGCCATCGTAGGTTTGGCGAAGCGGCGGGGCCAAACTTGGTGCGCGGCCGGTACCAGGGCCATACCAGGGGAGGTGCCGTGCCGTCGCCACGGTCGAAACTGGCGGTGAGACACTGGACGCGGTTCGGGCGCGCGGGTTACTCTGCGCTGTCGTGGGGTTCAACCGCCTTCGCCGAAGCAAAGCTCGCCTCAGGTCGCGGCTGGACTTGCGGAAGACCCTGTTCGTCCTGCCCAACCTGATCACGCTGGGCAGTGTGTTCTGCGGCTTCAACGCGATCCGGCTGGTCGCCAAGGACAACGCCGTCGAGGACGACTTCTACCGCGCCGCGGTGCTCCTGATCTTCGCCATGCTGTTCGACCTGCTCGACGGCCGTGTGGCGCGCATGACCAAGACACAGAGCGCCTTCGGCCTGCAGATCGATTCGCTGGCGGACATCATCTCCTTCGGAGTGGCCCCCGCGCTGCTCGTCTACAAGTGGGTGCTCTACCGGCAACATGTGCCCGGGCTGCTAACCGCCTTCCTGTTCGTGGCTTGCGCGGCGATCCGACTCGCTCGGTTCAACGTGCTCACGGGCAGCGCCGGCGCGCCGGTCAAACCGAGCAAGTACATCATTGGCCTGCCCACGCCGCCCGCCTCCGGCATCTTGATTTCGCTAGTGGTCGCCAACCACGCCGTCAACGGTGCCATCGGCGAGGAGCGCTACACGGTCGTCCTGTTCGCGGTCACGATTCTGCTGAGTCTGCTGATGGTCTCGAACGTGCCGTTCCGCTCGTTCAAGGACCTGCGCATGACCACGGGCACGGTGCTGATCGTGCTGTTCACGATCGGGTCGAGCATCTTCGTGTGGCAGCGCTTCAAGCCGCAGTTCGTGCTGGTGTGGCTGCTCAGCTTCTACGTGCTGATCGGCATCGTCGAGTCGGCGCGCATGGTCGCCATACGCCTGCGCAGCCTGGGCGCGAGAGACTCCGTCCCGCCCGCCGCCGGCGCCGGCTGAAGCGCTGACGCGGAAGAGCGCTCGCGCGCGCCGATCAGCTGCTACAGTTCCGCGCGATGTCGGAACGCGGCAGTGCTGGCTGGGTGTTGACGGTGTGGGCTCTGGCCCTACTCACTTCCGGAGCGTTCGCCGGGTGCAAAAACAAACCCAGCGCCGACGATGGCGAGCCCGTCAGCGCCGCGCCGCAGTCGAACGCGCTGCCTCCGCTGGAGCTCCGCGACGACACTCCGAACCTGCTTTTGACGTGGGTGGACGAGAAGGGGAACTTCCACGTCGTCCAGAAGCCCGCCGACGTACCCAAAGAAGGCCGGGCGCGCGTACGGGTCGTGGTCACGAACAAAGAAGACGGCACCGGCAGGTTCGTCTACGTCGCCGACCTCACGAAGCCGAATGCCAAGGGCGTATACCCCGTCAGCACGATGGCGCGTACCGCGTGGGACGAGGTTGGCGCGAGTCGTCGCAAGGCTCGGCTCGAAGCCCTCGCGCCGAGCGCATTGCCGCCCGCGGGCTCGGCGCCGCCCAGGCACGGCGAACCGGGTGCGCCCGGCCAAGGCTCGGCGGAACGCATCGTCGCCGTCATTTACGGCGCGTCGTGGTGCAAGCCGTGTCACGACGCGGCGGCTTACCTGCGCCAGCGCGGTATCACCGTGATCGAAAAGGACATCGAGCAGAATCAGCTGGCCGCGAGCGAGATGCGCGGCAAGCTGCAGAAAGCGGGCATGCCGACCAGCTCGTCCATCCCGATCATCGACATCATGGGAAAGCTCATG
>DATDJP010000168.1:0-9232 GCA_036520475.1 Polyangiaceae bacterium | reverse complement strand
TTGACCGCGCCAGGTTCGACGCACAGCAGCTGGACGCAGCAGCTGCCGTCCTTGCCGACTTTGCCCGTGCTGCTGCCCGTCGTTCCCGGCTCGACACCGCTGGTCGTGCCCGAGGAGGCATTCATCAACCTGGCGCCCGGTCGCTGGTCCACGGTTCAGATCGGCGCGGACGCTCGCGTGCGCCTGCGCGGCGGCGTGTACGAAGCGCTGGATTTCACTGTGGAAGCCGGAGCTCAGCTCGAAGCGTTGAATCCCGTGGTGCTGCGCGTCGGTCGGAAGCTGACGTTCAAGAACGACACGATCATCAAGCCGATCGTCACCTACCAAAGCCGTGACATTCGCATCGAAGTCCTGGGAGACAACGGCGCGACGGCGCAGCCGGAGCTGGCCACGCAAGGCGCGTTCCTCGAGGAGTCAGCGCTGGTCTACGGCATGCTGCTGGCGCCCCGCGCAACGGTACGGCTGGCGCCACAAGCTCATTTGAGAGGCGCAGTGGTCGCGCGCGACTTCATCGCGCAGGCCGATTCCGGCTTCGCATACACGCATGGCCTCGGGATCGACGGCTCGGGATGCGTGTCGGCGTGCGACGATGACAACCCGTGCACTTTGGACGTCTGCATGCAGGCGGCGACCGTGTGCGAGCACCTCGCGATCGGCAACGGCGGCAATTGCTCGGCGCCCACGGACGACGCGACCTGCGACGGTATCGATGACGACAACGACGGAAACGTCGACGAAGACTACGTCGCGAGCTGCATCGGCGCGGCTGCGCAGCGGTGCATCAACGGCAGTGTGCAGAGCGTCGCGTGCGCGGATGGCAACGCGTGCAACGGAGCCGAAAGCTGCACAGGTACGGGCTCGTGTGTAGCCGGTACACCCCCAGCGCTCGATGACGGCAATCCTTGCACCGCGGACGCTTGTGACCCGTTGACCGGGGTGACACACGTGGCGGTTGCCGCCGGGACCTCCTGTGGTGACGGCGACGCGTGCAACGGCGCGGAGACATGCGACGGCGCTGGCGCCTGCGGTGCTGGCACGCCGCCCGCTCTGGAGGATGGCAATCCATGCACCGCGGATGCCTGTGATCCGAGCGCTGGCGTCGTCCATGTTGCGGTCGCCGCCGGGACGCCGTGCACAGATGGTAATGCCTGCAATGGCGCCGAGACCTGCAACGCGGTGGGTGCGTGCACGGCGGGTTTGGCGCCGGTCGTCGACGACGGCAACCCGTGTACCGTGGACGCCTGCGATCCCGTTGCGGGCGCTACGCACACGCCGCGTCCGGTTGGGGTCGATTGCGGTGACGCCAACGTCTGCAACGGCGCTGAAACGTGCACCGTTGCGGCAGAGTGCGTGGCCAGCGGGCCGCCTGTCATCGACGATGGCAATCCCTGCAGCGTCGATCGCTGCGACGCCGCCTTGGGCGTCCTGCATGAGCCAGCCTTGCCGGGGACCAGCTGCGCAAATGCCAACATCTGCGACGGGAACGAGGTGTGTGGCGCCTCGGCAAACTGCCTCGCCGGAACGCCCGTACCCGTCAACGACAGCAATCCTTGCACGAGTGATGCGTGCGACCCGATAGCGGGCGTGATCCACACACCGGCGCCCGCGGGCACGAGTTGCTCGGACGGAAATGCGTGCAACGGCACGGAAAGTTGCGGCGCTTCGGGTACGTGTGCGCCCGGCGTAGTGCCGGTGCTGGACGACGGCAACCCGTGCACGGCGGACGCCTGTGACGCGGCCGTCGGCGTTACGCACGTCCCGCTGATGGCCGGCAGTGCGTGCTCCGATTCGAACTACTGCAACGGCGATGAAGCGTGCGACAGCGCCGGCGCGTGCGCGGCCGGCACGCCGCCAAACGTCGACGATGGCAACCGCTGCACGGTCGACACGTGCACCCCGGAAACCTTGATTGTTCATACGCCCATCCCGGGCTGCGATCCCAGCATCGACGGGGACGATCGCTTCGAGACGCGCGCTTCGGTATTGGGACGAGTCGTCCGGCGCGACGGAACGGGCATCCCAAGTTTCACCGTGACCGTCTTCGATGAAACGACGCAGAATCCTCCGCGCGCGGATGTGCAGTATCAGGTCTCTGCAGACGGAGCGTTTCGCGCGCGCCTGACGACGTTTCCGGAGACGGCACCAGCCGGCACGCCACCGATCAAGATCATGGTTCGTATCGAGGGAGCGGACTTTCCAGCCCTGACGCGTGTCACGCACGTCCGACCGGGGGACGCCGCGGATCTCGGCAATCTCGTCGTGCTCCAGCGCGACCCGCAGGTGACGACGATAGGCCCAGAGGGCGGTACCGCGGAGGATTCCCAGGGTACGATTCAGCTCGTCATCCCGCCCGGCGCGCTGCCCAGTCCCGCACCCATTCGCATCACCCCGATCCCAACGCGCGAAGAATTCCCGGTTCCGCTACCAGACGCCACGCTCACCACTTACGGCATGGAGCTCGAACCGTCCGGGCTCGAGTTTACGGTTCCGGTCACACTGCGTCAGGCCAACCACCTGAATGTTCCCACGACGCTTCAGATTCCCGTCGGAACCATTGATGAACGCTACGGAGACTGGAAGCACGAGGGTATCGCGACCTGGGATGGACAGCGGTTCTCCACTCAAATTAGACACTTTTCTCCCTACGATCTGAATCCTGGAACGATCGGCGAGCTCCGAGTCACGCTCGTGGGTGGCAGCGACCCCAACCGTTCACGGGACGCGCGCTGCGTCGGCAGCGAGGTGGGATTGCTGAGCGGCGCGTTGCGCCAGTCGTTCGCGCTGCCGAGCTACCGAGCGGTGGGCCGCGAATACGGGCTCAGCGTTCACTACGACAGTGGCCTTTCGGGTTCGCTCACCGTTGGCGCTCCCGCGGGCGGCGGCCCGCCGAGTGGCGGGTTCTCGACGATCCTGGTTGCGCCGTCGCTGCAGATTGCCTGCGTGCCGGTGGGAGCGGCCGGGGGTGGGGGCGGCGGCTGCGGCAGTGGTTCACCGTGCGCGCTGGGGGGGATCATGGCGCCGAGCCCCGTTCAGCGACGTGTGAGTATGCTCGGAACTGAAACTGAAGACGAGGGGCAGCTTCCGGCAGGCGGGCGCGCCTATGGAAACGCCATCAGTGTTCGTGTCCCGAACGCCGATGATGGCCGGCCAATCCGCAGCGGCTACCAACGCGTTACCGACACGGTGACCATCACGCCGATGAATGCGGCCGGTTCGGCCGCCCAAATGTGCGCCGGTGGCGGCATGGGCTTTGGTTACGCGGCGGCACGCGATGGCGGCAACCAGCAGCGCGTCAGCCTGGGCAGCCCACCCGTCGTCACGATCACGACGTACGAACTCCTGACCCATCGCCGCAATTCGCCGCTAGGCTCGGGCTGGGCGCTCGAGCAATTCGGCACTCTGTACCGCACACCCGATCGTCAGATGGCGGACCTGCTCCACGGCGACGGCCGCCGGGAGACCTTCCGGTACTACCCGCTTGCCAGGCAGACCGCAAACTTCGGTAACAGCGGCGGCGGCGCCATGGCTACGGACTTGCGCACCGGCGAAGTCTTCACGGCGCGCGCATTCGGTTTCGCGGGCATTCATCGGCTGGAGGTCGCGACGGGAGCGCTCACTGCCGTTCTGCCCGGGAGCGCATTTTCCGGCAATACGCCTTACGGCCTCAGCGTCGCGTACGTCGGTGACGAACGCCGCTTCATCGTGCATGCGGGCTTTAGCTTGATCGAGCTGTCCGCGACGGAGCCCCCGCGGACGTTGATCACGTTCGATTCGGCCGATCCCCAGTTCCGCCCGCAGCCCACGGCGAGCGGTCGTTTCGTCTTCTTCACACGTGATGATCGTTTCAACACGAGCGGCTACTCGCGCAGCGTTTTCAGGATCGATCTGACCGATCCCAGTCGCACGCCGGAGGCGATTTCAGCCGGGCAGGAGGGGGAGCTCTCACTGGATCCGCACGGCGAGGTGGTCGCCGGTGATTTTCTGTTTGCGCGTCCGCGAGGTTTGGCGCCCGCCCCAGGCGGCGGGCTCTATGTCGCCGATAGCGGTCGCCAAGCGATCCTTCACCTTGCTCCCAACCCGAGCGGTGAGGTGGACGCGGACAGCCCAGTCACGCGACTTGCAGGCAGCGGCGCCGTATCGTTCATGGCCGGGCTCGGGCGCGCGACAGCGGCGCTCGAAGCGACGCTCCCGAACCCACGCGCGCTATACCCTGCCCAGGACGGCACGCTCTACATCGTGCTGGAGGGAGGGGCGCTGGCCGCGTACGACGCGGCGGAGAAGACGGTCCGCTGGTTCGCGTTCGATAACACGCTCGCGCCGTTCAAGAACCTCGAAATCTCACTGAGCGAAGGGTCACTGGCGCCGCTCGGAGCCCATCGAGTCCTCGGCATCTACTCCGGCCACGCATTCCTCGTGGAGTCCAAGCTCACGAGCGAGCTCGACGGCACGCGCAGCCTGGTGTTCACGGCAGAAGGTGCGACGCTGGCTGACACCTCTCAGGGCGTCGTAGAGGATTACCTCTGGAACGACTCGACGCAAAGTGAAGCGCGTCTGCGACGGGTTGCGCTTCGAAGCGGCGAACCTGTCCTGACCATCCACTACGACGATCCGGACCACATCCAATCCATCGACGACGCGGCGGGCGGCCGCACCACGTTCGAGTACAACGCCGGGCAGCTGCGTGCCATCCGCGACCCCGCGGGCCGGCGTACGGAGTTCGAGGTGAACGCGGCGGGGACGCTGCGGGAGATTCGCTACGCGAGCGGCGAACGTCGAACGTTCGAGTACGAAGATTTCCGCATGACCGCCGCCATTCATCCGAACGGCGCCCGCACCCAGTACACGTATCGTGACGATGGCTCGCTCGAGAGCGCGCGGCGGCCCGGGGGCGCGGTATCCGTGATTGAGCCGGCACTGCAGAGCGAATTGCCGCCGGAGTACGACGCCAGCGGCCAGCGCGTCCACACCGTGACGTTCACGGACGATCATGGTGTCGAGCACACGCTCAAACTGAACCGCGCTGGCACGACGCTTTCCGACTCCTACGTCGCGGACGGCCAGAGCTATACGATCGAGAACGTTCTCGCGGCTGCACTGGCTGGTGACTACGGTGAAGGTCGCCCGAACGAGATGCAGCGCATTGCCGCCACACGCGTCAACGGCCTTCAAGTCACGCCGATGAGCAGCTTCGATCCACTGGGTCGTCTCGTACGGCGCGACGAAGCCGCCCGCCGGGGCACCAGCTTCTCACAGGGAATGATCTTCTCGCTCGCCTACGACGGCGCGGGACGCCTCAGTTACTTCGACACCGCGGTCACCTCTGTCGATTGGCGTTTCACGTACGATAGCGCCGGACACCTGAGCAAGGTCGCCGACATCTTCGCGTACAATCAGGCGGAAACTGGGCGCCGCACCGAGCTCGGTACCTTCCGTGCGGATGGCCAGCCGACGACCGTGACCCAGCGCGGCGTCACCACGACGTTCACGTACGACGCGCGGGGTCGCGTCACGGATGCGATGAATACGCTCGGCGAGACGCTGCATCAGGAGTACGACGACGCCGGCAATGTCAGCTTACGCGACGATGGTGCGTCGTTGTTCCTCTACGGTTACGACGCCGGCAATCGTCTGACCAGCGTGACGGACGCGGATGGATACGTCACCCAGCTCGGGTACACGGATCCGGGGTGCGCATGCAGCAACGGGGATCGCGTCCGCTCGATCGTGACGCCGGATTTGAGCCCCGGCCAGCAGTGGGTACTCGACTACAACCCGGACGGTCAGCTCGAGAGTGTGACGACGCCTCAGGGCGAAACGGAGTCGTACGGCTACAACACGCGCCGCGAGCTCACGACCTTCACGGATCGCAAGCAACGCACCTCGACCTTCACGTACGATCAGCTCGGTAGACCCGCAACCGTCGCCGATCCTGGCGGGAGAGTCGGAACGTTTGCCTATCCGATTCCGACGAGCGGAGGCTTTACGGGTTCTGCGCTGTATGCAGCCAGCGCCAGCGTGACTCCGGCGCCGACGTCGATATCCGCCGACCTGAGTGAAGGCCAATACCAGATCGGTTTGACGCTCGTGTCGCCGGCCACGCCACCGGAAGTCGAGTTCTACCGCGATGCGACGTTCGAGATCAGTTACCACCGAAGCTGGGATTTGCTCGGTCGGCTCTCCTATCGAAAGGATCGCAGCGAGCTGCCCGTGGCGTCGCCGACGCCCAACACGAACAACTCGCCCTTCCTCGAAGAAAACACGACCTACGACAACTTCGGGAGCTTCCTGCCGCTGCTCCGGAACCTCGAGACCTACTCGCCGGGCCGTTACTATCCCGCGGTCGTCAAGCGCAACAGCGACTTCGACATCGTCGAGTTGGAAGACGGCATTCAACCCAGTTTGGGACACCGCCAGACGCTCAGTCGAGGTGTCGGCGGACGGCTCGAGTCTTCTCACACCGTCGTCGTGGGTTCGGTGAACGCGGGCGGCGTTTCGTACACGTACACGCCGAGCGGGCAAGTTCACACGGTTAGCGACTTCCTTGGGAACAGAGGGCACACCCAAGTTTTCACGTACAACGCGCGCGGTTTGATCGCCGAACGTTCGCTCACCTTCGCACCGAACTCGGGCCCGCTGACCTCTCACAACGTCGGCACGTTCCAGTACGTCGGTTACGACGAGCTTGGCCGCAACACGCGCCTGATCTATCCCGATGGGCACGAACGCATTCAGACGTACGACGAGCTTGGCCGGCTACTGTCTCGTTGTTACAGGTACGGGACCGTCGCCCCCGAGCGCTGCTACACCGCCCAGTACGACGCCACGGGCAATCCCACCGTCCTCACCGACCCCGAGGGACGAACCGCAGTCGAGTATGACGAGCTAGATAGGGTGCGCGTCGTGCGCCGGTACAGGCCCGCCAGCGCAAACACACCGTCTCGCGTCGAAACGTATGACTACAATCCGCTGGGCGGCTTCGCGGTGTACGACGGTGTATCACGCGACGATCAACGGCCACGCCGCTCGGGAGTGGGAACGGCGAGCGCCGGGGTGCCGGCTACGCTCGCTGGCACACCACTGGTGCTCGACGGTGCGGGCCGGATCACGGGTTTCAAGGAAAAATCCCTCGCATACTACAAGGCACGCCATCTTCTTCAAAGCGTGACGGTTGGCTCGAGCGAAACGGCGCTGGGCTACGACTCATTGCTCCGGCGCACCTCGCACACGTCGCGAACGATCGGCAGCACGATGGATCCGAGCACGCTGCACTTCGTGTACGCGGGATTGGATCAAAACGTCAGCAACACCTTCAGCTGGCAGTACGACCGGGAGGACACGGACCAAGACGGGAATAGAAGTGAGATCATCAGCAGTCGGCAAGACAGCTTTGTGTACGACGGCATCGATCATCCGCTGTGGATGCACAGCGGCTATCGCTGGATCACTGCCTACTTCGAACTGGACACGCTCGGTAACGTCCGTCGCATCCGCGGCGGGCAAAGCCTCGGCAGCAACCCCTTCGATGTCCCCCCCAGCGACTTCGGCGGCTACGAATACACCGCGTTCGGCAAGCTGGTGCCTGAGTCGGAAAGCGGCGTGCCGCTGCCCCACTACAGACTCCAGCCCAGCGACAACGACAACGACTTTGACCAGCCCTTGCGCTGGCAAGGCCGGCTGACATTCGGCGGCGACTTTTACGACTTCCGGGCGCGCGTCTGGAGCCCGGAGCTGGGGAGCTTCCTGCAGCCGGACGAGTTCGGCTATGTGACGCCGACCGGGACGCTGTGGTCCTGGCCGGGGCAGAATCCGTACCGGTGGAGGGATCCGACGGGGCGGATGATCCACATGCCGCAGCAGACGCAGGACGATCTGCAGCTGTACAGCGCCGCGTCGGCGTGGCTGTTTCAGAACGCGGCGTCGCAATTCAACAGCGGGGCGTATGCGAGCGCGGCACTGGATTTCGCTGCGGGGATAGCAACCGGCATCGCGTGGTTTTCTGCGATTCCGAACCCGTTTGGAGGAGCGGGCGTTGTCTTTGGACCGGCTGGCGCGGGGGCGCAGGTCGGCGCTTGCGCCGCCAAGGCACTACCGGCGGGAAGTTTCAACGTACCCAGTTGGGCTGGGTACCCATCATGGGCTCCGAATCCTGCCGGACCACTTCGATTGCTTTCGGGCGCTGAGTACGATGCCGCGCGCAAAGCTGCGAATGCCGCGAATGCTGCTCTGCGGCGCGCCGATCCTGCCAAGTATGCCGGGAAGCAAATACATGAAATCCACCCCGTAAAATTCGGCGGAAGTCCTACAGATCCAGCAAACAAGATCGCGCTGACCCCTGGCGAGCATTCGCAACTCACAAACTTTTGGAATCAGCTGATGAGGGACCTGCAATGAACTGGCTTAGAGTCGACGAGTTGCTGAAGGACTGTCAGAAATGGGGCGCAGCGGGATCCGTCCCGGCAAGCGTCCCGACCGCTTATGCGAAGGTGCTGGAGCGATACAATGGCGTCGAGGGCTTCGTTGGACCAGAGCAGTACCTGATGCTCTGGCGAGCAGAACAAATTGAAGAGCTGAACATCGGCTACTCTGTCGCAGAGTATCTGCCGGGGGTAGTGCTCATCGGGACTGATGGAGCGGACACGGGCTTCGGCGTCGACACAGGTGGCGCATACGTGAGCGTGCCTCTGGTCGGTATGTCGCCGAAAGAGACGAAGTCTGTTGGAGCTTCCTTCGACGCCTTCCTCGAGCACCTGGCCTCAGGTGAAGGGTAGTTTTGACTGGCAGCTGCGCGAATGGCGGCGGGCATCGCGGCACCGAGGCCGGCGGTAGGGCGTGGCTGCCGGCGACCGAGCCGAACAACGCACGGGCCAGAGTCGGCGAGCGCCGCGCGTGCTCGCGCTGCACCGGGAGCGACGGCGCCGTATTGAGCACGGTGTCGCCGGCGTCAGCGACGCGAGGGTCGTGACGGTGCCGAACATCCTCGCCGGCGACACGGTGCGAGCCCGCCCAACGTTTTCCGAGCCGCACCGCGCGGCACATGGAGCGGAGCGGAGCCTGCCCGCCGGAGGGAACATAACGACGGCCAGGCGCTGGTCCGAGCGACTCCGGCGGGCGTGCGGAGCGACAACACGGTTTGGGCGCAGCGCGGCAGCGCGTGCGGCGATCAAGTAGGGGCCCAGCGCGTGACCCGTGCCGCGGTGCCGCCTTCACCCACAGGACGCGACCAAGGCGGCCC
>DATDJP010000167.1:0-10052 GCA_036520475.1 Polyangiaceae bacterium | reverse complement strand
CGCTCACCGAGCGCGGCTCGGACTGCGGCGCTTGGCCGTCCTGTCCGGCCCGCGTCGCCATCGACTTTTGCTGGCGAAAGTGCCGGCGCGCGGCAATGTGCTGACGACCATATGCCTGTTCTGCCCAGAGCTGGTTGTGCGCGTGACATCGCACTCGTAAATTCTGGACGTCGTCGCCGCCGCCTTGGGCGCGCGGCTGGATGTGGTCGAGTTCCATCTGCATTCGCGACGTATTCTGTCGATGGTCTGCGGTAGCTCTGACGCCCAATGAATGGACGGACGCCGAGATCGCGCCCCTACACTTTGGGGCGCGACGGCAACTCCGCGGAGGGTTTGGGGAAGCCGCCCGCTATTCGACAGGGTTCGGTTGGCCCGGACCACCACTTTGCGGCGGGGAGCGGCGTGCGTCGCTGCGGCCGACCTTGAGCGTCGCCACACCGACCGCAATCGGCTCGTCGCAACAATCGCGCACGGTCTCGTGGGCGCCGCCCGCCCGCGTCGCGTGGCGCCGGCATTCGGTCGCGTTGCCAAACTTGCCGCGTTACGAGCGGCTCCCAGACACGTTGACACGATCGAGGCGGGCGCCGCGTCGAAGATGGCGGCGTTTTCAGCGGCTCGGGCGCCGGCACCCGCGTTGCATTGCGCGAACACGCAAGCCCTCGGAGCCTTACCCATGCCATTCGATCCTCGGTCTGCGAAGCGCCTGTTTCACCGCTGGTTCGTGGAATACAACCCGCTGTACTTCGCGAGCGCGGCCCTCGTGCTCCTCGGCGTCAATCTGATGTCGCACGAGCTCGTAGAGCGCTCGGCGTATGCCCACTTCGCGGTGGCGGGCATCGCGGAAGCCTACGCTTGGGCGCTGATCGCGGCCGCAGCGTGGTTGATGCGGCTCGGAAGCCGCCGGCCGGCGGTCTTATTGGCGCTGCTCGTCGCGGTCTACCAATGCGATCCAACGCTGTACACGGAGACGTGCGCCAATCTCGGCACCGCCGGGCTGCTCGGTGCAACGGCGTGGATCGCCAACTTCCTCGCGAAGCTCTGCGGGCTACTCTGGGCGCTCCGTCTGCGCATGTCCCACTCCTGCCTCGCGGTGGCCACCCTCGGCGCGGCTGGTCTGGCGATTTTGCCGCGGGCCATGCCCGAGCTCGACGAAACGCATCGCGGGACCTTGATCGCGTCCTGGGTGTTCGCGCTGTTCGCCGCGGGGCTGTGGAGCCAGCGCCGAGTCGTCAGCAGGGTGGCGCTGGACGCTTGGAGTGAAACCGTGCTTCGGCGCAGCACGCGCGCGACCTGGGCGATCTGGGCGGTGCTCGCGCTGAGTCACGTCGGGCTGTGGCTGAGCGAGCTCGGGGTGAGCGTCAGCGCGCTCGTGCCGGCGGCGGTTCTGCTTTCGACGCGCTTCATGCATCGCGAAGCGGCTGTCTGGTTCACGGCTTCGGCCACACTGGCGATCGTCGCAACGACGATGCCGGGCGCGTTCTACGCGACCGCAACGTTCGCCGGCGTGGCGCTCGCGCTGCGTGCGCTACGGCAGCCCACTGGCAGCGCGTTCCAGCGCGCCGAGCGGCCGGCGGTGCTTCGCCTGCTCACTGGCTCGCTCGGCTGCACGTACCTCGCCGCCTGGACGCTGTTTTGGACGGAGGGCCCGTGGCCCAAGCACGTGCTCCTGCTGGACGTGCTGTTCGCGTGCGTTTTCGTGGGCCTATTCTGGAAATTGCGCGCGCGCGCGGCTGCCCTTCCGCTCACCGCCGGGGCGGCGCACCTGGCCGGTCGAATGGGTCTCGTGCTGCTACCGAGCTCGGCCCTGGAATGGGGGGTCACGGCGGTGGTTTCGGGCTTCGCGTTGCTCGCGGCCGCCGTCGCAGCAACCTGGCACGGTCGAACCGTCGATCTCGGCTCGCCGCACGCGGACTTGGAGCAAGACATGGACGAGTCGGTGCCCCGCAACGGGAGCGCAGACGCGGGGTGGCCATAGAAACGCGCGGATCCTCGATGCGGACGCTTCGCATGACGCGGGATGGCGGCGCCGGGCTCGTGATTGTCAGCGTCGGAAACCGGCACTAGCATCGGACCGATGTCGAGCTCGGAAGCGACCACGCGAGGTGTGCGTGTGCGCGTGGACGCGAAGTATTCGCCGGAACACTCCGAACCGTCGCGTCAGGAGTGGTTCTTCTTGTACACGGTCCGCATCGAGAACACGGGGCGCGAGACCGTGCAGCTGATCAATCGACACTGGATCATCACGAACGCCGCGGGCGACGTCGAAGAGGTGCGCGGCCCCGGCGTGGTCGGACGCCAGCCGGTTTTACCTCCGGGGGAGAGCTTCGAGTACACGTCCGGCTGCCCCCTCGGTACGCCGTTCGGATCCATGCGCGGCAGCTACGAGATGGTGACGGACGGCGGAGAGCGGTTCGAAGCCGAGATCGCCGCGTTCGCGCTGAGCGAGCCCAGCAGCTTGCATTGACGTTTCAATCGACGCGCACGACGCGAACGTCACGGACCCCGCTGGCGGCGTCGACGTCCACGACCAGAAAGTGCCGGCCGATACCGTCGAAGCGCTCGGGGATCGCGCCGCCGCCGCCGGAAATGTGCGCGGGAATGCCGGCGTTCTCGAAGGCGTAGTACGAGTGAATGTGCCCGTAGAGCGTCAGATCGACGCCGCCCCGCGCCAGGCGCGTCAGCAATTTGGCCGCCTCGTTCCGGTTTGCGAACGAGCCGTTGCGAACGCCGATGGGATCGACGGGTGGGATGTGCATGCCGACGACGTGCACGCGCGCGCGTGCGCTGGCGAGCCACGCGTCGAGCCAGTCGTAGACCAGCGGGTCGATGGTCGCGCTCGCGGAGTCGAGCAGCGTGAACGACACGCCGCGGAACATGAAGTGAAAGCTGCCGCGGCCGAAGTACTCGTGCCAGAGCGTCGGATCTTGCCCGAGCTCGTGGTTCCCGAGCGTCGTGAAGTACGGCACCTGGAGGCGCGTGAGCTCGCGCTGGTAGCGTTCGAGCTGCTCGCGCGTGCCGCGCTCGGTCAGATCCCCAGCGCCGAGCAAGAAGCGGATTTCCGGCTCGGCGTTGAGCTTCTGGTGGATGTCCGAAAGTCGCTCGAGCGCCTCCTGGACATCACTCAGTACGGCGAAACTAAATCGACCCGGGGCGTCCGCATCGCGCGGGGCGAACCCGAGCACGAACGAACCCGCAGCAGGCAGCGACACGGACCAGGCCTTCCGCGTGAGGACCGGCGGAGGCACGCTCGAGGCGGTGACGCGCACACGCGGATCGGAGGCGGAGAGCTCGCTGTCGGAGAGACAGTTGTGGAGCTCGAGACGGAACTCACGGGGCGCGCTCTCGTCGACGTCCACGCGTAGCTTCAGAGCCGGCGCGCTGCCCCACAGCACGAGCTCTCCGGGACGGATTCGACGCACGGCAGCCAGACCGCCGTAGGCGCGAACGCTCATGCCGGCAGCGCGCGCATTGCCCACGTCTCGATCCCGCTCCGCACGCTCTTCGCTTGGCCGCATACAGCCGACGGCGAGCAGCGCCGCGAGCAGAGCCACGTGACGACGCATGTTCAACGCCTCCCACCGTATCGGTACAGCCCCGAGACACCGGTCACGTACGCGGAGCCCACCTCCGCCTCGGCGCCGATGCCCCAATTCTCGTCGAAGAAGTAGCGCAGGGACGTACCGAAATGCCCGAGCACGCCGCTGCCGAGTCCGGTGATCTTCAAACCCGCCGCGTAGCCGTCATGACGATGGTCGTAGTAAACGAGCCACTCGCCGCCGCGCTCTGCCGGTTCAGAGCCGAGATAGACGCCCCAGCCGAAGCGCATCAAGAGCAGTGTCTCGACGTCTTCCGCGAAGCTCAGCGCCGGTGCTTCGTAGTCCAGCGCCTGGACGGCCAGGCCGGCGCCGAACTCGCCGAACGAGCCCGCGAACGCCGGATCCACACGCGCGAAGTCGAGACGGCCATGCAGCGCCGTCTCTGCCGTCAGCGAGCTGAAGCCGTCACGGTCGAACCGGTGGTGAGTCACCGCCAATTGCAGATCGAGCGCCGTACCATCGACTGGCGCCGGCGCGGGCGCGGCGACAGGACCGACGAAGCGGACGGCGCCGAGCAGCCGCGCTCGAAGGTTGCCGTCCTCGAGCGCGAACCAGGCGCTCGGAGCGAGCCGTAAGTTGCGCCAGCGCAAATCCAGCCCCTGCACCGCGAAGTTTCTGTAACGAAACTGCGGATCGTACACGTAGCGGTAGCCGATCTCCGTTTCGATGCGCGGCAACTGACCGAGCGCCACACCCGCGGCGCCGTCCGGCGCGGCCGTACCGTAGACGTCCGTCAAGAACGTCAGCGCGAACAGCCCGAAGCCCGCGCCGGCCAGCAGCGCCGCCGGCGCCACCACGTAGCGTGAGGCGCCCGAGAAATAGAGCGGCAACCCGCCGGCCAAAATACCGCCAACGCCCGCCGCCTCCCACCACAGGAGCTTCGACGCTGGCTGCGGCTGCCCGAGCACGTAGTGACCGCTGCCGTGCACCAGCACGCCCGGAACGAGAGCAGCGCCCACGGCGAGCGCCCGGCGCAGCGGCGGAGGATGCGGCGCATGGCTCGCAGCGGGAGCCGTCGTGATCGTCGTGATCGGGTCCCGAGCGCGAGCGGCGAGCACGATGGCGCTGACGGCCACTCCTGCGCGGAGGGCCAGCCGTGCGCGCCGTCTCCTGCTCTCGTTCATTCGACCCACACACACGCAGCCCTCAGCCCTCGCACACCCTCCCGGTGCCAGCAAGCACGCCGAGGCGTGTGGTAGAAGCGCTGCGCCCATTTGCAATCCTCCACACCCTCCACGTCCTCCACCCTTTCCGCCTGGCTTCAAGCCGCTCGCCCGCTCGCCCAAGCCAACATCGCGCCACCGCTCCTGGTCGGCCAGGCGCTGGCCTACGCGGCATTCGGGCAGTTCAGCTGGACGCGCGCTCTCTTGGCGTTCGCCTTCGGCGTGCTCGATCAGCTGTTCATCGTGTTCGCCAACGACGCGGCCGACGTCGAGGCCGACAGGCTGAACAAGACGTACAATCGCTTCTCGGGCGGCTCGCGCGTCGTGCCCGAAGGCAAGCTGAGCCCGCGCTCGCTGGCCCACGCCGCGTTCCTCATGGTCGGGCTGATGGCCGTCTTCTCGGCGTACCTCACGCTGCAGCTGCGGCTGATGTGGATGCTGATCCTGTGTACGTGCGCGGTCGGCCTGCTCTGGGCCTACAGCTTCCCTCCGTTTCGACTGTCGTACCGCGGTGGTGGTGAAATCCTGCAGGGCCTGGGGGTGGGCGTCGTGCTGCCCGTGATCGGGTACTACCTGCAGTGCGGCAGCTTAACGGGTTTTCCGCTGCCGGCTCTGATCCCCCTGTTCCTCCTTGGCTACGCCGGCAACATCGTCACGTCCTTGCCGGACGTGCCGGGTGATCGCGCGGCAGGGAAACGCAGCCTGCCGGTGCGGCGCGGGCAATTGACGGCGCGCGTTCAGTGCCTGGTCGTGATTGCGGCGGCCATCGCCGCGTCCCGGCTGGTTGCGCCGCAGGTGAGCTCGCCCACGCTGGTGGCCCTCCTGGCCGCGCCCGCAGTGTGCTTGTGCCTGGCACTCACTCGGCTCAAGTCAGCAGACGCGACCGAGCCGGCGTCGTGTTTGCGCTTCGTGATGGCGTGCGGTGCGGCCATCACGCTGACGCAGCTCGCCTGGGCGTTCGCCCTATTCCGCAACGCGTGAGGCAGGGGGCGGTTCTGTGGCGAAACCGAGCAGACGCGCGCGCTCGTTCCTGATTTCAGCGTAGGGTCTGTCCCAGGCGGGCTTCGCGTCTGCCGACCACGCTGCGAGCGGCAGCAGATCGTGTTCGGCGAGATCGCGATGGATTGACGCCTCGGCGTTCGGGTCACGCGCAAAGCGGAACGGATTGCGATCGCTGCGGGGGCTGATGAGCGGATACTTGTCGTCGTCCTGCGTGATGAGCGCGAGGATCTCCACCCCGCGCTGCTGCATGCCCTGCACGAACTCGAGCCCGAACGGTTCGACGTGCGCGCGGCTCTCCGGCTCACGCGCGACCCACTTCGCCCAATCGAAGCCATACAAGAAGTCGTGGGCGTAGCGAAATTGAATGAGGGAAGCGTGACTGAACAGGTTCTGCAGCGAAATGATCGCCTGAGCCGTACGCTCGATCGCAGCGGCGCGGTGAGTCGGCGCGGCCAGCGGCTGGACATGTACGAGCCGGGCCGCCATGAAATCCAGATCCCAGAACAGGTTGCCGGGAAAGTTACGCTGGATGGCATCGGCAATGCCGCACACACTCGCCGAAAACGCCCCGAGGACCTCCAGAGGCGCATCCGGCGGGAGCAGCTGTACGCCCAAGGTCCGGAGTGACGTCGCGCGCGCGCGTCCGGGGCACAGCGAGGCCAGCGGCGAGTGTCCTGCAAGCGAGTCGTCCATCGCTCCCAACTGCTCGAGAGCGGATCGCCAGGACTTCTCGACCGACATGGCCGTGCTTTACCCCTTGCGGATGAGCGTGAACAGACGCCTACCCAGTTCCTCGGTGGGACCCTCCACCTTCAGCCTCTCGATGGAAATTTCGCGCACGCGCCCCGTCTCCGCCATATCCCTGATTTTTAGACGATCCCCAAAGGCCATCAATACCTCGCACAACCCGAACGCGAAGTGACGGACTAGATCGCCGACCTCGGGCTGCAGCTGCTCGATCTCGTCATCGCCGGCCTCCGCGGCGACGAGCGAAACGCGCGCGGGCGCCTCCGCGGGCGCGATCCACGCGCTGACCCCGAGCGAGCGCGCGCTCAGCAGCACGCCACCATAAAATTCACTGCCGGCATGCGCTTCGCGTATCAGCGTGACCCCATAAGGGCCGCCGAGTGGGCCGCCCAGGCTGACGAGGGTAACGCGTGCGGGGACGCTGCGCCGGCGATCCGCGCCTTGTGTTGCCAATTTGATCTCCGCCTCCTCGACCAGGCCCACCGCCTGAACCCAAGCCGCCGCGTCCGAGCCTTCGCGACGCAGCGCGGCCACGACCTCTTCACCCGTTGGGATGGCTACGATGCGGCCCGACGTGTTGCTCATGTATCGGCCAAGCTTCGGCGCTTCGCGCACGGCGTCAAGCCGACACTGCCAGCAGCCTGCCGGAGCTCAGGAATACGGCTCGAGCGCGCGCGCGACCTGCCCGACGTAGCTCGCTCCGAACAGGTTCACGTGCACGAGCAGCGGATAGAGCTGATAGAGCGGCACACGCTGCTCGTGTTCGGGCGCGAGCGGAAATGCCTCGCGGTATGCTTCGAAGACGCGCGAGCCGAACCCGCCGAACAGGCGCATCATCGCCAGATCGATTTCTCGATGGCCGCCGTACACGGCTGGGTCGATGAGGCAAGGCAGACCTCGTTCGTCGACGTGCAGATTGCCGCCCCACAAGTCGCCATGCAGCCGGGAGGGCGGCTCCGCCGGTCCGACCCATTCCGGCAGGCGTTGCTCGAGGCGATCGAATCGCTTGCGCAAGGCGACGGAGACGTGGCCCGCCTGAGCGGCGCGCTCGAGCTGGGGGAGCAGGCGCTGTTGCCAGTAAAACTCCGGCCAGCTCGACTGAACGCGGTTGCTCTGCGGCAGGCGGCCGATGAAGTTGTCGTGATCGAGCCCGAAGCTCGCCGTGCCAGAGCGGTGCAGATCCGCCAAACCGCGGCCCAGGCGCTCGTCGAAGTCCGAGCAGCGCCGGGCGCTCTCGATCAGCTCGAGCACCAAAAATCCGGGTGCCTCCCGACTTCCGGAAGCGACGGCGACTACGGACGGGACACGCAGGCAGCGCGCTTGCTCGAGCCAGGCCAAGCCGCGCGCCTCTGCGAGAAACATGGCGGCGTCGGCGTGCGCATTGGTCTTCAAGAAAACACGCCTGCCGTCGGCAAGCTCCAGTGCGTACGCCTCGTTGATGTCGCCCCCGGAGAGCGGACGGCTACGGGAAATGCGGGCTCCCAGCGCCGCCTCGACGCTCGCGCGCCAGCTCGAGTCCGTCACAGGCCGTGCTCACGACGCACGCGAGCCAAGAGGCCCGAGCAGGCCGCCTCGCACAGATCCAGGACCTCGTCGAACCCTTCATCTCCGCCGTAGTAGGGATCGGGCACCGGCGCGTTCGGCGGCGCCTGCGGGTCGAACGATCGCAGGAGATGCAGCTTTCCGAGCGCGCCGTCACCCGGGGCGATAGCGCGCAAATTGCGGAGATTTTCGGCATCCATGGCCACGACGTAGTCGAACGCCTGCCAATCGCTCCCCTTGAACTGACGAGCGCGGCCCGTCATTTCGATGCCGCGCCGCCGGGCTGCCGCGCGGGACCGCCGATCGGGAACTTCGCCGGCGTGGTACGCCGCGGTCCCCGCGCTATCGACGCTGATCGCCCCGCCCACCCCCGCCTTTTCGACGAGGTGGCGCATGACGGCCTCGGCGGTAGGCGATCTACAAATGTTACCGAGACAGACGAAGCAAATGCGAATCATCTCGCGCGCGCCGAGCCTGCTACGAGTTCAGGACAAGCGCAATGCGCGAGAGTCCTGCGGGTTTGTCGCTGCGTAAGACGCGACGCACTTGCGTACTGGATGCGAAAAAAAGCCGAGGCACGAGCGCGTTCGCGACGATCGCCTTCCCTGGAAGCTGGACACCTCGCGGCAGACGAGAGACAAGCGCGTCCCACTGCCGCCATTGCGGTGTTGCAGAACGGCCCCCTTCAATGTTGGTATCTGCGACGTTTGCGGACCAGGGGGTTTCCGGGATGAAAGGTGCTCCATGAAAAGCCTGACCGACCACGTCGTGTTCAATGATCGCAAGCTGGCGCAGCGCTACGCGTCCAAGCGCATTCCCATGTCGGTCTTGTACGAGGCCTATTTCGATGGGGATCTCGACATCCCTGGCGACATCTACGAGTTTCTGAGAAACCGGAACCTGTTCGTCAAGTACTCGCTCACGCAGCAGCATCTCTCGTGGGCGGTCACGAACTTCGTGCCCGAGGTGACGATCCACTCGAAGAGCCAGGACAAGCGCATCGTGCGCGAGCACTACGACCGTGGAAACGACTTCTTCGGCTGGTTCCTCGGCGAGCGCATGGTCTACACGTCGGGCTTCTTCGAGAACCCGAGCCAGACCGTCGAGCAGGCGCAAGACAACAAGATGGAGCTCGTGTGCAGGAAGCTCCAGCTCAAGCCGGGAGAGCGCTTGCTGGACATCGGCTGCGGCTGGGGAACGCTCGCCCGCTATGCGGCGCAGAATCACGGCGTCGACAGCACCGGCGTGACCCTCGCCGAGCGCCAGACCGAGTTCGGCAACGGCCGCATTCAGGAGGCGGGCCTGTCGAACCAGTCGCGCATCCTGTGCATGGATTACCGCGATATCCCGAAGCAGACCTTCGACAAGATCGTGAGCCTCGAGATGGTCGAGCACGTCGGCGTCAAGAACCTGGTCTCGTTCTACGAGCAGGTGCGCGACTTGCTCGCGGACGACGGGCTCTTTCTGCTGCAGTGGACCGGGCTGCGCCGCGGCCTGCGCCCCGAAGATCTGATCTGGGGCCTGTTCATGAACAAGTACATTTTCCCCGGCGCAGACGCGAGCCTGTGTCCCTCCCCCATGCTGAAGGCCATGGAGAAGGCGGGCTTCGAGACCCACAGCGTCGAGAACGTCAGCATCCACTACGCCTGGACGATCAAGAAGTGGCACGACAACTGGCTCAGCAACAAGAACGCCGTGGTCGCAGCGTACGGCGAGCGCTGGTTCCGCATCTGGCACTTCTTCCTGGCATGGTCGACGATCATCGCGGAGCAGGGCAACGCGGCTTGCTTCCAGGTGGTGCTGAACAAGAACCTGGATCACTACGACCGCACGCGCTGGGTCATGAACAAGGCCGTCGTGCTCGGCGATCGCGCCAAGCTCGGTGAGCGGCAGGTGCCCGCCGCGGCCGCGCCGCAGCCCGCACTGCAGAAGGCCGCCAACGGAGCGTGACCTCGGGTAGATGAGGCAGCTCTCGTCAGCTCGCGGCGCGCATCGAAAGTGC
>DATDJP010000166.1:0-25696 GCA_036520475.1 Polyangiaceae bacterium | reverse complement strand
AGACTACTGGACGGCTCTGGCACGAGCGGAGCACGATGGCCTGAGCAGCCACATATCCACATGAGTCACGGAGGCAGAGTTCGGCGATGATCATCGGCGTCCCGCGGGAGACGAAGAGTCACGAGTACCGCGTCGGGATGTTGCCCGTCGGTGTCGAGGAGCTAGTGCGCGCCGGGCACGCCGTCTTGGTCGAAAGCGGCGCCGGCCTCGGCAGCGGTATCCCGGACGCTCAATACGCAACGAACGGCGCCGAGGTCGTGAGCGACCGCGCGGACATCTGGAAGCGCGCCGAGCTGATCGTGAAGGTCAAGGAGCCGCAACCCGACGAGATTCCGCTCTTACGTCCGGGGCAGATCGTGTTCACGTATTTTCACTTCGCCGCCGACGAACGGCTCACACGCGGCGTCCTCTCATCCGGTGCGACGGCGCTCGCTTACGAAACGTTGCAGGACGACGAAGGCCGCCTCCCGCTGCTCACGCCCATGAGCGAGGTCGCAGGGCGCATGAGCATTCAAGAAGGCGCGAAGTATCTGGAGCGACCCGAAGAGGGGCGAGGGATCCTGCTCGGTGGTGTGCCGGGCGTGGAACCGGCTTACGTGGTGATCTTGGGCGGCGGTGTCGTTGGCAGCAACGCGGCCAAGGTGGCTGCGGGTATGGGCGCCAACGTGGTGTTGCTGGACATCCAGATGGATCGGCTCCGCTACCTGGACGATATCATGCCGCAGAACGTCACCACCCTCTTCAGCGATCGCCACACGATCCGCGATCAGCTCGTGAAGGCTGACCTGGTGATTGGAGCCGTGCTCGTGTCCGGCGCCCGCGCGCCGCGCCTGGTAGGGCGCGCGGATTTGGCCAGCATGAAAGCTGGCGCCGTCATCGTCGACGTCGCCGTGGATCAGGGCGGCTGTGTCGAGACGACTCGTCCAACGACGCACGGTGCTCCGACGTACATCGTCGATGGTGTCGTGCACTATTGCGTCGCGAACATGCCGGGCGCCGTCGGCCGTACCAGCACCTATGCGCTCTGTAACGTTACCTTGCCTTACGCCCTGAAGGTCGCTCGCTGGGGCTTGGACGAGGCGACGCGCCGGGACGCGCGTTTGAAGAGCGCCATCAACATGCATGGCGGGCATGTCACGAATCGCGCCGTGGCAGAGACGTTCGGGCTCGAGTACGTGCCGTACGTGGGATTGAAAAATTGAGCCGCGGCCTTAGTACGTCGAGCCGAGGCGCGAGTCGGGTCAATCCGGTCGAGCTGATCATCAAAACGCGGGACGGGCTGCGCCTGCTGGATTCGGAAATCCATGGGCTCGTCAGCGGGTTTTTGAGCGGACGGATCACGGATTATCAGATGAGCGCGTGGCTCATGGCGGCCTTCTTGCGTGGCCTCAGCGAGTCTGAGACGGTGGCACTCACTTCCGCGATGCTGCACTCCGGAACGGTGCTCGACTTGCGCTCCGTCGACGCACCCAAGGTGGACAAGCATTCGACCGGAGGAGTCGGGGACAAGATCAGCATCTGTCTGGCACCGCTCGTAGCCGCCTGCGGGGTCGCCGTGCCGATGGTGGCGGGACGAGGACTCGGGCATACGGGCGGAACCCTGGACAAGCTGGAGTCCATTCCGGGTTATTCGGTCGCCTTGGATACTCGGCGCTTCGCGCGAATTCTGCGGGAAATCGGCGTGTCCATCATCGGACAAACCGATCAGCTCGCCCCGGCGGATCGCCGCATCTACGCCTTGCGCGACGTCACGGGCACCGTTGAGAGCATTCCGCTGATTGTCGCCAGCATCTTGTCGAAAAAACTCGCGGCTGGCATCGATGGCCTGGTTCTGGATGTGAAATGTGGGCCCGGCGCGTTCATGAAAGACCTGGCCTCCGCTGAGCGGCTCGCCCGAGCCCTGGTGCGAGCCGGCCGCCGCGCGGGTAAAACGACGGTAGCGCTCGTGACCGACATGACGACCCCGATCGGCCGTACAATCGGCAACGCACTCGAGGTGCGGGAAGCGATCGCAGTGCTCGAGGGCGAGGGCCCCGAAGACACCCGCCAGCTCACGTTTGCTCTGGGCACGGAGATGCTGCTCGCAGCACAGGTGAGTAAAAATGCGCGTGAAGCCCGCCTGGCGCTCGAACGGGCCATCACCAGCGGCGCCGCCCTCGAGCGCTTCGCGCGCCTGGTGCGAGCGCACGGCGGCGACGAGCGCGTCGTGCACGACACGAAACGTCTGCCGAAGACTCGACACAAACGAGCAGTCTTGGCATCCCGAGCGGGCTACGTCCACGCCTGCGACGCGCTCGAGCTCGGGCTGACCGCGGTTCTTTTGGGGGCTGGTCGAATGCGAGCCGATGAACCCGTGGACCCCGCCGTCGGGATCGAGCTGTGCGTCAAGCCGGGCGAACGCGTCGACCGAGGGCAGCCGCTCGCAATGCTGCACGCTCGGAACCCGTCTGCCGCTCAGGCGCTGCTGCAACGCGCGAGACGGGCCTTCAGAATCGGTCCTGCGAAACCGAAGCTCGGACCGCTGCTCATCGAACGCATCGCACGCTGACGGAGCTCAGGCGGCGATCACGCACAGCGGATCCCTCACTGAACGGTCAGCACGTGCTCACGAACGCACCGCGCTTCGGGCCAACAAAACGCGCAATCCGCAGCCAATTCGGCCGATTTGGGTGGAGCCTGACTCCACCGGGCGGCATGCCCGGGTAGCGGATGGTAGAGTCGAGACATGGAGCCGCAGCCGCTTGAAGACGACGATCTTGCGGGCGGCCGTCCACAGCGTCTCGTACCGGAGCCGCCGCCGGGAGGATGGCTGAGTGACGAGCCTCCGATGGAGACCTATCAGCACCTGATGCAGATGCTGGCGCTCATCGCCACGCTTCGATTCTTGTGGCGCGAGCGGACGGACTACTTCGCCGGCGGCAACCTGACGGTGTATTTCAGCCCGGTTCAGAAAAAATCCGACGACTTTCGCGGTCCAGACTTCTTCGTCGTGCTCGGAGTGGACGGCACCAAACCGCGCGCCAGCTGGGTGGTCTGGGAAGAAGGCGGCCGTTACCCGAACTTCATCGTCGAAATCGCGTCGGATTCGACCGCGCGCGTCGATCGCGGCGAGAAGAAGCGTATTTACCAGGACATCTTTCGTACTCCGGAATACTTCGTCTTCGATCCGGAGACGGCGGTCTTGGAAGGATGGCGTCTCGTCGGCGGCCGCTACCAGGCAATGGCGCCGGATTCATCCGGGTGTCTCACGAGCGAGCAGCTCGAGTTGAAGCTCGGCATCGTCGATCGCGAGCTGCGCTTCTTTTCGCCGGACGGCGTGCTCGTATCCAAGCCCGAGGAGGCCGCGCTGGAAGCACAGCGCCGCGCGGACGAAGAACAGCGCCGCGCGGACGAAGAACAGCGCCGCGCCGACGCGGAACGCCAGCGCGCGGATGAAGCTCAGCTCCGCGCAGAAGCCGCCGAACGAGAGCTCGCAGCCCTGAAGTCCCGGCGCGAAGGCTGAGACTCGCAGGAGCTCGTTGCTTCAAACGCGCCACTCCTACTCGCCGCGTTGCTCTTTGCGGGGGTCGCGTCCCCACTGTCGCGCAGGCGCGCCGAACGTTTTGCTTAAGATTTGCAGTAGCTTACGGGCATGTGCTCGGCACGGTTTCCGCATTCGGGCTCCGGCTCGTGCTCGTTTACGCAGGACGGGTGCTTGGAATATACGGATGCGCTAAAGACGGAGCGCAAAATGAGGGCTTACCGCGGTGCCTAAATTCACTTGGGAAATCGATCCAATCATCACCCAGATCGGGGGCTTCCCCCTGCGCTGGTACAGCCTTCTGTTCGTCGGCGTGTTTCTCGGCGGCTACGCGCTGCTCAATTGGCAGATTCGGCGCGGCGGAGGCGATGAAGAGGAAGCGGGCGACTTCATCGTGTACGGCGTGCTGGGCGTGCTCCTGGGCGCACGGCTCGGCCACGTGCTGTTCTACGACCTCGACAAGGCGCTCGCGGATCCGCTGTGGATTTTCAAAATTTGGACGGGCGGGCTCGCCAGCCACGGCGCGGTCGTGGGTTTGGCGACCGCGATGTACATCTTCTGCAAGCGCCGCCGCATTCCGTTCCTCGAAGGCGCGGACCGCTTCACGTTTTCCGGCGCGCTCGGCGCGACCTTGGTGCGCATCGGCAACTTCTTCAATTCGGAGATCGTCGGGAAGAAGACCGACCAGAGCTGGGGCGTGCGCTTCCCGCGCTACGACGAGGATCCGATCAACTACCGGATCCCCACGCAGCTCTTCGAAGCTGCGATAGGCATCTTCGTGCTCGTCGCGCTGATTGTTTTCGATCGCGCGCTCGGCAAGGAGAAGCGCCCGCGTGGCGCGCTGATTTCATTCTGGTTCGCGCTCTACTTCCCGCTCCGGTTCATCGTCGAGTTCTACAAAGAGCCGCAGGTGTTCGTCGGTGCCACGTTCGACATGGGCCAGTATCTGAGCATTCCGGGAGCCCTGATCGGCTTCTTCGGCCTTTATTGGTCATTCAAGAAGCGTATCCCGGCGGGCTGGTACGAGGAGTACGACGAGAAGAGCGAAGCCAAGTCCAAGCTGCGGGATCCCGACGTGGATGCGGAGCTTGCGAAGCCCAAGAAGAAAAAGAAGAAGGGCAGCAAGAAAGCCAAAAAGAAGGCCGCTGCAGTCGCGGCACCGAGCGACGCTACGGAATCGACCAGCGCCGCGGCACCCGATTCAGAGGAGCCGGCCGCAGCCGAGCGCGACTCCGCGCCAGGAGCCGGCGAGCTCGAACCGCAGCCGAAGTAACGCCGAACGGCGCGCCACACAGCGACGTCAGGTCGCGGCTCCCAGACTTACGCGAGCACGTCGGCCATGGTGTAGAGGCCCGGCGGCTTCTGCACCACGAACTGCGCGGCGCGGAGGGCGCCGTGCGCGAACAGATCGCGACTCGATGCACGATGGGTGAACTCGAGGCGCTCACCGGGTCCGAGTAGGTACACGGTGTGGTCGCCGATCACGTCGCCGCCGCGCACGCCGAAGACGCCCATCTCTTCGGCGGTGCGAGCCCCGACATTGCCGTCGCGCCCGTGCAGCTCCTGCACCGGGCTGCGCACGCGCTTGACGGCTTCGACCAGGCGCTGCGCCGTGCCGCTCGGCGAGTCGATCTTCCTGCGGTGGTGAACCTCGACCAGCTCCACGTCGTAGTCGGGGCCGAGGCGGCGTAGCGCCCATTCGACGGCCTCGGCCAGGACCTGCACGCCCAGGCTCATATTGGCGGCCCACAGCACGGGCACCACTTCGGAAGCGCGGCGCAACGCCTGCTGAGTCTGAGGGTCCAGATTGGTCGTCCCGCTCACGAGCGGAATACCTTGCCGGCCCACGACCGCGAAGAGACTGGGCACGGCGGACGCGGTCGAAAAGTCGATCACGACGTCGGCGCCGAGGAGCCCCGAAGACAGGTCCGGCGAAGCGACGACGCCGAGCGTCCCGACACCCGCGAGATCGCCGACATCGCGACCGGCGTTGGGGTCGTCGCTCGCGCAAACCGCTCCCACGATTTGCAGGTTCGGAGCTGCGTTCGCGAGCCGTGTGAGGGCGAGCCCCATGCGGCCCGTTGCGCCGTGTAACGCGATCTTCACGACGCCTCGAACGCTCGCATCACCTGTGCCACTTCGGCGCGGCACTGTGCGCTCGCTTCCACGAGCGGCGGCCGCACGGTGGCGTGCATGCGGCCTTGAGCCGCCAGCGCAGCCTTGACCGGAGCCGGATTGGGCTCGATGAAGAACGCGCGATGCACTGGCACCTGACGCAGGTGTTCGCGGCGCGCGTCTTGCCAGCGGCCCGCGGCCGCGGCTCGAACCACATCGCCCACCTGCTTCGGGTACACGTTGGCAGTCACGCTGATCACTCCGCGGGCGCCGACGCTCATCAGCGGCAAGGTCAGCACGTCGTCGCCGCTGAGCACGGAAATGCGATCGCCCGCGCGCCGGACGATGTCCTGGCAGTACAGCACGTTGCCGCTCGCGTCCTTGAGCCCGACGACGTTCGGGTTCGCGTCCAGAACGCGCAGCAGCGAGTCGACGCTGAGATCGACGCCACAGCGGCCGGGGATGTTGTAGAGGATGACCGGCGCGCTCACGGCCTTGGCCACCAGGTCGACGTGCCGGATCAGGCCCTCCTGCGAGGGCTTGCTGTAGTACGGCATGACGATCATCACGCCGTCGGCGCCGGCTTCGAGCGCCGCGCGCGAGGCCTCGATGGTCTTCTTCGTGTTGTTCGACCCCGTGCCGGCGTAGACCAGCGCGCGTCCCTTCGCGAGGGCTGCGGTCCGTTGCACGAGCTCGACCTGCTCGCTGTCCGTCAAAGTGGGCGATTCGCCGGTGGTTCCGCACGGCACCAGCGCCGAAACACCTGCTGCGAGCTGCGCCTCCACGAGCGCTTCGTAAGCGGCGAAGTCCACGGCGCTGCCGTCCTCCGTAAACGGAGTCACGGGCGCGGTGAACACGCCGCTCAAACCGGGGTCAGTCATGGGCGATGTTTGACGCGATCGCGCGCCGGACGCAACTCTCCCTCGTCAGCGCCGGCGAAATGAGGCGACGAAATAGCCATCGGTCCCGTGCTCGGCCGGGAGCAGCCGAAACGCGGTGGCATCCGGCGCCAACAAGTGCGCGATTTCGGGCGCGTCGAAGGGCGCGGGCTCGAGCACGTCGCTCACGCGGGACACGACGGCTTCGGCTTCCTCTGCGAGCACGCTGCAGACCGCGAACACCACGTGTGCACCGGCGCGCGCCCTGCCGGCAGCCGCGCGGACGATGGCCGTGGCGAGCTCAGCCAAGCGCGCGGGGTCACCCTCGCCGAGCCGCGTCATGATTTCGGGACGGCGGCGCAACGTCCCGGTGCCGGTACACGGCGCGTCGATCAGCACGCGGTCGAACTCGCCTGGCACGCCTGCTGCCCCGACGGTCCAGTCGAGCGCCGCCGTGTGCGGTGCGGGCAAGCGCAGCCGCTCGAAATCCTCTTCGAGCAAGCGCAGTTTCGCCGGGTACAAATCCGCGGCCCAGAGCTCACCCGTGCCGGCGAGCTGCTCGGCCAAGAGCGAGGTCTTCTGGCCGCGGCCGGCGCAAGCGTCGAGCACGCGCTCCCCGGGCCGCACCCCCAGCGCGAGCCCCACGACCTGCGCGCCCTCCTCCTGAACGACGAACCCCCCTTCGGCGAAACCCCCGAGCCGGCGCGGATCGCCGGCGCTCCCCAGCAAGCGCGCCCGCGGCGAGGCACGCCCGGGTTTCGCCTGCTCGAGCCAGGTCATCGAGTCTAGCGTGCGCACGATGCGCAGCGCCTGCGGAGGCGTGTCGGCGGCTCCGAGCAGCGCCGGGACGCCTTCCTTTCCGATCGCGGCCTCGAGCCGCCGCAAGAGCCAGGCTGGTGCACTTTCGACGATGGCCGTCCGTTCGTCGAGCGGAGCCCCGCCCGCCAGCTTGCGCAGTACGGCGTTGGCGAAGCCCGCCACTTTTGGGCCGCGCAGCTTGCGCAGCGCGCCGACGGTTTCGTCCACCGCGGCGAACGCGGGAACGCGATCGAGCAGCAAGATCTGATACGCGCCGAGCAGAAGGTGCGCGAGCACCTGCGTGTCGCCCTTGAGGCCACGCGGGGCGAGCGCCGAGAGTCGTGCGAGCAGCGACGCCCGTACCCGCAACGTGCCGTACACGAGCTCTGTCGCCAAGGCTCGTTCACGCGCGTCGAGCTGCGGATGACGCCGGAGCTCGGCGTCGAGCGCCGGCGCCGCATAGGACTGGTCCTCGAGCACGCGCACCAAAACCCTGGCGGCGATGTCGCGAGCGGTGGGCAGACGACATTTCTGCGGGCTCGGCTGCGAGCTCATCCGATCAGCTCGCGCACCTGACTCACGATCACGTCCCAGCGCTCTTCCACGTCGTTCTTGCACACGAGGATCATCAAGCCGAGCAAGATCACCATGCCGACCAGGTGGGCGATCTCGCGCACGCGCAGCGGCAGCGGGCGCCGCATCGCAGCCTCTATCAGAAAAAACATCAGATGCCCGCCGTCGAGCGTGGGGATGGGCAGCAGGTTCAAGAGGCCCAGGTTGATGCTGATGACCGCCATCACCCAGATGAAATAGTCCGGCCCTTTCCTGCCCTCTTGCCCGGCAACTTCGTAGATCTTGATGGGCCCGGCGAGCGAATCCAGGCTCAGCTTTCCTTCGGCGAGGCGCACGAAGGCGATCAGGATGAAACGCGTGACGGCGACCGTCTCCTCGACGGCCTTCTCGAGCGCGTAGCGAATGGGCGCCGGGTGCTCGACGCGCTCCTCGGGAGCAAGCGGGATCCAGTGCTGCACTTCTTCGCGTCGCACTTGAAACGTCCCCGAACGCGTGCGGCCATCGCGGGCAGCCAGGTAGTCGATGCGATGGGGTCGATCGAGGCCCGCCAGCAGCCGTTCGCGGAACGTGGACCACGCGGGCAACGGTTCGTCGTCGAGGCGCAGGATCTTGTCCCCGGGACGCAGGCCCGCTTTGTAGAGATAGGAGTCTTCAGGCACCACCGCGGCATACAGATCCGCCAGCTCGATGCCGGTGCGGCTCATTAGATCCGTACCGTTGGCGTCCGGCGTGAGCGCCACCACGCCGGCCTCGAAGATGGCCATGTCGGCGAGGCCCCCGAGCGCGCCGGGCACGCCGATGGGACGCAGGTACGTGACGGGCATGGTCTCGCCGTGGTTGTCCGAGAGTTCGGCGACCAGATCCATGTAGCGGCGAATGGGTTTGCCACCGACATGCGTGACCACGTCGAAGGTACGCAGGCCCGCGCGATACGCCGGCGCGTCGGTGCTCGGAATGCCGATGACGGGCGCGGGCGGGCTCGCGGTTATCCCGATCGAGCCGACGTGCTGCACGATGTCGAGCTCGTGCCGATCGGTCGTGTCTTCGACGGTGACTTCGATGTCGTGGTGCTTGTTGTTGCGAAAGACCTTGAAGCGCAGCGTCTTTCCGGGATTCTTGGCGATGATGCGCTTCACTTCGTCGAAGGTGCCGACGTCTTCGCCGTCCACCGACATGATGCGGTCGCCTGGCTCGAGCTTCCCCTGTGCGGCGTGCCCCGGCAAAACCACCGCGATCATCGGCGGCAGAAACGGTCCGTCGCTCACGAACACGGAGAAGTACAGGAGCACGGGAAAGATCAAGTTCATGAGCGGACCGGCGAGCACGATCACCAGGCGCTTGTAGAGAGGGAGCGACTCGAACGTGCGCTTGCGGTCCTCGGGCAGGACGATGTCGCTCTTCGAGGCCTCGAGCATGTCGACGTAGCCCCCGAGCGGCAGCAAGGAAATGCAGTATTCGGTCTCGCGGCCACGCAGCTTCAGGATCTTCGGACCGAACCCCAGGCTGAACGTGAGGACCTTCACACCGAAGGCTTTCGCGAACAGAAAGTGGCCGAGCTCGTGGACGAAAATCAGCGAGCCGATGAGGATGATGAAGTAGAGAAGGTCCATGAGTGCGGTCGGGCGCTTCTCGGCGGAAAGCGCGCGGAGGGTAGCACGCGACTAGCAGGACCCCGCGCGCGCGTCGGCCGGGAACAGAATGGACCGACAGAAGAGTCAGGCTGCGGAGTGGACCCGCTCACACGAAAGACCCAGCACAAACGGGGCTTTGAGGCCCCAGGGACTGGTCAGTGCCGTGCTGCGGCCTGCGGGAATGCGGGCGCGCTCCGGCGGGTTCCCTGCGGATACCCGTGGAACGTCCTGGCACGCCCGGCCCCATGTAGCTAAAAGAGCGAAGCAAAGAACCGCGGTGTGGCTCGCATCGATGACAGTGGCGAGGCTTTGGCCCCGCTCGGGATATCGGCTGCCTCGCTGAAGACGCGATCGAGACAAAAGCATGCTGACCTGGGTAGCGAAAAAGATTTTTGGCACTTCCAACGAACGTCACGTGCGGCGCATGAAGCCGCTCGTCGTCGAGATCAACAATCTCGAGGAGGGCATCAAGAAGCTCAGTGACGCGGAGCTGAAGGCCAAGACCGCCGAGTTCAAAGAGAAGCTCGATAACGGCGCGACGCTCGACGACATCCTGATCGAAAGTTTCGCCGTGTGCCGCGAAGCCGGGCGCCGCGCCCTGAAGATGCGCCACTACGACGTCCAGCTGCTGGGCGGCATGGTGCTGCACCAGGGCAGGATCGCCGAGATGAAGACCGGCGAAGGCAAGACTCTGGTCGCCACCTTGCCGATTTACCTGAACGCGCTCGAGGGCAAGGGCGTGCACCTGATCACGGTGAACGACTACCTGGCCAAGCGCGACGCCGAGTGGATGGGCAGGCTCTACAACTTCCTCGGCCTCAGCATCGGCACGATCGTCAACCAGCAGTCGGACGCGGAGAAGAAGCGCTCGTACACGTGTGACATCTGCTACGGGCAGAACAACGAGTTCGGCTTCGACTACCTGCGCGACAACATGAAGTTCTCCGCGCTCGAGTACGCGCAGCGCGAGCTCAACTTCGCGATCGTGGACGAGGTGGACTCGATCCTCATCGACGAGGCGCGCACGCCCCTCATCATCAGCGGCCCCGCCGAAGCGGCGAGCGAGAAGTACCGCACGCTGAACGAGATCGTGGCGCGGCTCCGCAAGGACGAGCACTTCAACGTCGACGAGAAGGGCTTCAGCGCGACCTTGACGGACGAAGGCGTCGAGCTCGTGCAGAAGCTGATCGGCATCAAGAACCTGTACGAGACGGCGAACGTCCAGGCCCTGCACATCCTGAATCAGCTGCTCCGTGCTCACGCGCTCTACAAGCGCGACCAGCACTACATGGTGTCGCCCGACGACAAGGTGCTGATCATCGACGAGTTCACCGGCCGCGTGCTCGCTGGCAGGCGCTGGAGCGACGGCCTGCATCAAGCGGTGGAAGCCAAGGAGAACGTGCGCATCCAGGAGGAGAGCCGCACGATGGCGACCATCACGTTCCAGAACTTGTTCCGGCTCTACAAGAAGCTCGGCGGCATGACGGGTACGGCAGAGACCGAAGCCCACGAGTTCATGTCGACGTACAAGCTCGAAGCCGTCGCCATCCCGACGAACAAGGCGATGGTAAGAAATGATCAGCAAGACGTCGTGTACAAGACGGAGCGCGAGAAGTTCACCGCCGTCATCAAGGAGATCCTCGAGACGTACGAGGCAGGGCGGCCGGTGCTGGTCGGCACGACGAGCGTCGAGAAGAGCGCGGCGATCAGCAACATCCTCAAGAAGAAGAAGGTTCCGCACAACGTGCTGAACGCCAAACACCACGAGAACGAAGCGTACGTGGTGGCTCAGGCGGGGCGTAAGCGCGGCATCACGGTCTCCACGAACATGGCCGGCCGCGGCACGGACATTCTGCTCGGCGGCAACCCGGAGATGCTCGCGCGCTGGGAGTTCAAGGAGAAGGGCAAGGACCCGGACCTTCAAACAACGGAATTCGCAGAGCTCGTCAAGAGTTACGAAGAATCGTGCGCCAGGGAACACGACGAGGTCATCGAGAACGGCGGCCTGCACATCGTCGGCACAGAGCGGCACGAGTCACGCCGTATCGACAACCAGCTGCGCGGCCGCGCCGGACGCCAGGGGGACCCTGGCTCGAGCCGGTTCTACCTGTCGCTGGAAGACGACCTGATGCGCATTTTCGCCGGCGATCGGGTGAAGAACCTCATGGATCGCATGGGTATGCCGGACGACGAGCCCATCGAGCATCCCTGGGTCACCAAGAGCGTCGAGAACGCGCAGCGCAAAGTCGAGGAACGCAACTTCGACATCCGCAAGAACCTGCTCGAGTACGACGACGTGATGAACGCGCAGCGCAAGACCGTGTATTCGCTGCGCCAGCAGCTGCTGCTCGGTACCTACGCGCCGGAAGAGCTCGACGAGCTCGGCAAGCCGACGGGGCGTACGCGCGAGATCGCGGTCGACGCGGAGATCGAAAAGCGCGTCGTGCCGCACGTATCCGAGCTGCTCGCCATGTTCGCCGAGCAGCCGCTGACGTTGACCGAGCCCAGCGGCAAGCCACGCAAACCGGAGCGCAAGGACATCGAGGGCCTCGAAACGCTGGTGGAGCTCCCCGCGCTGCAGCACGAGGTCTATCAGCTCTGGGGCATCAAGCTCGACATCGAAGAGCGGCGCAGGCTGACTCCGATTCAGATCTACGATGAGCTCATCGAGAAGGTCTCCGCGTGCCTGAGCGAGCAGCGCGAACGGCTCCTCGACTTGATGGATCGCGAAGTGAGCGCGATCGTCGAAGAGAGCTGCCCAGAGAACAAGCCGCCCGAGGACTGGGATTGGGGAGGCGTGTACGAAGGGTTCCAGGAGCACTTCAAGGTCAAGCTCGACAAGAGCATCGAAGACGTGAACGACCGTGAGCTCCTGGTCCGCGAGCTCTACAAGCGCGGCGAAGAGCTCTACACGGCCAAGGAGCAAGACGTCGGGGTCGAGCTGCTCTTGCGCGTATTCCGTCACATCTACCTGGAGACCATCGACGAGGCCTGGGTCGATCACCTCTCCAACATGGAGCACCTGCGCGACGGCATCGGCCTGCGCGGGTACGGGCAACGCGACCCGAAGAACGAGTACAAAAAAGAGGGCTACAACCTGTTTTTGAACATGATGGCCAAGACCTCCGGCACGGTGCTGGCCAAATTGTTCGAGGTGCAGATCCAGCGCCAGGAAGAGATCGCCGCGCTCGAAGCCGAAGCCGAGCAACGCCACCACGCGGAGCTCGACGCGGCCATCGCGCGCCATCCCAGCGACGGAGAGCCCCTGCCCTTGCCCGCGGGGGGTGTGGAGCAGCCACTCCTAGACGGCGCGCCGTCTCCCGACCGCCGCCCCGCCGCCGCTGCCCCGAAGATCGGCCGCAACGATTCGTGCCCCTGCGGCTCCGGCAAGAAGTTCAAGAAGTGCCACGGCGCGCTCCTCGAAGAGGACGAAGGCGCCGAATCCGACTCCGAAGATCAGCCGCGCGCGTGAGGCGGCATCAACCCGCCGTGTGGGCGGTGAGCAATTTTAGAATTGTCTCGCCGCCCGTCGGTGCGTCCACGGGGTAGCCGACCTCGTTCAACACTTGCACGCCGAGCACGAGCCCGATCAGGAGCTTGGCCGCGTGCTCGGGTTCGAGGTCCGTGCGTACCGAGCCCGCGTTCTGTCCTTCGGCGACCGCGTGGCTCACGCGTTCGATGGCCTGATTGATCAGCGCGACGTAGCGCTCCCGCACCGTCTTCGAGCGCGCGCACGCTTGCATGAGCTGATGCGCACGGACGTTCTTTTGCATGAAGAACTCGCCCTGCGTCACCACGCTCGTGAACAGCCGAATCGAGCGCTCGAGGTCGAGCGCCGCGTCGCCGGTGGCGATGATGGCGTCCATGAACCGGCTGATCACCCGCTCCATCGCGGCCGCGACCAGCTCGTCGCGATCGGCAAAATGGACGTAAAACGCGCCGCGCGTATAGCCCGCACGCGCGCAGATCGCATCCAGGCTGGGCGCATCCAGCCCACGTTCCGCGAACTCTGCCAGGGCTGCCTCGAGCAAAGCTTCCCGTGTCTCCTGTTTGGCCTGTTCGCGAGCGCGGCTCGGTGTGGGCTGACTTGGCGGCGGATTGGAAGGACGCTGGAAGTCGGACACTGCGTAGCAGCATACCACGCTCTCAAGCGTGTTTTGCGGCGCGTACGGCGGGCCCGTGGCGCCATTGCCACGCTCAGCTCACGCCGAGGGGCCGGCCAGTAACGCTCATGGCAAAAAGCTCGGACTTCGTGGTACGGCATCGCCTCGTGATCGAGGTCGAACACCTGACCAAGGACTACGGCACCGTCGTGGCGGTGCAGGACGTTTCCTTTCAGGTCGGCAAGGGCGAAATTGTCGGCTTTTTGGGCCCCAATGGCGCGGGCAAGAGCACGACACTGCGGATTTTAGCGGGCTTTTTGGGTGCCACGACGGGCAGCGTGCGCATCGCCGGCTTCGATATCCTGGAGGACTCGCTCGCCGCACGCGAACGCATCGGCTACATGCCCGAGGCCGCGCCGCTGTACCCGGAAATGCGGGTCGGTGAATACCTGCGCTTCCGAGCGGCGCTCAAGCACGTGCCTCGAGCCAAACGGCGGGCGGCCGTGGGCCGCGCCATGGAACAGGCACGCGTCACGGAGATGGTCGACACGCTGATCGGTCACCTATCCAAAGGTTACAAACAGCGCGTGGGCCTGGCGGACGCGTTGGTCGCAAATCCACCGCTCCTGATCCTGGATGAGCCGACGGCGGGGCTCGACCCGAATCAGATCCGCGAGGTGCGCAAGCTCGTGCGCGAGCTCGCTGAAAGTCACACGATTTTGCTGAGCACGCACATCCTCTCCGAGGTCGAGGCGACGTGCCAGCGCGCCATCGTGATCGACCGTGGCAAGCTGGTCGCTTCCGGCAAGCTGGAGGAGCTGCGCACGCAGCGCAGAGCCACGGCCGCGACCCTGCTCGTCCGGGACCCTGAGCAGCGGGCTACCGCCATTCTGGAGGCGCAGGGCGGCATCCGGCGCGTGCGCAGCGCCGCGGACGCCGTGACACCCGGCGTCACACGCCTGCACGTCACCTTCGAGAAGAAAGAAGGCGACGTGGGTCAGGTGTTCGAAAACGCCGTGGCCGCGCTCGTCGAAGCTGCCGTCGGCGTGCGGGAGGCACAGCTCGCCAAAGCGACCCTGGAAGAGGTGTTCGCGCAGCTGACCCACGCCGAGCTTGCCGAACAAGGCGTGGGCGAGGACGAAGCATGAGCGGCTTCTTCGCCATCTACCGGCGCGAGATGCTGAGCCTTTGGGTCACGCCGCTGGCCTGGGTCCTGCTCGTCGTGTTCCTGTTGATCCAGGGCATGAGCTTCTATTCGATCGTCGTGCACATCGCCGGCGCAGCTCAGATGTCCGTCGATACCGGGCCCGTCCAGGCGTACTTCGGTCAATCGATCTTCCTCCTGATTTCGCTGCTCCTGTTGTGCCCCGCGCTCACCATGCGCCTGTTTGCCGAGGAGCGTAAGAGCGGCACGATCGAGTCGCTGCTCACCGCGCCGGTGACCCCTTCGGGCGTCGTGCTCGGCAAGTTCGCGGCCACGTTCACGACGTACGCGCTGATGTGGGCGCCGACCGTGCTCTACATCGTCATCCTGAGAGACACGGGCCACATCGACTGGAACGTCGTGGCGTCGAGCTACCTGGGCGTGCTCGGCGTCGGCGCCGGCTATCTCGCCGTCGGCACGTTGATGAGCGCGCTCACGAAGAGCCAGCTCACGGCGCTCGTCTTGACGGTGCTCGTACAGTTCGGCTTGTTCATCTTCGGCGTGGGCGAATACGTCTTCGAGCCCGGAGTGATGCGGGATCTGTGCTCGCACGTGTCCGTGCTCACGCAAATGGACGAATTTTCCAAGGGCGTGGTCGATCTGCGCCGCCTCGTCTTCGACAGTAGCCTGGTCGCGCTACCGCTGTTCGTCACGGCGCGGGTCGTCGAGTCCTGGAGGTGGAGTTGACCAGCGCCGGGACCCCCACCGCAACGCCGGGCAATCGCGCGCAGCGTTCGCTGACGGTCTTTTCGCTGGCGGGCGTCGCCGCTGCCGTCGTCATCGCCATCATGACGAACGTCCTGGTCGCACGCTTCTACGAGCGCTGGGACTGGACGAGCACCGGCCTGTATACACTTTCTCAGGCCACGCGCGACACGCTGCACGAGCTCAAGGAACCCGTGGACGTGATCGTGTTTCTGAGCGCCAGCGATCCGCTCACCCTCAGCGTGCGGCACATGCTGACGGCCTACGGCGGCGAGACGCGCCTGCTGCGGCCGCGCTACGTGGACCCCGACAAAAACCCGGCGGAATTTCTGGCATTGCAGCAGAAGTACAAGCTGCTCGCGGGCAAGACCGAAGACGGGCGCGTCGTCACGGACGCGAGCATGGTGGTGGCGCGCGGCGAGCGGCACTGGTTCGTCACGACCGACGATCTGATCGCCTACGACGAAGCAGACGGGCGCGTGCGGCCCAAGCTCGAACAGGCGCTGACCGAGGGAATCCGCAACGTCCTCGAGCGCGAGCGCGCCAAGATCTGCTTTACGACCGGCCATCAAGAAATATCGATCGACGACGGCGGGCCGACGGGGGTCGCGGAGTTCCGTTTCCGCATCGAGAAGGACAACTACGACGTCGAAGTCATCGATCTGACCGCGCCGGGGAAACAGACACCGCTCGCACCGTGTCGCGTCGTGATCGTGGCCGGACCGGAAGTGGAGTTCGCCGCCAAGGCCAGCCAGCGCCTCATCGACTACCTGAAGCAAGGCGGCAACGTGTTGCTGCTGGCCAACCCCGTCCTGGACGAAGAGAACCGCATTCGCCCGACGGGGCTCGATCCGATCGCGCGCGCCGCGGGCATCGAGTTCAATGCCGACTTCGTGATCGAGCAGGACGAGGGCTCGCGTCTACCGACGGGCCTCGGCGAGACCTACTTCGCCACGCCAGTCCTCCACGACGTGACCAAGGGGCTGTTCAAGGACAGCGAGAAGGTCGAATTCAAGGTCATGGTCAGCGCCGCGCAGAGCCTCCGCAAGAGCGCCGGACAGAGTCCCACCGCGCTGCTTCGCACGAGCGCTTCGGCCTTCAGCCTCAAAGATATCCGTCCCTTCGTCGAAGAGGGCAAGACCGTCCGAAAGGGTCCGAGCGACGCGCAGGGACCGTTCGACGTCGCGATGGCGGCGGAGCTGCCGAAGCCGGCCGGATCCACGGAAAAACACGGACCGCGCCTGGTGGTCGTGGGTAGCGCAAACCCGGCCTGGGGGCGCAACTGGCGCGAGACGCCGCTGCTCGGTACGCGCATGTTCATGGAGAGCGCGCTCTCCTGGCTGTCGGCTCGGCCCGCCATCGTCAGCGTGCCCGAGAAGGCGTCGCACGACATCGGCCTGAACCTGACCGAAGACTCGCTCGGCGAAGTGCTGCGTTACGTCCTCGTCTACATGCCCGGCGCCGCGGCATTGATCGGCGGCTTCATCTTGTTTCGACGCCGCGTAACCGAGCGACGTTCGCGTCGCGGAGCGAAGGCGCCGCCGCCGCCGCCCGCCGTCACCCCGCCCAATACTCCCACGGATGGCACGAATGCCAAAGGCTCCGAATCCGGCGAAGCTCGATGAACAAGGCCGTGCGCAGACAAGTCGTGAACATCGCGCTGGCGGTCATCGCCGTCGTGCTGGTCGTGGCCGTCCTTTTGACGAGCGGCGGCGTGACGACCAGCGAGCAGAGCGCCCGCGAAAACAACGTCCTGGCCGCCTACCGCGAGGACGACATCCGAAAGCTGGTGATCGAGCGCGAGGGTAAGCGCATCGTGCTCGAGCGCGCCGCTACCGACGGCGGCGAGGAAGCGTTTCTGATCACGGAGCCCGTCAAGGAAGAAGCGGACGCTTACGCCATCCGCAAGCTGCTCGGCTCGCTCGAATTCGCGACCGCCGTGCGGCGTATCAAGCCCGACGAGGTGAATCGCGGCGCGTTCGGGCTCGAGGCTCCGCGCATGGTGTTCAGCATCGACATGGGACCGGTGCAGTACCGGCTGTTGCTCGGCAAGGAAGCCGCGTCTCCGTCCGGCGCCTCGTATCTCGAGATCACCGGCGAGAGCGCGCCGCGCAAAGGCGTGGTGATCGTGTCCAAGGAGCTCGTGAGCGAGCTCAGCGTGGACGTGGGACAGCTACGCGGCCAGGAGATGATGCCGTACCTCTCCGCGTCGCTGAAAACCCTGACGGTGGACGGCGCGGGCGGGACGCGTCGCTTGCGTCAAGATGAGTGGGGCTGGCGCTTCGACGGCATGCTCGCGGATCGCCGCGTGAATCGCGAAGCGCTGAACCGTATCTTGCTCCAGTTCGCGCGCACCAAAGCCGAACGCTTCATCGACGCCAAGCTGGCAGAAAAGGCGCTGTCCAGCGGCGAGCAGGTCACCATTCGGATGGTGCCGAAGAACACGGCGCTCCCGCCCGGCCGCATCGTCATCGGCGGCAAGTGTCCGAACGGCGAAGGCATCGTAGCGCTACGTCACGAGCCCGACGTCGCCGCCGCTTGCGTCCCGAGCAGCGTCATGCCCGGTTTGGCCACCCCCACGGGCGAGCTGGTCGATCGCAACCTGTTCGGCGTGCGCCGCGACGAAGTCGAAAGCATCGCCATTCGCATCGGCGAGCGCCGGCTGGAGCTCGACCGCAAGGGAGACGGCTTCGTGATGCGCGCTCCGGCGAAGGGCGACGTGGACATGGAGGCGGGCAATCAACGCCTCGACGCCATGCTCGGGCTTACGGGTGAGCCGCTCGACCATATCCCGGACGCCGCAGAGCTGGCGAAGCTGGGGCTTTCGCCGCCCGCCGGTGAAGTGACGTTCAAGTCCGTCGCCGAGCACGGCAGCAGCAAGCTGAAGGAAGAAACCGTACAGCTCGGCCACCCGCGGCCTGACGGGACCACCTACGTGAGACGCAAGCACGACGGCGCCGTGCTCTCACTGCCCCGCGACGCGCTCACGCCGCTGTTGCCCGACGCCACGCTCGTTCGCAGCCGGCAGATCCTGCAATTCGACGACAGGAGTCTCGAGCGCTTCCAAATCGTGGCGCCGGGCAGGGAACAAAGCCTGACGAAGAACCCGACCGGCGGCTACATCCTCGACGCGCCCAAAGGGTTCACGGGAGACCCGAACCTCATCAGCGATCTGGTCGATGCGCTCGCGAGTCTCACGACGGATCGTTGGGTCTCGGACACGAACGACGGCCACTACGGTCTGCAGCCGCCCAAGCTGGAGGTGCGTCTCACGCTGAGCTCGACCGGCGCCGGCACGGGACAGCGCACACTGCGCGTCGGTGATCCGACCAGCGGCGGCGCCTACGCTGTCCTGGAAGGCACACAAGGCGTGTTCGTGCTGCCCAAGCGTGTGCTCGATCTCCTGGAGACGCCGCTCGTCGATCGCTCCGCGTTCGTGATCGATCCGGGCATTACCCAGTCGATTCGCCTGGAGCACAAGGGCGCCACGATCACGCTGCAGCTTCAGAGCGGCAGCTTCGTCGAAACAGGTCCCCAGCCGCGCCTCAGCAAGGGGCAGATCGCGCAAATCATCGATGCGCTCGCCAGCATGCGAGCCGAGGCGGCGGTGCACGTCGGCGCCGTGCGACCGAATGAAGGATTTCAGAATCCGGAGTTGGTCGTCACAGCGGAGTCGGCGCCGGGCGGTGGAGAGGCCATTCAGAAGCTGAAGTATCGCATCGGCGCGGGCGACGCCTGGCGCGCGGTCAGTGTGTTCTACGCGCGCGCCGACGGCGTGGACGCAACGTTCGTCATCGCGCGCGGCAAAGTGAATCAGGTTCTGGACGCGCTGTAGCCGGCGCAACCGCTCGCTAGTTCGTCAATTCGGGCTTGCTGGGGCGCTTCCAGATCGCGTCCCAGTTCTCGCGGTAGCGTTCGCTCGCGACCTGAGCAGGACCTTTGCGCGCGTCAGCCGACACCTCCCGTGCAGCGGCCTGCGGCTCGGGACCCGGTACGGCGACTTCTACGTCGCAGACCAGCGGACACTCGGGGCGCGGCTTCAAGCGCACGACCTCGCCGTGTATCGGTTTGCCGTTCTCGAGCGGGTGGACCACGCCGTGCTCCAGCCGATCCTCGCGCTGGCGCAGGACGGAAAGTCCTCGGCCGTCTTCGCTGACGCCGTGCACGAGCAGAACGTCTTTCGCGGCAGTGCTCGCTCCGCTGTTCGAGTCTTCCGAAGCTGGAGATTTCTGGGACGGTTTCACTGCGAGCTCGCTCACCCTCCTCCAGCCTTAGCATTTGAGCGGAGCACCCGCATCCAATTACCGCCCCGGATGTGCCTCTCGCCCTCGCTCGCACGTGCGCTAACACACCGAGTCATAACCCGATCGCGGTGCGGTACACCCAGCCTTCCCTGCCGCGCGCGTCGTACTTCACTTTGTACCAATCGCCCTGGCGGCCACTCACGACGAGGCGAGTGCCTTGCAGAACGCGCGCCACGATCTCGCCGTCCTTGCTCGCTGTGCCGCGCAGGATGGCAACTTCCCAGAGCACGGTGGCGCGTCCGCTCGCGGCGGCCTCGGCTCCCGCGTCGTCAGCCGCGGCGGCGGCGGCCGCTGCCGGCGGCGGAGGCGGCGCCGGCAAGAGCTCGACGCGATAGAAGATGGTGTAGCGCTCCGCCGTATGTTCGAGATCGGTCAGTGTCGCCGCTTCTAACCCCGCTCTCGCGCACGCGAGGAGGGCGTTCGCGGGCTCTTCTGCCAGGGTCGTGCTCTTGCCCTTCAGCACGCTGAGCTTCTTCGTCGAGAAGTCCAGATCGATACCGAGGGACAGCATGCCCGACGCGTTCGCGGCGCCGCTACAACTCGCCAGCGCCTGCAAACGTGCGCGGGCGAAACGATCCACATCCGGCTTATCGCAGGTCGAAAGCCGCTCCCCTTGCGCGTCGCGACAACTCGTCACCTGGGGCGGTGAGACATGAACCCGTTCGACGGCCTCCGGCTTCGGCGGGGGCGGCTGCACCGGCGTGGGATTCACGAGCGCTGGCGCCGCGCTTTGAGCCGGCGCGGCCGTTGCCGCGACGGGCGTGAGCGCCTCCTCTTCGACCGGCGGGTCGGGGACGAGCTTGACTCCAGCCAGCCGCGGCCAAGCGATACCGATCACGAACCCAACTAGGGCGATGATACCGACCCGCCCGAAGCGGAGTTTCTCGTCCTCGGGCTTGGGAACCTCGATGCGCACAGGTCCGGACTTGTGACGCGATAGTGCCAATTCAACCTCACTGTCCGCCCCGCCGGACATGTCATCATGGATGCAGCGGAAAGGCGAGAACGCGCGCGGGTTCTCGGGGAGCCGCGCGGCTCTGCCGTTTACCCTGGAAACCCGCTTTTGGCGAGCGCAGGATAGGTCCGAGCTCGGACCATGAAGGCCTGCCCGCAATGCAAACTGAAGTACCCGAGCGACAGCCTGACTTGCTTTTTGGATGGAACGCAGCTCATCGAGTTCCATGATCCGCGCATTGGGACCACGATCGCCGGCCGATACCTGATCGAACACGTGATCGGCGAGGGAGGGATGGCGACGGTCTATTGCGCGCGCCACCGGCTGGTGGATCGACCGTGCGCGGTCAAGGTCATGGACGCGAGCTTCGCCAACAACGAGGTAATCCGTGAGCGTTTCCGGCGCGAGGCCAAGGCCGCTCAAAAGCTCGCCCACCCGAACATCATCGAGATTTTCGACCAGGGAGAGACGGACGGCAGCATTTACCTGGTCATGGAGCTGCTCGAGGGCGAAACGCTCGCGGACGTGCTCGAGGCCGGCAAGGTCCCCCTGGATCGCGCTCTACCGATCCTGATCCAGATCGCCCGAGCGCTGGCGCGCGCGCACGACCTCGAGGTCATTCATCGCGACCTGAAGCCGGAGAACATCTTTCTCGCCAAAGACGACGACAGCGATCTGGTCAAGTTGCTGGATTTCGGTATCGCGCGTTCCATGCAGGACACGCGTCTAACCGGCGCCGGAGAGGTCTTCGGGACCCCTCAGTACATGGCCCCCGAGCGCATCACGAGCATCGAGGCGGGTCCTGCAGCGGACCTGTATGCCCTCGGCGTGATCATGTACGAAATGTTCACGGGACGGTTGCCCTTCGAAGGCAGCGACGTCGCCACCTTCTTCATCAAGCACATGAAGGAGATGCCGCCCGAGCCACGCAGCTACAACACGCGCCTGCCACCGGAATTGAACCGGCTGGTGCTCGAGCTCCTCGCCAAAGATCCGAAAGATCGGCCGGTCGACGCGCACCGCGTGCACGGTGATCTGTTGGCGAGCGCGCGCGCTCTCGGCATCGCGCCGCCTTCGGAGCTCACGCTCGAGCAAGAAAGCTCGCGCGGACCGGCCCAGACGCTACCGCCCGTCGCCATCGACCGCTGGGCGCGGCGTACGACCGTCTTCGAGCAGATGCTGAGGCAGGTGTACGGCGCTTCGCCTCCTCCAGAGCTCGCGAAATTGCTGGCCGAGGTCAGGGCTCTGGTGTTTCAGATTTCCGAGCTGCGCAGCCGGAGCGTCGAGCATCAGCGCGCGCTCGAATCGATCGAGGCGCTCGGGCGCGAGGGCCGGCAGCGCTTCGGACACGCCGTCGACGCGCTCGGCATCGACGCCAGCCGCGCACGCGACGAGCTACGCGCCGCGGTGGCGGCGGCCGCGGCGCTGTCGATCGAGGTCGAGAAACACCGCGACGGCTTCGTCAACGGCCACACCGAGGTGCTCGTGTGGGAAGGTCGCTCCGGCTTTCAAGAACCGTACGCAGACCTGGCGCAGGCCTACCGCAGCCTGGCCGCCTCTGTGGACGAGTGGCTGCGCATCCGCAACGAGCAGCGGCGGGCAGATGAACGCGTGGCGCTGAAGCGCACGGAGGTGCTCGATCTGGAGTTTCAGATCAAGGAGCTTCGGAGCAACCTCGCCAAGCAGCAAGAAGACATGGAAAAAGAAGAAGCGGAGCGCCAGGGCCGCATCGGCGAGATGGGCAAGCGTGCAGACGAGCTCGAAGCCAAGCTGCTCGCTCTGGCCACGCGTTTCTGTGAGCCGCTGCGCCGAAGGCCCGAGCTCGGCCTGCTGTTTCAGGAGCTCGAGGCCGAGGCGGCGGCGTAGATCGTGGCGGGTCAGCCGAGCCTTCCCGCGCGCGGTGTCGCGCGACGGGCCGGTTTCCTTCGCCGGGCATGAAGCTCTGAACAGGCGGCAGAGCTGACGAGGATCTCGGCGACGGGCCCGCGCTTTTTTGCGTTGGAGTTGATGGCACGCGCCACCGTCACCGTGTCGACGTGGAAGGGTGCGAACAAACTGCGGGTCACGCGCGTGTCGGAGTTCGATAGCAGCGCGGCGATCCCGCGCTCGTTCAAGTCAGCGAAGGTGGCTGCCAGCCTCTCGTGATCGGTCAGCTCGAAGGCGCGACGATCGTAGGCCGTGAAGTTCGCGGTCTTCGAGACGGGCAGATACGGCGGATCGAAGTACACGGCGTCGCCCTGCTTGGCGCGGCGGCTGAGGCTCGCGAAATCGTCGACCTCGAGCTCGGCCGAGCGGAGCGCGCGCGCTGCGGCGCGCAGGTTATCCGCGTCGCAGATGGTGGGATTCTTGTAGCGTCCGAACGGCACGTTGAACTGGCCGGCGCGGTTGACCCGGTACAGACCGTTGTAACCCGTCTTGTTCAGGAAGATCAGCCGCGCAGCGCGGGCCGTCGGGCTCCGCGGCAACTTCGAGTCGCGCACGCGGTAGTATTCGCGCTCGTCGTAGCGGTAGCTGCCGAGCGCGCGGATCACGCCCTCCACGTCGCGCTGAATACAGCGATACAAACCGACGAGGTCCGGGTTCGTGTCGGACAGCACGGCGCGCTTGAAACGGCCCTGAGCCGCCAGCGCAAAAAAAACCGCGGCGCCTCCCACGAAGGGCTCGTAATACGTCTCGATGGCGCTCGGCAGACGCTGCAAAATCTCCGGTAAGAGCTGCGTTTTGCCTCCCGCCCACTTCAAAATCGGGCGCGCGGCGCGATCCATGTATGGCTCCAGCTACTTTGCAGCGCCCTGGGAGTAAAGTGGTGAGATGTCGAGCCGCTTCATCATCTTCTGAAGCCCGAATCGCGACAGCCCGAGGAGCTCCGCGGCCTTCGTCTGATTGCCCTGGGTCCGGCGCAGCGCCACGCTGACGAGCTCGGCTTCGAGGGCGTCCACGCGCTCCCTGACGTTCAACCCGCTGAGACGCGACAGCTCGCCGCGGCGCCGTTCGCAGACCTCCGGGGAGAGGTGCACGAGCTCGATGATCGAGTCTGCCAGCACCAGCGCCCGCCGTATCTCATTTTCCAGCTGACGGATGTTGCCGGGCCAGGTGTAGCTGGAGAGCGCCTGCAGCGCCGGCTTGCTCATGCGCACCTTTCGACCCGGGGAGTGGCGCTCCATGAAATGGCGTACCAGCAGCGGGACGTCCCCGTGGCGCTCGCGGAGCGGCGGAATGGACACCCGGATCACGTTCAAACGGTAGAAAAGGTCCTCCCGAAACTGGCCGGCCGCCACCCGCGCCTCGAGGTCCCGGTGCGTCGCCGCGATCACGCGCACATCGACACGACGCGGCCGCTCCGCGCCGACCGGCCAGAACTCCCCCTCTTCGAGCACGCGGAGCAGCTTCGTCTGCATGCCGAGGCTCATTTCCGCGACCTCGTCCAGAAACAGCGTGCCGCGGTCCGAGACCTCGAACAACCCGGCGCGCGGGCGGCCTGCGCCGGTGAACGCGCCGCGCACGTGACCGAACAGGGTGGCCTCGAGCAGCGTCTCTGGAATCGCTCCGCAGTTCTCGCCGACGAACGCACAGCTGCCGCGCGGGCCATTGCGATGAATGGCGCGCGCCACGAGCTCCTTGCCGCTCCCCGACTCACCGTATAGCAGCACGGGCACGTCCGAGGCAGTGACACGATCGACGACTTTGAGCATGTGCCGGAGCGCGCTGCTCTGGCCCACGAGGTCGTCGTACGCAAAACGCGTCTCGCGACCGTCGCGCGTCCGCGCCAGCTCGCGCTCGGCGAGCTCGAGCTGCACCTGGCGCTCGGCGAGCTCGTCGGCGAGACGCCGTTCTGCTCGCTCAGCGCGCCCTACCGCGCGCCGCAACAAGAGCCTATCCCGCGCGTCGACGATGGCGATCGCGGCCAGGGAGGACAACAGATGCACCCAGTCGAGCTCGCGAACGCCGAACGCCCCCGTGCGCACGCGATCGTCGAGATACACGACGCCCAGACTTTCGCCACGCGCGATCAGCGGCAGCGCCAGCACGCTGCGCAGCTTGAGCGCGTGCACGCTGGCGTGCACCTCCGGGAGGTCGCGCGTCGCGTCCACCGCAACCACCGGCCGTTTTTCCTGGAGCGCGCGCTCTGCCAGGGTGCGGCTCAACGCGAGCTGCTGCGGCGGGAGATCGCGGCGCGCCAGGTTGCGAGCCGAGCGCGGGACCAACCGTCCTCCCGGCGCACGCAAGAGCAAAAGACCGCGCTCGACACCGGTCCAAAGCACGAGCGCGTCCAGGATGTCGTCGAGGAGCGGCTGCAACGCGTCGCGACGCGCGAGCGCACGAATCAAGCGCTCCACGTCGCCGATCTGCTCTGGAGCGATCGCCGCGAGGGGCTGCGTCTGAGCGAGCTTCACCCACGGCAGCGCCGCGAGCGACGTTCGGAGCTCCGGCGGTGCCCGGCGCAGGAGCTCGCGCGCCGCGTCTGCGGCGCCCGAAAGTAACTTGCGCGCCAGCTCACCGTGTCCGGTCAGGCGAGCGAGGAGTGTTCCGCTGGCGAGCGCCGCACCCAGAGCCGCGCGCGGGGCGCGCTCGTTCGCGAGCCGACCGAGCTCCGTGAGCGGCAGCTCGTCCATGCTGCCCGGCTCGCGCCGCCGCTCGCGGTCGGCTCGCGCCGCCCACCAGTCGAGGCGCGCTTCGATCGACGCGCTGGGCGAGCGCGCGCTGGCATCAGCACGCCCGATGTCCAGCGCGAGCTCCGCGCGTAGCAAACGCGCCGCAATCCACAGGTCGTCTTCGAGCGTGGGTTCGTCGAGCAGCGCGCGCGCGGCCTGAGCGTGCTCTCGTACGGCGGCGAGGTCTTGCGTCAGATCGGCAGCGCAAAGCTCGACGTACGCCTCACAGCGGCTGTCCTTTGCGAGTCGGGGGGGGGG